>JBBQHB010000043.1:0-42060 GCA_038323575.1 Bacteroidales bacterium | reverse complement strand
ACATGCGCCAGTTTGGTGTTTCAAGAATTCAGTTCCGGGAAATGGCCTCAAGCGGCCTAATACCCGGAGTTAAGAAAGCAAGTTGGTAATCGTTTAAATTATACAAATGACAGATCCTATTGCAGATTACTTGACCCGACTCAGGAATGCTATCAAAGCAAAACATAAGGTCGTGGAAATCCCTGCTTCAAACATTAAAAAAGAGATTACCAAAATTCTGAAAGAAAAGGGGTATATACTCAATTATAAATTTGACGAAGAAGTCAATTACCAGGGAAGCATCAAAATTGCTTTGAAATACCATCCTGCTGATGGTACACCGGCAATCAAAAATCTAAAACGTATCTCTAAACCGGGACTTCGCCGCTACTGCGGAATTGACGATGTCCCAAGGGTATTGAACGGTTTGGGCATCGCCATCATCTCAACTTCCAAAGGTGTAATTACCGATAAAGAGGCCAAAGATTTGAACGTTGGCGGTGAAATATTATGTTACGTTTATTAATTAAGGAGGATTATTATGTCAAGGATAGGAAAACTTCCAATTGATTTACCCGCCGGAGTTACGCTGAACGTAGACAGTGAAAATGTTGTCACCGTTAAGGGAGCCCTGGGAACACTATATCAGAAAGTAGACAAAGACATTGAAATCGTGGTTGAAAACAACCAGATCCTGGTCAAACGTCCAACTGATCAAAAACGTCACCGTGCCATGCACGGCTTGTACCGCTCACTGCTGAACAACATGGTTCAGGGTGTATCAAAAGGCTATGAAATTAAACTCGAACTGGTTGGTGTCGGTTACCGTGCAGATTCGCAGGATCAGATTTTAGATTTGGTTTTGGGACATTCTCACCACACTTACATACAATTACCGAAAGAGGTTAGCGTTGTTGCTGTTACTGAAAAACGAACCAATCCGATTATCACACTCAAGTGTGCTGACAAACAACTGATCGGACATGTTGCGGCTAAAATCAGGTCATTCAGAATGCCGGAACCTTACAAAGGCAAGGGTGTTAAATTTGTTGGAGAAGTACTACGTCGGAAAGCTGGTAAATCGGCTTCTAAAAAATAAATGATTTTTAGTTATGGCTCTCACAAAAATTCAAAGAAGAGATAGAATTCGCATGAGAATCCGGAAAATTGTTTCCGGTTCCTCAGAGGTTCCCCGCATGAGTATCTTTCGGAGCAACAAGCAGATTTCTGTTCAGTTTGTAGACGATGTAGCGGGAAAAACCTTGTTGGCAGTTTCTTCATTAAACAAAGAAATCGCTTCTCAAGTTGGAACCAAAACTGAAAAGGCTGTGTTGGTCGGAAAATTGGCTGCTGAAAAGGCACTTGCTGCCGGAATCACTGCAGCCAGCTTCGATCGTGGTGGCAACTTATATCATGGTAGAGTTAAAGCAGTTGCAGAGGCTGCACGTGAAGGAGGTTTAAAAATATAACCGTTATGGCGAAAAATATTAAAAAAGTAAAAACCAGTGATCTCGAACTTAAGGACAGGTTGGTAGCAATCAACCGGGTCACCAAAGTTACCAAAGGAGGTAGAACTTTCAGCTTTTCTGCAATTGTCGTCGTCGGAAACGAAGACGGTATTGTTGG
Organism: Bacteroidales bacterium; assembly: GCA_038323575.1. GTDB lineage: Bacteria > Bacteroidota > Bacteroidia > Bacteroidales > Prolixibacteraceae > CAINVV01. The sequence continues at coordinate 40,455 of JBBQHB010000043.1, read as the reverse complement.
CTGGGGTCTTGGAAAAGCCAGCGAGGTTACCGCAGCGATCGCCAAAGGCGTGGATGCAGCTAAGAAAAATCTTGTTAAGATTCCGATCATTCACGGAACTGTTCCTCACGAGCAGACTGCGAAATTCGGAGGTGCCAATGTATTGTTGAAACCAGCCTCTTCAGGTACCGGAGTAAAAGCCGGAGGTGCTATGCGCGCCGTTCTTGAGAGTGTAGGGATTCATGATATCCTGGCCAAATCCAAAGGATCCTCTAACCCTCATAACCTTGTTAAGGCAACATTCGAAGCATTGGTCGAACTGAGAGATGCATACACTGTTGCAGAACACCGTGGTGTGGCTCTGGATAAAGTGTTTAACGGATAAATCTAAAGCATTATGAAAATTCGTATTACACAATTTAAGAGCAAAATAGGCGCATCTAAAGCTCAGAAGAAAATTATCGATGCGCTCGGACTGCACAAATTGAATCAACCTAAGATTCATGAGTCAACACCCGAGATTATGGGAATGGTTAGAAAGCTTCAGCACTTGGTGAAGGTTGAAGAAGTTAACGAATAATATTTCTTAAGAAAATGGAATTAAATAACTTAAAACCTGCAACAGGTTCTATTAAGAAAGAAAAGCGGATTGGTCGCGGACAAGGATCCGGCCATGGTGGAACTTCCACCCGTGGTCACAAAGGTGCAAAGTCGCGTTCTGGTTACTCTTCCAAAAGAAGTTTCCAGGGTGGACAGATGCCTTTGCAAAGAGCCGTGCCTAAATTTGGTTTCAAGAATATCAATCGAGTTGAATACAAGGCCATTAACCTCAGTGTTCTTCAGCAGTTGGCCGAGGATATGAACCTTACATCCATTGATTTCCAGACATTTTTGGAGGCAGGCTTTGTCAGTAAAAATGACAAAGTGAAAATCCTTGCCAAAGGTGAACTGAAAAGCAAATTGGATGTTAAAGCGCATGCATTCTCCAAGACAGCCAAAGAAGCCATTGAAAAGTTGGAAGGTACTACTGAATTAATCTGATTCTGATGAAAAAGTTGATTGAGACGCTTAAGAACATATATAAAATTGAGGATTTAAGATCCCGGTTAAGTGTGACCCTGTTATTCCTGATGGTTTACCGTTTTGGGTCATTCGTTATTTTACCGGGAATTGATCCAAATCCGGTTTTTTTTGAAGCTTTAAAAAGTCAGACATCGGATGGGATTCTTGGACTGCTGAACATGTTCTCCGGAGGTGCTTTTTCTAATGCATCTATCTTTGCGTTGGGTATCATGCCTTACATCAGTGCCTCGATCGTTATACAACTCCTGGGATTTGCAGTTCCGTACATTCAGCGGCTACAGAAAGAAGGTGAGTCTGGAAGAAGAAAAATCAACCAGATGACCCGCTACCTGACCGTTGTGATTTTGGTTTTCCAAGGATGGGCTTATTTGGCCAACCTGAGATTCCAACTTCCTGAGCAGGCCTTTCTTGTTAGTGCATTTACCTTTAATTTGAGTTCTACAATTGTTCTGGCAGCAGGTTCCATGTTTATCATGTGGCTTGGTGAGCGGATAACTGACAAAGGAATCGGGAACGGTATTTCACTGATTATCATGATCGGTATTATCGCACGCCTGCCGCAATCCCTGGCACAGGAATTTGCCAGCCGGATGGCTGAGCAGGGGCGTGGTTTTATTATGATGATTGTTGAAATGATTGTCTTCCTGTTGGTTATTGCCAGCACAATCCTGCTTGTCCAGGGTACCCGCAAAGTACCGGTACAATATGCCAAAAGAATCGTCGGAAATCGCCAGTACGGCGGTGTTCGTCAGTACATCCCATTGAAGGTCAATGCTGCAGGTGTTATGCCAATCATTTTTGCCCAGGCAATTATGTTTATCCCAGCTACCATGGCCGGTCTCTTTTCATCCGAGACACTAGGAAAAATGTTCGCTTCTTTCTCTAATTATACCGGCTTCTGGTACAATGCAGTCATGTTCCTGATGGTAATTATTTTTACCTACTTCTATACCGCTATTACGATCAATCCTAACCAAATGGCCGAGGATATGAAGAAAAATGGCGGGTTTATACCCGGTATTAAGCCAGGAAAACGGACCGCAGAATACATCGATACGATCATGTCGAGAATAACACTGCCGGGTTCTATCTTCCTTGGACTGATTACCATATTGCCTGCATTTGCCATGATATTAGGCATTAATTCATCGTTTGCACACTTTTTTGGTGGAACTTCCCTGCTGATTCTTGTCGGAGTAATTCTCGATACGTTGCAGCAAATAGAGAGCCACCTGCTGATGCGCCACTACGACGGATTGCTGAAGTCAGGCCGGATCAAAGGTCGTACCGGGGGTATGAATATGTAAGGGATCGGATTTATCCGTCCCATTGTGAGGAAATTATTTTATCCTGGCAAGTAAGCTGTTTAACAGCATCATCATAAATCAGTTCGGAATCCAAAGGGATTATCGGCTGATGCATTCGGATCTTTTTACAGAAGTTTAACTGTTTCCCGAAAAGAGTGTTGCATCTTTTTTTTCTTTTCAGTATCTTTGCCGACCTGAAAAATTAGATCGCCTCCGTTTTTTCAAGATTATTCGCCTGATTTAACAACCAGAGAATAAGCGCGGCAATGAAAAAACCATCTTTTCAGGTGTTTGAAGGAAGCAGCAAAGTCAATGACTTTATCGGACACCGGAAATAGGACGAATGTTAAGGTTTGCTCTCAGGAGCGGTTTGAGGAAATAGTAGGGGTTTTCAACATTAATGCAGAAGTAACAGTTTCTATGTCAAAACAATCATTTATTGAACAAGACGGAACAATTATTGAAGCATTGTCAAATGCTATGTTCCGGGTAGAATTGCAAAACGGTCATGTGATAACGGCCCATATTTCGGGCAAGATGCGTATGCACTATATCAAAATTCTGCCTGGCGACAAAGTAAAGGTTGAAATGTCACCTTATGACCTTAGCAAAGGAAGAATCTCTTTCAGATACAAAAATTAAAAAATAGAAAAATGAAAGTAAGAGCATCCATTAAGAAACGTAGTGCGGAATGCAAAATTGTAAGCCGTAAGGGACGTCTCTACGTGATAAACAAAAAAAACCCGAAGTTCAAACAACGTCAGGGTTAAAAATGTTAAATTTATAACGATTTTTTAATCAATATAAGATTATGGCTCGAATAGTTGGTGTAGACATACCAAATAACAAAAGAGGCGAAATCGCCCTGACTTATATCTTTGGAATTGGACGCAGCCGCTCAAACGAAATTCTCGAAAAAGCGGGTGTGGACAAAAACATCAAAGTCAACGAATGGAATGATGATCAATTTACGTCAATTCGTAAGGTAATTACTGACGGTTTTAAAGTCGAGGGTGAACTTCGTTCTGAAAACCAGATGAGCATTAAACGATTGATGGATATTGGTTGTTACCGGGGCATTCGTCATCGTTTAGGCCTGCCGGTTCGCGGACAAAGTACAAAAAACAATGCCCGTACGCGCAAAGGTAAAAAGAAGACAGTTGCAAATAAGAAGAAAGCTACTAAATAAGAATAAGTAGAGATGGCAAAAAAGACTGGAATATCTAAGAAAAGGGTTGTTAATGTGGAGGCTGTCGGACAGGCTCACGTTTCATCTACTTTTAATAATATTATCATTTCGATGACCAACAACAATGGAGAAGTTATTTCCTGGTCATCCGCCGGGAAAAAAGGCTTCCGTGGCTCGAAGAAAAATACTCCTTATGCAGCGCAAACAGCTTCAGAAGAGTGTGCAAAAACAGCGTTTGATCTTGGCTTACGCAAGGTGAAAGTTTATGTGAAGGGACCGGGGAACGGCCGCGAATCCGCTATTCGTGCTATCGCTAATGTTGGTATCCAGGTGACTGAGATCGTCGATGTTACCCCAATGCCTCATAACGGTTGTCGTCCCCCCAAACGTCGTCGTGTCTAATCCCCAGTAAATTAAATTAAAAAATGGCAAGATACATAGGTCCTAAATCAAAAATTGCTAGAAAATTCGGTGAACCAATCTATGGCCCCGATAAAGCATTTGAACACAAAAACTTCCCTCCGGGAATGCACGGTAACAGCAAACGCCGTAAAAAAGTATCAGAATATGGTACTCAGTTGAAAGAGAAACAAAAAGCAAAATACATGTACGGCGTTTTAGAACGTCAGTTCCGCAATTTGTTCGAAAAAGCACATTCCCACAAGGGTATTACCGGTACTGTCCTTTTACAGCTTCTTGAAAGCCGTTTGGACAACGTGGTTTTCCGTTTGGGAATTGCACCAACACGTGCCGCTGCCCGTCAGCTGGTATCTCACAAACACATTACCGTCAATGGTGAAGTGGTCAATATCCCTTCTTATTCCGTTCGTCCTGGCGAGGTTGTTGCCGTTCGTGAAAAATCTAAATCTTTGGTAGCTATCAATGATTCACTTTCTTCACGTCGTCACAGCAGTTTCTCCTGGTTGGAGTGGAACGGAGAAGCGAAATCAGGCAGATTTTTGAATGTACCAGAGAGAGAAGAGATTCCTGAAAACATCAAGGAACAGTTAATCGTCGAATTGTATTCGAAATAATTAATATAAGGTTTATGGCAATTTTAGCTTTCCAGAAGCCGGATAAGGTGATCATGATTGAGTCGGATGAGAAAGTCGGTAAATTCGAATTTCGTCCGCTAGAGCCCGGTTATGGTATTACCATCGGGAATGCATTACGCAGAATCTTGTTGTCATCTTTGGAGGGGTATGCAATCACAACAATTAAAATCGAAGGAGTTGAACATGAATTCTCAACAATTCCGGGTGTGATTGAAGACGTTACAGAGATGATCCTTAACTTGAAACAAATACGTTTCAAAAAAGTGGTGGAAGATTTCGACAGTGAAAAGGTCACGGTCACTATCTTCGGTCAAAACAAATTCAAAGCGGGTGACATCAACAATTTCATCACCGGGTTCCGTGTTTTGAATACCGATTTACTGATCTGCAACATGGAAACAGACGTGAAACTTCAAATCGAGATGACCATCGAGAAGGGGCGCGGATATGTACCTGGCGTGGAGAACAAACCGGCTGACGAAGAGTTCGGCGTAATACCTATCGACTCTATTTTCACACCCATCAAAAATGTGAAATACTCGGTAGAGAATTATCGTGTTGAACAAAAGACTGACTATGAAAAACTGGTCATCGATATTCATACTGATGGCTCTATTCACCCGAAAGATGCATTGAAGGAAGCAGCTAAAATTCTGATTTACCATTTCATGCTCTTCTCTGACGAGAAAATAACACTCGACTCTGATGAGAAATTTGCCAATGAGGAATTCGATGAGGAAATTCTGCACATGCGCCAATTGCTGAAAAATAAGCTGGTCGATCTTGATCTCTCTGTACGTGCACTCAATTGCCTGAAAGCAGCTGATGTGGAAACACTGGGAGAATTGGTTACTTACAACCGCAATGACCTGCTGAAATTCAGAAATTTTGGAAAGAAATCCCTCACAGAATTGGATGATTTATTGGTCAATCTCAATTTGAGTTTCGGGATGGATATCAGTAAGTATAAATTAGACAAGGAATAATTGAAATGAGACATAGAAAAGGGTTTAATCATTTAGGTAGAACCAGCTCACACCGAAAAGCGATGCTTTCCAACATGGCAAACTCTCTTTTGCTCCACAAACGCATCACAACCACACTTGCAAAAGCAAAAGAGTTGAGAAAATTTGTTGAACCATTGATTACAAGAGCAAAAGAAGATACCACCCACAACAGACGCGAAGTATTCAGCGACCTGAAAAGCAAACAGGTTGTTACTGAACTTTTCCGTGATATCATCGTTAAAATTGGAGATCGCCCGGGAGGTTATACCAGAATCTTAAAGACTGGCAACCGGATGGGAGATGATGCTGAGATGTGTATAATTGAACTGGTCGACTACAACGAAAACATGTTGTCAACACCAAAAGCCGATACAACAAAAAAACGCCGTACCCGGAAAACCAAAAAAACAGATACACCTGCAGCACCTGTTAAGGAAAAAGAAGCCAAAAAAGTTGAAGTTCCTGCTGAAGTTCCTGCTGAAGTTCCTGCTGAAGTTCAGACTGAAGCTACGGAGGCTGAAGAAGCTGCTTCCTGATTCATATTCAAGGTTTTATTACACATATTCAAAAGCCATCCATTCCGGATGGCTTTTGTTTTGTTGTAAGTTTAGTAACGCAAATAGACAGATATCTTCATTTTTAAAATATTTACCCTATTTGGTAGATAAATATATAAATTGATGCATTTTTTGTGTAATTTTCACCTGCTTATCGGAAAGATCTTCAGAAATGATATTGAGGACTGAAGGTTGTGAGTTCATGGAATTATATAACTAACATAATAAACTCTTTATGGATTACATTAAACAAAAACTTTTGAAGAGGGGTGAAGAAGAGCGCCTTGTCGTAAAACGTTTGATCAGTGAATTTGGAACCACAGTTCTTGAATCAGTAAATATTGATCAGGTACTTACCGGAATGAAGGGTATTACCGGATTGCTTACGGTCACATCCAAGCTAAACGCAAATACAGGAATTACCTACCGGGGTTATACTATTCCTGAAATACAAGAGAAATTGCCCAAAGTAAGACCTGAGGGTGAACCACTTTCCGAAGGTTTGTTTTATCTCTTTCTCCTCGATGAAATACCAACCAAAGCGGAAGTTGACGCCTTGAGCAAGGAGTGGGTAAGACGCAGTGAACTGCCCGAACACGTGATTGAAATCTTGGATGCAATGCCTTTGACAAGTAAGCCTATGACGCAGTTCAGTACGGCTATTCTGGCAATGGCAACTGAATCAAAGTTCCAGAAAGCACATCGTGACGGGCTTCACAAAAATGATTATTGGGATACAACATTTGAAGATGTAATGGATTTAATTGCTCGTCTTCCTGTTGTTGCAGCATACATTTACCGTAAGAATTTCAAAGACGGCAGGTTTATTCCGCCGGATCCTAACCTCGATTGGGCTGCCAATTTTGCCCACATGATGGGTTATGACAGTGACGAAGTATACCGTCTTTTCAGGATGTACATGATGGTTCATGCCGACCATGAAGGAGGAAATGTTTCAGCACACGCTACCCATCTTGTAGGGTCTGCCCTTAGTAATCCTTATTATTCCTACGCTGCCGGAATGCTCGGCCTTGCTGGACCTTTGCACGGATATGCCAACCAGGAGGTGATCAACTGGATCAATGAAATGAACGAAGAGATTGGAGTCAGTGAGAATGAGGCAGAAGAACGCATCAAAATAGAAGCGTATGTGAGGAAGACCATCTCGTCTGGTCAGGTTGTTCCTGGTTACGGACATGCTGTTCTAAGGGTTACCGATCCGCGATTCATTGCACAACAGATCTTTGCTAAGAAATATGTTGCGAATGACAGCATGATTGATACGGTCAATCTTCTATATGACATTGTTCCTCCGATTTTGCAGTCGCTTGGAAAAATCAAAAATCCATGGCCTAATGTGGATGCATTCTCAGGCGCTCTGCTTCAGCATTACGGTATATCAGAACATTTCTTCTATACGGTTATGTTTGGGGTAAGCCGTTCTCTGGGTGTACTTGCCCAACTTGTTTGGGACCGGATGTACAATTTGCCTTTGGAAAGGCCATCTTCAGAAACATTGGAGTTCTTCAAACAAAAGGCCGGCATTTAAAATAAAAGTATGCCTTACAACGGGTTAAACGATTTCGTTGAGTTACTGGAACGCAGGAATGAATTGATCCGTATCACCCAAAAGGTTGACACCATTCTTGAAATTACAGAAATCGTTGACCGCATTTCCAAGAGTCCCGGAGGGGGAAAGGCTTTGTTGTTTGAGAACAACGGAACTGCCTTTCCCCTTCTCATTAATGCATTCGGTTCTGAATCAAGAATGTGCCTTGCGTTGGGACATGACTCATTGGATCAGATAGGGACCGAAATCGAAGATCTTTTTAAGCAGTTGGCAGGGCCATCCGGGAATTTTCTGGATAAGTTAAAACTGCTTCCGTTACTTTCCAGGATAGCATCCTGGATGCCCGGGAAAAAATCCGGAAGAGGAAGATGTCAGGAAATTGTGATGGATAGTCCTGATCTCACCAAACTTCCGGTTCTGACCTGCTGGCCTGCTGATGGCGGACCGTTTATTACCCTGCCGTGTGTTGTTACAAGGGATCCTGAAACCGGAGTGCGGAATGTGGGGATGTACCGCATGCAGGTATTTGGCCCGGACCTCACAGGCATGCACTGGCACAAGCACAAAACTGGAGCACGGCATTACCTGGGCTATCAGAAACAGGGGAAAAGAATGCCTGTCTCAGTAGTTTTGGGCGGAGATCCTGCCTATACCTATGCTGCAACTGCTCCGCTTCCCGACCAGATTGACGAATACATGCTTGCCGGTTTCTTAAGGAAGAAAAAAGTTGAATTGGTAAAATGCCTGACCAATGACCTGGAAGTGCCGGATGATGCCGATTTTATTTTGGAAGGTTATATTGATCCGTCTGAAGAATTGATATGGGAAGGTCCGTTTGGCGATCATACCGGTTTTTATTCGTTGGCCGACTGGTACCCGAAATTTCATGTTACCTGTATTACCCGAAGGAAAGGAGCCATTTATCCGGCTACAATCGTTGGGATACCTCCGCAGGAGGATGCCTACATTGGCCTGGCTACTGAGAAAATCTTCCTGGTTCCGATGAAAATGACACTGATCCCCGAGTTGAAAGACCTCTATCTTCCTCCTGAAGGGGTGGCACATAACCTTACACTTGCCCGGATCGAAAAAAGTTATGCAGGGCAAGCGCTCAAGACCATGAATGCCATGTGGGGGGCCGGACAGATGATGTTCAACAAGATAATGGTTGTGACAGACCATGCCAACCAATGGACGGATATGACGGAGTTTGTCATAAAATTGAGCCGGCAGATAGACCCTGCCAATGACATCATTTTTTCAACCGGACCGTTGGACGTACTGGATCATTCCTCTTCTAAATTCGCTTATGGTTCCAAAATGGGGATCGATGCAACGACCAGATTTCCGGAAGAAATCAATGAGGAGTTGGCAGAAGTGGTGCTTCCGAATGCCGCTGAACTTCAAAAAATAATGGCTGAGATTCCTGTGATTAAAAAATTAAACGGCTCACTGCCCGATATCGGAATCTCAATGGTTGTACTTGGGATTGAAAAAGAGGCAGGTTTCAAGGTTTCCGCATTAAGCGGGCAGCTTTTAAAATTAAAGGCAATCAGAAAAATAAAATTTATTGTCCTGGTGGATGCGTCACTGCCTGTTGAAAACCTTGATGCCGTGGTATGGTATGTGACAGGGAATATTGATCCCAGGCGTGACTGCAAAATATTTGCGGCTGCACAGTCAGGAGAAGTAGCTCATCTGGTGGTGGATGGTACAAGAAAAACAGCCGAGACTGACGGTTTCAGGCGAGACTGGCCGAATCCGGTTGTTTCTTCATTAGCTACCATTCAAAAGATTGACTGCATGTGGCCGGAACTTGGGTTGGGGGAGACGATTCCCTCTCCGTCATTGATTTATTACCCGCTGAAACGGGGAGAGGGTGCGGTGTCCAAATGATATGCATGTGCTGCAGAGATATGCCCGTTGTCGGTAAAGAAATATGAATTTACGCTGACGCTATTTCAGAATGCGGTCGGGAAATGGTCATCTGCCCCGAAGAATAGTGAATTTTCAGTCAAGTATAATAGAGTTGCGGCAGAGTATAGCGCAATACTCGACGGGATATCGGTGTTATGCACAAGGCGAAATTTCACTCACGTTTTTCCAATCTTTTAAGTTCAATATCGAAATCGCTCTCATTCAACTGATCCTGTACAACACTGAATTTTTCGAATTCGTTTTCAGCAATGGATTTGGCGATTTCGGACGTAACTTTTCCGGCATTGTTAAGAATATCCTTTTCAGTGAATTGCAAGAAAGCATCCAGTTTAGCAACCCAGTCCTGCATAACCATGATTTTGCGATTACTAGCTTGCAATTCGGCAAAATCCAAATATGTTGAAACGATTCGATTAAGACCGCCGAGTTCCTCTTCGTTCAGATAGTTTTTGGCAATAGCTACATCGGTTTTACGTATTTCTTCCGTCTGGGGCATTCTTCCAAGTCGTTAAACCCATATTTTGTTTTTGACGATTGGCACGCGATGCCACAATTTCGGCCGCTGTCTGATGGGTGATTGCCCAGAAGCTTGTTTTGAACAATGGCAAAAAACTGTTTCGTGATCTCGCTATCCTTTTCATAATCGGCACTGCATTGTGAGTAGATATCGGTAATCTTTTGGTAGAATCTTCGTTCGCTGGAACGAATATCCCGGATTCGGGCCAATTGCTCTTCAAAGTAATCCTTACCAAAGATATTATTCGGATTTTTAAGTCGCTCATCATCCATTGTAAAACCCTTAATGATGTACTCCTTCAGTCGTTCAGTTGCCCATATCCGAAAATGAGTAGCTTGCGCTGAATTTACCCGATAGCCTACAGAGATAATGGCATCGAGATTATAGAATTCGATATATCGTTTTACTTCTCTCTTTCCTTCTTTTTGAACCTGTGCAATTTTTGCACAAGTTGCTTCTTTGTTCAACTCCCCTTCTACAAAAATATTCTGTAAGTGCTTTGCTATTACACTTCTATCAACACCAAACAATTCTGCAATATTTGCCTGGGTAAGCCAGATATTTTCATTGCGCAGAAATATTTCCACTTTTACCTTGCCATTGGCTGTGGTGTAAAGCAGAAATTCTGTAAAACTATTGTCAGGGATCTGTGGTTTGTTTTGCTTCTTCAAAGTAAATCAGTTTGTTGTCTAAATTTTCAAGTGGAGTGACTGCCACTTTGCCAGTAAACAGTATCGTAAATTTTGCCATAGGAGGCAGTTGTTCGGAATTTCCGAAAAACTGAATCTTCATTCAATTCACCTTCCTCGAATAGGTGTTTGACATGCTCACTAATAGTTGATTTTACTTTTTGAAAAAGTTCAATTATCTGTGCTTGTGTAAGCCAAACCGTTTCGTCCTTTAATTTGACTTCAATTTTGGTTTTACCGTCTTCTGTCTGATACAGAATTATTTGATAATTGTTTTTCATGGTTTCACCGGTAAAGAATTAATTAAAACAATGAGGACCCAAAAGATTAAGTGTCATATCGCGTAAATTTGTTCCCACAGTGCGGACATGGCCAATCCGAAGCATGCTTAAGGATCGACTACTTAGGACTTGCCAGAACATCACACAGGAATTTTGAAATTATCCATGTACCTTTAATTTTTTCTTTCATATTAGCTTCCCTCTACAACTCATAACTTTACCTCTGCCAAGCTAAAGAATTCATAAACCAGCCGGTTAATTTCCTGGTCCAATATGCTGCTTTCGGCTTTCGGATCGGCTTTTTTGTCCAGTTGGTCGAATAGCCTTTCCGGTGGTAGTATTCCAGCATCCGGTCGATTCCCAGTTCGGGGTCTTCAATTTCATCCAATCGTTCACTGGCGATTTCGGCCAGCCACATTTTAATTGGCTCTGCTTTTGGCGATGGAATGGATTGTATCAACCGGAAAAGCTGCTCAACATCAGCTACATCGGTCATTCTCATTTTACCATCCGGAGCTTCCATTTTCAAACCGTTACAATTTGTAACGGTTTGGTTCCCCTCAGCCAACAATCTCTTTTTCAAAACCCTCCAAAACACTTGCGGATTAGGACTGTCGGTAAGAGCCGCAATTACATCGGCGATAGCAACATACCATTTCTCCTGTTCGTTGTCCCAAATAGTACGGACTTTTTTATCTTCGAAAAGTTTCAATGTGTTTTTTGTGGCTGTATCGGTTGAGTATTAGTTCCGGATTTCTTTGGATAAGATCAACACTTCGCTACCGGCATCAAATTACCCGGCTGTTTGCTACTTTGATATACTCGTATAGCCTTTGCCTTATTGAAGATGCATTGATGATATTCCGTTTGTTACAAATTTAACAAAGATTGGGGCAATTCAGATAATTTGTCTTACTTTTAACCTACGTCACCAATTAGACATTATTATTACCCACAATAATTTATACACAACAATCATGAATACAATAAAAGGTTCAAAAACAGAACAGAATCTGTTGAAAGCATTTGCAGGCGAATCACAGGCAAGAATGCGGTATGATTATTTTGCCAAACAGGCAAGAAAAGAAGGACTGGAACAAATTGCCAACATCCTTGACGAAACGGCCTTCAATGAGCGGTCGCACGCCAAACAGTTTTTTAAATTTCTGGAAGGTGGAATGGTGGAAATCACCGCATCTTATCCTGCCGGGGTAGTCGGATCGACCCTTGAAAATCTGAAAGCCGCTGCCGATGGGGAAAATGAAGAATGGACGGATCTTTATCCTGAATTTGCCCGTATTGCGGAAGAAGAGGGTTTTAAGGCAGTAGCTGCCCTGTTCAAAATGATTTCGAAGGTCGAGAAAGCACATGAAGAGCGTTACAGAACTTTGTACAATAACCTTGAGTCAGGAATGGTTTTCAAGCGCGGAGACAAAGTAACCTGGAAATGCCTGGTATGCGGATACTTGCATGAAGCGCAAAGCGCACCGCAGGCATGCCCGATCTGCGGACATCCGCAAGCTTACTTTGAACTCCAAGGCAAAAACTATTAAACTGGATGACAGATCTCCACAAGTTTATCCGGTCCCTTCCCAAAGCAGAATTACACCTTCATCTGGAAGGTACCATTGAGCCTGCCTTGATGTTTCAGCTTGCCGGCCGTAACGGGATACAATTGAAATATACCTCTGAACAGGCATTGCATGATGCCTACCGGTTTGACGACCTGCAGGATTTTTTGGATATATATTACGCTGCTGCATCGGTTTTGCTGACAGAGCAGGATTTTTATGACCTGACCTGGGCATACCTTTTAAAAGCCAAAGAGAACAATATCCTCCACACGGAAGTGATGTTTGATCCGCAGGCTCATACCTCCAGGGGCGTTCCGTTCAGTGCCGTGATTGGCGGCATTTACCGCGCCATGACGGATGGTTATGAAAAATTAGGAATCACTTTCCGGTTGATACTTTCTTTTCTGCGACACCTCAGCGTTGAAGATGCATTTAAAACACTGAAGGAGGCAGTTCCTTTTCAGGGTTGGATAACGGCCATAGGTCTTGATTCCTCCGAAAAGAACTTTCCACCGGAAATATTTGCTGACCTTTTTGAGAAAGCACGTGATATGGGATTTTTGACGGTTGTGCATGCGGGAGAAGAGGGGCCGCCGGAATACATCTGGGGAGCGTTGGATTTATTGCATGCCTCACGGATTGATCATGGAAACAGTGCAATTGAAGATCCGGATTTGGTGGATGTGCTCGGGATCTATGAGATTCCCCTTACATCCTGCCCATTGTCAAATCTTAAACTAAAGGTCATTCAGAAGATGTCGGACCATCCGTTGAAAGAGATGATGGAGCGCGGTATAAAGGTAACTGTCAACTCAGATGATCCGGCCTATTTCGGGGGTTACCTCAACGACAACTATATCGCTGTAGCTGATGCACTTGACCTGACCAGAGATGATATCATCCAACTGGTCAGAAACTCTTTTGAGGCATCTTTTATCACTGACGGAGAAAAGCAGATTTTTCTGAAAAGGGTGGATGAAGTTTCGGGGGACTAACCCGGTTTTTCCGTTTAGTATCCCGGATTTGTAGCAGGAACCACCAGCAATTAGGGAGGGCTAATAATGAACAATGACGGCGCATTGAACGGCATATGTAGGGGCACCACTCATGATGCCCCTACTTTATCCTTTATCCTTTATCCTTTATCCTTTTATTACGGTTTCGGGTAATTGTCCATTTGATGGAGGTTCGTACTGATTTCCTCGGCAGACATTTCGTAGTCGGAAAGTTGTCCTTTCATGTATTTATCATATCCCACCAAATCCATCAGCCCGTGTCCGGAAAGGTTGAAAATGATTATTTTCTCTTTGCCTTCGGCGGTGGCCTTTTTCGCTTCGCGGATGGTTGCAGCAATGGCATGATTGGTTTCAGGTGCCGGCACAATTCCTTCCGTTTTAGCAAAAAGCATGCCAGCTTCAAAACATTCAGATTGATTAATGGCAATCGGAGTGACATATCCGGCTCTTACAGCAGCACTTACCAGCGGCGACATCCCGTGGTAACGTAATCCGCCCGCATGGATGGGTGCAGGAATGAAGTTGTGTCCCAAACTGTACATAGGAAGTAACGGAGTCATCCGGGCAAGGTCACCATGGTCATACATAAAAGTTCCTTTAGTAAGGGTAGGGCAGGACGCAGGCTCTACACCGATAATTTCTATGTCATCACCATTGATTTTATCCTGGATAAAAGGGAAAGCGAGTCCGGCAAAATTACTTCCGCCGCCACAGCAGCCGATCACAATATCCGGTTTTTTAATACCAACCTTTGCCAGTTGCTTTTTGGCTTCAAGTCCGATAATGGTTTGGTGCAGCATCACATGGTTGAGTACCGAACCCAATCCGTACCTGGTTTTCCCGGTAGGATCGGTTACAGCTGCCTCTATCGCTTCAGAAATCGCTATGCCAAGGCTTCCCGGTGTATCCGGAAACTCTGCCAGTACGGCACGACCGGCAGCGGTTTCGGTACTTGGACTGGAGACACATGTACCACCCCAAGTGTTCATCAACATCTGACGGAATGGTTTTTGCTCATAACTTACTTTTACCATGTATACTTTGCACTCAAGGCCGCCAATCAATGAGCAGGCAAAAGAAAGGGCACTGCCCCACTGACCGGCGCCTGTCTCAGTGGTAATTCGTGTGATGCCGAATTTTTTGTTGTAGTAAGCCTGCGGAATGGCTGTGTTTGGTTTGTGGCTTCCTGCAGGGGAGACACTTTCGTTTTTGTAAAAGATTTTTGCCGGGGTACCCAATGCTTTTTCCAACTCAAAGGCGCGGATGAGCGGGCTTGGTCTCCAGATTTTCAGCATATCCTGAACTTCATCAGGGATACTGATCCAGCGTTCGGTACTTACCTCCTGCTCGATCAGGTTCATTGGGAAGACAGGAGCGAGCATTTCCGGTGAGATGGGTTTCCCATCCGGACCGAGCGGAGGGAGCATTGGAAGATCGGCTGCCAGGTTGTACCATTGTTTGGGCATTTCCGACTCGTCGAGATAAATTTTCTTTTGCATTTTTTCTGGTTTTTTTTGTGGTGGAATTATCTTTAAAAGGAAAGGGGAGATGCTGCGTAAACAGACATATCCCCTTTTATGGTTTAATTACAGGCATACCGCTTACGCATCTTGTACGAAGTCGTGCCAAAGCCAATTGCTGCCCCTGTAATTTGTAAGCGTAATCATCGTTATTGTTATAAACTGTCAGCAAAAATAACGATTGATTTCATATTACAAAATTATATTGCATTTATTTTTCGTGTACCACGATCGAATGAGTGACCGGAATCCCCTGTTTAAGTGTTGCAGAAACACCGCAATATTTTTCATCCGACATCGAAACTGCTTTTTCGAGCTTCTCCATCGGGAGATCTTTTCCCCAGAATTCGTAAGTAATGTGCATGGAAGTAAAATGTTTCGGATGCTCTTCTGTCACTTCACCTTCAACTTTGATGTTAAGGTCCGCGAGTTCAACCCTCATTTTTTCCAAAATAGAGACGACATCCATACCGGTACATCCGGCCAGGGATACGAGCATCAATGCCTTTGGTCTGGGACCTGAATCCTTTCCTCCCACAGATGCATCAGCATCTACAGTTAGCTTGTGACCGTTAAGTTCTGTTTCAAATGCCATCCCTTTTTTCCAGGACAGATTAATTTCTTGCTTCATGGGATAAATTTGTTTATACTAAATGATATCAGATTACGCTTTAACTTTATTACGACTTGAAATCGCACAAGTTTCAGTTCAGTTGGCTGATACTTTTAATACATCTTCAATTGCACTGACAAAAGTGGCTTTTGGTAAAGCACCCTGTGCCATTTGTGGTTGTCCTTCTACAGGAATGAAAAGCAGTGAAGGAATGCTTTGGACGCCAAACAATCCGGCCAATTCGCGTTCTTCTTCGGTATTTACTTTGTAAATAGTCAGTTTAGATCCGTACATCACCTGTAGCTCTTCCAGAATGGGGGCTACCATTTTACATGGGGAGCACCAGTCGGCATAAAAATCGATAATGGCGGGTGCAGTGCCTTCATATTTCCAATCTTTGTTCGCTTCAAAATTGAATACTTTCTCTTTGAATGTATCCAGGGTCAAATGTTCAAGTGCCATAATTTTATATTTTTTAGTTCTTATTTAATTTGCTAATAGCAATTATTTCTTTGCAAAAGTAAATCTAATATTCAAATAAAAAAACTTTTTAATAAAAATATTTGCTATTAGCACAAAATGCTTTTGTAAATAGTTGACTTATTAGTAGTTTTGCATCAAAATATTTTTGATCATGGAAAAAGGGATGGAAATTCTGGGTTTGGTTTATGAGATGAAGAAGAAATGTGCTGCCATTGACTACCGGCTGATGGAACATTTGCATCTTTCCCAGTCGGAATTGCTTTTCTTTAGTTCACTTGACCAGTGTACAGGGCTCAGTAGTCCGGAGTTGGCAAAAAATATGGGACTATCGCCTTCCAGAATAAGCCGGGTAATAGAGAAACTGGTAGTTGACGGTTACCTCGACCGTAACACCGATAAAGCTGACCGGAGGGCCATTACCCTTTGCCTGACGGAGAGCGGGAAGAAAATCAAAGACGAAATTGACAATAACAGACTTGAATGTGAGGCCCGGCTGCTGCAGGTCTTACCGGATTCAGATGTGGAAAAATTCCGTGAGATTGTCGGGAAGATGGTGAAGGAGATGTAAGCTGACTCCAATAATCCCGGACCCAGTAATCTGTGTACCTCAATTGCACAACCAATAATAATCTTTGTAATCTGATTCGTCAACATTTTCAGTTTTTACTCAGTGTAACTCTGTGCTTCTCCGTGTAACTTTGTGTGACTATTTTGATAATGGAAAGCTCCTCCTATAATTTCCCTGGCTCTTCTTTCCGTAATTAATTTCAAAGAATAGTTGATTATTAATTCGTTATCGTTGCCGTAAAAATAGGTTTTCATCGATCGGCTGTAACGAATATCCATGCCATACAGTTCCAGTTCATGAATATACCTGAACAGATGGCTTTGGCTGATGCCTATGATTGCTGCAAATTCTGAGGGTGTACCGGTATTCCCCGACCTGATCAGCCCGTTCATTTTTTTGATTCTTTCAAAATGCTCAACCAGCTTCATGGCAGTAGGTTTTGGCATTTTCTTCCATCCGGCACCATCTTCCGTCTAACTGCACAGGCAATTGCTTTTGCCACATCCTGAAATATTTCCCCTGCAGTTGCCACAAATAATCATGGCTGCCTTCTTCCGCAATTAAACCCTTTTCCAGGACTGCTATATGGTCTGCATGAACCACCGTACTTAACCGGTGCGCAATAATAAGAATCGTTTTGCCCCTGTTTTTCATTTCCCTGATAGTTTCCTGCACAAAATGCTCGGATTCGTTGTCAAGCGAGGAGGTCGCCTCGTCGAAAAGCAATATCTCTGGATCCCGGTAGAGCGCCCTGGCAATGGCAACCCGTTGCTTCTCACCTCCCGACAGTGTAGTGCCGTTCTCACCGATCCGGCTGTTAAATCCGTCAGGCAGTTTTTCGATAAAAGGCTGCATTCCTAGCGAGTGACAGATATCCAGAATCCTGGTAAGGTCAGGAGAGAACTCGCCGACAGCAATGTTCTCGAGCAGAGTTCCGGAAAAGAGCTCCAGTCGCTGGGGAACTACTGCTACCAGCTTCCGCAGGCTCTCGGTTGAAACATGTTCCAGGTTGTAGTCGCCCAGATAGATATTGCCGCCTGTTAACGGATACAATTTTTGCATCAGTGCGACGAGGGTTGTTTTGCCTGAACCGCTCTCTCCGACCACTGCTGTAATCTCACCCTTATTAATCCGGAATGAAAAATGATCAAATACATCGGTACGGGTGCCATAACTGAAACTCACCCGCCGGAATTCAATATGGCCGGTTTTATCCCGCGGGATATCCATTTTATTTTCCTCCGTTTCCTGTTCGAGATCCATGATTTCGAAGAGACGGTCGGCGGCTATCATTGCATTCTGGATCGATTTATTCATCCCGATCAGGTTGGATGCCGGACCGGTAAAATAGCCGATAATGGCATAAAAGGAGAGCAATTCGCCAGGCGTGATGGTTTGGTCCATCACAAAATAGGATCCGGCCCAAAGCAAAACAATCGTGGAAACCCGGCTGATCAGCTCTGAACCGGTCGAAGAAAAGAGGCTGTTGGTAGTTGAGCGGTAAATGGACCGAAGCAGGTTAATAAAGCGGATTTCGGTTTTCAGGTTGGAGAAATTCTCCAATCCGAACTCCTTGATTGTCCTGACTGAGTTAAGCGATTCGACCAGCTGGCTTTCGAGCTCCGCCGTGTCTTCCATCAATTTGCGCTCTCTCTTCTTGTTCAGGTGATTGGTGACAAAATAGATAAGTCCGTAAAGCGGCAAAACAGCCGATACGATTAGCGCAAGTTTCCAGCTGTAGACGAACATCAGGAGAAAGGAGAAAATGACGATAAAGAGGCTAACCAGCAACGAGATGGCGATGTCGTTGATAAATGCCCTGATCTTCACCGCATCATTGATCCTGGAGATGATTTCGCCCACCCGCATGGAATCAAAGAAGTACTGCGGCAGTTTAAGCAAGTGTTTGTAATAGCCCAGAATGAGCCGTGCATCTATCTTCTGACCAGTTTTCAGCACAAAAATATTTTTGGTATAACCGATGAATAACTGAAAAAGGACCAAAATCAACATGGTGCTGCTCAAAAGATTCAATAAATTGGCGTTTCTGTCGACCAGTACAAAGTCGGTGATTTTCTGGATATAGACGGAAGTCGACAAACCCAGGAGGGTATAAATCACCGCACCAAAAAGTGCCTGGGCCAGGATGCCCCGATGCGGATGCAGTAAGAAGAGGAATCTGCTGAGTACAGGTATTTTCTCGTTTGTTGGCCGGAACTCTGCAGCTGGTGACATCAAAATCAGGACGCCGGTCCAGATCTCGGAAAACTGCTCAAAGGTAACTTTGTGCATCTCCCCGTCGCCGGGATCCATGTATTCGATCTCCTTTTTTGTCAGTTTATAGATAACGACATAATGGAGCAGGGTTTTGTTGATCACCACGTGTGCGATAACCGGGCAGGGAATTCCCGGCAGCGCTTCGATGCCGCCCTTAACTCCTTTTGCAGTAAATCCAAGCTTTTCAGCTGCTTTGATCAAACCCCAGGCATTGGTCCCCTTTTGATCGGTACCTGCCATCTGCCTGATTTTTGAAACTGGTATACTCAGGTTGTAATGGGCCGCGACAGAGGCAAGGCATGCCGCCCCGCAATCGGTGATGTCCCGTTGTTTTATCTTCGTCCTCATCCGTTTTTACGTTTTGGATTGAGCCAGTTATCCGCTTTATCATACAACAACTGAAACAGGGTCCGTTCGGCAATTTTGAAACGTCCGGTCAGGGTCATCCCTTTTTTCAGGTTCCCTTTGCAACCGTTTTTCAGCTGCAGAAATTGTTGGTCCAATTGGCATCTGATCCTGAAAAACGGCCTGTTGTTCATACTGACCACGTTGCTGGAGATTTCGTTCACCTGACCTGATGCCACCCCCCACAAATTGTAGTTGAAGGCATGGAACTGAAAGGATGCCTGCATGCCCTTCTCGATCAAACCGATGTCATTCGGTTTGATGTAACATTCAACCAAAAGGTCGTTTTCGGGAGCAATTCTTGCTATCTGCTGGTTGGGAACAATATAATTCCCGGACTTGATTCCTGTGTAACCGGTAATCGTACCGGCAATCGGGGCAGTAAGGCAGTATTGCGCTTTCTCCTTTTTTAACTGTCCGATTCTGGTTCCGAGCTCTGCAAGGCCTTGGACTGACTCCTTCAGCTTCCCCTGCCAAATCGTTAACTGTTGGGCCTGAATGGAATTGCACCTCTCTTTTTCACTTTGGAACTGACGGGTGATCTTTTCAAAATCATGTTTGGGCGTAATGCCTTTGCCAAAGAGTTTTTCGGCAAGCAGGTATTCGCTTTCGGCCTGAAGCAAGGCTGTTTTTTGTTCAGCCAGTCTGACTTCATAGGAAGTAAATTCCTGTTTATAAAGCGAGGATGTCAGGCCATCACCTAATCCTTGTACCATCCTGCTCAGATCGGAATGCTGCCGGCGCTCATCCTCTTGTCTGAAGGTCATCAGCCTGATTTCCTGATCGATCCTGTCGGAAGCAATGACCACCAGTGTGTCGTATTTGTTTACTGTCAGATTTTCAGCGATTCTGCAGACTACAACCTCCCCTGATACGACCGGCACGATCGGATTGTCTTCGCCGCCGGAACGCACGACTCCCTCGCTTTGCGTTGTGACCTGGACACGGACAAATGGAAGGAGGGCCATGGAAACGACTAAAAAGAGGATCGCAGAAAGATAGATCATTCTGCCACTGGTGCCCTGCTCTGAAAAATAGTTTTCCGAACTGTGCCTGATAATTTCGGGGGGAAATAGCTGAGTCATGATTCGCTCTTTTGTGCTGAAATTGTACTATCAAGTTACGGCAAAAAAGAGAGAAAAAAGAATTACAGGGCTACTTTTTGAGCGATATTGGTGATGGTTTTGGCTAAAGTTGCTATTTTTACGGCTTCCGGGGTACAAATTCATCATAAACAAATGTAATCGTGTATAAATAAAAGTACTTGAAATCATAAAAATTTACTAAATGATGTCCACAAACAGATTGATCGGAGAACTGCCCAAAGTAGGTATCCGGCCCGTAATTGACGGCCGGCTTCAGGGAGTACGCGAATCCCTCGAAAAACAAACCATGAATATGGCCTTAGCTGCCGCGCAGCTTATCAGTGAAAATCTCCGTTTCCCGAACGGGGAGCAGATTGAGTGCATCATTGCCGATTCTACCATCGGAGGTGTTGCCGAAGCGGCCTTGTGTGCAGAGAAATTTGCCCGTTCAGGCGTTGGGGTTTCCCTTACGGTTTCACCCTGCTGGTGTTACGGTACTGAGGTGATGGATACCGATCCGATGCTTCCCAAGGCAGTTTGGGGATTCAACGGAACAGAGCGTCCCGGGGCAGTTTACCTGGCTGCCGCACTTGCAGGTTATGCCCAGAAAGGCCTACCTGCTTTCGGAATTTACGGCCATGATGTCCAGGATAAAAAAGATACCACCATCCCTGAGGATGTTAAAGAGAAGATATTGCGCTTTGTCAAAGCGGGTCTGGCAGTGGCGCAGATGAAAAACAAGTCTTACCTCTCCCTTGGCGGGATGTCAATGGGAATCGCCGGTTCGTATGTCGACCAGGAGTTCTTGCTGGATTACCTGGGCGTCCGCACGGAAGTAATTGACATGTCAGAATTGGTGCGCCGGGCAGAAAGAGGCATTTACGACCATGCGGAGTATGATAAGGCATTGGCATGGGTAAAAAAGAACTGCAAAGAGGGCATGGAGGTCAACGATCCTGATAAGCAGGCAACCAGGGAACGCAAAGATTGGGAGTGGGAGATGGTGGTCAAAATGACACTTGCTGCACGCGACCTGATGATTGGTAATCCTAAATTGAAGGAGACCGGACACGGTGAAGAGGCTCTTGGTCACAATGCCATCATGGGTGGTTTCCAGGGGCAGCGTGCCTGGACCGACCATCTGCCTAACGGGGATTTCATGGAGGCTATACTAAACTCATCCTTCGACTGGAACGGTCTGCGGGAAGCGTTTGTATTCGCCACAGAGAATGACTCTTTGAATGGTGTTGCGATGCTGTTCGGTCACCTGCTCACCAATACCGCTCAGATATTCTCTGACGTTCGTACCTATTGGAGTCCTGAAGCCGTAGCGCGCGTAACCGGGAAAAAGCTGACGGGCAAAGCTTCGGAAGGAATTATCCACCTTATCAATTCAGGATCTACAACGCTTGATGCTACCGGAAAACAAAAACAGGACGGGAAATCGGTCATGAAACCATTCTGGGAGATATCAGAAACTGAGGTTCAGGCTTGCCTGGATGCTACCGATTGGCCGCCTGCCGATCTCGGTTACTTCCGCGGAGGCGGTTTCTCCTCCCATTTCAAAACCGAAGGGGAGATGCCAGTCACCATGAGCCGGGTTAACCTGGTCAAAGGGATTGGTCCCGTGCTGCAAATTGCCGAGGGCTGGACCATCGATCTGCCTGAAGAGATACACGCCATTTTGGACGAGCGTACCAGTCCGACCTGGCCCACAACCTGGTTCGCCCCCCGCCTGAACGGCAAGGGCGCCTTCGCAGATGTTTACAGTGTGATGGCCAACTGGGGAGCCAACCACGGAGCTATAAGCTATGGTCACATCGGGGCCGACCTGATCTCCCTGGCAGCCATGCTGCGGATCCCTGTCTGCATGCACAATGTGGATGAAAAAAAGATATTCCGCCCTGCAGCATGGAGCGCTTTCGGGATGGACAAAGAGGGAGCTGATTACCGGGCCTGTGATACTTACGGACCGCTTTACGGGAAAACACGGAAATAAGCGGACCGTTGACAATTGATAATGTCAATGCAGTTTGCAGATAAAATGCTTTATATCATATGTGGGGAGCCGGAGGAAATAATTCCTCCGGTTTTTTGTTTGCGATTTAGGATAACTTAAATCCTGATTTTTCGTTAAACAATTCAGTCATGTGTAGTGTGCATTGGCCATAGTCCGTTACCTAAAATATTTGGATGGGTTTGAAATCGTCTGTCAGAAAATCTGTTTTTACAAAAGAGAGTGTATTAAATGATTATTACACGGTCTTTCTCAGCAGACAGCTGAGTATCCTGGGCAGGAAAGAGGTGCACCTGGGCAGGGCGCCTTTCGGTATTTTCGGCGACGGGAAGGAGTTGGCACAGGTGGCTTATGTGAAAAGTTTCCGTGACGGGGACTGGCGTTCAGGGTACTACCGCGATCAGACTTTCCTGCTTGCTGCGGGGATGATGTCGCCTGTTGAGTTCTTTGCCCAGCTATACGGCGATACCAGCCGTGAAAACAATCCGTCAACCGGAGGACGGAATTTCAACAACCACCATTCAACAGCCAACCGGACATCAGGAGGCTCTTTCCATCCGCTTGCCCGGATGAAAAATTCAGCGGCTGATCTCTCCCCGACAGCCGGCCAGATACCCCGATCGCTCGGGCTGGCGCAGGCTTCCAAACTGGTCAGGGAAAATCCTGAATTTTCCGCTCATCTGAAAGAGCTGATTACCGGTGATGAGGTAGCATTCGGCACGATCGGTGAATCCAGCACCTCTGAAGGGATGTTTTTCGAAACCATCAACGCTGCCTGCGTGATGCAGGTGCCGCTTGCCATTGCCATCTGGGACAACGGATATGGCATCAGCGTTCCGGTGGATCTCCAGACCGCCAAGGGAAGCATATCCAAGGCGCTGGAAGGCTTCAGGGCCAATGGAGACGGCAAGGGCTGCCTGATTTATGAGTGCAAAGGATGGGATTATGCCTGCATGGTCAAAACCTTTCAGGAAGGGATCTCCATTTGCAGGGACAAACAGGTTCCTGTAATTTTTCACGTGGATGAACTCACGCAACCTTTGGGTCACTCCACTTCCGGATCGCACGAACGGTACAAGAACGGAGAGCGTTTGCAGTGGGAAAAAGATTTTGATGCGATTGTAAAATTCAAGGAATGGATATTGAAGGAAGGTTACGGTGATTTGGCAGAGCTCGAACACCTTGAAGAACAGGCTGCACTGAATGCAAGACATGCCCGGGACAAGGCCTGGATTAATTTTAAATCGGGTTTTGAAGCGGAGCGTTCAGGATTGAAATCAATAACGACGGCTATTTCCGAACAGCATGCTCCGCTTTCCAACAAAAAATGGGAGCTGAACGAGCTGCTGAAAGCCTCTTATCCCAGCCGGAAGAACCTGATCCGTTTTGCACACGCACTTTCAAGAACCATCGCTGACATACCTGTATTAAATGAACTTAAGCAAGAGCTAGACCAGTGGATTACCGATGAAGAAGCAACGGGGGCTAAATTATTCAGGGAAGAACCCGTTCCCGGCATGGAGGAAAAACCTACCGGGGAAACTGTAGCGGCCGTCTACCAGCCTGATCCCAAATTGGTGACAGGGGCTGAACTGCTGAATAAGAATTTTGACCTGCTTTTTCAGAATTACCCTCTTTTGCTTACGTTTGGAGAAGACACCGGCGTTTTAGGCGGCGTCAGCCAGGAGACAAAAGGATTGCAGGTGAAATACGGCAGTCATCGTGTTTTCGATACAGGCATCAGGGAAACGACCATTATCGGGCAGGCAATCGGACTGGCGCTTCGGGGATTCAAACCAATTGCAGAGATTCAATACCTTGATTATCTTATTTATGCGTTGCCTACCTTGGCCGACGACCTCTCCACCTTGCACTACCGCACCTGCGGCCGCCAGATTGCTCCGCTGATTATCCGCACACGCGGTCACCAACTTCAGGGAATGTGGCACTCGGGTTCTCCCATGAGCATGATTCTCGGTTCCATGCGCGGCATTCACCTTTGCGTACCCAGGAATATGACTCAGGCAGCTGGGTTTTACAATACATTACTCAAAGGGTTTGAACCGGCGCTGGTGATTGAACCGCTGAAAGGATATACCGTGCGCGAAAAGTTACCCGACAACCTTGGGGAATTTTGTGTGCCGCTGGGGGTGCCGGAAATTCTTATTCAGGGGAAAGATATGACCTTGGTGACTTATGGGTGGAATGTGACGATTGCTGCCGAGGCAGCAATCGTACTGAAAACGATGGGAATTTCGGCAGAGCTGATTGATGTGCAGACACTCGCGCCTTTTGATACCGGTCACCTGATCACCCAATCGTTGCTGAAAACCAACCGGCTGGTCTTGCTTGATGAAGATGTTCCTGGCGGCGGAACCGGCTATATGCTTCAAAAGATCCTGGAGCAGGAGGAAGCGTTCTATGCGCTGGATTCCCAACCGCTTGTTATTTCTGCTAAAGACCATCGCGGAGCCTATGGTACCGACGGTGAGTATTTTTCCAAACCGAATGTGGACAGCGTAGTGGAGGCCATCAGGATGGCAATCGGGAGGTAGCCGGAGCAAGGAGCGTAGGAGCGATCCTGTGTGATCGCCCGAAAACCGGAAGCCTGAAAAGGAAAGCCGGACGGGAGGATTTGTAGAGACGCAATACTTTGCGTCTGCAGTGCAAGGCGCAGGAAACCGGAATAGGGGTTATGCTGATCTGTCCCCTCAATTGTTTTTGTCGGACCTGAAGGGTTAGGGATAGAATTACAAAACGAACAATCAATCCGTTGATTCCAGCGTAAATTATTTTGTACAAATAGCTCAGGAGAAGGAGACAGTGTAAATACTTAAAATCAATTTCATGGGACGAAGACTAGCATATACCTATGAATTTATTGAACTAATTCCGAGGCAGAGACTGGTTATGCGGACCGCAGAAGGGCCATTCCCGATGGAGACAACCTATACCTGGATTGCCCTCGACAGCGAAACAACAAAAATGACATTGCGCAACATAGGCAGCCCGACTGGTTTCTCAAAATTCTTGGCTCCACTGATGGCAATGATGATGAAGAAAGCAAATACAAAGGACCTGATCAACCTGAAAAAGATCCTGGAGTGTAAGTAGGACCATGATTATGCATAAAACTCAGGAAATGTTGCATCAACCAATCTTAAAATTAAAACAAGGTCCGGTAAAATTGCATTAAGGCTTTATAAGAATGGATGAAGCAACCTGAAGTTTACTTCAAGGCTTTGTAATATCCAGTCAGGTTATATCCTGACAGAAGATTCCCTCACTACTAACTTCGTCTGCATGACAACGATTTCCGCAAACGCCGGATCATCCCTCTTTTTAAAAAAGAGTTCGGCAGCTTTGATCCCGATCTCCCAGGTAGGGTGCATGATCGATGTTAACTCGGGAGAGGAGAAGGTAGCATGAAATTCATCGGCAAACCCAACCAGCCCGACTTCTTCGGGTACTTTGATACCCCGTTTGCGCAATTCCTTCATTACGGCAAAGATCACCATGTCATTGATACCGAAAATGGCATCCGGCGGTTCCGGAAGCGCCAGCAGATCACCTGTAATTTGGATGGCTTCATCGGGTTGCATGTTACACTGGCGCAGTAATGTCGGGTCAAATTTCAATCCGCATTTTTCCAGTCCTGAATGATAACCTTCAATCCTGTCTCTCGAAATGTTGAGGTGTTCAGGCCCGGAGATAAAGGCAATTCGTTTGTATCCTCCTTCATGGAAATGGCTGATGATGCGGTTCACTGATTCCTTGTTGTCGGCCACCACGCAGGGAACAACCTCTTCGAGGCAGACACGGTCGAAAAACACCAACGGAATTTCATCCTCAATCAATTGGAGAAAATGGTCAAACCGGTTGGTTTCTTTGCTCAGGCATACAATCATGCCATCCACCCTTGCTTTCAGCAGGTTGGAAACAGATTCGATCTCCTTCTCCATTGATTCATTGGAGGAAGCAAGGAGAATAAAATAGCCCCGGCTTTTGGCATAATCTTCGATTCCTGAGATAATGGAGGAGTAGAAGTGGGTAACAAGATCCGGCACGATGACGCCGATCATCCGGGTCTCCTGCCTCAGTAATCCCATGGCCAACGGATTGGGTGTATAGTTTCTGGCCAATGCGAGTTCCTGTATCTTCCTGGTAAGTTCCGGGCTGATGTCAGGATGGTTTTTCAAAGCCCGGGATACTGTTGATATTGAGATATTCAACTCGGACGCAAGATCTTTTAAGGAGAGATGCCTTTTGGCCATAATTGCAGATAATATTGATGGTTGAAATTACAACAAACCAGTTCAAATGCCAAATAAGAAGAAATGGTGATTCAAAACATGTTCCACAACATATTTATACATCCGCAAAGCTTTGCAAAGCATAAAACATTTGGCAAAACGGATTAGATTCGTGATTTTTGAAGGCAATAACTAAAATAACAACCGATAATTACTCTTGACAAAATGAAAAGTACGAAAAAAGGTCTGTTTACTACTGAAGACGGAAGAAATCATACATTTATTTTCTTTCTGGTTGCACTTCTTTTTACTTTGTGGGCAGTTGGTAATAGCTTGATAGATACCATGGATAAGCATTTTCAGGATTACTACCACCTGACGAAAGCCGACTCGGCCAATGTTCAGTTTTCACATTACCTGGGCTATTTTTTCATGGCATTACCTGCCGGATGGTTTATTCATAAACTTGGTTACAAGTGGGGGATTATTTTAGGTCTGAGTTTGGCTGCTCTGGGCTGTTTGTGGTTTTATCCCGCCACCAAAATTGATGGTTTCTGGGCGGTTCTTTTGGGCGTTTGCCTGGTAGCCATGGGTTTTTCATTCCTTGAAACTGTTGCCAATCCTTATACGACTGTTTTAGGAGATCCAAAATATGCAGCTTCCCGTATAAACCTGGCACAGTCTTTCAATGCCATTGGCTGGCCAATCGCTCCATATATCGGAGGGTTGTATTTTTACCATACTGATGTTGCACTCAGTGCGCAGCAAAATGCTGTCATAGCCCATAAAACAATGTGGGTACCCTATGTCGCGCTTGCTGTTATCATCATGGTCCTAATAGTAGCTTTTATTAAAAGTAAAATGCCGGATGTTATTGAACATGATCACAATAACAATGATCCGGGTAATGAACCAACCAAAATTGATGTATTTGGTCAGCAAGGCATGTTGTCAACAGTCCTCTTATATGTTTGTGCCATTTTGTTCAGTTTTGCATTGGGCATGATTTTCCGCTTCTTTGTTCAGTTGTTTTATATGGACAGGGAGACACTTGCCAATCCTGAGGCTATGGTCGCTTTAAACCACATGTTAACCTGGGTGTTTTATAGTGTTACCGCTGTTGTAGGTGCAGCTTCAATTGTTTTTATCGCACAAAAAAGGAAAAAACTGATTCACCGAAACAGTATATGGTCAGCCCCGCACTTTACCGGTGCAACCATTGCGCAATTCCTTTATGTGGCGGCTCAGGCAGGCATTTTCAGTTTCTTTATCAATTATATGGTTGAAGAAGTCCCGGCAATCGGCGAAAGCCTGAAATCAAGCTGGTTTATTGGTGGCGAAAACGGCTCAATTTTAAGGAATGGAGCCTGGTTCCTTACCGAAAAAGGGGCAACATCCCTCATGTCATGGATGGCTTTCCCATTGTTCCTACTGGGCCGATTTACCGGGTCGTTTATTTTAAGGGTTGCCAAAGCCCATACCATGCTTGGCCTGTATGCATTTATAAATGTGTTACTAATGTTTGTAATTGTAGCTAAATTAGGTTGGCTGTCTGTTGCTGCCGTATTCTTAAGCTTTTTCTTCATGTCGATTATGTTCCCGACTATCTTCTCGCTTGGCATCTTTGGACTGGGAGAGCAATCAAAACTGGCATCTTCGTTCATTGTCATGGCAATCATGGGTGGCGCAGTCTTGCCTAAGGTAATGGGGGCAATAGGCGATGCAGAAGGAATGTCAGCAGGATATATTGTTCCGGCAGTTTGTTTTATGGCTATTGCGCTTTATGGATTCTTCTGGACAAAACTAAGTGGTTCGGCAGGACTCAATGGCGTAAAGATTGGAACAGGCCATTAAGTACAAAAAACATGTTATAAAACATTTTTTCCCAACGCAAACCTTTGTGCAAACCTTTGCGCCGGGAGGTTGAAATTCAGGCCTTGCAGACATGATTTTTTAAATCAATATTTGTATTGTTAAAACTGAAAGCGTATGCGTTAGTTATTCATATTCAGCGCTTTTATGCAATATAATATTTATTGAAATACTTTAAAAATTAAAAAATGAAAAGAATTGTTGTGGCAGGAGCCGGCGGCTTTATCGGTGGCCACCTGTCAAGGAAGTTGAAAGATATGGGTCATGATGTACGGGCGGTTGATAAAAAACCGCTGAACCAGTGGTACCAGGTTCACACAGATATCGACAACCTGGTGCTTGATTTGAACAGCAAAGAAAATTGTTATACAGCATTGAACGGTTACAATGAGGTTTTTAACCTAGCCGCCGATATGGGAGGAATGGGTTTCATCGAAACACACAAGGCTGAATGTATGCTGAGTGTCCTGATCAACACCCACCTGCTGATGGCCGCCAAAGATCTGGGCATCGACCGTTTCTTCTATGCGTCATCTGCCTGCGTTTACAACGGTGAAAAGCAGCAGGAAACCGACAATCCCGGGCTGAAAGAAGCGGATGCATATCCGGCACAGGCCGAAGACGGATATGGTTGGGAAAAACTGTTTTCAGAAAGAATGTGCCGTCACTTCCGTGAAGATTACGGGATCAACACCCGCGTTGCCCGTTTCCACAATGTGTATGGACCACACGGAACCTGGGACGGCGGCCGTGAAAAAGCGCCTGCTGCGATGTGCCGCAAAGTGCTGGAAGCCGAGTTGTACGGGAAAGATGAAATCAATATCTGGGGCGACGGCGAGCAAACCCGTAGCTTCATGTACATTACAGAATGTGTGGAGGGTATCCTGAAAATCATGTACAGCGACATCATCGAGCCCATCAACCTGGGGAGCAGCGAAATGGTATCGATCAATCAATTGGTCGGCATTGTTGAGAAAATCGGGAACATCAAACTAAAACGAACTTACGATTTGGATGCCCCCAAAGGTGTACGCGGACGCAACAGCGACAATAACCTGATCCTTGAATTAATGGGATGGGAGCCGACTCTGCCGCTGGCTGTCGGAATGAAGGAAACCTACGATTGGATCAAAACCCAAATGATTACCGGTGGTAAAAAATAAAAAAGTGCTGGTCAGCGGTTGTTACGACCTGCTCCATGCCGGACATATTGCCTTTTTTAAATCAGCATCCCAATATGGCGATCTTTATGTAAGCCTCGGCAAGGATGAAAACCTGCTGAAGTTAAAGGGGAAGAAGCCCTATTTTACGCAGGAGGAAAGGGTATATTTGGTGGGAGCGGTGAAATGTGTGACAGAAGCTTTTGTTGCGTCAGGAGATGGTATGCTCGATTTTGAGGAGGACATGAAGCGCATCAAACCCGATTACTTTGTGGTGAATTCGGACGGGTACACAGAGGGAAAGAAGTGTCTTTGCGAAGAAAACAATGTTGAACTGGTTGTACTGGAAAGAATTCCGGAGGAGGGTTTACCGGCCCGTTCCAGTTCACAGTCAAAGAAAGAGCTGAAATTTCCCTACCGGCTGTGCCTTGCCGGGGGATGGATGGATCAGCCTTGGGTCTCGGAGGTTCACCGCGGACCTTGTGTTGTGGCACAAATCTGGCCCGATTACGATTTTAGCGACCGCTCCGGAATGGCAACAAGTTCACGCAAAATAGCGGCTGAACTCTGGGGCGGCAAATTCCCGGAAGGGGACCAGGTACGTAATGCCAAATTGCTTTTCGGCGCCGAGAATCCGCCCGGATCAGAATACATTTCCGGCTCGCAGGATCAACTCGGGATTTTACTGCCCGGAGCAAGCCGCCTTGATTATGACGGTAAATTCTGGCCCTGTAACATCGAATCAACCATAGACGAGTCGGTCTGCGGCTGGTTATCGGAAGTTCTTCATCTGATACCCCTGGCTCCCCGCCCTGAAGGTTACAATCCGTTAGTGGTAAAACACCTGACGGTTGAGAACGTAAGGGAACTTGGTGCATCCGGCGACCTGTGCTGGGAGGGAATCCTTCAGAAGGACATCAACAAGCTGGGTGAAGGGATGAAGCGGACATTCCTTGCCTGGCGGAAAATGCTTCCTTACACAGTTCCTGACTGGGTTCTGAATGAACTGGAAATCAACTGGTTCCCAAATTATCCGGGTGCTATTACCTCTGGAAGCGGCGGTGGTTATGTGATTGTGGCTTCAGCGTTACCTATTCCGGGAGCCCTGAAAATCAAGGTTAAATACTAAAATTAATATGAGCACCAACTATTGTCTTATTATGGCCGGAGGATCCGGAACCCGTTTCTGGCCTAAAAGCCGGGTAAAAAAGCCAAAGCAATACCTCAGCATCTTTGGAGATCAATCGCTGATACAGGAGACGGTGCAGCGGTTTGCCCGGTTTATTTCTGAAGATAAAATCTATGTTGTGTCGGCCAGCGGGCAGAAGGAGGTGCTGGAGGAACAAACAACCAATCTTCCCACGGAAAACCTGATCTTTGAACCTGTCGGGAAGAATACCCTGCCGGCTATAGGCCTTGCGGCGCTGACTATTTTTGAAAATGATCCGGAAGGAATTATGATCGTTTCACCTTCCGACCATCTCATCCGGAACGATGAACTATTCCGGCAAACGATAGAATCCGCAGCGCTTATAGCAGATAAAACGGACGGGATTGTTACTATCGGCATCACCCCGAAATTTCCGGCTACCGGTTACGGTTATGTGCAAACTTCCGACGAAGTCAAATTGGGTCAGCTAATAAAGACCTATTCTGTGAGGAAGTTTGTCGAAAAACCAAATTCCGAAGTTGCTTCCGGTTATCTGCAGCAAGGTGGGTTTTTCTGGAACAGCGGAATCTTTGTTTTCAAAGTCTCTGTTTTCCTGGAATCGGTGAAACAGTATGCTCCCGGATTGTACGCAGATCTGATGTTAATCAAAGAATTTATCGGTACCGACAATTACGAAACCAGGCTGGATCAGATTTACAGGCAGGTTGAATCAATTTCGATCGACTATGGTATCTTGGAAAAGGCAAAAAATGTTTTCCTGGTTCAGGGCGACTTTGTCTGGAACGATCTGGGAAGTTGGGAGGAAGTTTACAAATATGCACCGAAAGATGAAAATCAAAATGCCCAAACGGGGGAAGTAATCTTTCTTGACACCAAAAATTCGTATGTCTCAGCCAAAGACAGCCTGGTAGCCGTTGTCGGACTGGAAGATGTGATCGTAGTGCAGGAAGGCAATACGATCCTGGTTTGTAAACGGGACCGGGCCGAAGAGATAAAAGCGGTGATCGGGGAAATTGCAAAGCGGAATCTGAATCAGTATCTTTAATGAAGGGATTTATGAAGTTGTTCTCAAAAATGTGGCAGGGAATTCTGGTTACAATGGTTTTGGTATTATCGGCATCCTTTGTGGCCCCGGTTCAAAACAAGGGAAGCCAAAAGCAACCGGCCATGATGTTCGGCGACAGTTCGCGCATTGGGGTCCCTTTTGCCAAAGATCCGCATGTGATTCGTTTTGGCGGGCGTTTCCTGATGTATTATTCCGTACCCGGATATACTGACAAAGCAGGAAAAGTTCACGGATGGGGAATCGGAATTGCGGAAAGTCAGGATCTTTTCAAATGGGAAAGAATCGGCGAGGTTAATACAGACCCGGCAGCAACCTACGAATCGAAAGGGATGGCAGCTCCATGCGCTCTGGTAATCGGCAAGACGGTTCACCTGTTTTACCAGACCTACGGAAACGGGAGGAAGGATGCCATCTGTCACGCTTATGCGCCGGATGGAATTCATTTTACGCGGAATAAAACCAATCCGGTATTCAGGCCAAACGGTACGTGGAATTGCGGGAGGGCCATCGATGCAGAAGTAATCAGTTTCAAAGGGAAATATTTCTTGTATTATGCAACACGAGACACCGCCTACAAAATTCAGATGCAGGGTGTCGCGGTAGCGCCCGGAAATACCGGCTTCGAAAGAAGTGACTGGAAGAACCTCTCAACGGACGGCCCCATTCTAAAGCCAGAATTTCCCTGGGAGCGCGATTGTGTCGAAGGAGCGTCTGTGATTAACAGGAATGGTGAGCTTTTCATGTTTTATGCCGGAGCTTACAACAATGCACCGCAGCAAATCGGGGTGGCGAAAAGTTATGACGGCGTCCACTGGACCCGTTTGTGGGATACACCGTTTCTTCCTAACGGGAAACCGGGGGATTGGAATGCAAGTGAATCAGGGCATCCCCATATTTTTGCCAACCCGGTGGGAGATGATTACCTTTTTTTCCAAGGTAACAATACAAAAGGGAAAGACTGGTTTCTTTCGAATATAAAGATTGGATGGAAAAATGGCGAACCATATCTGAATCCAACGACCAATTGAAGCAGGATAGAATGAATTAATAGCCTTAAAGCAAATCTTATGAGAAGGAGAGAATTGATTAAATCAACTGCCGCACTTGCTTTTACCCCGGTAATTCCGGGCTGGGCTGCTGCTGTGCCAGTAGCTGAACCGCTTGTCCCTGGACAGAAGGATCAAAAAATATCGGCAATCCCACGATTTGGTGATGGCCGCGACTGGTTTTTTAACCGGCGATACGGTATGTTCGTGCATTGGGGAATCTATTCTATTCCGGGATGGCACGAACAACACCAGTGGCGGGGAAGAGTTCCGCGGGCCGAATACGTTAAATTGGCAGAACAGTGGAATCCGAAGAAATTCAATCCGGAGGAGTGGCTCGATTTGATGGAAGAGGCCGGCATGAAATACATCACCATTACCACCAAGCACCACGATGGCTTTTGTTTGTGGGATACAAAGCAAACTGCCTTCAATACAATGAACACACCTTACAAAAAGGATGTGATCGGCATGCTGGCAGATGCCTGCCACAAGCGGAAGGTGCCACTGTGCCTCTACTATTCGATCGCCGACTGGAACCAGCCCAACTATCCCAACCAAGGCCGGCACCACGAGTTGCCGCCACAACCGCAGGATTCACCCGACTGGGACAAATACATGGTTTTCCTGAAAGAGCAGGTTCGCGAACTCTGTTCCAATTACGGAGAGATCCACGGGTTCTGGTGGGACATGAATGTCCCGCTATTCAAAGATCCGTCCATAAATGCCATGATCAGGAAGTTGCAGCCAAAAGCGGTAATAAACAACCGTGGCTTCGATGAAGGCGATTTCGGTACGCCGGAACGTGATTACGACAATCCCCTGGCCGAAGCCAAAGCATTTGAAAAGCCCGTCGAAGCCTGCCAGTCGGTCGGCATGGAAAGCTGGGGATACAAAAAAGATGAAGATTATTACACACTTCGTCACCTGACCGGCAGCATCAACCGCTACCTGGCGCGGGATGCCAATTACCTGCTGAATGTCGGCCCTACCGGTGAAGGACTTATCCCGGCAGAGTCTGCTGCAATCCTGAGAAAAATCGGGAAATGGATAAAATCGACCCAGGAATCAACTGAAAATGTCAGTTCGGCTGATGGTGTCCTAAATGTCCCAGGAGTCCTCACGACAAAACGCGATTCTACATTGTATGTTCACCTGAACAAAGCACCCATCGGAAACGGTGTCAAGCTTAAACCAATCAATGTTTTGCCGGTAAAGGCAACCCTGTTAAACAATGGTCAACCGATTGATTGTGTGGTGAATTTATGCCCGAGCGACCATGCTTCCCAACAGCCTTACCTTCGTTTGAGGAAGCTTCCTGCAGGAGAAATGGCCGATACGGTGATGGTTGTCAAACTAGAATTTGACAGAACTTTGGATCAGATCATCCAGGCCAGGAAAATTGAGACCAATGTTGAATTGACCAAATAGCGGAGACCGGAGGAAGGAAACCGGAGACCGGAGAAGGGGTAACCGGATTGCTGAAGCAAAATATTTTATCGGAACAAATCAAATTCACAGCTTATAAATTTAAAACTAAAATGAAAAGAAAAATCTGCGCATTTATGAGTTTGGCCATGCTGACAATGGTTCTCAGCATTATAACAGCTGATTCTCTGTTGGCTCAGAAATTTGAGCCTACCTCCGAGTCTTTCAAACAGTACAAGTATCCGGAATGGTTCCGCGATGCCAAATTCGGCATTTGGGCGCACTGGGGTCCCCAGGCGGTGCCGCGCCAGGGCGACTGGTATGCCCGGAAAATGTATGAATCCGATATTATCGACCGCAAGACAAATTTGCCTACCGGGAAAACCAGCAACGAGTACAAGTACCATGTTGAACATTATGGTCATCCTTCCAAATTCGGATACAAAGACATCATTCCGCTCTGGAAAGCAGAAAGATGGAATCCGGAACAACTGATGGCGCTGTATAAGAAAGTGGGCGCGAAATATTTTGTCAGTATGGCGACTCACCACGATAATTTTTTCCTGTGGAACTCCAAAATTCACAAATGGAACGCAGTGAACATGGGACCGAAAAAGGACGTGGTTGGTTTATGGCAGGCAGCCGCCAAAAAAGAGGGATTGCGGTTTGGCGTATCTGAGCATCTGGGCGCCAGCTATACCTGGTTCCAGCCAAGCCGTGGCGCCGATAAAACAGGACCATTGGCAGGAGTTCCCTACGACGGGGCCAATCCTGAATTTGAAGATTTATATCACCCGAAAACTGCCCAGGGTGATAATGCCTGGCTGACCACCGATCCGGTCAACCAGAAAAATTGGCTGGCCTGCATCAGTGAATTGATAGACAATTATCATCCCGATCTGCTTTACTCCGACAGTGAACTCCCTTTCGGAGAAGTTGGCAGAACCATGCTTGCGCATTACTATAACCAGGATCAGGCGAAGAACGGCGGTAAATTGGAAGCTGTATACACAGCAAAATTAAGGGCTTCAGAAGGCCGGTGGGTGCAGGACCTTGAGCGCGGAGCCATGGACTCTATCAATCCTTATCCATGGCAGACAGACACTTCCATCGGTGACTGGTATTACAGGACAGGCCAAAAGTACATGACCGGAACCCAGGTGATCCAGATGCTGGTTGACATTGTCAGCAAAAACGGCAACCTGTTGCTGAACGTAGTGCAGACGCCGGAGGGTGACCTGGAGCCGGATGTCATGAACATCCTGAACGAAATCGCGGCCTGGACACCTGCCAATGGCGAAGCCATTTACGGTACCCGCCCGTGGAAGATTTACGGCGAAGGACCTACTACGCTAAAGAATCGCGAAAAGGGAAGATTCGGAGGGGTGAAAGATGTCAGGCCTTATGAATCAACAGATGTCAGGTTCACCACCAATGGCGAAACGCTCTATGCTTTTTGCATGGGCGTTCCGGTAGGCGAAGTGAAAATTGTTTCGTTGGGGAAAAACTCAACAGTTTCAACCAAAAAAGTGGCAACTGTAAAAATGCTGGGCAGCAAGGAAAAACTCTCCTGGAAACAGGAAGCAGATGCACTGGTGATCGCTAAACCTGCTAAATTACCGGAATGGCCGGTGGTTACGTTTAAAATTGAATTCAAATAAAATGAATTTGCGATAAAATTGTAGTAGAGACGTCCGGCCGGACGTCTCTACTGGTTTTAGGATCATCGTTGGCGGTGAATCGATGATGAATCAAAATCAAGCCCAAAATCGAAAATCCCAAAATCAAAAATTGTCAGGCGAAGCAAATCGCATAAATTTGGTATTGGTGAATTAAGTACCTTGAAGCATCTTCAAATGGCAAAGCAACAATTTACCGTTTTTTTCGTTTCTCAAATGTAGTCCATTGCCCTCACAATAACGGTAGGAATCACAATCTGCACATTCATCAACTTTGGTCCAGGCTCTGTTCCGGTATTTTACAAATCCCTTGTTCCAGATCGTCATAAAATCATCTTTGTAAATATTGCCCTGGATAAAATTATCCCTCAGGTCGGGACAGGCAGAAATGGAGCCATCTGCCAATATCGAGCCAATATTAATGCCGGCTCTGCAAAAAAAGAAATTGTCCCTGACCTCTCCTTCGGAAGCGCCAAGAAATCCTTCGCAACTGTAATTCAGGTTAATCCTGTTTTCTATTCGGGTTTTCCTGATAAATTCAAAAACCTGTTTGAACTGAACAGGAGATAATTGCAACCCGCAATCATCTTTTGCACGTCCAATCGGGAATATGGTGAAAATGCGCCAGTTTTTTATTCCAACTTTTATCAAAAGCTCTTTCAAATCGTCTAAATCCAATAAATTTTGAGGATTAGCACAAGTAACCACATCGTATTTCAACTGCGGAATTGTCGGGAGCAAGCTGATGGCTTCCAAGGCTCTTTTAAAACTCTGATTATTTGCCCTTAGCCAGTTATGGGAGTCTTCCAATCCGTCCAGGCTGATGGTGATTGCTCTTAATCCGGCATTGACAAGCGATGCAAACCGGGAAGGTGTCAGCAGGTAGCCATTTGTCACAACGCCCCAGGGAAACCCTCGTTGGTACAGTTGCTCTCCGCAGGCTTCCAGGTCTTTGCGGAGCAGTGGTTCACCTCCGGTGAAAACAATGGTTGTTTTGTTGGGTTGAATATGTGGAGCAATGGAGTCGATGGTTTTCAGAAAATCTGATACAGGCATATCTTTGACTGAAGATTCTTTTTTGCAGTCGCTGCCGCAGTGCAAACAATTCAGGTTGCACCTTAATGTACATTCCCAGAAGAGGTAGGTCAGTTCGTGAATCTTGGTGGTGTTTTTTTTGTATACCCGATAGAGTTCCAGGGCAATTCTCTTTTTGAAAGGGATTTGCAGGTTCATTACTCTTTTGGTTTCATTTTGATATTCATCACTTTCTCAACTGTTCCATGATCCCAGTGTCCATCGCCTCCTGTAAATTTGGGATTTGTAAATGTGACGAGGGTATCCAAAGGCTGGAAAGATCCATTGGCAACACCATCAACGTCTGTAAAATTAAGGTTGACTTTAGTTTCATCCGGAAAACTTGAAATTTTGGAAATATACAAACCCGTTGCATCTGTTAAAACCGTGTCAGAATGTGTGGGAGGATATTGAAATGTCCATTTTGCAATGACACGAATACCCTTGATCGTAGTATTGTTATTGGCAGAGACAATATTTCCTTTAGCGACAAAATTGGCGTGAGGAGTGCCGTACGCTGCGCTAATTCCGCCAAATGGTCCGTCTTTGCAACCAACAGTAAATCCTAACAATGCCATAATAAAAACAATGATCTTGTTACTGCTTTGAAGTATTTTTTTACTCATGATCTTAGGTTATGGTGTTTTTTATATTAGATGCTGTGCAAAGAAGAATGGTTGCTTTTTTGTAGATCTAAGGCGACCTCTTACCTCCTCCCGGAGATTAAATCGAAAATTTTGTAGAGACGCAATGCATTGCGTCTCTACTTTGCATATTGCAATTATCTTTGTAGCAAAATTGAACCAATGCTTGATACATTACTGAATCACCGCACCATTCGAAAATACACAGGTGAAGATATTTCGGAGGAACTATTGAACCGGATACTGGAAGGAGGGTGCAGGGCGTCAACGACAGGAAATATGCAGGTTTACAGCATTGTTGTCAACCGTGATACGGAAATGAAAAAGCAGCTTGCCGGTTGTCATTTCAACCAGTCCATGGTGGAGAAAGCCCCTGTGGTACTGACCTTCTGCGCCGATTTTAACCGGTTCAAAAAGTGGTGCAGACAAAACAACGCCGATCCAGGGTACGACAATTTCCTCTCCTTTTTTACCGCGGCCATAGATGCCCTGCTGGTTGCCCAAAACGTTTGCATTGCTGCAGAAAGCGAAGGTCTGGGAATCTGTTACCTTGGAACAACAACCTACCTGGCCGGGAAAATTATCGATTTGCTCCATCTTCCGAAAGGCGTTGTTCCTGTTACGACCGTTACGATCGGATGGCCGGATGAGGATCCTGAACTGGTGGACCGGTTACCTTTAGCGGCTGTAGTACACATGGAGACCTACCAGGATTACTCTTCTGAGGATATTACCCGTATATATGCTGCCAAAGAAGCAATGCCGGAGTATCGGAAATTCATCATTGAGAACAATAAAGAGACTCTTGCCCAGGTATTTACTGATATCCGCTACAAAAAGGCTGACAATGTCCTTTTTTCGGATATGCTTTTGAATGTGCTGATACAACAAGGATTTATGGAACAAAAATTATGATGTCTGATAAAATCCAATACAAGATAGCGCCCGGGTTCGAGCTCCTCGAAAGTTGGGTAAAAGACCTTCCGGTCCATTTCGCGGCCAACGGATTGACAATTTTCAAAGACAGGAACGAGGTTAAAGTCTTTGAGAATAGTGGTTTTGAATTGAATGTTAAGGCATTCAGACTGCCTAACCTCGTGAATCGTTATGCGTATGTCTATCTTAGGGGATCAAAAGCCGCCCGCTCATTCCTAAATGCCATCCGGTTGCTGGACACCGGTGCATCAACCCCCACCCCCGTGGCGTACGTGGAGTGCCTTTCAGAGGGAAAGCTGAATGAAAGTTACTATGTGTCAATAAATTACCCGCACGACTTTACCTTGAGGGAAGTGATAACAAACAAGGTCCCCGATAAACAAAATATCCTGAAGCAGTGGGTCGGCTTTACCTGGTCTTATCTCCACCAGCAGGGTATTTACCATCTGGATTATTCCCCTGGAAATACCCTGATCCGGAAAGAGGGAATTAACTATTATTTCGCCGTAGTAGACCTTAACAGGATGAAGTTTTTACCTGTGGATTTTGAAATGGGGATACAGAATTTCCGCCAGTTAGACGCCGATGAAGAGTCGATTCGGATTATTGCAACGGAATATGCTGCACTTTGCAATTTTCCGTCAAATAGGGCAATAGAAATGCTGACCAGGTATGACGAAAAAAACAAAGCGTACTTCAGAAGGAAAGAGAACTTAAAAGGGTTGATAAAGCAGACCCCTTAAGATAATGGATAAAGTGGATAAGGCACCGTCCTGAGGATACTGTCATCCAAACAAAATTAATCTAATGAGAACTCCGAAAATTAATGTATTCAAATTTTAAAACATTAGTGAAATGAAATTATAAACAATTGCTCCGTTCCGTCTTCAGAGATGCCCTGGGTCAGTATCTGATTGCTCTGACGATTCCACCTCGGAGCAGGATCTATTCTGACATCACCTGAGTATGAACCCTTATCAAGACCTTCTGTCATAACCCATTGACTATCTTTAAGATGAAAAATGGTGTAATAATTGTGGTCATCCTTACTGTACCCGTTTACAAGCCATTTTCCATCCGGAGACATACTGATATCACCCTCCGCATTCGGGAATGATTCAACATTACCGATCGATCCAGTTATTTTTCTCTTTAACACATCATATACCACCTGCGTTTTCTCTAAACTACCCATAATCTGAGGCCCAATGCCCCATTCGGGATGCCCTCCGATAAACTGGTGACCAACGAACAGATCAGTTCCATCGGAATTTATTGTACAGGGAACATTGGTTCTTTTGTCTGAACCGCCATTCCAGCCGGCACGTGCATAAAAATAGATGATCTTGCCATCCCTGTTCCACAAACTGTGGTTGATAAAAAGGGAACCTCCCTC
>JBBQHB010000042.1:0-42586 GCA_038323575.1 Bacteroidales bacterium | reverse complement strand
GGACTACCTCATTAAAAGACCTTATGGCATTTTGGTAATCCCCAAGGCCCTGATAGGCAACTCCTGAATAGAAATTAATACTGAAACCGTTTTGGGCTGTTGTTGATGCGCTTTTAAGCATCTTTAAAGCAGACGGGTAATTTCCCTTTTCTATTTCGCGTACTGCCGAATTCACCGCACCGCCAGAAGTTACAGCTGACCTGGAAACATTGGCCCCGTCCTTGTAAGGCTGGTAATAGGAGGCATATAACTGGTCACCGGAATTGGCCTTTTGATTTAACAACGGGGAAATCGCCAGCATCAGCACAACAGAAGAGGCAACGGCATACCATAACAGATTCTTCTGTTTCGGTGATCCGACAAGAAACCTATCGCTTCCGCGATTCGTTTCTTCCCTGGAAATGTGCTCATGTACCGTTGTACTCTGCGCTATAGACTGAATATTAGTCCTTAAATCAATTATCTCTCTTTCCGTAACTGCATTCCGGACATCTTCAAAAAGAAACTCGTCTTCTGGTGACATCCTTTGATTTTCTGTCTCAAGCTTCTCTTCCTTCTCTGTAAACAGATCATGTACAATCTCTTTAGAGGAAATTGCATGATTCTTAAAGTGAAGTTGCTGAAGATAATTTCCGATTCCCGGTTCAAGCCCTTCTTCAGAAAGACTGACCGGCGAATATACCTCCTCTGCTAAGCCAAAACGAGCTACAGCATCGCTGAAATAACTGTTTGCTGAGGTAATGATTGTATTTGGAGTATCTGGAGTCATTTGGTTTACTTTCATTTTAGTATTGTCCAATAACTTACACGCAACACTTATCCGACTATAGAAATAGGCGCAATTCTTATTCTTCCGGCTTACCGGACATTCTCAAAATGTCCGGTGGCCGAAAAAATTTCCAATAATTTTAATTGAGAGCAAATTTTCCCCGATGATTATCGGGATTGGTAAACCTTAACCAACGCTAATGACTGCTATTTCGTTTTTTTGGCTTTTTTACTAGTGGTGCTGACACTTAAGCTAAACAAGCTTAATATTTCTTCAATGATAATCGGAACTGGGATTCCAATAGAATCACCACCTTTAACACATGCTAACTCTTCCACTGAAAGCACTTCTACAGATTGGAAATTAAAATTTTTCATGGCAAAATGTTTTAATCAATTTATAATACTTTATTGTTCCTTGCATTATTTTAAAACTTATATAAATGTAAAACAGCTTCTTATAATATGTAACCCCGTTTTTTTATCGTAGGTATTTCAGGTTTTATCGTTTTTTTATATGAATTATTATCTACTGAAATATTTAGGTGTCACAGATTTTCTGCTTTATCCCAAAAGGTAACCCCGGTTTTCAGGGATTGCAAAATCAGGATTTGATGATTTCCAGGGGAGGAAAACCAGGTCATTGTGACATGACGCACAATGTAACCCGTATATAAAGACAAGAGTGCTTTGCCACACGACAAAGCACTCCCGCACTTCTCTATTATTACCTTTTGAACTTCTAACAAACACCAATCAGTTACTACATCAATTTGCAAGGGACGAATAAAGCAACTTACTAATGTTTCCGAACCTTTTACCTATTAAATTTATTCCAATTGTTTCAGTAATTTTCTTGACTGATCCTGATAGAACCCATTTCTGGAAACTATAGATCTGAATTGGGCCAAAGCTTTCTCACGTTCTTCTACCCTCAGGTAGCAAAGCCCAATGTACCATTCTGACTGTTCAACCAACAGATTATCC
Organism: Bacteroidales bacterium; assembly: GCA_038323575.1. GTDB lineage: Bacteria > Bacteroidota > Bacteroidia > Bacteroidales > Prolixibacteraceae > CAINVV01. The sequence continues at coordinate 40,831 of JBBQHB010000042.1, read as the reverse complement.
CCGTTTCGGACTACCTCAGTAAAGGAACTTATAGCATTATTGTAATCTCCAAGTCCCTGATAGGCGACTCCTGAATAGAAACTAATACTGAAACCATCCTGAACTGTCGCAGATGCACTTCTCAGCATTTTTAAAGCAGACGGATAATTTCCTTTATCTATTTCGCGCAATGCCGAATTCATCTCATTGGCAGAGGATACAGCAGACCTGGAAACATTGGCCCCGTTCGTGTAAGGCTGGTAATAGGAGGCATATAACTGGTCGGTTGAATGTACTTTTTGCTTCAACAAAGATGAAAACGTCAACATCAGCACAACAGAGGAGGCAACAGCATACCAAAGCAGATTCTTCTGTTTATGCGAACCAACACCGAGTTTCTCACTTTCACGGTTCATTTCTTCCCTGAAAATGCGCTGCAAACCGGTCCTCAGGGACATCACATCAGTTTCCGTAATTGCATTATTTACATCTTTATGGAAGGCAAGATCAGCTGCCAGACCAGGATTGTTCATTAACTCCACTTCAAATTGTGCGAGCGCAAGCTCATCCATTTCGTCATTCAGATAATTGTCCATCTCTTCAATGGAGCGTGAATGGGAATTCTCGTTCCGCATCATCACTTTTAATCCATTTCTGAGTTTCATGATATCCGTCTCTTCGATGGAACTGCTTATTTCCCCATGAAGAACTATTTCTCCGGAAAGTGTGGCATTCATCGTTGCCTCTGCCCTTATCTTTTTTTCAATTCCCTCATCAAGCTCACCGCTGACCAGGTCTTCAATCTCCTCAAACGTGCGCTCGTGTACTGTTATACATTGAGCAATAGACTGAAGATTCGCCCTTAAATCGATTATTTCTTTTTCCGTAACTGCAAACCGGACATCTTCAAAAAGAAACTCATCATCGGTTGACATCATTTGATGTTCTGCCTCAAGATTCTCTTCCATCTCAGTAAACAGATCATGTACAATCTCTTTGGAGGCAATTGCATGATTCTTTAGGTGAAGTTTCTGAAGATAATTTCCGATTTCCTGTTCAAGCCCTTCTACAGAAAGACTTACAGGCGAATAAACCTCCTCTGACAAGCCAAAATAGGCTTCCGCATCACTAAGATGACCGTTCCCGGAGGTAATGACTGGTTGGCTGGTAATATTTTTCAACTGACTGTTTAATGATATGATGTCCTTTTCTCCCATCGCTTCATCTATCTCCACTGACAGGCGGTTTTCTTCTGTCAGCGCCTTATCCTGGAGCAGAATTGACTTAATCTCGTTCAGTTCTGCATCTGTAAGGCTCTTTTTTACATGCCCTTCTGCGATTTTATTCGGAATACCTGGAATCATATGGTTTACTTTTAATAATATTGCTTAATTGCCTACACTCAAAACACATCAAAATATAAATAGTCGTAATTTCATTTCCCCAGTTAACTGAACTTTCTGAAAATGCCCTGATCCGTAAAAATCTGAAACATAAAAACCGGAAGCTAATTATACCCCGATGATAGCAGGGATTGCTGACTTAAACCAATTCTTACGCCTGCCATTATTTGACTTTCTTACTGGTAGTACTGACAATCAGACTCATAACACTTAATATCTCTTCTATAATAATCGGAACTGGGATTCCAATATCATCACCACCTTTAACGCTTGCTAACTCTTCAACTGAAAGCACTTCTACTGATTGGTAATTAAAAAATCTCATGGTAAAATGTCTTAATTAAGTTTACACTACTTTATTGTTCCTTGCATATCTTAATACTTTTTTATCAAAAAAGGTAACCCCGCTTTTGATGGAAATTGCTTTTTTTATCAACTATTTTGCAAAATATTTACATACTAATCATTTAAATATTTTTTTTTCATATTTATATCCAATTTTTAATTTAATTTACATGGACTTAATTGCAAATACCTCTTATGAAGAGTCCTTTCATTAAAGGCAAACTCGATTTGTTGTCCATATTCTTTGGTCTGCTTTTATTTGCTCCGGCGTTTTCTTCTGCCCAACAAACACTTTCAGAGAAAGATAAAGAGCTATTCGCTCAGGCAGTCAGGGAAACGAGAAATGGCTCCTTCGAAGATGCTTTAAATCATTCTCTTGAGGCACTGCGAATACGTACTGAGAAATTTGGTGCAAACTCGCTGTATGTTGCCAGTGTACTGTCTAACCTGGGCGTAATTAAAAGCCAGATGGGTCTGACGGACCAGGCTATTGAATATTACCAAATGGCGCTTAATATTTATTCTTCCAAAGGAGAGGCAGAACTGAAAAGACTCGGCGCAGTGCATCAAAATCTGGCTATTTGTTTCAGTGCGCAGGGCGATATAGAGAAAGCGGACTCCTATTACGAGAATGCCAAGCGGATTTTTCAAAAATTGAATCTTACAAATTCCGATTTATATGAAAGTTTACTTTTGAATCTTACTTCCTATAATATTGATTACAACAATTTAAGCAAAGCTGAAGAATACAACAAACAGTCCTTCAAAATATCAACACCTAAGAAATATGAATATATCAAATGGTTTAATAAGGGACAGATCCTTTTTAAAAGGAAAGAATACCGGCAAAGTATCCTAACTTTTGAGAAAGCACTAAAGATCGGAGAAAGAGATTCAGACGGTAATTTTCCGGAAAAAGAACGAATTGAAATGAATCTGGGTGATGTATATCTTGAGATGGAAGACTTTGACCGTTCACTCATGCATTATCTGACGGCCAAAGAGTTGATCGAAAAGCGGGATGAGAAACAAAGCATCCCATACTCCTCCTGTCTAAAGGGCATGGGATTAAACTACCTGAGAAAGAAGTCGAGCGAGAGTAAAGTTGAAAATTTCCTGTCATTGCAAAAGATAAATATAGTAACTTCACTCGACTATTTCCAGAAAGCGATCATCGCAATTACTCCCGGATTCACCTTTGAGGATTGGAACGCTAACCCCGATCCTGAAATTACAATCGACAAAACAATATTGCTTGACGCCTTAAAAAACAAGGCAGAAGCGCTGTTTATGCTTGCACGTCTGGAAGAAAAACAGGAAAATAATGAAGACTGTGTCCGCAATTTGAAACTGGCATTGGAAACTTACGATTTGGCCTTGAAAACTATCCATCTGATAAGAAACGGATTCCAGAATCAGAAAAGCAGGCTTTTCCTGTCGGAAAATGAACATCCTGTCTATTCAAATGCGGTTGAAGTTGCCGTCAGGTTGTATGAAAGAACAAACGACAGGTACTTTTTTGAAAGGGGATTTGAATTTTCAGAAAGAAGCAGATCATCAGACTTTCAATCTATGTTGCGGGAATTGCAAGCCAAAGAAATTTCCGAGATTCCCGATTCGCTCCTTCGGAAAGAAAGCCTCCTGAAGGGGGATATAGCTACTTTTGAAAATTTTATTTTCAACGAAAGGAGTACTGCTGCACCGGATCTTAAGAAAATCAACCAATGGAAGGACAAAATCTTCTCACTCAACCAGAATTATCAGCAGATGATCAGTTTTATTGAGAAAAAATATCCCCGCTACTATCAGAACAAGTATGCCGATCCGATTGTCTCTGTAGACAAAGTACAGCACTCGCTCGACAGACGTGAAGCCTTCATTGAATATTTTATTAACGACGCCGTTAAAAACAGTCAAGGTGATCTATATATCTTTGTTATAACGGACCATGAATACAAACTTATCCACAAACCGCTGGCTCCCGGTTTCAGTAATACAGTCGACCAGTTTCTGCAGTTTATCAAGAATGGAATGGTCCTGAACACCCATAAAGCAGACTATATAAAATATGCACGAAATGCGCACGCCTTGTATCAACTGCTGATCGAACCGGTAATTCCGTCCATGCAAAATTACAAATTGGTAATTGTTCCGGACGATAAGCTCGCCTATCTTCCTTTTGATGCATTTCTCTCCTCTGCTGCTGACACCACCCGAATGGACTTCAGGAAACTTGATTATCTCGTACATCATAATGCGATTTCATACACCTACTCTGCAACTCTTCTCTATTATTATTTTCAGAACAATTTAAAATACAAAAACAATTTGGCAGCCTTTGCTCCTGATTATAGCTCAGGACCGCAGGAATCAAAAGATGAAGCCGATCAATTCCTTCCTTTACCCGGGGCCGAGGCAGAAGTTACAGGATTGACCGGATTGATTCCGGGAGACCTTTATACCGGAGCCAATGGCACCAAACAAAAATTTCTCAAAAATGCTGAAAGATATGACATTTTGCATCTTGCCATGCATACAATCCTCAATGATACCTTACCGCTGTATTCAAAACTGGTATTTTCTCCAGACGTTTCAGGGAAAGGCGATAGGACCTTGAATACATACGAAATATATAACCTCAAACTAAATTCAGATATGGTGGTTCTGAGCGGATGTAATACCGGTTCGGGCAAACTTCAGAAAGGTGAAGGAGTCATGAGTCTTGCAAGGGCCTTCCTTTATGCGGGTTGCCCGAGTATTATCATGACCCTCTGGAACGTAGAGGATGTTGCCAGTTCCGCTATGATGATTGAATTTTACCGAAACATAAAAAATGGATATTCCAAGGATGAAGCATTGAGAAGAGCTAAAATTAGCTACCTTTCGCAGGCAGATCCGATGAAAGCACATCCCTATTTCTGGCTTGGGTATGTTTCCATAGGAAAACAGACACCTCTGTTTAAAACAAAGGCGATATATTTTGCAGGCTTATTAATTTTTGTATTTTTAGCAATCGTTTTGGAGAAATGGTATTTCAAAAGGAAAAAGAAGAATTAACCGACTAAAATGATCAACTATAGCAATGAAGAACTTCTGAATGGGATTTTACGTAATGACAACGTAATTCTTCAGCATATCTACAAGAATTTCTATTACAAAGTCAACCTCTACATCAAAAAGAACAGCGGAGACGATGACGATGCTAATGATATTTTTCAGGAGGCAATTATTGTAGTTTATAGAAAATTGAAGGCCAACGATCTCATTATCAATTGCGCTTTCGAAACCTACCTTTATTCTGTTTGCAAATTTCTCTGGTTAAAACAACTAACACGCCTCAAATCAGAGAAAGAGATGTTAATTGATTCTACGGTTTTTGATGTCGAATTTGACCACGATTTCTCGGAACTGGTCGAAAAAAATGAGCGATTCAAGCTTTACCAAAAACACTTTCAGCTGTTGGGAACTGACTGTCAAAAATTGCTGCAGCTTTTCTTTGACAGGATTCCTTTGAAACAGATCGCCCAGATAATGGGCTTCAGCAGCGAGAAATACGTAAAGAAACGCAAATTTAAGTGCAAAGAGTACCTGGTAAACAGCATCAAACAGGACGTTAGCTATAAAAAAATGGGACAGTAGGTTTATCTTTAATTCCTGTAACCTATAACGGTTCTTTTTCTGAATTCAATGGCTGATTTGCCTTCTTAAGGATCGCTTTTTCTTTGTAGGTTCCCCTGAAAAGTTCAAAACATCTGAAGCTGCAAGGAATAGATCCATTAAACAGTTCGATTTTCCTCGAAGGTTTTAAGCCAATACTTTTAAAACCATCTTCTGAACCAGAGATTATCCAGGCAGTATATCCGGCATATTTTTGTTTTAAAACATCACCGACAGATTTGTACAATTCAGGCACCGATCTGGTTTTCAATCTTTCGCCATACGGAGGGTTGGTCATAATGATCCCTTCCGAAAAAGGAGGATCAAGTTCCATGAAGTCCTTTGTTTCAACTTCAATAGCTTTAGACAGACCTGCATTTTTGATATTGGCACGGGCGATGGCACAGCTCTGAACCGAAATGTCTGAGCCGTAAATCCTGACAGAAGATTCTTTTTCATGATCTGCATCGTAGATCTCAGAGAAAAGAGTTTCATCAAAATCGAGCCATTTCTCAAAGCCAAAAGATTTCCTGTAAATACCTGCCGGGATACCTTTGGCAATCATGGCCGCCTCAATCAGCAATGTTCCTGAACCACACATCGGATCCATAAAATCTGAATCCCCTTTCCATCCTGTCAGCATAATCATTCCTGCTGCAAGAACCTCGTTGATGGGTGCCTCGACCTGCCCCATCCTGTATCCTCTCTTGTGTAATGATTCGCCCGAACTATCGAGCGACACTTCGCAGTAATCACCCATCAGGTAAAGATGAACAATGATATCCGGATCCTCCGGATTAACGGAAGGTCTTTTCCCTAAAGATTCTCTGAAATAATCGGCTATGGCGTCTTTCACTTTCAGCGAAGCATACATGGAGTTAACAAAAAGATCAGACTGAACAGTGCTCTCAATCGAAAAACTCTTACCCAAAGTCAGGTAATCGGTCCATGGGATATTTTTGGCATGATTGTACAAGTCTTCTTTCTTATCAATCCTGAATTGGGCGATAGGTTTAAGTACTTTTAAAGCAGTCCTTAACAGAAAATTGGCCTTGTACAAAAGGGCTTTATCACCCATAAATGAAACAGCCCTGCGCTCCGGAGTTACTGATTCAGCACCCAGATCTCTGAGTTCATTGGCCAATACAGATTCAAGGCCTGCAAAGGTTTTAACAACAATTTTAAATTTCTTCACTGAAACGGAATTATAAGTCTGCAAAGTATGATTTTCTTTCCGAAGAATTGAAGGATCCTTTCCCAAAGGATCAGATTCCTGCACCGAAAATATATTCGGCTGACTTGGCTTTGTTCTGGACAATTTTGGAATACGGGGGCAAATCGTTGGTAATCCATATATTGCCTCCAATAACTGAATCATGACCGATCGTAATCCTGCCAAGGATTGAGGCATTTGAATAAACAACTACATTGTCCTCCACGATCGGGTGACGCGGAATCCCTTTCACCGGATTTCCGGATTCATCAAGCGCAAAACTTTTGGCTCCAAGCGTCACTCCCTGGTACAATTTCACATTCGTACCAATGATTGTTGTCGATCCGATCACGATGCCGGTTCCGTGGTCAATCGCGAAATAGGGGCCGATGACCGCTTCCGGATGAATATCAATACCCGTCTCTGAGTGAGCCATCTCAGTGATAATTCTTGGAATCAGCGGTATATTAAATTCAAAAAGCGTGTGGGCAATCCTGTAGCTCGAAATGGCCCGAATGGCCGGATAGCAAAAGATTACTTCACTGATGCTTTTTGCGGCCGGATCGCCCAGATAAGCAGCCTCCACATCAGTAATCAAAATCCTTCTTAATTCCGGGAGGGAGGATATAAAACTTGCGGCGTAGTTCTCAGCTTCGGTCTTTCTTTTCTCAAGGTCCGTACTTGCCTCATTGTCACACATAAAACAAAGTCCGGACAGTATCTGTTCAGACAACAACTGATAGACCTCATCTACCAAAACCCCCATATGGTAAGGGAAGGTTGTAGGATGAAAATTAATTGGACCGAAATAGCCGGGAAAGATAATTTGCCTGACCTTTTCGACAAAAATCTTCAGCTTGTCAGTAGAAGGCATCGGTTCGCCGGCCCGCTGTGCATGGGTGACCTCTCCTTTAACTGAAATATCCGACAATTTGAGGACTGACTCACCAATGGATTCCCTAATTCTGTTTATTGCTTGTTCTTCCATATTCAGTATTTAACGTGACCAGAGAGAAAAAGTTATATCTTAAAGGATCTGTTGCAATTTAAGAAGCTCCAAAGCATTTTGTAACCTTATCTCACCATAACCCTCCACAATTCCGAAGGATAAACCATGATGTTCAATCTCTTCGCAGTACCTGACGAATAAATTATTTCGCATTTCACCTCCGTTTTCCCTGACCGGATCTCCAATCCAGGGAAGGTCAGGGCTGCATACAAGGAAGAAATCTATCTGTGATGACCCAATGTACTCCTCAACCCAATCGGGTGATGATCCGTAAACTACCTCGAACCAGACTTTTGTCACAATCAGCCAGGTATCCATCAAAAGGATACTTTTGGTGGAAGATTCCGCCATTTTTTTTTCCTGCTGAATCTGGTAACGGGCAATATTTTCCAAATCCCGGTAAGTATAAGGCCTTTGGAGTTCTTCAACGTAGTGCCGTGCATATTCCGGAATCAGCGCAGCATCAAGATTTAATGCCAGGGCCTCCGTCAGGGTTGTTTTACCGGTCGACTCAGGTCCGGTGACAACGATCCTTTTCAACCGGTCGTCTCTTCCCATGATACAGGATTTAGTTCTTTCCTCCATTCAAAGAATCCGTATACCGCCAATACAGTATAAACCAGAAAAAGAATAGTTGTAGGGTACAGCCCCTTTACAATAAACAATCCTATTGACAGGGCATCCACAAATATCCACATTAGCCAATGTTCTATCTTCTTTTGGGCCAACATCCAGGTAGCGACAATGCTTAAAGCGGTGGTCAGTCCATCCCAAACAGGCACCTGAGAATCAGTGTACCGTGCCAAAACATAAGCAATGGCAACGAAAAGTAGCATGGATGCCGTTAGTATCTTCAGCCACAGTACCCGGGAAGTTCTTGTAACAGAAAGGCTGTTTCCGGCAACGCTGCCGTTATGCCAGCACCACCAGCCATATATACTAATGGCGACATAGTAAAACTGAAGCGCCATATCCGCATATATTTTTGAGGTGTAGAAGACTGCTATGTAAAATAAAGCATTGAGCAAACCAACCGGCCATGTCAGATAGTGCTGTTTAATAGAAAACCCGAGGTATAAGAACCCTGTCAGAGTTCCGCAGACTTCAACATAATGCGCAATAAGCCATTCGTAAATTAACATTATAAGGTACTGTCAGAAATTTCCTATTGCCTTCACCGGTTTAGGTAACGTGCATAAGCTTTCGGATCGGAAAGCAGTTCCATGGCTTTATTAACTTCCACATCCTCCTCCATCATGATTTTGTAGTAATCACCTGATTCGTAAAGATCGCGTGCGATCAACGCCCGTATTTGCCTGAAGATGACATCTGTTAAAGCTTTCGCGCTCACTTCGTCTTTTTTCACCCCTGCTTTTTCCCCCTGTCCCATTAATTCATCCAATACAGAAATTGAAACTACAAAATTGTTCCTGAAACGAGAGAAATCAGGATATTTCGCCAGTAACTCCTTCCTGTGCTGATCAATATAATTGACAACGTAAGGATAAAATATGTTTTTCCTCACCAGTGTATTAAAGTATTTGTAATGGAAGGAAGTATCGAGCGGTACAAATATATCCGGTAGGATTCCGCCGCCGCCAAAGACTTTTCTTTTTGTTACAAGCGTTTTCGTCATCAGCGAATCCGGTGTTGAGATACTGTCCTTGTTAAACAACTCACCTCTTTCGTAGCGATTGACATAATCGTTTCTGTAATTTTCGACATTGTCTGTGTAAGGTTTCTGTATATTTCTGCCGGCCGGAGTATAATAATGGGCAGTGGTAAGCCGGATCATTGAACCATCATTCAGCGGGAATGGTTGCTGGACCAACCCTTTCCCATAGGATCTGCGGCCAATCAGTACTCCCCTGTCCCAATCCTGGATGGCACCTGATACAATTTCAGAGGCAGAGGCCGTGCCTTCATCTATCAAAATCACCAGGTTCCCTTTCAGGAAATCGCCGTTGGTAGTCGACAGATAATCTTTCCTTGGACTATGAATACCCTCCGTATAGACAATTAATTTATTGGCTTCAAGGTATTGGTTGGCCAACTCATAGGCAGCACCAAGGTATCCCCCTCCGTTGCCTCTCAAATCCACTATCAGGTTCTTGAACTTACCATCTTTTTCCAGTCTGTTCATCGCAGTGGTATACTCTTCGATGGTTGTTGCGGAAAACCGGTTCAGTTTAATAAATGCAGTCTCCTTATTAATCAGGAAAGCTGCATCCAGGCTGTAAATCGGAATTTTATCCCTGATGATGGTAAAATCTAGCGGTGCAGGTTCACCCTTTCTGAGAACCTTCAAATTGACGGTAGTCCCTTTGGCGCCCCTCAAAAGACCAAATACATCCTGATTCTTGATCCCTATAGCGGTGATACTTTTAGCATCGACACGGATAATACGATCGCCGGGCCGCAATCCGACCTTTTCAGACGGACCGCCCGGAATGGTAGTCATCACGATCAAAGTATCCTGCAGAATACCAAAAGAGATACCAATCCCTTCGAAATTTCCTTCCAATGGCTGGTTCATCTCCTCTACTTCACTTTTGGTAATATATACCGAGTGCGGATCCAGTTTGGCGAGCATATCAACAATTGCATTTTCTGTCAACTTGTTCACATTGGCAGTATCTACATAAAATGCATCAACCAATCTCAGCACCCTGCCGAATTTAATTGCCTGACTCTGAATGTCCTGAGCATAAATACCCAAGGACAAAAGCATTAACACCAGGGTGATTGACACCGCTTGTGGAAATCTGAATATATTATTCTTCACGCTGGAAATAATAATGATTATTATTGTGTAACTGAACCTATTCCAAAGAATTCAAAGGAAGCAAAGATAAGAAGTTATCGCCCACTTGTTCTTTGAAGGTTAAAAAAGTAACGTTAAGATCACTTAAAACTAACTGGCAATAAAATAGTAAAGCCTGCAATCCCAAAGGAATTACAGGCTCACAATTTATTTTAGAAATACTAGACTGAAAGCACAAATTTCTCCGTAACGGCAACTTTGTACTCTTCCAATAAAGTTGAAAACAACTCTTTTACAGAAATTATTCTGTCTGTCTTCCAGACATTGCTGCCGGCAAACGCATAACCGTTTCTGAAGTTACCTCTCAAAGCGGAAGCCAGAGATGCAAAAATGCAGTAAGGAGCAGTGGCAATGTCACAGGTTTTAACACAATTGACCGGGCAGACAGTTGGGTGTCTCTTGCCACTGTCAACATCATCCAAAAATGAACAACTTATAGCACGACCGGGCATTCCGACCGGACTTTTGATTATTCTCACATCCTCTTCTTTTGCCTGAATATAGGCTTGCTTAAACCCGTCCGAGGCATCACACTCGGTGGTTGTTACAAACCGCGTACCCATTTGAACGCCAGAAGCACCTTTTTCCAGAATCATCGCAATGTCCTCTCCGGTATAGATTCCGCCAGCAGCAATCACAGGGATTTCTTTCCCGTATTTTTCGCCGAATTCATTGGCTACGGCCACGACCTCTTTAATAATATTTTCCAGGCAGTAGTTTTCATCAAAAATCTGGTCAATTTTAAATCCCAGATGGCCTCCTGCCTTTGGCCCTTCAACAACAATTGCGTCTGGCAGGTAATTGAAATTACTATGCCATTTATTGCATATCAGGCTGGCAGCCCTGGCTGAAGAGACAATAGGGACAAGTTTTGTTTCTGAGCCGGGTGTTAAGTATTTCGGGAGATCCAGAGGTAGCCCTGCTCCCGCAAAGATGATATTGACTTTTTCGCGGATCGAGGTAGTTACCAAATCTGCAAAATTGGATAAAGCAACCATGATGTTGACTCCAATTACTCCCTGAGATTTTTCGCGCGTTTTGCGTATCTCATTTGTGAGTCCGTAAATGCAGTTTTCCAGATAATCGGATGAATGATCCTTGTAAAGAAATCCAATCCCGGCCGGTGAGATAACACCGACACCGCCTTCGTTTGCGACTGCAGAAGCCAGTCCGGATAAGGAGACACCCACGCCCATACCTCCCTGAATAATGGGAAGCTTTATTTTCAGTCCCCCGATGTTTAATACTTTCATTGCAGTTGAACTTTTCATCTTTGTGATACTTAATATAACGCCGCAATGGTAGGTATAGAAAAATTACCAACCAAAAAAATGGGTTATGCTACCCATAAATGTTAGAAAACAGTGGATTTTGGGATGAAATGCAATTTTCGTGGGACGAATGTCAACCCCTCGGTTGATGAAAAACAACTCAGATCAGTTTCTCTTTGAACACGGCGACCCGGTTCCTTGAGACCGGGACAGCAAAATCCAGGCGATCCATTTCCAAATGATATCCGTTTGCCACCCTTTTCATTTTATTCACTTTGTTGATGTTGACCATCCAGCAGCGGTGACATTTCAGCATAACATCAGACGAAACCAAGGCCTTTTCCACATTGATAAAGGATTGCCTGAACAATCTTTTGCGCACGGCTGATTTTCGGTCGATCCAATAAATCTCCACATAATTGCCGGAAGAGTGAATCAGGATTACCCGTTCAACTTCTTCGGCAAATGCCTGTTTTTTATTTTCAGCAACCAGATGAACGGACTCCTGATCAGGAGGAGTCTGAAAAGCACCCATCTCCTCTTTCAACCAGCTTTTACCTGAATCGATCATGTTGACCACCTTCAATTTAAGCGACAAATTATAACTGATCAGGTTAAAAAGTACCAACGGCAGCAGGGAAAGCGCACCAGTTCTGAAAAAAGGAAGATCTGTATATGAAGTGGCTTTGGCCAGCCAGGCCATAAAGGTAAACACCAGGAAGAGATTAATAAACATCCAGAAATTCCAGATCATCTCTTTTTTTATGGTCCATTTTGCGGGATCAAACAATCGGGGGAATATCCCCGGCAATATTAAAGTATTCAGAAACAAGGTGGCAGCGGTCAATAGTCCTGCTCCAAGTACAAAATAACCATCGTGTTCCGATTTTAAAAAATTAATGCCCAACGGTTGTATGTAGAGGACTATGAGAATAAATCCCATGCTGACCAACAATATCGTTCGCGCATTGTGTTTGAAATTATTGTTGAACTGGTACGGTTGATTTAAATTCTCAAACATTCTTTAAATTTTTCTTTACGTCATCCAACGCAATAATACTCAAAATCAATATTCAAAACGCGATTTTACCGGCTGTACATTACCGCTTAGAAAGATCTCGTGCTCGTCCCTGTCGCCTTTTAACCTGCCTTCAATGACGTTGTCACCCTTACGCATATTCCCTTTAAAGGAAAGTACTTTACCCGCAACAGAAATAACAAAGGAAAACCGAATATTCCCTTTTTTGCTCTCTTTTACCTTAAAATCCGTAAATTCTCCCTTAATGTTATCAGTACCTGAAAAAGCGTTCAATTTCAGGGATACCGATTTTTGCATCATAAATTTATCTTTGTTGACAGTGATAAAATTTCCTTCAGGTTCTAAATTTACCATTTTCCCCGCAACATCAACAAATGAGTACAGACTTATCAGGAAAGTTTGATTTTTCAGTGCACCAGCCGCCGCCTGGTATTCCTTCTGCCTCTCCGAGTTTTTGCTGACAGGTTTTTTCTTGCCAATGGTTTCAGCACTGAGCCGGGGAGAAGTTGCCGCTGATACAAGGATAAAGAGAAGCAGTAATAACGAATAATTTGTTCTCATGTTATCGTTAATAGATGTAGCCGTATACCGGCTTAATGATGATAAGAAAACCCTATGCATGAATTGTTGCAGAATGCAGAAATATAGCTTTTTTTTTGAGATAATAATCAAATTCAGTTAAAAAAAGCAAAAGCCCCGGATTTACTCCGGGGCTTTGCGGTCTGGACGGGACTCGAACCCGCGACCCCCTGCGTGACAGGCAGGTATTCTAACCAACTGAACTACCAAACCAAACAGATAAGAACTTTGAAAGCGGTCTGGACGGGACTCGAACCCGCGACCCCCTGCGTGACAGGCAGGTATTCTAACCAACTGAACTACCAAACCAAAGTACTGTAAGGCGTTGCTTTCAAAACTAAAAGAGTAACCTTAAAAGCTGTGCAAATATACGACTTGTTTTGTTTATCTGCAATGAACTTTTAATAAAAATAGAAATGGAATAACTTTAGCTTGCAGCAGGGCTGAAGAAAGTAAAATGGACGCTTCCGTAGACTCTCTGTTCTACCAGATTGGGATGAGATGCAAAATTGTCACCCTTGCCATGTTCAAGAATTAGTAATCCGCCGGGATTAATCAGCTGATGCTTAAGAATAAGATCCGGAATCTCATTGAGTGATTTCAGCTGATAAGGTGGATCAGCGAAAATAATGTCGTATTTTTCGGTACACCTAGGAATAAATTTTAAAACATCATACCTTAAAAGATGAATAACTTTTCCCATCTGAAGCTGCTGTATGACAGACGCGATGAACGCATAATGGACGTGATCAATTTCAACCGATGTAACAGACCGGCAACCCCGTGAGGCAAACTCAAAGGAGATGCTTCCGGTCCCGGCAAACAGATCCAGCACCCTTGTCTCCTCAAAATCGATCCTGTTGTTGAGAATGTTGAACAGGTTTTCCCTGGCAAAATCCGTTGTTGGCCTTGCTTTAAAATTTTTACCCGGTTTAAAGAGCCTGCCTTTTAATTCCCCTCCGATTATTCGCATTTGTAGAGATCAAGTAGTGAAGTAAAATAGTGATCAGGCAATTGACTAAATGTATAGCTGTAAGTAAACAAAGTGGTTGGATTGGCAAAAACAGTCCTCCTGACGTATTTTTTAAAAGTTTGATACATTGGATCGGCCTGCTGAAAAGCGCCGTGAATCACAAGTTCTGTCGTATCAGGAGCAAGTTTTAACTGGTCATATATATACAATACATAGTACAGTACATCATTATCTGCAGAGTAGTTGAACTGGTTACACAACAGCAATTTAGGGCCGGAAATTACAATCAGCTCAAAATAGGTCCGGAAGAAATTAAGGTGGACCTGTTTCCTGTCGGGGAAATTTTTATTCTCTTTCAGCGTCCTTTCTATCAACGGAAACAGATTGTGACGGATGACCGCTCTTGGAAACTTCAGGAGGATGAAATCCTTCAGGTTTTCGGGCATACTGTAAATACACCATGCCTCAGCTTTGGAAAGCAGTGATTTTTCAATAACATACCCCTTCTCGGCCTCGTGGTTAAAGTTGAAGAACTTTTCTGCATAACCGTTTAGGAAGAATGCAGACGGAACCAGAGTGAAATTTTCGGTGGCATATATTATTTCGACACTTTTGAATTTCATGTTCAGGTACTCATCTTCACTCATCAATTCCCGAACCTTCATAAAAAGAAGTCTTGGGCGTTTCAGAAAAAAATTGACAGATTTCAGAACTGCGTACTTTCCTCTTGGAATATCGAGAATGGCAAAAGAAAAACCATCCAGACTAATCTGGATGGACAAATGATATAAATTACTCTGTTCGGAATCGAAGGTTTTGTCGATAAAACAGATATCTTGCATTGACTAATTTTTATTTTCTTCGCAACAAATTGGTTGACAATCTACAAATTTAGAAAAATATTCGACTCTTGTAAACCAACACCTTTAAATAACAGCGCTGATGAAGAATTTTATCTCCGGTTTGATCATCCAAAAGCTGGGGCACGAACCAACCGAGGGGCAAAAAGAGACCATAGACCTATTGGCTGAATTTGTTTCGGCCCAGGAATCTGATACTTTGTTCCTTCTGAAAGGCTATGCAGGCACCGGGAAAACATCTGCCATCAGTGCGCTGGTAAAAGTGTTGGATGAACTGAAAATCAAATTTGTACTGTTGGCTCCTACCGGTCGTGCGGCCAAGGTACTGTCAAAACAAAGCGGCAAACCGGCTTCCACCATTCATAAAAAAATCTACCGCCAGCAATCAGGGGCAGACGGCTTAAGTAAATTCTCCCTCGACAGAAACATGAGCAGAAATACTGTGTTTGTTGTTGACGAGGCATCCATGATTTCAAATCTTCCGCAGGACCACAGCGTTTTTGGCTCTGGTTACCTTCTCTCTGACTTAATCGAATATGTCATGGGAGGATTCAACTGCAAGCTGATTGTTTCAGGTGACACGGCACAGCTCCCACCCGTAGGGCTCTCCATGAGCCCTGCGCTCGAAAAAGAGGAGTTATCGCTCTTCGGGATGGAAGTAATTGCCACGGAACTTAGAGAGGTTGTCAGACAATCGCTCGATTCAGGTATACTCTTCAATGCCACCTTCATCAGGAACAGAATACTTGAAGCATCAGCCTCCGGCTCTTGTCCTGTTAAAACGGATGGCTACCAGGATGTCATCCGTTTGGGTGGTGACGAGCTGATAGATGAAATATCAAAATGCTACAGCCGGTTTGGTATGGAAGAAACCATCGTGATCACCCGGTCCAACAAAAGAGCCAATCTTTTCAATGAAGGAATCCGTAAAACCATCCTCTTCCAGGAGGATCAGATCATGCGCGGAGATCTCCTGATGGTTGTCAAAAATAATTACCATTGGTCAAAACAGCTGGAAGAGCTCGATTTTATTGCCAATGGCGACATTGCAGAAATCATCAGGATACGGAAGTATGAGGAACGGTATGGTTTTCATTTTGCCAATGTTGTGTTACGGCTGACGGATTACCAGGATCTGGAAATTGAATGCAAGATTTTGTTAGAAACGCTTACCGTAGAAGCGCCTGCTTTGTCAGGCGATGAGAACAAACGTCTGTTTGAAGCTATTTCTGAAGATTACCAGGAGATCAGGAATAAACGGGACCGGTGGAAAAAAATCAGGGAAGATCCCTATTTCAATGCCCTTCAGGTAAAATATTCGTATGCGGTTACCTGTCATAAAGCGCAAGGCGGACAATGGAAGGCCGTTTTCCTTGATCATGGTTACCTGACGGAAGAGATGATAGACCGTGAGTTCCTTCGCTGGTTGTATACCGCATTTACCCGCGCAGAAGAGCGACTCTACCTCGTTAATTTCCACAAAAATTTCTTCCCGGAAACAAAATAAAAGTTTGGAATGTTTATAAACATTTCAAACGATCCTACAGTTCAAAACATTCGCCGTCTTTTGCCTCATAAGTTTCAGGAAAGAGCCTCCGGGCCTCTTCGACCAGGGGTAAAACGGTTTTGTACCTTGAGGAAAAATGTCCGATTACCAGTTTCTTCACGCCTGCAGCTTTGGCTAACTCAGCTGCCTGAAGAGCGGTTGAATGGAAGGTTTTCCTGGCTAAATCGGCAAGATCGCCTGCAAATGTTGCTTCATGGTATAGCAGGTCAGCCCCCTCGATGGTTGGCACAATATTTTTCAGGTAAATAGTATCGGTGCAAAAGGCATAGGTTCGCGGAGGAACAGGAGGTAAGGTAATTTCGCTGTTGGGAACTACAGATCCGTCCGTAAGTATCAGGTCGGCACCGTTTTTGATATTGAAACGCTGTGATACAGGTATTTCGTATATTTCTAAAGCCCGCTTGTCAAGATGAAGTTCAGAAGACAATTCCTGAAAAAGAAATCCGCAGCAGGAAATCCTGTGTTTCAGCGGGAAGGAGGAAATCCTGATCTTCCTGTCTTCGAAAAGGATTGAATTTCTCTTAAAATTCAAAGGGTGATACTTCACTTTCAAATCCGCTATTTCGTTCATGAATTTCATCATACCTTCCATCATCTGCTGAAGATCAGAATGTGCGTAAATGTGCAATTCCCCCTTTTTACCGTAAAGGGCCAGGGAAGATATCAGTCCCGGTAAACCGTAAATATGGTCCCCGTGCAGATGAGAAATGAAGATGTGGTTGATCTTCCCCATTTTGAATCCGAATTTCCGAAGCTGAATCTGGGTTCCTTCGCCGCAATCAAGCAGGAAAAGCTGCTCATTGAGCCTGACCACCTGCGATGTCGGAAACCGGGAAGAGGTAGGTAAAGCAGAACTGCTTCCAAGTATGGTGACCGAAAATGAATTCATAAGAAAGGAATTACATGAGAGACAAGATCCCTCCTTGCTTGTCAAAGATAAAAAAACCCGGCAAATTTGCCGGGTCTCTATTTATTTCAATTCAGTATTTCAAATTTCTAAAAAAGTGCTTCTGCTTCTTTTCTTGTATCGGCGATCAGCAGCAGTGCATTTAACCCGGCGAGATCCATTATCTTCCTGACCCCATCCGAAAGTCCTGAAACGACAAACCTGCCGTCTGCTCCTCCGCAAAGGCGATTCCCAAGTAACAGGGCACTCAATCCGGATGAATCGCAATAGTTGCAGCCGGACAGATCAGTTAAAATGTTTTTCTCACCATTCTCAACGATCAAAATCAATTCTGATTTTAGTACCGGCGCCATCAATGCATCCAATTTTTCATTGTTTACACGGATGTATGTATACGATTCATTTTTTTGAATACTGAAATTCACTTCGGTAAAAGAGATGAATTATTTCTTCTCGTTTTCTTCCATTTGTGTACGCAAAGCAGCCAATTCGCTGATGTCGCCCAGAGTTGTTTTTTCCATGGTATCTTTCATGGGTTTAACACTCTTTGGAGCAGTTTGTTTGGTGGCAGCTTTTTTCTTGGATGTATCTTCCGTTTTCCTCACATCCTCGTATACACGTGAGTGAGAAAGGATGATCCGTTTAGCTGATTTTGAGAATTCAATTACTTTGAACTCCAGCTTTTCATCCATTTTCACGTGAGAACCATCTTCCTTAACCAGATGACGCGGAGTGGCAAAACCCTCAACACCGTAAGGCAG
Organism: Bacteroidales bacterium; assembly: GCA_038323575.1. GTDB lineage: Bacteria > Bacteroidota > Bacteroidia > Bacteroidales > Prolixibacteraceae > CAINVV01. The sequence goes on along the minus strand of JBBQHB010000042.1, from coordinate 22,444 downwards.
AGAGATTACTGCACCTTTGTCGAAAAGGTCGATTACGGTACCTTCGTGAATAGAATCAACAGTGAAAATAGTTTCGAAAACATCCCATGGATTTTCTTCCAATTGTTTGTGGCCAAGGCTCAAACGACGGTTTTCCTTGTCGATATCGAGCACCTGTACTTCAATTTCAGAACCGATGGAGGTAAACTCTGAAGGATGTTTGATCTTTTTAGTCCAGCTAAGATCGCTGATATGGATCAGACCGTCAACACCTTCTTCAATTTCTACAAAGACTCCAAAGTTGGTGAAGTTGCGGACTTTGGCAGTGTGTGTTGTGCCAATGGTATATTTGGTTTCAATCTGAGACCACGGATCATTCTTCATTTGCTTGATGCCCAACGACATTTTGTGTTCCTCACGGTCAAGCGTCAGGATAGTGGCTTCAACTTCATCCCCTACTTTCAGAAAGTCCTGGGCAGAACGCAGGTGCTGTGACCAGCTCATCTCTGAAACGTGGATCAAACCTTCAACGCCGGCAGCGATTTCGATAAATGCGCCGTAGTCGGCAATAACCACTACTTTGCCTTTGACAACATCTCCTACTTTAAGATCGGCACTTACATTGTCCCATGGGTGTGAAGCAAGTTGTTTCAAACCAAGTGCAATTCTCTTCTTCTCATCATCAAAGTCAAGGATAACTACATTGATTTTCTCATCCAGCTGCACGATTTCGTTGGGATGAGCAACACGGCCCCAGCTTAGATCGGTGATGTGAATCAAACCGTCTACGCCGCCAAGGTCGATAAATACTCCGTATGAAGTAATATTCTTAACGGTACCTTCAAGTACCTGGCCTTTTTCAAGCTTGGAAATGATGTCTTTTTTCTGTTGTTCCAATTCAGCTTCGATAAGCGCTTTGTGAGATACAACAACGTTTCTGAATTCGTGGTTGATTTTAACCACCTTGAATTCCATTGTTTTACCGACATAGATATCGTAGTCACGAATCGGTTTAACATCAATCTGAGATCCTGGTAAGAATGCTTCGATTCCGAATACATCAACGATCATGCCGCCTTTGGTACGGCATTTGATAAATCCGGTAATAATTTCGTCTTTTTCAAGGGCTGCATTGACACGATCCCAACTGCGCATGGCGCGTGCTTTCTTGTGGGATAAAGTTAACTGGCCTTTTTTGTCTTCGAGCGTTTCAACATAAACCTCAACAGTGTCGCCAACTTTCAGGCTTGGGTTGTATCTGAATTCGTTAACCGAAACAATGCCGTCAGATTTGTAGCCAATGTTGACCACCACTTCACGTTTGTTCATTGAAATCACTATACCGTCAACGCACTCTTTTTCCTGCAGGATGGAGAGCGTATTGTCGTACATTTCGGTCATAGTCTGTTTTGAAGATGAACCGACTGTGGCTTTTTTACCTTCATAGGCATCCCAGTCAAATTCCTCTTCGCTCGCTGAAGCAGAAGCCGTTTCAATGATCACCGGTGCTTTGGCAACGGCAGCCTTTACTTTAACTTTTGGAACTTCAACTTCTGCAATTGGCTCAGGAGTAACAACTTCTTCGGCAACTGCATTAATTTCTTCTACTGCCGGTTCTTCTGTAACTGCATTAACTTCTTCTACTGCTGGTACTTCAACAACTGCAACAGGTTCTTCAACTACCGGTTCTTCAGCTACCGGCTCTTCAGCTACCGGTTCTTCGGCTACCGGTTCTTCGGCTACCGGTTCTTCGGCAATCGGAGCAACTTCTTCTGCAACAGGCTCTTCAGCAACTGCCGCAGTTTCTTCTGCTACTGGTGTTTCTTCTTTAGTTTCCGGGGCAGCGGCTTCGGCAGCAGAATTATCTACTGTATCGTTCACTTCCAGATTTTCATTGTTTTCAATCATTTTAAAATTCTCTTGAAATTAATAAATTAGACATTATTTTGAATGGGCGCAAAGGTATGATTAATTCTTTAAAATTCAAACAATTGGACCAAAAAAATACGCAGCATTAATCTACTGATTCACAAATATTTCCAAAGCCCTCTTTCTGCAAAATAAAACTATATTTAAGGGCTGATAAAAACAGCATAAAAAACCATGGCACAAGAGATAGAACGAAAATTTCTGGTTCTGAACAGCAGCTATAAAGTGGAAGCAGGCAAATCTTTCCGCATCACACAGGGGTACCTTTCCGCTCATCCGGAAAGGACGGTCAGGGTACGTATCAAAGGGAATATTGGCTATCTCACCATTAAGGGTATTGCCAATGCCTCAGGAGTTTCAAGGTTTGAATGGGAAAAAGAAATTCCCGTATTTGAAGCTGCTGAACTTTTGAAAATATGTGAACCTGGAGTGATTGATAAAATCCGTTATGAGGTAAAGTATGGAAATCACATCTTTGAAGTTGATGAATTTTCAGGCAGCAACCAGGGATTGGTAATTGCTGAGGTCGAGCTGCGGCATGAAGATGAAACATATTCCAGACCGGAATGGCTGGGGAAGGAGGTAACCGGAGACGTAAAGTACTACAATTCAGCTTTGTCCAAAAAATCCTATAATCAATGGTAAGCAATTGACTTTCAAATTCAGAAAACCAAAAATTGGGGACAAAGCATCTCGTTCAAATTGGGCAGAAAATAATCTTCATGATTTCAGCATTTCTATTACTTTTACTTTTTACCATTCTGAAAATTAAAAAGGCAACGGTATGAAGATAATCATCACAGGATCAAAAGGTCAGTTGGGCAGTTCCATTCGGGAACTTTCGTCAGGTTACCCCGGACTTACTTTCGTTTTTACGGATATCGAAGAGCTTGACATTAGTGATCCGGTTCAGATCGACCATCTTTTTGCAGCCGAAGAACCTTTCGCAGTTGTCAATTGTGCCGCATATACAGCAGTTGACAAGGCCGAAAAAGAAGAAGTTTTCGCAGATAAGATCAACCATATTGCGGTGGCAAATCTTGCCAATGCCTGCAAGAAGACAGGTGCGAAGCTTATTCACATTTCAACCGACTACCTTTTTGACGGGAATAAATCTGTTCCTTACCATGAAAAGGATATTGTCAGGCCCCGGTCTGTTTACGGGATAACCAAGCTGGCCGGCGAAACGGCAATTTTACGTGCCGAAATCAAATCAATAATTATCCGCACCTCGTGGCTCTATTCTGCCTACGGCAACAATTATGTAAAAACGATGCTGAGGCTTGGCAGGGAACGGGACCAACTTGGCGTCGTTGCCGATCAGGTTGGCACGCCGACCTATGCAGGCGACCTGGCCAAAGTCGTGCTCGATATTCTCCGGTTGACCGCATCAGACAGCAAACGTTTCGCAACAGGCATTTATCATTATTCGAACGAAGGAGTTGCCAGTTGGTATGATTTCACCAAAGCAATATATGAATATACTCCGGAAATAACCTGCCAGGTTAACCCTATAGATACAACAGCATATCCAACTCCTGCCGCCCGACCGGCCTATTCGGTTTTGAATAAATCAAAAATCAGAACTACTTTTGGCATCGGAATCCCCTATTGGAGAGATAGTCTGAAATTATGTCTTATAAAATTGCAAGAAGATGCAAACAAGTGAAATTCCCGCAAATGTGATCCTGAAAGCCAATGAATGGCTCAAAGGTAATTATGATCCGGCTACCAAAGCAGAGGTAAAAAAATTATTCGAAAAAGAGGATTCAGGCGACCTGATAGATGCTTTCTACCGTGACCTTGAATTTGGCACCGGTGGTCTGCGCGGCATCATGGGCGTCGGATCCAACAGAATGAATATATATACCGTAGGTGCTGCAACGCAGGGTCTCAGCAACTACCTGAATAAGGCATTCTCTAACCTGCCGGAGATTAAAGTGGCGATAGGCCATGATTGCAGAAACAACAGCCGTTTGTTCGCCGAATCAGCTGCGGCGATTTTCTCTGCCAACGGAATAAGGGTCTATCTATTTGAATCACTGAGGCCTACACCGGAGCTCTCATTTGCCATCCGTGAACTCGGACTGCAAAGCGGGATCATCCTTACTGCCTCCCACAATCCCAAAGAATACAATGGTTACAAGGCATATTGGGATGATGGCTCCCAGATTGTGGAGCCGCACGATCTGAACATCATTGCCGAAGTGGAAAAAGTAAAGGTCGATGATATCCGGTTTAAAGGAAGGCCCGAATTGATTATTCCGCTAGGCGCTGATATGGATGAGCGCTTCCTTAAAAAAGTAGTCTCTGTTTCGCTTTCGCCCGAGGCGATAAAAAACCACCACGACCTTAAAATCGTTTACACACCGATTCATGGTACCGGCGTCAAACTAGTGCCGATGGCCCTGGCCAAAATGGGATTTACCAATGTCATTCACATACCGGAGCAGGATGTGGTAAGTGGCGAATTCCCTACTGTCATTTCTCCCAATCCTGAAGAGCCAGCAGCACTTGCGCTTGCCCTGAAGAAAGCCCGGGAAGTGGATGCAGACCTGGTTATGGCTACCGATCCGGATGCCGACCGGTTGGGTATTGCCGTCAAAAATGACAAGGGAGAGTTTATCCTGGTAAACGGGAATCAGACGGTGCTGATCTTTCTTTATTACATCATCACCAAACGGAAAGAGCTGGGATTACTGAAAGGAAATGAATATGTAGTAAAAACCATTGTCACCTCCGAATTAGCGGCCGAAATTGCCGCCAAAAACGGGGTAGAATGTTACGATTGCTACACAGGCTTCAAATACATAGCAGAAATAATCAGGGAAAACGAAGGTAAGAAGAGTTACATCGGAGGCGGCGAAGAGAGTTTTGGTTTTCTTCCGGCAGATTTTGTCCGCGACAAGGATGCTGTCACTTCATGTGCCCTGATGGCTGAAATCGCAGCATGGGCCAAAGACAACAAACGTACGCTGTTCGAGACGCTTCAGGATATATACTTAACTTACGGTTACTCCCGGGAGAAAATGAAATACATCGTGCGCAAAGGGAAATCCGGCGCTGAAGAGATTGAACAGCTGATGGTCAAATTCCGGAACAATCCGCCGAAACAGCTGGCCGGCTCACTACTGGAATGGGTGAAGGATTATGATACCCTTCTGGAAAAGAACCTGCTGACTGGAGAGCAGAAGCCCATCCATCAGAAAACTACCGCTAATGTACTGCAGTTCTTTACAGTAGACGGCACCAAAGTTTCAGTTCGTCCGTCGGGCACTGAACCGAAGATCAAATTTTACATTGAAGTGAAAGCTCCACTGGGTTCACGGGAAGAGTTTGATCAGGTTGAATTATCAACTTCCCATAAGATAGAAGAAGTAATGAACGATTTATCCATTTAAAATAAAACACTTACAGATGAAAAAATTATTACTTGTACCTGCAGTATTTATCGCCTTCGCTGCAATAGCCCAAAAGGCTGAGACGCCAAAAGCAGTAAAACCGAAAACCGAGACTTCCAAAGAAGATTTGGCTAAAATGAAACCGGAAATGACCGAATTCTGGGACCCTGAAGTTGCAGTTGTAACACCCGGGCAAACACCCATGGATGCTCCCTCCGATGCAATGGTGCTGTTTAACGGTACACCTGAAAGTTTCAGTGCAAACTGGACCAACGCCAAAGGAGAACCTTCAGGTTGGACAGTTGCAGACAACTGTGTTACCGTCACAAAAGGTACAGGAGGAATAAAAAGTAAAATGGAAATGACTGATTTTCAGCTTCACATCGAATGGCGTACCCCATCGGAGGTGAAAGGTGAAAGTCAGGGCCGCGGCAATTCAGGAATTTTCCTTCAGGGCAGGTATGAATTGCAGGTTCTTGACAATTATCAAAACAGAACTTACCGCAACGGTCAGGCAGGATCATTTTACAAACAATATGCCCCGCTGGTTAATGTTTGCAAAAAACCGGGAGAATGGCAGGTCTATGATGTAATTTATACCGCCCCTCGCTTCAAGGAAGACGGCACTGTTTTCTCGCCGGCCCGTGTAACCGTGCTACAAAACGGAGTTCTGGTACAAAACAATATTTCTCTCTTCGGACATACTGAATACATCGGTATCCCTAAGTACGAGGCTCATGGAGCTGCTGCACTTGAATTACAAGATCATGGTAACCCGGTAAGCTACCGCAATATTTGGGTTAGGAAACTTTAAAAGAAGTGACTAAAGTGAGCTAAAGTGCCTAAAGTGCCTGAAGTTATGGACTCCCAACTTTTAGCACTAAGCACTTTAGTTCACTTTAGTCACTTTAGTCACTTTAGTTCACTTTAGTTCACTTTTCTGAATGGAAAAAATATTAATCCTGGATTTCGGATCCCAATATACCCAGTTGATTGGCCGCAGGGTTCGCGAGTTAAATGTATTTTGCGAGATTCATCCGTTTAACCACTTTCCGGCGATCGACGATTCGGTTAAAGGAGTTATTTTATCCGGAAGCCCCTACTCTGTCAGGGACGAAAAGGGTCCAAGGATAGATCTTTCCGGGATAAGGGGAAAGATGCCCCTGCTGGGAGTCTGCTACGGTGCCCAATACCTGGCCCATTTTTACGGCGGTGAAGTTGCTGCCTCTGATTCAAGGGAATACGGCCGGGCCAATTTAAAATGGATAGACGACAACAATCAGCTTTTCAGGCATATCAGCGACAATTCACAGGTTTGGATGTCCCATGGAGATACCATTGTCCGTTTACCTGAGAACTACCGGATTCTTGCTTCTACTGAAGATGTTGAATTTGCAGCCTTCAAAGTGAAGGATGAACCCACCTATGCCATTCAGTTTCATCCTGAAGTTTACCATACTACCGAAGGTGCCAGGTTGCTCGAGAATTTCCTTGTCGATATCTGCGGATGCAGCCAAAACTGGACCGCTGATTCTTTTGTCGAAGCTACTATCGCGCAACTGCGTCAAAAACTGGGCAACGACAAGGTAGTTTTAGGTCTTTCGGGCGGCGTTGATTCGAGTGTTGCAGGTGTTTTGCTGCACAAAGCCATTGGTAGCAACCTCACCTGTATCTTTGTAGACAATGGATTGTTGCGCAAAAATGAGTTTGCAGATGTACTGGAATCATACAAAGGAATGGGTCTGAACGTTATCGGCATCGATGCAAGGGAGAAGTTCTGGAACGACCTGAAAGGCATCAGTGATCCTGAAATGAAAAGGAAGACCATAGGAAGGAATTTCATCGAGGTTTTTGACGTGGAAGCACACAAAATACAGGATGTAAAATGGCTGGCCCAGGGTACCATCTATCCTGATGTGATCGAATCCGTCTCTGTGAACGGTCCTTCCGCTACCATCAAATCACACCACAATGTAGGCGGATTACCCGAGAAGATGAAACTCAAAGTTGTGGAGCCGCTCAACCTGCTTTTCAAGGATGAAGTGAGGAGAGTTGGCAGGGCACTCGGGATCAAAACTGAACTGCTCGGCCGTCATCCTTTCCCCGGCCCCGGACTTGGAATTCGTATTCTTTCGGATGTTACACCCGAAAAAGTGAGGTTGCTGCAGGAGGCTGATGCCATATTTACTGAGGGTTTAAGAGATTGGGGACTTTACGATAAAGTATGGCAGGCCGGGGTAATGTTACTGCCGGTACAATCTGTCGGTGTGATGGGAGACGAGAGAACCTACGAAAATGTGGTGGCTTTACGTGCTGTTGCCTCGACCGATGGCATGACGGCCGATTGGGTCCATCTGCCCTATGAGTTTCTGGCAAAAGTATCGAACGATATTATCAACAAAGTCAGGGGAATCAACCGGGTGGTGTATGATATCAGTTCCAAACCTCCGGCAACGATCGAATGGGAATAGGGTTATCAACATGATATAAATATAATAATAGAGACGCAATGCCATGCGTCTCTTATTTTTTGCGATCAACAAACAGAGACGCCATGTTTGGCATATCTATCCAACCACCACAATATTTTCGGCATTCAACTCCTTCTCTCCGCTCCAGCGATAGGCAGACAATTTCCCGTTAGTATCGACGCAACTATCAATGCAACAGATGTTTTGCTGCACTATTTCTGCACCGTCCGGCAAACAATAATGACCAAAAAAGACGATAGGCTGATCCAAAGCATAAGGTTCATAAGAAGGTTCCAGTTCTGGCGGAAAATGGTAATCAGGTAAGGTAAATTTATTGCCAAAATAGAGTTGCTGAAATGTACCGCTTGAGGGGTTGGTCCACCATTTGAGCGTAAAAACCTTTCTGCTCAAACCCTTGCTACATTTAATGATCAGGTCCTTGGGGCATTTGAATTCGAGCCCTTTCAGTAATTTATAAACAATTACAGCCATATCCGGGCGTTTTTCATGCATTTCCCTAATAAATTTCCTTTTCAACCTGCCTGCGGGTATATATTCTTTCAGCTTAGCAATCTCCTCATTGTTCCAATAGGCATGCGCAATCCTGATTTCTCCGAGATCCAGAAAAAATGGCAACGTTCGCATCCACTTGAGATGATCCAACCACTCTTCACTGAAATCTCTGTAAACAGTCAGGGTTTTCTGTATTTGATTTCTGTTACCGGCAATGTGACGCGACATAAAAGTGCCATTGTCATCCTTGATATGGTAAAGGATAGAACTGTATTCATGGTTTCCGAGGATGGCCAGCGCACTTCCCCCCTCCACCATAGCACGAACCACCAAGAGTGTTTCCCGTATTTCCGGTCCCCTGTTGATAAAATCACCGACAAAAATGACTTTTCTTACCGGATGACGCCAGATACCATCCATTCGTTTGTATCCCATTACGGTAAGCAGCTGCTTCAACAGGGAAGCATATCCGTGAATGTCTCCGATGATATCATATCCTTCCGTGCTTAACTTTGTATTCATTTGCAAGGGTTGGCCTATAAAAATTATGTTTACCGTAAAGTTAGGTTTATTGATCAATTTACGAAAAAAAATTGAAAGTGAAAATATTACTTCAAAAAGGTAAATTTTACCCGTTAACCTTTCAGGTAATCTTCTATTTGTATAAGTTTACATCCGGACAATGAATTTTGGATTTTCAGCTTTCAAAAAGAAATATAATACAACCAACTTATAATCAATTTTTATGAACATCAAAAAAGAAATTTTCGGTCAGGGACCGAAGGGCGAAAAAGTTTTCCTCTATACTTTGGTCAATCCCAATGGAATAACAGTCAAAATCACCAACTATGGCGCCATTGTTACTGCCATAGAAATGGCAGACAATAAAGGAAAAAAGGAGAATGTCGTTCTTGGTTTTCAGTCACTGGAGGAGTATCTTTCGCCGGAATACCTTGCCAACTATCCCTATTTCGGAGCGGTATGCGGTAGATACTGCAATCGGATCGACAGCGGAAAATTCGAATTGGACGGTGTGAATTATCAACTGGCCATCAACAACGGGCCGAATAGTCTCCATGGCGGCAAAGTTGGCTTTGACCGGGTGATCTGGGCTCCAAAAACCATTGAAAAGCCAGATTTCGTCGGGTTAGAATTAAAATACAGGAGTGTCCACCTCGAAGAAAACTATCCCGGCAACCTGGATGTTACAATCCTTTACAAACTGACCCACAAAAATGAGTTTCAAATTGAATACAAAGCGGTAACCGATCGTGCAACGGTAATCAATCTGACCAATCACACTTACTTTAACCTGACTGCCGGTAAAGAGAATATATTCGGCCACCAATTGCAGGTAAACGCAAAAAAGAGGACGGTAAACACTCCGAACTTAGTCCCTACCGGGGAAATTGCAGACATTGCGGGCACGCTGTTTGATTTTATTGAATCCAAACCAATCGGGACGAGAATAAGTGAGCTTCCGGACGGATACGATCTCAATTACGTTCTTGACAACCCTGACCACAAGATGGTCTGCGCCGGAAAGCTGAAAGAGGAAAAATCAGGCCGGAAAGTGACTGTTTATACGACAGAACCAGGCCTGCAGATTTATACCGGGTATTATATTCCAAGCCTGTGGGACCGTTTCGGACGATACAGCGGTTTCGCACTTGAGACCCAACACTATCCCGACTCTCCCAACCATCCCGAATTTCCATCTACAGTTTTGAGACCGGGTGAAACCTATCAATCGAAAACAACCTACCTCTTTGAGACAACTTAATAACAAATTGAATGAAAACATTGATCGAACTTTTTGAGACAAGTGTTCAGAATTTCCCTAATAATGCATACCTCTGGGAGAAATTAACTGACAAATACGAAGCTTCAACCTACAAAGAGGTTCAGCAAGCAGTTTATAAGTTCGGAGCCGGTTTGATGGCGCTCGGTCTCAAAAAAGGTGAGCGGGCCGGACTGTTATCCGAAGGAAGAAACTATTGGATCATCAGTGAACTCTCTGTATTGTATTGCGGGGGAATCAATGTGCCGCTTTCTGTCAAATTAGAGCCTTCAGAAATAAAATTCCGGATCGAGCACGCCGGAGTAAAATTTATGATCATCTCTTCGGGACAGACTTACAAACTTGCCGAAATAATCGATCAACTCCCTGGTTTGGAGAAAGTGATTATCATGGACGGGATTCCTGCTCCCGGATCAAAGGAGATCGCTTTTGACGAGGTAGTTGCCAAAGGAGTTGAATTTCTCTCTTCGGCGGAAAACAGAAAAGTATTTGAACAGGTATGGCAGAATATTCAGCCCGATGATGTGGCAAATATCTCCTATACCTCAGGGACAACTGCCGATCCGAAAGGTATCATGCTGACCCACTACAATTACACCATCAATGTGATTCAGGCGCATACAGTTCTGGAGATTTATTCATACTATGTTACCCTGGCCACATTGCCATGGGACCACTCCTTTGCCCATACAGCCTGCCTTTATACCTTTATGATGAAAGGGGCATCGGTTGCCTCCATCCAAAGCGGGAAGACCCCTTTGGAGACACTACGGAATGTACCTCAAAACATCAAGGAGATCAAACCGCATATTATGATGAGTGTACCTGCATTGTCTAAAAATTTCCGCAAGAATATCGAAAAGGGAATTCAGGCTAAAGGCGCATTCACTGAAAAACTTTTCAACAATGCCCTGAAAGTGGCCTACGCCTACAACGGTGACGGATGGAACAAAGGAAAAGGATGGAGAGCCTTCTTAAAACCATTGGTAATTCTGCACGATAAAATTCTGTTTTCCAAAATCCGCGAAAACTTCGGGGGTAACCTGATCTTCTTTATCGGGGGCGGAGCCTTGCTGGATATTGAACTGCAAAGATTCTTCAGTGCGATTGGGATACCGGTGTACCAGGGTTACGGTTTGACAGAGGCATCTCCGATTATTTCCGCAAATTCTCCTTATGCAGTCAAGTTTGGCTCATCAGGAAAAGTCGTCAAATACCTTGAAGCTAAAATTGTCGACAGCGACAACAATGAACTGCCGGCAGGACAAAAAGGTGAGATCATCGTCAAAGGCGGAAATGTGATGAAAGGCTACTGGAACAACCCGAAATCAACCAGTGAGACCATTGTTGACGGCTGGCTTCATACCGGCGACATGGGTTATATTTCCAAAGATAATTTTCTCTATGTCATGGGAAGATTCAAGAGTCTACTGATTGGCAATGATGGCGAAAAATACAGTCCGGAAGGCATTGAAGAGGCAATTATTGATCAATCCCCGATCATTGAACAAGCGATGCTTTACAACAACCAGAATCCATATACTGTCGGGATGTTTGTGCCAAATGTACCAGAGATCAGCCGTCAGTTGGAGAAGCAGGGGATTACATTCAAAAGTGATGCCGGTTATGAAAAAGCACTTGAGATGATCAGGCAGGAAATTGATCAATACAAAAAGGGTGGCAAATTTGAAAACATTTTCCCTGAAAGGTGGCTGCCCGCCAGCATTGTTGTGCTTCCTGATGCATTTACAGAACAGAACCATATGATTAACAGCACGATGAAGATGGTTCGCGGTAAAATCACCGAACATTATAAAAACGAGATAAACTTTCTTTATACCGCTGAGGCTAAAAACATCGTTAACCAAACGAATATCTCAGCACTAAAAAAATGGAGTCATCAATAAAGCTAGAAATTAAAAAAGGAAAATTGCTTTGACAATTTTCCTTTTTTAATTTCTTTTATATAGCTTTGTGCAATAATAGGGGTGCCTTAAACATACAGGCTGAGATCAAACCCATCGAACCTGTCCGGGTAATGCCGGAAAGGGAACATGAAATTTCCGTTTCTACCGTATCTCCGTCTGAACATGCATTTGCCGCCCTTGTTTTAATTTGTTAATAATTTAAACAAAAGCGATGAGACCTATCAGTTCAGATCAAAAAAGCATCCTCCCAAAAGGGTTCAGTTTTTTACCACATATTCTGCTTGCTATTCTGTTTGCATTTTCTGCCGGGCAAATTTCGGCACAATACAGTATAAAGGGAAAAATTCTTAACCAGGGTGGAGAAACGCTCCCCGGGGCGACAGTTCAGGTGGAAAATTCTAACAAAGTAACTGTTGCAGACCAGGACGGCCTGTTTAAAGTTGACGGGCTTACTGACAACCAGTGTTCGCTAGTAATTTCTTATGTCGGCTATCATACTTACAAATCAAAATTTCGGCTGAATCCGGGTGTAAATACAATCTCCGTTACCCTGGAGGCAGCCGACATACTTACCGAGGATGTCATTGTTTCTGCTACCCGTGCCGGCAGCAAAACACCAATGGCGTATACCAATCTGGATGTCAGTAACCTTTCCGAAAAACACTCCGGCCAGGACATGCCATATCTTTTAAGTTTAACTCCGTCATTGGTGGCAACCTCTGATGCAGGGACCGGTATCGGCTATACCAATTTCAGGATACGGGGAAGCGATGCCAACCGGATCAACATGACTGTGAACGGTATTCCGCTGAACGATGCGGAATCCCATTCAGTATACTTTGTTGATCTGCCTGATTTTGCCTCTTCGACGCAGAATATCCAGGTGCAGCGGGGTGTCGGAACCTCAACCAACGGAGCAGGAGCATTCGGCGGTACTGTTAACGTCCAGACCAGCAACCTGAATCAGAAAAGTTATGCTGAATGGAGTACAGCGGCCGGAAATTACAGAACCCTTAAAAACACCGTTAATGTGGGTTCCGGACTATTGGACGGCAAATTCATTGTAGAAGCCAGATTGTCAAAAATCAATTCTGACGGTTACGTCGACCGTGCCGCCAGCGACCTTCACGCATTCTACCTGACCGGAGGATACTATACCGAAAAAACAATGTTAAAAGCCATCTTCTTCTCAGGAAAAGAAAAAACATACCAGGCCTGGTACGGGGTACCGTCAACTTTGCTCGAGAGCGACCGAACATATAATCCGGCAGGTATTATTTACGGTAAGAACGGAGAAGTCTCCTTTTACAACAACGAGACAGACAACTACCAGCAGGACCATTACCAACTGCATTACACGCACCAGTTCAACAACAGGTTCAGCGCCAATCTCTCCCTGCACTACACTTACGGCAGGGGCTATTATGAAGAGTACCGCCAGCATCAGGCATTGACCGACTATCTGATGACTCCGGTTACGGTTGCTGGTTCAGTTATTGATAAAACGGACCTCGTTCGCCGGAAATGGCTTGACAACGATTTTTACGGTGCAGTAGGCTCAGTGAGCTACAAAGAAAATAAAACTGAGTTGATCGTAGGATCCGCATGGAACAACTATTCCGGTGATAATTTCGGGAATGTAATCTGGGCCCGGTATTACGGGAATAATCCCATCAACCATGAATGGTACCGGACGAAAGGGACAAAAAAAGATTTCAATGTCTTTGTCAGGCTGAATTATCAGCTCTCACCAAAGTTGTCTGTATACACCGATGTTCAGTACCGGCATATCGATTACCGGATTGACGGGGCAGACGACAATTTAAGGGACATCAGTCAAACCCATTTGTTTGATTTCCTCAACCCAAAAGCCGGAGCATATTATACTTTAAACAATGACCACAGCTTCTACTTCTCCTACGGGAACGCCCACAGGGAACCAAACAGAAGTAATTATACAGATGCAGATCCGACCAAACCAGCGCCCAAACAGGAAATACTGCACGATTTTGAACTTGGCTACAAGGGAGTAAACGGGAAATACAACATTGGCATAAACCTCTACAGCATGATTTACCGCGACCAGCTGATCCTTACAGGAAGAATCAACGATGTGGGTGCGGCCATCATGACCAACGTACCAAAAAGCTACAGGATGGGTATAGAGTATACAGGCAAACTCACTTTATCAAAGAATCTAACCTGGGAGCATCATGTTACACTAAGCACAAATAAAATCATTGATTTTATGGAATACGTCGACGACTGGGACAATTGGGGAAATCAGATTACAAATAATCCCGGGAAAACAGATATAGCTTTTTCACCGGCACTGGTAGCGGGAAGCAACTTTTTCTGGCAAACAACTAAGGCACTGAATATCAATTTCCAGTCTAACTATGTCAGCAGGCAATACCTTGACAATACATCGAATACAGACCGCTCCCTGGATGCCTATTTTGTCAATAATCTTAAATTTGATTATACCCTTCCGCAAAAACTGGTAAAAAAGTGGGTAATCTATGCCACCTTCAACAACCTGTTCAACGAAAAATACGAATCGAATGGCTGGGTATATTCCTATTATTCAGGGGGTACCAGACAAAAAGAAGACGGCTTATTTCCGCAGGCAGGAATAAGCTATCTTCTTGGTATGTCAATTAATTTTTAGAGAGATAGAAATCTACTCAATTGAGAGATATCCGTTTTCAGTGATAATAAACTCTTTGCCCTCCTTGATGCAATATCCCTTTTTCTCATTCTTGTTGAGACAATCGCTGGCATTCTGAAGTTTTTCAATCCCGTAGGACTTCAGTGCCTTCGATATCATTGGTGTAGTAAGCCTTGAAACATTGTTGTTTCTGGCCAGAAAAACGGCAGTAGCTAAAAATTTGCGAACCTGATTGGTTGCAACCTTCTTGTTCGTAATATACTGGAGAAGAGGCGAATCAACCGGCTGAACTGCAACTTTATCCTTGGTCGCTTTTATCTTCGCTGCCATAATTTTAGCCACAGGTTTTTTAGTATTTCCGGGCTTTCTCCCTCTTTTTGCAATCACAGTATCATTCGCTGCGGAAGTTTCAGGCACAACTTTTGCGTTGGGCGCTTTTGGTGCCCGGGGGATCTTCGCAACTTTAATTTTTGGAGTTTTAGCTATCCTTGGAATTTTAGCGACTTTGATTTTGGGTGCTTTAGCTATCCTTGGAATTTTAGCAATTTTGATTTTTGGAGTTTTGGCTATCCTTGGAATTTTAGCGACTTTGATTTTGGGCGCTTTAGCTATCTTTGGAATTTTAGCAACTTTGATTTTAGGCGCTTTGGCTATCTTTTCCTGCACAGGTTTTTCTTTGACGACCTTTACTTTGGCCACTTTTTGAACTTTGGGCTTTACAGATCTGATGCTGTCACGCAGACCTTTACCAGCCCTGAACTTTGATTCCGGCGCCTTTTCGATTACCTCAATCAAATCCGCTTCTTTTACTTCAATCACCTCTCCTACAACACCTTCTCCCTTTTTATGTATCGCAAGAAGTTCGGGAATCCGGTTCAGTACATTGTTCAGTTGTTTCTCCACCCAGTCGTTATCACCGGCACACGAAAAATGTAAATTTTCGAATGAAAAATCAATTTTAGATTCTGCCATTTTTTTATCTTTCATCTGTAAATAATTTTAATATAAATAAGTCAGACGTAATCCCTCAGATATGGGATTTCATGTTCTAACTAATTGTGAGATAAACCTAACGTTTATCAATTATTTTGCAATTATAGCCAGAATTTTTTAAATAAAATATAAATTATACTTTATTTAACAAATGCTATCTTTTTTCTATCTCTTTCAATATTTTTTCTATCTCTTCCTCGGTATTGTGAAGTTTCTCCCGACACCATGCCACCAGGGTGGAGAGTCTTTTCACCTTTTCAGACAGCTGATCCACATCAGGTTCCTCATTTTCGATCTGCTGCAGTATCTCCTCAATCTCGCCGATTGCCTCTTTGTACGATAGCCCTTTTTTAATTGTCATTATTATCTGAATTTTTAATTTCTATTATCTTACTCAGGATTGACCCTATATTAAATTGAGTTTTGATGGTCTCATCATTTTTCAAAACGGATAGGTTTTTTACCAGTCTGCCGTGATAGGTTGTGATAGAATATCCCTTTTTAAGAATATTTCCCGGATCAGACAGCTCACCTTTTTGAGCGGCGATAGCTATCCGGTGCTTTTCAGTCCCGAGTTGCTTTTGAGACAGCCGCCTGAATTTTTCAAGGTATTCATCCAGCCGCTGTTTTTTGACGGTGATGCCTCTGGGTAAAGAAACATCCAGCAGGAACTGGGCCCTTGCCATATGCTGGCGCCTTACAAACAGATAGTGGCTGACCAAAAACCTGACTTTTTGTAATTTTTTCTCCAGATAATTATCACTGTGCTGAAGAGATAGCCTGGTCTCCTGCCGGAATTTCCAGGTGAGCTGCAACAGTTCATTTTTCCTGTTTCCCAGATTGTTTCTTACCAGCAGCGATATCTCCCTCGTTAATTGTTCCAGTCTGCCTTTTTCATTCTCCATCCTGGTTTCAACCAATTCTAAAGCCTCCTGCTCCACCAGGTTTACCCTTTCTTCAAAAGCGGCAACACCGTCGAGGATAAATTCTGCCACCGCTGTAGGTGTTTTTAGCCGGGTATGCGCTACCAGATCAACAATCGAATCGTCTTTCTCGTGCCCGATGCCTGTAAGTACCGGCAACGGAAACTGTGTTATGTGGTAGGCCACGTTGTAATTGTCGAAACAGCTAAGATCAACCTGTGATCCCCCGCCGCGGATAATTACCACCAGATCAAAAAAGTCTTCGTATGGATAGATCCTATCCAGGGCATCAACGATCGATTGCTCCGCCTGGTTGCCCTGCATCACTGCCGGGAAAAGCTTTGTATAAAAATGAAACCCGCTGGGATTATTGGTCAGCTGCTGTATGAAATCCTCGTATCCTGCCGCGGTTGGAGAAGAAATAACCGCAATTTTCTGGGGTACCAGCGGAAGCTCAAGCTCTTTGTTCATGGTCAGAACGCCTTCGTCCGTGAGACGCCGGATAATCTCCAGCCGTTTCCTGGCCTGATCACCCAACGTATAAGTTGGGTCTATATTCCTGACATTCAGCGAAAAGCCGTACAGCTCATGAAACTCAACCGAGACTTGAAGGAGTACCTTTATGCCGTCAGTCAGCTGCTGACCGGTAGTTGTCTCAAAATAAGGACGAAGCATGCGGAAAGTATAGGACCAGATGGTCGCACGGGCCTGTGCGACGATGCGGTCTTCAGATTCACCTTTCTCAATCAGCGTCAGGTAACAATGGCCGTTGGAATGGACACTGATCTCGGAAATCTCACCTATTACCCATACCGGCGCCGTAAAATTGGCAGAGAGCACTTTTTTTACCTCTCCGTTAAGCTGGGACAAACTAAACCTTTCGTTCATGCGGCAATGATCTTGGTAAATATGGTTGAATTGCCTTTCCCGGAAACCGGGAATACATTATCCCAAAGTTAAACAATGAGGAGCATATCCTGCACAAAAGCTGCGATTTTTGTTGTTTAAAATTCTTTTTGGCTACTTTTGGCGGGAATAGTAAAAATACATTACCATGATGCGGATACGGAAAAAAGGTGTCCTGATCTTCAAAAATCTGTTACCGTTTTTGATCGCTATAATTACTTTTTTGCTCGTCGAAAAGGGTTCTGAGTACCCTGAACAGATTGAAAACTGGTATTCTAAGGGTCTTTATCCTTACGTAGCGATGGTTCTGTCCGGGGTGAGTCACCTGCTTCCTTTTTCCCTGTGGGATGTTTTCTGGTCACTTGTGGTGCTTGTCCTTTTGTATGCGCTGGGTTTGTTGCTTACCAGGAAACTAAGGACATGGAATTTTCTCCTGCGCAGCCTGCAATTTGCCGCCATCCTATATACATTTTTCTACCTCTCCTGGGGGTTCAACTACTTCCGGCAGCCGATCGAAAAACGACTCAACTGGACTCGCCACATCGAGAAAAAAGATATGTTCCCTACTTTGCTGGACACACTGATATCCAATGCTAACAACAGCCGTGTTGAGTTTTCAAAGAATGATTATCAGGCGATCGACAGTCTGGTAGAGCAATCCTACAGGAATAACGCTTCCCGTTTCGGGTATAATTATCCAAATGGCAGCCGGCGGCCTAAAACCATGCTCTATACCTGGTTTTTTGCCAAATCCGGCGTGAGCGGCTATTTCGGGCCATTTTTCAATGAGGTTCATTTGAACGGAGAGTTGCTGCCCACCGAATATCCCTTCGTTCTTGCCCATGAAAAAGCACACCAGTTTGGAATTCCCGGAGAAGCTGAAGCCAATTTCATGGCCTGGTATATCTGCAATTCCAGCAGCGACAAGCGGTTAAAATATTCGGCCAACATCCAGCTGCTTCAATACTTTTTAGGTGATCGCTTCCACCGCGATGCTATCAATGAGTACCTTAAGCGGTTCGATAAAAAGGCCATGGCCGACATCATGGCCCAGCGCAACCATTGGAGGAAACTTAGAAACGAAACCCTCGACAAAGCCCAGACCTCGGCCAACAATGTTTACCTCAAATCGAACAAAATCCACGAAGGGGTGATGAATTACAACAGTGTCGTCAGACTGGCCATTGAGTGGTATCTCAATGAATTCCAACCCACTGATTCGATTCCATCCAAGTAATTTCCCGTCAGGGACCAGTGAGATTAGATAGGAGACCGCAGAACGGAGATATGAAAAATATAGATTACATCGTAAGTACTTTAGTCACTTTAGCTCACTTTAGTCACTTTAGCTCACTTTAGAAGTCACTTTAGTCACTTTCTTCAGGGCATTCCCCCTTCATTCACCTTCGGCTCGGGAATTTTCCCCCTTACCTTGTCGTACTGCTTAAATTGTTTGAGCTGCAAAGTATCGAGTGCTCCGTTGTTGATGATATCCCCCTTGTTGTATTTGATCTGGTATTTCAATTTTCCATCACTCCCGAAAACTTTCCAGTCGCCGTCAGAAAAATCGTCCGCGTAACTCCCTTCCATCGTTACCGCACCGGTTTCATCGTAGAAAAGGGCCGGACCGTTTCTTTTCCCTTCAACATAGGTAACCTCAATTTTTTTGATCCCGGTAGGATAAAATTCCACTGATTTTCCATCCTGAACATCATTTTTCCAATTTTTTTCAGAGATCACCGTTCCTTCTTTACCAAACCTGGTCGCTTTCCCTTCTTTGTTGCCATTGCGGTAGTTTTCTATCTGGACGATTTGGTCGCCTTTGAAAAAATTCCAGGTACTGTCGCGCAGCGTCCCCTCGAATACTCCTTTTGCATAAAGCTTCCCATCCTCATCATACAAAGAGGCAGAAACCCTTTCGGAACCCGGACGGTAACTCATCAAGGCTTTCATTTTGCCGTTTTCGTGGTATCTTTTCCATACATCGGCAGGTTTGTTGTTGACAAATGTCCCTTCATATTTCAGCGAGCCCGCTGGATACCTGCTCACCCACTTGCCCTGTTTCATCCCTTTGGAATCAGTTTTATTCAGAGCATCCTGGGAAAAAGACAAAAAGGATACCAAGCAAAGGACAACCAACAGTAATAAATTTTTCATTTTCTTGATATTTCAACAAAGGTATCGAAATCTTCTGCTATCAAATTAAATTAATTTAATTTTAGCACCAGGATTATTACAATCTTTCCGGATAAATCATCACTCCGTTTCAGTGTCAGCGTTCAAATTTAAATTAAACTTCCAATTTTTGAAAATATTAAAATATATCCGGTTCTTCTTTCTGTTGGCAGCTGCCGGATCCGGGGGAGTTTCAGCCATGCCTCTGCAAACAGGCGAAACCTTGTCCTACACAGATCCGAATATCCATACTGTGCTGTTCTTCACAGAAGGCTGGGAATTCTCACTGCCTGTTCTGGAAATTGGCAGTTCCCGTAAATTGATCCTGAAGTTTGACGAACTTTCCGGGAATCCGAAAAACTATAGCTATACCCTTACTCATTGCGATGCCGACTGGAACCCCTCCCGGCTGATCACGTCGGAATACATGGAGGGATTTCAGGAAAACCCGGTGAATGATTATGCCTCAGCCATAAATACCACCATTCCATATATCAATTACAAGTTGGTACTGCCCAATGAGCATGTTAAAATCCTTGTTTCCGGCAATTGGCTGCTGAAAGTCAGGGATGACAGCAACAAAGCAAAACCGGTGCTGATCAGGCCGTTTTATGTAGCAGAAAAATTAGTGGATATTGCCGGTGAAGTTCGCAAGTCCAGTTTTGAAGGATACAACGGGGCCAGCCAACAGGTCGCTTTTTCCGTCAATTATGCTAGATTTCCTGTAACGGATCCCCTTAACGAAATCAAGGCTGTGGTCATGCAGAATTCACGGAGGGACAACCTGCATTCCAACCTCAAGCCAACATTTATCCGGCAAAATCAGTTGATTTATGAAGACAATAACAAGGTTTTTGACGGGGGAAACGAATTCAGGAATTTCAACTCCAAAGACCTGCAAAACAATGGAATGGGCATATCCTCCATCGAATATCGCGATCCGTATTACCATCTTTTTCTTTTGAGGGATCAGTCATTACGCAAGGAGATGTACCAGTCCAGGGATGATCTGAACGGAAGCTATCTGGCAAAAAGTGACCGGGCAAGTGACAGTGACCTTGAATCCGATTATGTTCTGGTACACTTCACCCTGGTACCTCCTGATCAGGTTACCAATGACCTGATTTATGTATTTGGTGCGCTGTCAAACTGGCAATGCGCGCTGTCCAACCAAATGACTTATAATCCCGAAACGAAATTATATGAATCAACCATGCTTTTGAAACAGGGATTTTACGATTACCAGTATGCTGTTTATGACAAGGATAAAAATTCTGTCAATACTTCATTTTTGGAAGGCAGTCATGTCGTAACCGAGAACGATTACCACATTTTTGTTTACTACCGCGGATTTTCTTCCCGGTACGACCGGCTGATCGGGTACAGGGTGATTAATTCAGTCAGGAAATAAATCATTATTGTCCGGGGAAAACAACAAACTCTTTAAATAGATTCTTCGCTACACTTCGTTTCGCTCAGAATGACAATGCTATTTTTTTACTTCTCTTCCTTTTCTTCTTTTTCCTCTTTACCTTCTTTCTCCTCCTTTAAGGATGTTTTTGAAAGCAGTTTCCCGTTTGCATCAAATTCTACAGCCAGTTTATCTTTCCCTTTTGCAGCCTGCATTTCGAAAGCCACAACACCTTTGGCATCAGTTGCCTTTGTTACCTCATCGAGTTTGTACCCGGCAAAATCTTTGGCCAGCGTCGCTTTCACCGCTTGCGGAAGTTCACTCTCCCTGATTTCAATTTCCGATTCAATCAGGTTTCCTTTTGGATCGATTAAAACAGACTGTTCAACTTTGTTAAGCGTAAAATCAACTTCAAATTCACCCGGTTTTTCGATGCTCCATTTTACACTCTTTGCTGCAGGATATTTGGCAGCAAATCCGGCTTTTGCGGCTGCAGGAATTTCTTCTTTTGGTTTTTGTGCCGAGACACCTACTACAAAAGTCACACAAACTAACAATGCAAGTAATTTTTTCATTTTCAATTATTTTTTTAAGATTGATGCACCAAATTTACAATGTGAATTTGTAGAAAATTAGGATCTCATTCAGCAATTTCACATCAACGGAGCAGTCCTTCCTGTTTGAGCCAGGGTAAATTGGTGCATTTCATCAGAATACCGGTAACTCAGCTGAAAACCTGCAGATTTACAGATTTCATTGGCGATGGAAAGTCCCAACCCGTTGGATTGTTCGGAAGTTGTGTGTTTGGCAAACCGCTGAAATAACCTGGATGTATCAATTTTCTGGTTTTTCCCGGTGTTTGAAATGGTAATTTCCTGATATTCAGAGCGAATAATGATCTTACCGTTTTCATGGTTGTGCTTTAATGCATTGCTCAACAAATTGTTGACCAAAATTTCTGCCAGCATTGGATTCATGGTAAAAAAGACCTGACTTTCTATATAAACTGTAACTTCTATCTTTTTCAAACCGAATAGTTCTACAAGGTTTTCCACTTTTGACTGAATCAAACAGCAAAAATCAATTTCCTGTTGTCCGACAAACTGCCGGTTTTCAATTTTTGAAAGCAACAGCAATGCTTCATTGAGTTTCGACAGACGAATCGTCGATTCAAACGCTGTCTGGATTTGCTGATGCTGCATGTCGCTTAAAGTTTTATCCTGCAAAACCAGTTCAAGTTTGGACTTGATAATAGCCAGCGGCGTCTGCAGTTCGTGGGATGCATTCTCCGTAAATTCTTTCAGGTTGACAAAATCTGTCCTGATTTTTTGCATCATATTTTC
>JBBQHB010000041.1:0-42759 GCA_038323575.1 Bacteroidales bacterium | reverse complement strand
ATTTGTCTATCCGGCTGCACCCGGGGTTAATTTTGGCACGAAAGCTATACTAAACCAGAAAATCAGAAGCACAACTCACTGAAAATTGTGCAAAAGTGGAAATAGGGACTAACTGAAATTATGAATCGCTCAATTTAGGTTATAGAAGATGAAAAATTTAAAATTGGAAGTCATTTTCCTGGTATCGTTTATATTTTTTAGTTTTTTTGTTCAGGCACAAAATGCAAAAACACCTAACTCGGTACCAGCCAAAACAGTTGAACAGTTAACCAAAGAAATCGAACAGCTTCAGTGGGTGAAAAATGACTGGCCTAACTTTGCCCGTTACAGAGAGGCAAACACAAAGCTTGGTTTGCCTGCTGAAAATGAAGCAAGGGTTGTCTTTATGGGAAACTCAATTACGGATGGATGGATCAGAATTTCACCGGAGTTCTTTGATGGAAAACCTTATGTTGACAGGGGGATCAGCGGACAGACGACCCCACAGATGCTGGTTCGTTTCAGGTCAGACGTTATCAACCTGAAGCCCAAAGTGGTACTCATTCTTGGCGGAACCAATGACATTGCCGGTAATACCGGCCCATCTACGCTTGAGATGATAGAGGGCAATCTTGCATCCATGGCTGAACTTGGCGAGGCAAACGGAATTAAAGTCATTCTTTGTTCCGTTTTACCTGTATATGACTACCCATGGAAACCGGGACTGCAACCGGCAGAGAAGATAATTACTTTGAATAAGTGGATGAAAAATTATGCTGAAAGCCACGGATTCATCTACCTCGACTATTTTTCTTCCATGGTTGATGAGCGCAAAGGGATGAAGGCTGAGTATTCAAAAGATGGAGTACATCCCAATAAGGACGGCTACAAAGTCATGGAGATATTGGCTGAAAAGGCTATAAATAAGTCTTTAAGATATAAGTAACACTTCATTTTTTCTTCCATACATTCACTTCTATCGTTTTCGAAATGGATTTTCGCTTGTTAATCCTGAAAACGTAAGGAAGGATTGTGGATTCGTTTGTCAGGACAAATTGCTCTTTCAGCAGCTCTTCAATTGTCTCTTTTCCCCTCACTGGTTCGGCAGAACTTCGGTAACCGCCAAGCCAGTTTTCAGGTTTAGTGAACTTTTCGTCCCAGTCGTAGGCGGTGGCGATCACCAGGACACCGTCCTCGTTCATCCTGCGGTGCAGGCCGGACAGCAGCTCTTTGGGCTGATATACCTGGTCAAGGATATCGTTCAGAAGGATCAGGTCGTAGCCGCTGAAGACATTTTTCAGGTTGGCAAAATCGGCCTGCAGAAATTTTACTTTTTTAACCAGCGGTTTCAGGTCAAAGTCTTCAAGGGTTACCTGCCTGAAATCGCATACCTCTCCCTCTTCAGGAAAAATATAATTGAACCTTCCCTGGTCCTGGAGTTGCGTGGCTACCCGGATCGTCCGTGCAGAAAGATCCACGCCAGTTACATTGCTAAAGGTGCGGGCCAGTTCCCAGGAGGTACGGCCGGTCTTGCATCCCAGGTCAAGGGCACAGCGTTTCAGGTCTGAAGAGGCCAGGTTTGAACAGAAATCAGCGATGGCTTTCTGGAAATTGGGGAGGCCTGAAGGTGCTTTTCCATAATGCGTTTCACAGTAGAGAATTACTTCAGGATCTGTTTCGTAGGTGTCATCTTTGATGTTAACTTTCTGGTAGGAAGATACATACCGAAAGCCTGCATGCTGGTAAAAATGTCTTCTGAACGCATACCTAGCAGCGCGGATGGCTTCATTACCGGTTGAAATCCAAGAGCCTCCTTTGATCATGTTGTGCCGTGTGTCGAATGTGGGTGTGGAAAAATCGTCGTAGGAAGGGTGGATTTTGAATCCTTCATAGCCATAAATGGGCGTTTCTGTCCACTGCCAGACATTACCGACCAGGTCGAAGAATTCCCCGGTTTCAAACAAATCAACCGGACAGGGACTCTGGAAATGCTCGAGGTTGATATTGCCGGGAGCCGCTTTCCAGTCAGGCATGTCGGGCAAATTAGCGTTGTCGCGCAGCAGGTACCACTCCTCCTCCGTCATCAGCCGGATGGGCTGACCCGTTTTTTCTTTTTTCCAGTTGCAGAATGCCTTTGCCTCCAGGTAGTTGGCCTCGACAGGCCAGTTCCAGGGCATTTCTATCTCTTCGAATACCAACCGCAGCCGGTAGTTGCTGCCCTCTATCCGCCAAAACAACGGATGTACAGCCTTTGTATATGATTTCCATTTCCAGCCCTCTTCGGTCCAGAAGCGTTCGATATGATAACCCTTTTCGTTGATAAATTCCAGGTATTCGCCGTTGGAACAGAGAAATGCAGCAGCCTCAAAATCGGCCACTTCAGCCTGATGTGTCCCATACTCATTGTCCCAACCATAAAGCGGATCGTTAAAAGGTTTGCCAAGTCTTATTGCAGCTCCTTTTGCTTTTACAAGATAGTTTTCCGGGGCAGGTCCGGAGTCATTACAGGTGATCCAGCCCGGTATTGGCTGAAGGTATTTGAGGGGCAGCTGCCTGATGAGGACAGAGGAGGTTTCGATGTGTATCCGTGAATGTTCGATTGCCATCAGGATGATCCAGAAAGGATCTTCCCAACGGACCGGTACTTGAATAGGCAGGGTTTCGATCAGTTTGACAACTGTATCAAAGACCTTCGTGCGGTACTCCTTTACCTCTTCAAAAGTTGGCCAGCTGTAATTGCTTTGGTTGAGGTCGTCCCACGACATTTCATCTACCCCGATGGCAAACATTGCCTCAAATTTGGGATTGATCCTGGTTTCAAGCTGTTTGGAGATCACCAGTTTGTTGATATAAAATGCTGCAGTATGGCCGAAATAAAAGATCAGCGGATGCCTCAGAGGGTCTGCTGTTCTGTACATGGCAGACTTGTCGGCAAATACTTCAAACAGATGCTCGTCAAGGCTGAAAGTTTGTTTGAAGTAGTTCAGTATTTCGGCCCTTTTTTGCTCCGGTTCTCCGGCATTCAGGATGAGGGTTTTGGTAATAAATCGGGGATCCATATAAATTGATATTAAGGGATGTCATAAAAATCTGGCTACTTCTTTTTTGAGATCGGAAAGCGCCACAGCCACCGGTGCAGGATCTTCGTCCAGGTATTCGTTGAAAATCTTTTTGCTCAGTTCATAGCCCGGGCTATTTTGGTCAAGCTCTTCAGCCGCACGGTTTACCAGGGTAACCAGTTTCTCTTTTGCTCCCCTGATGGTCTCCCAAAGTACGGGTGAAACATAGATTTGCTGGGAAAGGTTGTGCTCAAATTCCTGACGGATCGTACTTAGAAGGATCTGGCGGTATTGCGCGACGGTTAAATCGTGGGGTGAGTGCCTTACAAGCATCGATTCAGGGGTGATCCGTTCCAATAACAGGGTTAGCCGTTCGTATGCCTGCAATTTAACAGGAGTCATCTCTTTGGCATGCAGTACCCTGAATTCGAACTCCCTCCGTTTCTGGTCATTTTCGAGCATATCACGGAACAAAAAATAGGCAGTTATGAAGACAATCAGCGCCGGCAGCACAATTTTAAGAATTTCCCAAAACCCGTTGATATCATTAGCCATAATATGTTGCTTAAAAAGTTATACTTGATTACGTGTGAGCATTACTTTGGTTTCTGAATCAGCCCGTAATACTGGAAGAACAGGATGCTAAAGAAGAGAATGGTCATGACAGCCATCAAAACATACCTCCTTTTTTTGAAATAGAATAAAAGCAGCGAAGCAAATGCCAGAAAAGAACCGGCAACATTCAGCCATCCGGTTGTTAAGAGAAAACCTGCAGTTTCCCTCATCTGACTGTTTTCTGCAAAATGAGCAGCATTGATCTGAAATAAGTTGTAGTACAACGAAATCAGGCCGGTTGCTATCAGTACGGACCAGCCGAAATAGGTAAACAAGGCTTTTTTATCTGCAAATCCAATTATTACCAATGCGATACCGATAAATATTCCCCACTGGGGGATAAGCATGGGGAGATAGAGTTCATGGGTTTGCATAATAGAACCGGATTAAAATGTGAACTGTTTTTGATATTGCAAATTAGCAAAATATCCTTGAAAAAGGTTGTCTGTTTATTCCGGAAAATGAAGTTTTTTGGGTTGGATGCTGCTGCCAAGGGCTTAATTCGCTATTTTTGCCAAAAAGAGCGCAGCTGATGACTGATAATAATGAATTAACCGTAGATCCCAGAGCCAAAGGACTGATATTTGACATTGATGGTACAATTTCAGATACTATGCCAATCCACCGACTTGCCTACCAGCAGACCGCAGCTGAATATGGTTTTGAAGTAACCTCTGAACTTTTCTACAGCATGAGCGGAATACCTGCTTACCAGACAAGTGTGCTATTGAAAGAGAAATTTAATAAAGATTTTGATCCCCAGGAGTTTGCTGATAAAAAGGAAGCCAATTTCCTGAAAAACATTCATCTGGCTGAGGCGATTCAGCCGGTAATCAAAATTATCAGGGAGTATGACGGAAAACTTCCGATGGCTTGCGGTACAGGCGGAACCAGGTTTTATGCACTTAAAACACTTGAACTTGCCGGAGTTCTTGCCAGTTTCGAACACATCGTCACTGCCGAGGATGTTGATAACCACAAGCCACATCCGGATACCTTCCTGAAAGCGGCTGAACTGATTGGCGTTCCGCCTGAACATTGCCAGGTTTTCGAAGACAGCCAGCTCGGAATTCAAGCCGCCGAAGCTGCCGGGATGATTACGACAGATGTGAAACCGTTCTATAAGACCGAAGGATAAAGGATAAAGGATAAAGGATAAAGGATAAAGTAAGAACGCTCTGATCAGCATTATGGTAATAACTCCTAATTCATCATTCATAAATTTCAGGGTACAAAATCTTAATTCAACACAAATCCCACTTTATCCTTTATCCTTTATCCTTTATCCTTTTTTTAATCCCACTTTATCCTTTATCCTTTCTCCTTTATCCTTTTTTTAAATGGTACATTTAAAGACATGAACTTCAAAATAACCGCAGACTTTATTCCCACGGGTGATCAGCCTCAGGCAATTGAACAGTTGAGTGAGGGAATTGTCTCGGGTGCACCATACCAGACACTGCTGGGTGTGACCGGGTCCGGGAAGACATTTACCATGGCCAACGTGATTGAGAAGGTTCAGAAGCCAACCCTGATCCTGAGTCACAACAAGACGCTGGCTGCTCAGTTGTATGGAGAGATGAAGCAGTTTTTCCCTG
This sequence comes from Bacteroidales bacterium, assembly GCA_038323575.1. Taxonomy (GTDB): domain Bacteria; phylum Bacteroidota; class Bacteroidia; order Bacteroidales; family Prolixibacteraceae; genus CAINVV01. The sequence continues at coordinate 37,508 of JBBQHB010000041.1, read as the reverse complement.
AGAATGCGGTTCAGTATTTTGTCTCCTATTACGATTACTACCAACCCGAAGCCTATCTGCCAACCACTGATACTTTTATTGAAAAGGATCTTGCCATCAACAAGGAGATCGAGAAGCTGAGGCTGGCAGCCACTTCCTCTCTGTTATCCGGAAGAAGGGACATCATCGTCGTTTCATCGGTTTCCTGTATCTACGGCATCGGCAATCCCGAGGATTTTCACGCCAATGTTACCCACATCAAAGTGGGTGAGCAGTTAGGGAGGAACAGGATGCTCAGGAATTTGGTGGATGCCATGTATTCGCGCACCGAGATTGATTTTCAGCGCGGTAATTTCAGGGTGAAAGGTGATACGGTCGATATTTTTCCCGCTTACGCGGATGATGCAGTAAGGATACAGTTCTTCGGTGATGAGATTGAAGAGATATCCACATTTAACCCTGAAAGTGGGGCATCTCTGCTGAACCACGAAAACTATTCAATTTATCCTGCCAACATATTTGTTACCACGAAGGAGCGCACCAAATCTGCGATCCATCAGATTCAGGATGACCTGGTCAAACAGATCGATTTTTTCAAGGAGATTGGCAAGCATGCAGAGGCGAAGCGCATCGAAGACCGCGTCAATTATGACCTCGAGATGATCAGGGAACTGGGTTACTGTCCGGGTATAGAGAACTACTCCCGTTATTTTGACGGAAGGGTGCCGGGATCGCGGCCGTTCTGCCTGCTTGATTTTTTCCCGGAAGATTTCCTGATGATCATAGATGAGAGTCACGTGACCATGCCGCAGATCCGTGCCATGTACGGCGGTGACCGTTCCCGGAAGACGACGCTGGTAGATTATGGCTTCAGGCTGCCGGCAGCCATCGACAACCGTCCGCTGAAATTTGATGAGTTTGAGGCAATTGCCCGGCAGCTGATCTTTGTCAGTGCCACACCTGCCGATTATGAACTGCAAAAAAGTGAAGGTGTGATCGTGGAACAACTCATCCGTCCGACCGGACTGCTCGATCCGATCATTGAAATCAGACCTGCCCATAACCAGATTGATGACCTGATCCATGAGATCCATCTCCGTGTTGAGAAGAATGAGCGGGTTCTCGTTACAACCCTGACCAAACGCATGGCAGAAGAACTTTCCAAATATTTCGACCGCATCAGCATCAAGTGCCGTTACATTCACTCAGATGTGGATACCATGGAACGGGTGGAGATCATGGAAGAGCTCAGGAAGGGCAGTTTTGATGTTTTGGTCGGGATCAACCTGCTTCGCGAGGGACTTGACCTTCCTGAAGTTTCACTCGTTGCTATCCTGGATGCCGACAAAGAGGGATTCCTGCGTTCGGAGCGTTCCCTTACCCAGACTGCGGGACGTGCCGCACGGAACCTGAACGGAAGGGTAATCATGTACGCCGATAAAGTTACCGATTCGATGCAGAGGACCATTGATGCATCGAACTACCGAAGGACCAAACAGCATGCGTACAACATTGCCAACGATATCACGCCGACACAGATTGTCAAACCAACCCGCGAGATCATCGGAATGGAATACCGGATCACCAAAGGGGCAGGAGGGAAGCCTTATATTCCGCCTGAGATCATTGATTTTGCAGCGGATCCGGTTTTGGCCTACATGAACCAGGAGGCACTTGAGAAGACGATGCTGAAAACCAAAAAGGAGATGGAGAAAGCAGCCAAAGAGCTTGATTTTATCGAAGCAGCGAGGTTACGGGACGAGATGTTTGCACTTCAAAAACTACTAAAAGAACGTAAAAATGGATAAACAAATAGCAGCTGCCCTGCAGGAAATGATTCACCGCAACAGGGGCGATCAAAATAGGATTGAACATTCACTGAAAGTATTTGGTTATGCCCAATTGCTTGGGAGGCTGGAAAGTTTGAACCCCGAAAAACAGTTTGTCCTCGAACTGACAGCCATTCTGCACGATATTGGTATCCATGTTTCAGAAGCCAAATACGGCTATTCCGACGGACATAAACAGGAAATTGAAGGTCCGCCGGTTGCCCGGGATATTCTGGATCAAATTGGCGTTAGTCCGGAAGTAACTGACAGGGTCTGCTTTATTGTTAGTAAACACCACACTTTTACAGCCATTGACGGCATTGATTTTCAGTTGTTGGTTGAAGCCGATTTTCTGGTTAATTCTGTAGAGGAAGAGGTATCCCCGGAAGGGGTTAAAAGGTTTGTGGAATTGAATTTCAAAACAGAGAGCGGCAGGCAGGTAATAGGGGAGTTGTTTTCATAGACATCCCCGATAATTGATAAATACCGTTCGTTTTTTTACAATTTTAATTTAATCAGGACTTTGCATGTACACGCTATTTTCGACTCAATTAAACTCGCTTTCAGATTTTTTTAAAACGCTCAATCGCGAAGAGATAAAGAATTGCTGTGCCCCGGTGGTTTATTCTAGGGGTAAAGAGTACTTCAAAGATGAATCAGTGGTTTCTGCCGTTTATAACAACAATCAAACCAATCTTAAGACCACGGTTGAGGGAACTTCGAAATACACGGTTAATATTTCGCTGCTGAATAAAAAGATCCAGGGGACATGTACTTGTCCTTTTGATGGAGTATGCAAACACATGGTTGCCTCTCTGCTTTTTGGAATCAAAGAAAATTCCGAGATAGAAACCAGTTTCGATGTCAAAAAAAGCGGGAATGAAATTCTACAATACCTGAACGCTCTTTCAAAAGATGATTTAGTCAGTTTGATCGTAAAGTATGCTCCGGAGCAATATTTTACCGAAATCAAAAACAAGTTTTCAAATAGCGATACGGCAAAAGCTTTGTTTAAAAAGATCAGTCAAAAAATTTATAAAATATTTAAAAACGATGAATCTTTATATGATCCGGATGATTTTAGCGCCATTCTGGACAATGAAATATTGAAGCTTTCCGGTCTTGAAATGCAGCTTAAGGATGAAATTAAAGGACTAATCTTTCATATCATTGAAAAGATTGATGAAGCATTCGATGAGGGGTATTTGTATGACCATTACGAGGATAACAACTATGAGCCTTCAGAAGAATTCATCAGTTTCATTGTGAATTATGTGAGTTGTTTAGATCTTGAAGAAAAAACCTCTTTTATTCTTGAACTTGACGAAGTACTTAACAATGAATCTTATACCACTTTCGAATGTTTGAGTGATTTATCATTAAAAGTTTATTCAGAGAAGGATTTACCTTCTCTGAAAGACTTATTAATCAGGGACTATGAAACATTTTCCCCACAACTGATTGAGAATTATTATGAGAAAACTTGCCAATTACTGTCAATTAGAGAAAAGGAGTTGATATTGATAGAAATTCAGGATTTTGACCACAAATGGTTAATTGAACTTGCCAACTTGTACAAATCACAAAATGAGCTAAACAAAGCCATATCTGTAGTGAAAAACTGGCTAGCGAGAAACAAAAATCAATATGGAGATGAAGATATTTATATTTTCTATCTCGATTTGCTCGCACTGGCGAAAACTGAGCTGTATCAGATTGCTAAAGAGGCTATTGCTAAATGTCCGACAAGCACAATGCTTCAAAAAATATCCTCATTGGGGACCGGTCAACTATCCGAATATGAGTCAATTCTTGCACAACGCAATGAGGGGGAGATGCTCGATTATTTAGAATGCAACAAAAGACATTCGGAGGCATTAAATCTGATCAAACACGGTAAAAATATCCAGACATCTCAGTTAAACAAATTTTTTAAAAAGCATAAAAGATTGTTTCCCGCGGAGGCAGAAGAATACTTCACTAAAATAATCAACAATAATCTGCAAATTGCCGGTGATTCTTATTATCAGGCAATTGCTGATGCCATGCACGAATTGATAAAAATTAATCCGGGATTGGCTCATACCTATCTAAATGAGATCCGGTTTAATTACAAAAGAAGGCGAAATCTCATTTCCATTCTGTCTAAATTCTAAAAGTTATTCTTATTACCGGCAATACTCATTTTTTTAATCCGTTATGCCACACATTTCAGAGGGACAAAAAAGATAATAGAAACATCTGCTTCTTTTATAAAGCTGCGCAAAGACCAAAGTAAAAAAGACAAACCCGTACAGTGACTAAAAAGGGCACATACCCACAACACGCCCAATATGGTACTGAAAAGAAACGTTTTCAACCGACCGATTTCTTTTTCCTGGAGGACTTTGCAATAGCATTAAAGTCCAGCGCCAGTCCAATCCAATAATCAAGATCCCGGGTATTTTTCATCCCGCCATCCTCCACGAATATCCAACCTTTCATCGGTTTTTTCGTAAAGTCCATGGTGCGGCAACCCGGTTTTTCAATAACCTCTGCGTGCAAAGCCGGATCGATTCGGCACATCATTTCGTCCTTGATAACGCCAAGGCACATTTTTTCGTTGACCATAAAAGCCAATCCTCCCATCATCTCCTTTTCGGCAACAACGTGTCCACCAATAATTTCCGCCAATCTTTCGCGCAATCTGTTTGCTAAATTCTCACTATAGGCCATAATCGAAATGATTTCTATTTCATTTTTATGGTTCAATGTTACCATTTTTCATTCAAAAATGTTTTACTAAGAATCCGGTAATTGGTAACAACATAATTGATCAACAGACGTAAAATACTGCCCTAAAGAGTTATTTTTCCTAACCTACTTTTTACTTGCGACAAGTCAATAAAAAAGCCCTGATTCACAAAGAATCAGGGCTTTTCTTATCTAAATGATGTAATTATCCTAAATAGGTTTTCAGTAGTTTGCTGCGAGAAGTGTGTCTCAGCCGGCGGATCGCTTTTTCTTTGATCTGACGGACTCGTTCACGTGTCAATCCGAAGTGTTCTCCGATCTCTTCAAGTGTCATTTCCGTGCTGGCAATACCGAAAAACATGCGGATAATATCTGCTTCCCTTTCGGTAAGTGTTGCCAAAGAGCGTTCGATCTCGCGGGAAAGTGATTCATCGATCAATACACGGTCGGCATTGGGCGAGTCGTTGTTGATCAGTACGTCGAGCAGACTGTTGTCTTCACCATCTACAAAAGGGGCATCCACGGATACGTGGCGGCCTGATACCCGCAGGGTGTCGGCAACTTTTTCGGCAGGGAGTTCCAGCTGCTCGGCCAGTTCCTCGGGTGATGGCCTGCGTTCGTGTTCCTGCTCAAATTTGGAATAGGCTTTGTTGATTTTATTCAGGGAGCCTACCTGGTTCAACGGAAGACGTACAATACGTGACTGTTCTGCAAGCGCTTGTAAAATCGACTGGCGAATCCACCAAACGGCATAGGAGATAAACTTAAAACCTCTGGTTTCATCAAATTTCTCGGCAGCCTTGATCAAACCCAAATTACCTTCATTGATCAGGTCGGGAAGACTCAATCCCTGATTCTGATACTGTTTGGCAACAGATACCACAAACCGCAGGTTTGCCCTTGTCAGTTTTTCAAGCGCCGCCTGATCACCTTTTTTGATCCGTTGCGCTAACTCAACTTCTTCTTCAACGGAAATAAGTTCTTCTTTTCCGATTTCCTGAAGATATTTGTCAAGCGATGCGCTTTCGCGGTTCGTAATTGACTTGGTAATTTTTAGTTGTCTCATGCTCTGCGATTAAAAGTCTGCAAAGATAGTAATAAAGTTGTTTTCAACAATATTAAATCTCTCGTTACAATATATGAATTATTCTTCTAAATTAAAAACATAATAAGTCCATTTCCCATCCGGATAAACACCTTCTATCAGGATCGGTTTTTTGCTGCTTGATTGTGAAATAACCCGCTTGATATCCTCAACATTTCCAACGGATATTTTGTTCACATCCGTGATGATAAATCCGACCCGGACACCAGCGTTTTTCATTTTACCACTGGTTATTTTGATAACCTGAACGCCTTCGTCAATGTTCAAACGCTCTTTGTCTTTGCCTGAAATCTCACCGAATTCGGCTCCGAGCAATGAAAAAGATTCTTTCACTATGGCTGTGTTGCCTTTCATGTTACGCAGGGTAACATTAAATGTTTTTTCAGTACCGTCCCTGTCCACTACTACAGCAATCTGATCACCCGGACGATGTTTCCCGACCTGCTCCTGAAGTTCAGGGCTGGAATTAACTCTTGTGCCATTAATTGCCACGATAACATCGCCTTTTTTAATCCCGGCTGCCTTTGCAGCTCCCTCTTCGGATATATCATCAATATAAACGCCTCCGGTTCTTTTCAGCATTTTATCTTTGGCCAAATCAGCATCAACTGTTTTAATTGTTATTCCCAGCAAAGCCCGCTGTACCTCACCGAATTTCCGCAGGTCCTCCACTACTTTTCTGACAATAGATACCGGTACAGCGAAGGAATAGCCTGAATAAGAACCAGTCATGGAGGCTATAGCAGTATTAATACCAACAAGTTCCCCCCTGACGTTCACCAAGGCGCCACCGCTGTTTCCGGGATTAACGGCAGCATCTGTTTGAATAAAGGATTCCATGGCCATCCTGTTGTCTCTAATTCCGATACTCCTGGATTTGGCACTAACTATACCGGCGGTAACGGTTGAAGTGAGATTGAAAGGATTTCCCACTGCCAGAACCCATTCGCCGAGCCTGAGGGCTTCAGAATCACCCCATGGCAGGACCGTCAGATTCCTTGCATCAATTTTTACCAGCGCTATGTCTGTATTAGGATCCCGGCCGATTACTTTTGCTGTAAACTTGCGGTTGTCGTTGAGGATTACCTCGATGTTATCTGCACCGTCAACTACGTGGTTGTTGGTGACGATATAGCCATCCTCAGTGATAATCACACCGGAGCCTGCGGCTGCAGTGTACTGGGGTTCCTGGCGGTAGTTGCCTTTTGGGCCAAAGAAAAACTCGAACAGCTGGCTGTTGTTATCGGACATCGTATATTTCGTTTTCGTTGTGATGTGTACGACTGCCGAAACACTCTTTTCTGCTGCCAGGGTAAGGTCGACCTGACCTTGCGGCAGTATCGGGGGAGTGTAACTGGAAAGCTGAACGGGCCTGTTTTCGGCAACAACCACCTGTTTGTCGGTATTATTAAAATGTGAATACAAGGCGAGAGCCAGAATTGCTCCGATAAATGCAAATGCTACATAGGATGCACCTTTTTTAATTGTGTTCATAAATAATAAATTTTAAAATTTGACAGGAAGCTTATCTCAAATTTCGTACCACTACTCATGGTGCCTCACCCTATTAGACGGAAAAAAGTACTAAAAGTAATCCCGATTAACATACTTTAACTACGATAATGGAAATGATATTGATGTCATGGATTTTTTACACGGAGTCACACAGAGATGCACAGAGTTTCACAGAGAACACAAGCGACAATTTGTCAGTTATTGTTCTCGTTCTCTTTGTTGGGAACATTGAACCATTTTGCAAGCGGTTCAGACGGGACGTACTGTTTGATGTATGCAACTGCTTCTTCAGGGGTTGAGGCTACAAAATACATTTCGCGGTAACTCTCTTTGGCAAAGGATTCCCGGTAGGCAAGACCGAACTGTTCCAGCAGCGGATTGTAATAGCCGTTGGTGTTGATAAAGACGATTGCTTTGTTGTGGTAGTTCAGTTGCTTAAGTGTTATTACCTCCAGGATTTCCTCCAGGGTCCCGAAACCGCCCGGCAGCGCAATGAAAGCAGCGGAACGCTTGCGCATCAGGTACTTCCGCTCCCGCATGTTGGGCGTAATGATCTGTTCGTGGTCTGTCGGATTGGAAAGCCGGTGGGCATGGATCAGTTCCGGAATGATACCCACATTCTTGGATCCGTTTTCCCTTGCCGCTTCTGCACAGGCGTGCATCAACCCAACATTTGCTCCTCCGTAAATCATGTTCCATCCGGATAAACCAATCAGGCGGCCGAGTTTCAGGGCCTCCTCAAAATAAATTTCGGGGATGGCGTTGCTGGAGGAGGAGAAAACACAAACGTTCATACATCAATGTTAGCATAGGTTGCGTTGTCTTCAATAAACTTCCGTCGTGGAGGTACTTCGTCGCCCATCAGCATGGAGAAGACGTGATCCGATTCGGCGGCATTTTCAATTTCCACCTGGCGCAGGGTGCGTCTTTCGGGATTCATGGTTGTATCCCAAAGCTGCTCTGCGTTCATCTCTCCCAAACCTTTGTAACGCTGAACATGGACGCTTTTTTCGTTGCCGCCGGCCCAATCTTCGATAAGCCGGAGACGTTGCGCTTCGGTCCAGCAATACTGTTCCTGTTTACCTTTCTTTATCAGGTAAAGGGGAGGGGTGGCGATGTAGATGTGGCCGTTCATGATCAGATCGTGCATGTAACGGAAGAAGAAGGTCATGATAAGGGTGGCAATGTGCGAACCATCGACGTCGGCATCTGTCATGATGATGACCTTGTTGTATCTTAATTTAGAGATATTGAGCGCCTTAGGATCCTCGTCGGTGCCGATCGACACGCCGAGTGCAGTATAAATGTTCCGAATTTCTTCGCTGTCAAACACTCTGTGTGGCATGGCTTTCTCCACATTGAGGATTTTTCCCCGTAAAGGAAGAATGGCCTGGAAACTTCTGTCGCGGCCCTGCTTGGCGGTACCGCCTGCAGAATCTCCCTCAACCAGGAAGAGTTCGCAGCGCTCGGGGTCTTTTTCTGAACAGTCGGCCAGTTTGCCCGGCAGACCACTTCCGGTAAGTACGTTTTTGCGCTGAACCAGTTCTCTCGCTTTGCGGGCAGCATGGCGGGCCGTGGCGGCAAGGATAACTTTGTTGACAATGATTCTCGCTTCGCGCGGATGTTCTTCGAGGTAGTTTGCGAGCATTTCGCTTACAGCCTGGTCGACGGATGCACTGATCTCGGAGTTTCCCAGCTTGGTCTTGGTCTGGCCTTCGAACTGTGGCTCCTGCACTTTACAGGAAATCACGGCAGTGAGTCCCTCACGAAAGTCATCGCCTGCAATTTCGAATTTCAGTTTCTGTAACATCCCGCTGTTCTCGGCATAATTTTTAAGGGTCCTGGTAAGACCCCTCCTGAAACCGGTGAGGTGTGTTCCGCCTTCTATTGTGTTGATGTTGTTGACGTAAGCGTGGACGTTTTCGGTAAAAGAGTTGTTGTAACACATGGCAATCTCGACCGGGACATCATTTTTCTCGGTAGAGATGTGAATGGTTTCATCAATAATCCGTTCACGGGTACCATCCAGGTAATCTACAAATTCGGATAAACCGGCTTCGGAATAAAATATTTCCTGTTTGAAAGATCCGTCAGCCTCTTTGAACCTTTCATCTGTGATGGTAAGCTTGATTTTTTTGTTTAGGAATGCCAGCTCACGCAAACGGGCAGAGAGGATGTCGAACTTGAACTCCGTAGTGGTGAAGATCGAATCATCCGGCATGAAGGTGATCGTTGTTCCGGTATGGTCTGTTGTTCCGATTTGTTTGACATCGCCCTGGGGAGCTCCTTTTGAATATTCCTGTTCCCAGATGATTCCATCACGGTGAATTTCAGCCCTGAGATAAATAGCCAGCGCATTCACACAGGATACACCTACTCCGTGGAGACCACCGGATACTTTGTAACTCTCTTTGTTGAATTTTCCGCCGGCATGCAGTACGGTCAGAACCACTTCCAATGCGGACTTGCCTTCCCCGATGTGAAGTTCGGTAGGTATACCCCGGCCGTCATCTACGACAGTGACAGATCCGTCTTCGTTAATAATCACCTGAATGGTGCTGCAGTAACCTGCAAGCGCCTCATCAATAGAGTTGTCGATGACCTCATAAACGAGGTGGTGCAATCCGCGGATGTTGACATCCCCGATGTACATGGCAGGACGTTTTCTTACTGCCTCCAACCCTTCCAATACCTGAATACTGTCTGCGCCGTAGGATACTTCGGCTGCTGATTTTATCTTTTTTCCTTCGCTCATGCTTTAATTTTCAAGGTTGGCAAATGTAGCTATTATTCACCAAACGGACAAGCAATTTTTCAGAAAGAGAAGCTTGCACCGAGTTTAAATCTGATCCCCTGAACCGTGTAGCCGTACCAGATTTCGTCTTTCCTGTTAAGGAGGTTTTCTACCTTGCCAAAAAACTCAAATTTATTGCTAAACCTGTATTTGGCGCCGATATTTACATCGATAACCGGATCAATTTTATGGTAGATAGGCGGTGGAGGGAGCGCAGATGAGACCGGCGACAGATAATATTTTAGCATGATGTCCCTCGGGCCGGTTAAATTCACTTCCGCTAAAGCGCTGATATTGTCTGTAATTTTGAATTCGGAGGTCAGGTTGAGTGTGAAATCGGGCATGTAAGCGGCTTTCAGCAGTGAATTAAGCTGGTAACTGTAAAAATGTCCGGAAAGGATCAAAAACAGGTTGGCCGTAGTATAGGAAAGGTCACCGGAAAAATCGAGGGTACTCATGTTGTCATAAACAACTTCAAAGGCATTGTTGAAGGTAAGATCTTTCAACGTCGGAGTCGTGATTCCTGACCTGTTTTCCACCATTGTGACATAGAAATACTGGTCCTCCGTTTTGCCGTATTTTACCCCAATGTCAAAAGCAAGCGGTGTGGTAATTTTACCTTTGATCCCTGCAGAATAAGTTGCAAGATGACTGGTTGGCTCAACGATCATCGCAGGATTGATCCATCTGTTTTCTGCGGCAATTTTCGAATAATTGTTGTTTTCAAGATAACCGTAGAGGCCCGCATAAAGAGTGAATTTATTTTCGGTCATATGTAATGCCGCAGAGAGTTTAGGGTAAGGTTTAAAAATGGTTTCGTTCGTGTTGTCAAAAACAGTGTAGAGGTTGAATCCGCCTTCCAGGGTGAAAATTTCGTTTTGGAAACAGGCAGTCGGCGCAAGCCGGAGCCACGAACTCCTTGATGAACGTACAGCAAAGAATTCGGGAATTGTCGTGACATTTTCGGTATCAAATTGCTCATAACCTGTTGTCAGTTTAACGCTGAAAGTTTCAAAATCGTAACTGAAATCACCTTTGAACCGCATGGCCTTCTCAACCTGGTTTGTGGAAGTATTAAAATAACCCAGGCTGATGTCGGTATTGAACTTTAAGGCAGCATTGTATGCAGCATTGCTTTTGACGGACAAATCAAAAACGCCCAACTGGTTCAGCTGATCCTGGTTGAAATATTTTACAAAATTATCGGTCATGATGTCAGAAGGTATCGCAACAGGATAGCCGTAAAACCTGTTCATATCCCTTTGGTAGGAAAGATTGGCAGCAATGGTAACTCCTTCGTAAACATAGCTCCCGAAGACAACTGCCCTGTTGTAACTGAAAGGAGCATCAACCTTGTCTCCGCCATTCAGTTCGACACTTCCCTGCGAGGAAAGGTGGTTCATACTTACACCCAGTGTACCGTTTGCAGAATTGGGATTATTGAGGTAAAAATCGAAGAACGGCGTCAGGTTGGTGCCGAAACCGCCGCTGATTTTCCCGTAACCGGGAAAGCTGATCTCCCTGGGAAGCTGGTTGTTTGCTTTCAGCGCCGATGCCTGAAAACCCTCGGTGACAGGATGACTGATGATTTTGTAGTTCAGGTCGGGCCGGAAGCGGGTCGTGTCGCTGATCTCAGGCAGCAGGTTAATCTTCTCTGCCTTTGATATGGAAGGCCGGTAGGCTTTGACCACTTCAACCTGCTGGTTCATCTTCGAGGTATCCTGCTGGCTGTAAGCTGAGCAGAGAAATCCCGGAGAGATAACAAAGAGGATAAAAAGGGGGAAGAGATATCTTTGAGACATATGCTTTGAGTAAAAACAGTTATTTCTTTTGTTCCAATATTTTCAGATAGGCAGAGGCTTCGTCGACAACGCCATCGTCCTTTATTTCGTAGTTTTCGATCACGCTCTTCAGGGTATTTGTTGCCTGGAACAGATCGTTCATCTTCTCATAGACATGGGCCAGCAAAATAAAACTCTTGCCGAGCCAGTATTTCTGCGGACTATTCTTCGCGATAAAATCCATTACCTCATTCTCAGCGTCCTTCAGCCGGTTGTTGTCGGCGTAATACTTGCAGACGTTGTATTTGGCTTCGGCTCCTTCCCTGGATTTCGGGTCTGCCGAAAGTTTGCGCCAAAGCGGCAATGACTTCGTTGGATCTTTCAGCGCTTCGTAGGCTTTGGCCGATTTGTAGCTACTCTCCCGGTCCAGTTCAGGCGAAATTTTTCCGTTGCTGCGGAGCTTCCAGCCCAGCCTGGCGACTTCGTCCCAGTTGCCCAGTTCATACTGGCAGCGCATCATCCCGGTAGTCCCGGCAAGCACGGTAGCCGGTGCGCCGGCCATGGTCTCAATACGCTGGAAATAGCCCAGCGCCTTTTGATACGCTTTTGCGTCGAACGAAAGGCCGGCTGCCTTGATCAGGGCATTCTCCGTAAACAGGTTGTTGGGTTCTGCCAGTACGGCCTCGTAATCCTGCAGCGCCTCTTTGGTCTGACCGGCGTTGTAAGCATTTTCAGCCCTGTAAAAGCGGGCGTTGACGGTGAAATTCCCTTTCGGGAAGTTGGTGAGATATTTTGAAAGCTGCTCGGAAGCATTTGGTGACTGATCCATGTAAAGCCTTTCTGCAGCGGCATAGGTGAGTGAATCCTGTTCGTTCTGGGATGGTGTAGCACCTTTACCCAGTTTTTTGGTATAGGTGATGTAGTCCTCTACCTGGTTGTTCTCCATGTAATTGTTTTTGATACCGGTCAGGGCTCCCCTGGCTTCGGGAGTATCAGGGAACCTGGCAATCAGGTCCTTGTAATAGGCGATGGATACGTCGTATTGCTTTTCGTTGTAGGCAATCAGTCCGAGCTGGGCCAGCGCTTTGGGGATCAGGGGACTCCCGGGATATTTGGTTGTCAGCTCGTGGTAGTTTGTTTTGGCACCGTCAAAATCAGACAATTTTTCCCTTGCTTTTCCTGTTTCGAAGAGCGCGTCATCGCAGTAGGGAGAATCCGGGAACTTTGTGACCAATTCTTCCAGTTCATTGATTTTTGTCTGCGGATCCTGCATCAGCCCGTGCGTAAAGGCCATCTGGAAAAGGGCATAATCGGCATCCGGTGAATTAAGGCCGATTGCCTTCCGGTAGTTTCCAAGTGCTGCAACAAAATTTCGGTCGGCGTATTGACAGTCGCCCAACCGGTTGTAGACGTCTCCGAGCAGTTTATCGCTTTCGCCTGTCGAACGTTCGGCATATTTATTGAAGTAAACTGCCGCCTGGGTCAGATCCTGTTTGTTGAAAAACTGGTATCCCATGTTGTACAGGGACAAACTGTATTCTTTCAGTTTTGCGCTTCCCGGCAGGGCCTGGAATTTTTTATATTCGGCGAAAGCCTCTTCCGGGTTACCCAGCCGGTAAAGTGTTTCAGCACGCCAGTATTGTGCCTGCGCCCTGAATACCGGGCTGTAGCTCCAGTTCTCCAGGGATTTGTCAAACAGTTTGAGCGCGCCGGCAAAGTTAAGGTCGCGGAAAAGTTCCATGCCGCGGTAGAGTGCAACCCGCTGGTAGGCTTTTTTGACGGAAGGACTCTTTACCTTGATCCGGTCCATTGAAGCAAGCGCATCCTTGTAATTGTGGGTGGTCATGAAAACATTGACAAGGTAGTTGTAAGCCTGGTCATTTTCTTTCGCATCGGGATATTCTGCAATGTACCGGTCGAGCGCCTTGATCGATTCGTTGAAAGGGGAATAATCCAATTCGTAGGTGGCTTTGGCATACTGGAAGAGCGCATCCTGCCTGATTTTGGGATCAAATTTCATCTCAGAAGCATGCTGAAACGCCAGCAGTCCTTTTTTCTTGTCACCTTTTATCATGTAGAGGCCGCCCAGTTGGTAGTAGGTTCCCTGCGAAATGGCATCTTTCAGCTGGACCGATTTTTCGTACCACTGGATCGCCAGATCTGTATTTCCGCTTTTTTCTTCGCAAAAACCTGCGACATAACAATCTGCCCGGCTGATATCCTTGCCTTTGAAGTATTTGGTAATCAGTTCTGTGGCAGGAACGTACTGTTCCTGTTGATAGTAAGCGGTGACAAGGATCCTTGCCAACTCAAATTTCCGGTCTTCATGGGCTTTTTCCAGGAGAGGGACGCCCTGCGCAATTACCTCATCATAAAGGCCTTTGGCAAAGGCAACCTGTACCTGGTAATAGGGAATGATCTTGAAATAGACAGGGGTGTTCTCCAGTTTTTTCATTTCGGCCAGCGACTCATCGTAATGACCTTCGAGGTAACTGATGTGGGCCCAGTAATATTTTGCGCCGTCGCCGATCGGCCCTTTCTTGTTTCTTAACTGATTGAAGTTGCTTTTAGCCCGGTTCTTATCACCTGTTTCGAGGAGGGATATCCCGGAGTTGTAAAGGTATTTGTCATGTTCGGCATCTGTTAAAAAAGATGGTTCCAGTTTGGTGTAAAGCTGAAGGGTCTCCTTGTAATCCTTGCGTTCGAAGGTGAGGTTGGCCAACCGGAAAAGGGCCCCGTTGATCATTGGAGATTCGGGCTGGTCTTCAATGAATTTCTTCAGTTCGGCTTCCCCGTTAGGATTCCCGAGTTCTAACCTCGACGCTGCAATGTAATATGCGGATGCTTTGGAGAGCAATCCGTCGTTTTTTGCCTGAAGTTCTTCAAATACCTGAAGCGCTGATCCGTAATTGCCTGCGTCAAAAAGGATTGTTCCTTCCCTGTACAATCGTACGGCATCAACTGTGCCGGTCTGGTTGTTTTGTGAAAAGAGCGTCACAAATGTGAAAACTAAAGGTATAAGCAGGAATGATATTCTTTTTATCTGGGTTCTCATAGGGTCTGATTCGATCTCATATTTTGATACTACCGGTCAAAAATACCCAAAAAATGACAAATTAAGATTTCTGCGGATCGGCAAAAAAACTTAGATTTGTATTTCAAGGTTTTACAAATTTAGGATTTTATCAACACTTCACTCATGGCAGAAGAAATAATCAAACTGGAAAATGCAGACATCTATCAGCAAGAGACTTTGGTGTTGAAAGAGGTCAACCTTACTGTCCTTAAAGGGGAATTTCTTTACATTATAGGGAAGGTAGGAAGCGGTAAAACCAGTTTACTGAAATCTTTTTACCACGAATTGCCTTTGGTTAACGGCGAAGGTTCGGTGTTGGGGTACAGTTTGAAAAAAATGAAAATGAAGGACATTCCGCTTTTAAGAAGGCGGATGGGGATCATTTTCCAGGATTTTCAGCTGCTGGGCGACCGTACCGTGCAAAAAAACTTCGAGTTTGTGCTTCGTGCCACCGGTTGGCGCCAGGAGCGTGCGATCAAGGAAAGGATCGATGAGGTACTGAACCTTGTGGAGATGCCTGAAGCAGGAGCTAAAATGCCGCATCGTTTGTCCGGAGGTGAGCAGCAGCGGATCGTTATTGCCCGTGCCATGCTCAACAATCCGCAAATTGTCCTTGCCGATGAACCTACCGGGAACCTGGATCCCGAAACTTCCGAGAAATTGATGGTGCTTTTGCACGAAATCAACAAAGAAGGAGTGACAGTCATCATGGCTACCCATGATTACGAGATGATCCGCAAGTTCCCTGCCCGACGGGTTATCTGCGAAAACGCTGAATTCAGGGAATTCCTGCTGCCTGCAGAACCGCTGGACTTTGATAGCCTGTTAGAATCCTAACAGAAGGAGAAAGGAGAAAGGAGAAAGGAGAAAGGATAAAGGATAAAGGATAAAGGATAAAGGATAAAGTGGAAACGCAACTATCAGTATTTTAGCATAATAATTCATATTTTCTCATATCTCATGTCTCATATCTCATGTCTCATATCTCATGTCTCATGTCTCATAACTCATATCTCATGTCTCATATCTCATAACTCATAACTCTTTGTACAAGCTTATTCCAAATTTTTCGCTCAAAGACAATAACAGCTTCCGGCTGGATGTACGGGCCAATTACTGGCTGACCATCACCAGTCCTGAAGATTGGACAGAAGCCATTGGCAGGTATCCGCATCTTTTGGAGGAGGAAAGACTGATTATCGGAGGAGGAACAAACCTTTTGTTTTTAGCGGATTTCGACGGGATGATCCTATCACCGGATATAAGCGGTTATTCGATTACTTACCAGGATACAGATGTTATAGAAATAGCCGTCGGAGCCGGTGTCGAATGGGATGATTTTGTGGCTTATTGTGTCGGGAATGGTTGGTACGGGGTCGAGAATCTGTCGCTGATTCCGGGTAAAGTCGGGGCGGCACCATTCCAGAATATCGGCGCTTACGGGGCGGAGGCTGGATCTGTTATCACAAGAGTGGACGGAATAAACCTTGAAACATCGCTGCCTGAAAGTTATTCGCAAAATCAATGTCGTTTCAGCTACCGTTCAAGTATTTTCAAGGAACAACTTTGCGACCGGTTGATGATCACCTCTGTGACATTCAGGCTCAGAAAGCAGGGAGAAGTTGATTGCGGGTATGGTGATATTGAACAAACCATTAAGGAGTTTGGAGTTCCAAACCTTCAAAATATGCGGAAGGTAGTAATTCAGATCAGGGAATCAAAACTACCTGATCCCAAAAAAATTGGCAATGCGGGCAGTTTCTTTAAGAACCCGGTTGTCGCCGAAGAAGTGGCCGCTGCATTGGAGGAACTCCTACCGGGATTGCCAGTTTATCAAATGCTTGATGGTTTTGTAAAAATAGGAGCAGGATTCTTAATCGAAAAAGCCGGCTGGAAAGGTTACCAGATGGGTCGTGCCGCAGTTCACGACAGGCAGGCATTGGTACTGGTCAACAGGGGAGGGGCAACCGGCCCGGAAATTCTCAAACTATCGAAGGCTATTCAGGAGGATGTTTTGATAAAGTTTGGGGTAACTCTGGAGCGCGAGGTGCAGGTGATTAGCTGATGTGATGATTAGCAGATTAGCAGATGTGCAGATATGGAGATTAGTTGATAAGCTGATTGGCAGATTTGAAATATAAATCACTTAAATCTTATTTATATGTATAAATCAGGAAATGAAATTTTGGATGTAAGTTTTGAGTAAGCACTTGAAATAATAGAGTTTGCAGAGATTCTTGAAAACAATCGAAAATATGTTTTAGCAAATCAAATTTTAAAATCCGGCACGTCAATTGGGGCAAATATAAGAGAAGCCCAAAATGCAGAAAGCAAAGTTGATTTTATTCATAAAATGAAAATTGCAGCAAAAGAGGCTGACGAAAATGAATATTGGTTACTCTTATGCCATTATTCAAAGAATTATCCTGAAACAACTGGGTTACAAATAAGATTAAGCAGTATCATGAAATTACTGAACAAAATAATTTCATCCTCAAAAAAATCTCTACATTGATATAGTAATGTTTTGATTATCTGATGAGGAGAAGTCCTGATGTGCTAATCGACTAATCAGCACATCAGCTAATCAACACATCGACTAATCACCACATCAGCTGATCAGCACATCAGCTAATCAGCTAATCACCACATCAACTCCGTTTCTCCCACTCATTCTATCACAATCCCGTACTTCACCAGCAGTCCTGCCACACCCTGCAGGGAGAACCTGGCCTTTTTCATCCGGTTGACTTCCGGGTTCAGCATGTAATTAAAAGCACTGCGAAAATCAGCCTTCTCAAGATTCGTGTTTTCAAATACTGTACCGGTCAAATCACAATTGTCAAACGCCGCACCGTTTAGATCAGATTCGGTAAAATCAACCTCCTGCAATGAACACTTTCTAAACCTGGTTCTTTTGAGGTTCAATTTGTAGAACGACGAGAGGTTCAGCGAGCAACGGTCAAAATCAATGGAAAAGAGAAACGGATTGCAATGCTCAAAATGCAATCCCAGTAGCTTGCATTCCGCGAATTTCACCTCTTTGAAAGCGGTTTGGGCGATTTTCGCCAGACTTAAATTGCAGCCGCTGAAACTGCATTCAGTGAAACTGATGCCGGAAAGGTCACCGTTTGAGAACTCACAATCTTTGAAAGTACAATTCTCATATTCACCTTTCGGTAAAGCAACTGCTGTAAAGTCTGTTTTGTCAAACGTCTTTGATTCGATGTATAAAGTGCTCATTTGTAGATCTTCATCTTGTTCAGCGCCGCCTGGTATTTCCGGGCGTTTTTGTTGTGTTCGGTAAGCGTTTTGGCAAAATTATGGTAGCCCGAGAAATCTTCTTTGGCACAGAAATAGAAATAATCATGAACACGCGTGTTCAATACAGCATCGATGGAGGAGATTTCCGGAAAGTTGATCGGACCCGGCGGAAGTCCGGCATTTTTGTAGGTATTGTAAGGACTGTCGATTGTGAGCTGATCAGTAAGAATACGGCGGATGGCGAAATCACCCAATGCAAAGCGGATCGTAGGATCAGCCTGTAAAGGCCAGTTCTTGTGCAGCCGGTTGAGATAAACTCCTGCAATAACGGGTTTTTCATCGTTTTTGTTGCTCTCCTCCTGAACTATAGATGCAAGTGTTGCTACCTGCTCGGTAGTCAGGCCGATCGTTTTGGCTTGCAGCTTTCTGGCCTCGTTCCAGAAAAGATCATATTCGCGTTTCATCCTGGTAAGGAATCCTGACGGCGTGGTGGTCCAATAGAACGAGTAAGTGTTCGGAACAAAGAGGGCGGGGAAAGTTTCGGGTTTGAATCCGTTTCGGGTTGCGTTTGAGTCGTTCCTGAAGGCCGTGAGAAATGCGAGAGAGTCACTCTGTAGCTGCCGCGAAAGTTTGCCTGCCAGGTCTTCGCGGGTCCGGATACTGTTAAAGGTAACCATCACAGGTGTCTGGGCGCCGGATTTCAGCACATTGATCAGCTTGTCGTTGTTCCACCCTGACTGGATACGGTAAGCTCCGGGCTTAATGTTGCTGACATAATCTTTCAGCCGGGCAAATTTTCTGAAAGTTGTCTCATTGGTCAGACATCCGTTTTCGTTCAATAATTTCACTACCTGGTCGAAATTATCCTCATCGTGAATAAAAAGCATATAGCCTTTGACGACATTCGGACCGTAATAGACTGTATACAGGTGTTTCAGCCAAATGGCCGAAAGTAAAACACCAAAGAGAAGCAGGAAGAACAGTTTTTTTCTGAAACCGGTTTTACGAATCGCACTGTAGATCTTATGAAAGAACTGCTTTATTCGGATGCCAATTTTGCGAATGACGGTAAAAAACTGCTGTAAGACCTGTTTCATTCGGACACGAACTATCCGGATAACCGGCCAAAACAAAATTGATCCTATTTTTATTTTGGCACCGGCCTTGCGAATAGTTGTAAAAATTGACAGCGAAGCCAGTTTTATCCAGGTACGCATTTTGCTGTTGGCAGTAAATAACGACCGGAAGATCAGTTTTATGCTGTCTCCAACTTTACGAAATTTATTTACTCCTTGTTTCGGCTCGTTCATATGCTTGTTCAAAAGTACAATTTAAAAGTAAATTGTTAAACAGTCAGATCAAAAGTTTGACTTATTCGCACAACCTGTACGTGATAAAATTGTATTTTTGCCGATAGAATCAGAAGTAAAATAGTCCATTATGCATCAGATAAAATTAGCAGAAAACATCTATTATCTTGGTTTCAATGACCGCCGTACAGCCCTTTTTGAAAATATCTGGCCTATCCCGGACGGAATTTGCTACAACTCTTATTTGATTGTCGACGAAAAGGTGGCGCTGGTTGATACCATGGAGCGTCAATACATCGAAGATTATCTCGAGAGGATTACAGATATTATCGGAGACCGGCAGATTGACTACCTGATCATCAATCACATGGAGCCTGACCATTCCGGATCGCTCAAAGCCATTGTCAACCGATATCCGGGTATAACGCTGGTTGGAAACAGGAAAACCTTTGGTATTGCAGAGAATCTGGGTTACAATCCGACCACAATAATGGAGGTTCATGATAACTCACAACTAGAACTGGGCAGGGTGAAGCTTCAGTTCCAGACGATCCCGATGGTGCACTGGCCGGAAACCATGGTCACTTATGATGAAACCGACAAGATCCTTTTTTCGGGTGATGCTTTCGGAAGTTACGGCACCCTGGACGGCGGCGTGTTTGACGACGAAATAAACCTTGATTTCTACGAGGTGGATGTGATGCGTTATTTTACCAACATCGTCGGGAAATACTGTCCGCATACCCAGCGGGCCATTAAAAAACTGGCTCCCCTGGATATTAAAATGATTGCCGCCACGCACGGACCGATCTGGAGAACCGACCTTAACTGGGTACTGAGCCGTTACGACCGCTGGAGTTCTTATACCAAAGAACAGGGAGCCATCATCGTTTACGGATCCATGTACGGCAATACCCAAAAGATGGCAGAAGCTATTGCCCGGCAGCTTAGCGAAAGGGGCATCAAAAACATCCGGGTTTACGATTCATCAAAAACGCATACCTCCTACATTATCAACGATATTTTCAAATACAAGGGATTGATCATCGGCAGTTGTGCCTACAACAATGCCCTTTTTCCGAATGTTGAAACGCTGCTTTTGACCATCGAGCATATGGCTGTCAAAAACCAATATTTTGCCGTGTTCGGCAATTTCCTGTGGAATGGCGGCGGCGTCAGCAACCTGAAAAAATTCTCAGAAAGCATGCATTGCATGGGCTGGGAAACCGTTTATGAGCCTGTGGAGGAGAAGGGCAGCCTGAAACCTGAGAAATTCCAAATGTGTATCGATCTGGCCAATGCCATGGCCGATAAATTGCTTGCCATGTAAATCCCCTAACTTCCCGGAAGGGAGGTACAACCATGAAACGAATTGCCCTGTTGTCGGATACCCACAGTTACCTGGATGACCGGATGGTTGACCTTTTGGGGGAATCTGATGAGATCTGGCATGCCGGTGATATCGGAAGTTATACCGTCACTGACCGGCTGATGCTGGTGAAACCTTTACGGGCCGTATGCGGAAACATCGACGGGGCAGATATCAGGTGTCAATTCCCGCAATTACTGCGTTTCAGCTGCGAAGAAGTTGATGTACTGCTAACACACATCGGCGGCTATCCGGGCCACTACGACCGGAATATCTTACCTGTCCTGAAGACAAATCCGCCAAAATTACTGATAGCCGGTCATTCCCATATTCTGAAGGTGATTTATGACCCGAAACTGCAGTTGCTGTTCATTAATCCGGGAGCTGCCGGACAGCATGGTTTTCACCTGGTACGTACCATCGTAAGGTTCACCATCGACGGAGAACAAATCAAAAATCTTGAGGTAGTAGAACTGGGCAGACGCGGATCCTCAGCTGCTGAAACCGGCAGCACACCAGTCTGACCTTTCGGAGGAAGTAGTCATTTTCAACCCGAGGGAAGCAGCCTTCTCTTCAATGGCTTCGAGGTCGGCGGTGTAAAATCCGCTCATAACAAGGACACCGCCGGGATTTAATACTTTAACATAGGCATCCATATCCTGCAACAGTATGTTTCGCTGGATGTTGGCAAGAATGACATCAAAAGCCTGATCCGTCAAAACGGACGCATCACCAAGCAATGCGTTGATATTTCTGATGTTATTAAGTTCCGCATTCTCAAGTGTGTTGTTATAGGACCATTCATCGATGTCGACGGCTGTTACCATTGCAGCACCTTTCATTGAAGCGAGGATAGAAAGTACGCCTGACCCGCACCCCATGTCGAGCACCTGTTTATCCTGCAGATTCGTTTCAAGCATTGATTGGATCATCAGGTGGGTGGTTTCATGGTTGCCGGTCCCGAATGCCATCCGCGGGTTGATGATGATTTCGTAGGATGCGGAAGGATAACTGGTGTGGAACGGAGCACGGATCATGCACTGGTCCTCAATCAGCAACGGCTCAAAATAATTTTTTTCCCAAACTTCATTCCAGTTCTGATCGGCAATTACTTCGGAAGTATATTCGAAACGGAAGTATTCGTTTTTTTGCAGGTTATCAGCGGTGAGTAATCCGGCTGAAAAATCAGGGGAGGGAATGAAGGCTTCAACTGCATCGTCCGTTTCAACAAAACTTTCGAATCCGGTATTGCCAAGTTCGGCTACCAGCAATTCCCGGGCCAGTTCGGTGTCGGGGATAAGCCGGCAGGTGATTTTAGTATATTCCATTAATTAAGTGAAAAATGAAAAATGAAAAGTGAAAAAATTAATAGGCAATCCTGAAAGCCAGATTAACTCCGACCTTCGATATGTTTAATTTGTCAAATCCCACAAAAACGCCAACGTTTGTTGAGTAAAATACTTCCAATAAAGTGTACCCGACTTCAGTGTGGTGCAAATTGGCCGGAGAGCTGTAGTAGCCGGCCCAAACCATTTCACGCCAGAGGGTATTACTGAGGACCGGCAAATATTTCAGGAGGATGAAGGCCGATTTGTAAGAGATAAAACCGTTGATGAACCTGTCTCCCGTTGAGAGGGCGTAATAGTTGGGAATATAAAATGAGTGCCGGTATTCATGTGGCAGCACCGGACTGGTTTGGGTCATGACGTGGGCAAAATCGGAAAAGTGAAGCTGCCTGCTGTTGGTGTACCATCCGGCTGCAAGGTTCCAGCTTAGACTCGATGTCTGACTCAGTTCCCTTCCGTAATCTATGCCGGCAAACAGGTAATCAAAATCGGAAGTACTTGAAAAGATATTTTTCAGCCCTTTTTCGTAACCGACGTAAAAAGTGGGAAAATCGGAATGGGCCATGGTTTTGATACCATCTTTGATCCGGTAATAATATTTTGGTGTGTACTCAAGGCGAATTCCCGCTTTGGAAGTAACCTGATCTGACAGCTGGTTGGCCGTTACCTCGTCGTTGGCCGGAAGATTGGGCATGTAACCGGCGTTGTTTTTGATCAATGAGAAGTTGGTCGAGTTTTCCAGCTGGCGGGTATTCTTGTATTCGATTTTTGCGCGGAGCACCAATCCGTTGACGAGATCCACGCTATTCGAGAGTTTTGCATACCGGTTTTCAAAAAATCGCGCATAATTTGTCTTGAAAAACAAGGAAGCCATTCCGTTGACGAATGGGGTAACGGCCGATTCAGGATCGTTGAAGTCTGTTGAATAACTTCCTCCGTTCAGTTCAAATGTACCCCGGTGCAAAGGGGCGTAGTTGTATTTTATGCCCAGATTACCCATCAAGGCTTCGCGGTTAACGGCATAGGCTATCCTGGGCCGGATCTCAAGGGATCGACCGGGGTTGTAGTTGTTGGTTAAAAGGAACTCCTGGTTTACAGTAAAACCATCCACAGCATTGAAAGTTATCCTTGCGGGATTATAGAGCCCAAAATACTGGAAAAGCCAGGTTGAATCCTTTAAGGGTTTTCTGCCGCCAAAAAAGAGCGGGGTTAAAAAACCGAAGCTGACTTTGTGCTTGTCGAAAGAGATTTTTTCAGGTCTGTTTGAAATTGCCAGAACCACTGAATCGCGTTTCCTGAAACTTTGTAATTCTTCCGATGCCAGCGGAATCGGGCGCATGGTATTCCAGAAGGCCGTGTCACGGTTGGCTGCCTTCGGATCAATTTCAACCTTGACGGATTCGGCTATTTCGAGCGTCTTAAGCGAGTCTTTTATTGTTTTTTTGTGGGTTGACTCCATTAGCCGGGAAAGCTTGTTCATTTCCTGGTTGCTCAATTCTTTCTTTTGGAGCAAGTCGTCAATTTTAGTTGTCTTTTTTTCGACTGATTTTGGCGGCTTTGCAGCTTGAGTTACCGGAACTGAGGTCGGTTTGCTGTTTTGCTTGTCAGTCTCTTCGTTCACAGGGATATTGAGCATTGCCAACACTGTCTTGTTAAAATGAAGATCAGTGTATTTCATGGAAGTGGAGAAACGGCCGCTTCCTTTGATACCCATCATGCTGGCATCGAAAGAGAATTTATGGCTGACCGGCAACCAGACGGAGGGAGAAACTTCATCATAAGTCATGTAAAGGTTCACTGGTCCGACCGGGGTGTCAAAAGTGAGATCAGCCTGTTTCAGGCACCAGTAATCCTCCATGATGTACAGGTATCCCTCGAACATCAGTTTGCTCTTGCGCTTTGGCGTCACCTTGATTTTGTTGACTATGTTTTTTCCCTCGTAGTTAAATCCTTCGTATTTGAAATCATAGTGAGAAAATGCATTTCTGCCTACCGGCGAAATTAATATATCAATGTTGTCCTGGTAAAGGCTGGAGCCAAGTATATCGGTAACCTGAAAATCAATGCCTTTCGGGAAGGAGGAGTTGATTGATTTGATTTTCAGGTCATATTTATTCGGTGCCACGAAAGTGATCTGGTTCACACTCTCCTGCACCAGAATATCGCCCGACTTTACATCAATATTCTGTTTTCTTAGCTGATTACGGAAGATTCCCGGGATGTTTTCAACCTTAATGGTACCCCGGAGGTAAGCAGTGGCAGTATAGCTCTCCATTTGATTCAGGTGGACATAGGATAAACTGATCACTTTGCGCATAATCGGCAAAGCCCTGTCGATAGTCGCATTGATGGTGACCTCCTGAAGTTCCTGGATTTGTAAATCCAGCACTACTGCCAACGTTTTTTGCTGGCCGGTAAGGGAGACTGTTTCTGTTTTTGGTTTAAAGCCCAGACTGCGGTAGGTAACGGTATAATTTCCGGTTGGAAGGGAGATCTCAAAATCGCCGTATACATTGGTCGTGGTTCCCTGGGATGCTTCTTTGAAAAAGACGGTCGCAAATGGAATAGGCTGCCCATTCGTGTCCTTGATGTTTCCTTTGAGGTTATGGCCCATGGAAAATCCGGCCGTTAAACAGAAAAAGGTAACTAAGATCACAAATTTCTTCATCCTCTGGGTCTTTTGCTTAAATATACGGAGATCCGGTCTAAAGGTAGCAAAAACGCACGAAGGACAGAAGGATTCTGCCGCTTCGTGCGGAGTTGGGATAAACCTAAGAAGGATTAATAGGCGTTGATGATGGCAAGGAAATCTTCCGCTTTCAGGGAAGCTCCGCCGATCAGACCACCGTCGATATCAGGTTGTCCGAATAATTCTTTTGCGTTGGCAGGGCTGCATGATCCGCCGTAAAGGATGGAACAGTCGTTGGCAATGGTTTGCGTGTATTTTTTGGCAATCAGCTGACGGATAAAGGCCAGCATGTCCTGAGCCTGCTGTGAACTTGCAGTGCGTCCGGTTCCGATGGCCCAGATGGGTTCATAGGCAAGCACGATTTTACCGAAATCTTCTGCCGACAGGTTGAAGATGGTCTCCTCCAGCTGATTCTGAACGAAGGCATTTTCTGTTCCTGCTTCGCGGACAGCGAGGGCCTCTCCGCAGCAGTAAACCGGAGTCAAACCTTGGGCAAGCGCCAGCGCCACTTTCTTGTTGAGGATTTCACTTGTCTCGTGGTAGTATTCGCGGCGCTCTGAATGGCCAATAATCACAAAGGTGGCTCCGGTTGACTGAATCATGGAAACTGAGACTTCGCCGGTAAAGGCTCCTTTTGCTTCTGCTGCACAATTTTGAGCGGCAACTGATATGCGGCTTTGATCGACAGTGGCAGTTATGCTTGTAAGATGGGTAAAAGGTGTGCCCAAAACGACAACGACATCTTTCGCCCCTTTTTCGGCTACCAAATCGCTCACTTGTTTAGCCAAGGCAACGCCTTCGCTGACTGTAGTATTGCATTTCCAGTTACCGGCTACAATTTTCTTTCTCATGGTCGGTGATATTTAAATTTGAGGTTATTTATTTTTCTGCAAAGATAAGAATCAGCCATTGAATCAGCAATGAAACTGCAGTCATTCAAATTGATTTAACTATTTGGTTACGTTGGAAACCAGCCGGGTCATCTCTTCGACCGAAGGAATATCATTGTACGGCCATTTGCCCAATATGGTACCGCTGCGGAGGTACAGAAGTCCTGGATTATTGCGAACAATGGTCTTTAATGTCACTTCGTCACCGAAAAGAAATTCATAGGTTGGGTGTGCGGTCCGCTTGAAGTCTTCGAGACGTTCCCCGGTTGTTGAGGTGAGGCAGACGAACTTGTATCCTGCAAATCTGGCCCAAACGGCCAGACCGTTGATCTGTCCCTGCTTCTTGAGTGAACTTTTCGTCAGATTGGCTGCTACAAGGAAAAAAGTAGGCTTGTCGTCAGCAAAGAAGAAATTGGTTACATCATCACCCGGTGCGGTGTGGATCTGAAAATCATGGATCGGAGGGGTATATCCTTTTTTGACCAGAACAGACTCGCCCATCGATTCGAATTTCCAGTTCAGCGTATCCTGCCAGGGGTAATCGCTGTCCGTAAATTTCTTTATGTCGTTGGTCTGTTTGTTTTTGTAAAAAAAGCTGTTTTTGTATACATCTGCCTGGGCCCCGGCAGGCATTTTCATGGATTCGGGAATGTTTACACCCACTTTGTAGGGTCTGAAATCGATTACAGGATCGTGCCGGTACGACCAGATAACAAAGCCAAGGTAGATGAAGGTGATAACGGAGATGCGGTAATGTCTCCATTTCCCCAATACAACGGGCCGGATGGTGCTCCTGCGGATATAAACCAACAGGGCCATTGCCAAAAGCACGATATTTTTGAAAAAAGTCTCCCAGTTGGTAATAACCAGCGCATCCCCGAAACAGCCGCAGTCCGTAACCGGATTTTTGAGTGCCACGTAGAGGGTAAAGGGAGTAAAGAAAGCCATAAACAGCAATCCCAGCAGGGAGGTCAGGCGGATTCTTACACAAAGCAGCATGGCTGCCCCGATTAAAAATTCTGCCAACGGAAGCAGGTAGGAGCCGATAAAAGCCAGGCCAGACAGGCTGTTGAGCCCCATAGAATTTAGATAATCAACCAGTTTGTACTCGAGGCCCCAGGGATCAATTCCCTTCACAAAACCGGAGAAAATAAATACCAGTCCGAAAATCCAGCGGGATACAGTTGTAATATTTTTCATGATTCTTTTTCAAATTCCATTTTGATCAGTGCAAAAACCGAATAGTTGATCATATCGAGGTAGTTGGCGTCAACACCTTCCGAGATCAGCGTTTTGCCCAGGTTATCTTCAATCTGCTTGGTGCGTTTGATCTTCATCAATATCAGATCAGTAAAAGAGCTGATCCGCATCTGACGCCATGCCTCGCCGTAATCGTGGTTTTTATCCAGCATCAGGTTCTTGGCTTTTTCCAGGTTGGCCAGGTACATCGCTTCGGTCCGGTCGTGCGGTAGTTCCTCTTCCATGGCCCCCAATTCAAGCTGGATCAGCGCCAAGGCGCAGTAGTTGATGATGCCGATAAATTCAGAACGGGCATCATCCTCAATTTTGGCTGTCCCGGTCTCTTCGATGTTGCGGATTCTTTGGGCTTTGATAAAAATCTGGTCGGTCATGGAGGAGGGGCGCAAAATTCTCCATGCAGTGCCGTAATCTTTCATCTTTTTGAGAAAGACTTCCCGGCACAGGCTGATCACATAATCGTATTGTTCTTTGGTTTTCTTCACAATGAAATCCTTGATTTTAAGTTTAATGCGGTAAGTTGCCCCACGATTCTAATACAGGACGGAACTGCCTGTTCAAAGATATAAAAAACCAATAGAATTGACGGTTCTATTACTAAAACTCATTTATCAAAACAGATTTTATGATGAGTTTTAATTCAGGCAATGCCGTTTGGATAATTTGCCAGACGTCGTCCATCCTGATATTAAAATACTCGTGGGAGATCAGATTTCTGAAGGCCCTTACCTTATACCAGGGGTAGTCGTATTTGTCGAGTATTTCAGGTTCAACAAAATTGATTGCCTCGCCGATAACTGAAAATTGAAATAACACGGCATCATGTATTAAGTTGTTATTGCGGAAGGAAATAGCAGTTTCATTGACCACATATTCATTGATGCTATCAATAGCTTTAGAAATGTGTTGAAGCCGTATTAAACTATCATGATGTTTGTCTTTCATAGATCATTTTCAGGTCAGGTTTTACGTGTTCAAAGACATATGGTTTAAACGAATCAAAGAACCCGATATCTACTTTCCGATTAATCAATTTTTCAAGTTGATGCTGGACTTCAGCCAGATCGAGATAGTTGAATTTTTCATCCGTTTTAATAGCAATATCAATGTCGCTCTTAGGCCCGTCATCACCCCTTGAAAACGATCCATAGATCCAAGCTGTATTGATTTTGTCAAATTTGCTGATAGCAGATACCAATTGGTTTTTAATGTCTTCCCGGTTTATTTTTTTAAATGCGGCGTAATTAATTTTTTCCTCAGCTAATTGCAATGCTTGTAATGCCAATTCTTCCTCTTCTATTTCATACATTATTTTATCAGACAACCAGGATACAATCAACTCATTTTCATCAACATTGAAAAAAGCTGCAAGTTTTGTTACCAGTTCTCTTGATGCCTTGCGTTGACCCCTTTCAATTTTGCTCAGAATCGCTTGATCTATATTGAGATAAGCAGAAACAATACGAAGCGGAAGTGTTTTCTCTTCACGGAGTTTTTTAACTGCTTCACCTAAATTTCCCATTTTGACAAAATATGTTTTGACAATTATTGTCAAATATACATCAAAAATCTGATACTTCCCAATTAAACCACAATATTATTCCGTGATTTCAACTTATAGCTGATTCCTGAAATTGATTGTTTGTTGGCAGATTTACTATTTTTGTAAAAATACAGCAATTTTGGACCATTGATCAGTTGTGACTGATCGGACTGTTCCTTTTTCTGTTTGAATCAAAGAATCAATCCATGTTGTTCCAAAAAAACGACCGCCCGTTTTACCGCAAGAAACTATCCATTCAACTTAATGGCCAGCTGATCAGTCTGGATCAGCCTGTTGTGATGGGAATTCTCAATCTGACACCCGACTCTTTTTACCGCGGAAGCAGGTACCAAACCGAAAAAGAAATACTAAACCGTGCAGAACAAATATTGGATCAGGGTGGTTTGATGATTGATATCGGGGCTGTTTCGACCAGACCGGGAGCAGCGGATGTACCGGAAGAGACCGAAAGCGGCCGGTTGCTTCCGGCTGTTAAAGCCATCCGGAGGCATTTCCCGCAGGCGAGACTTTCAATTGACAGCTACCGGTCCGGGGTAATCACCAGAATTGTCGGTGAGACCGGTGACTGTATCGTTAACGATATTTCCGGAGGAACGCTTGATTGTAAAATGTTCGAAACGATAGCAAAGTTGGGAGTCCCGTATATTTTAATGCACATGCAGGGCACGCCCAAAACGATGCAGCAAAATCCATCCTACCGGGAAGTTGTTAAGGATATTTTGCTCGACCTTTCCGAAAAAGTCAATACCTTGAAGTTGCTGGGGGTCAATGACATCATCCTGGATCCCGGTTTTGGTTTCGGGAAAAATCAAAATCATAATTACGAACTTTTGAACCGTCTCGATTCTTTTCGCCTTTTTGAGTTACCTTTGCTTGTGGGATTATCCCGCAAGACCATGATTTGGAAACTGCTGGAAATCACTCCTGAAGAGAGCCTGAACGGTACAACCGTCCTGAATACCCTTGCCCTTATGGGAGGGGCTGATATACTAAGAGTCCATGACGTTCGTGAAGCGGTGGAAACCATTCGGCTGGTCACAGAACTAAAAAAATGATTTATGTCCGAATTCTTCATACACATCAAATTTCTGGATGTCCTCGACATACTTTTTGTGGCAATTCTTTTTTATGAGTTGTACAATCTGGTCAGAGGTACAGTGACATTCAGTATTTTCCTTGGAATCTTCATCGTATTTGTTGCCTGGGTGGTAGTCAGGGCTTTGAAAATGGAGCTGCTTGGTTCTATTCTCAGTCAGTTGTTCGGAGTGGGGATAATTGCATTGATTGTTGTATTTCAACAGGAGATACGACGTTTCCTGCTGATGTTGGGGAACAGTTACCGGACCAATAGCAGGATATCGCTCGGATCGCTCATCTCGAGCCAGTTCAGGAATATCTCACCGGGCGGAATCAAATCAATTGTCGACGCCTGCATCCAGATGGCCAAAACAAAGACAGGCGCTTTAATCGTTATTTCCAGGGAAAATGAACTGAAAGAATACGTTCGTACCGGAGAATTTATTGATGCTGAAATTCGTACTGACCTGATATGCAGTATATTTTTCAAGAATTCACCCCTTCACGACGGGGCCTGCATCGTTGCTTCCAACCGTATTCAGGCAGTGCGCTGCATTTTGCCTGTTTCATCCAGCCAGGAAATTAGTCCTTCGCTTGGATTGCGTCACCGGGCTGCGATAGGGATGTCGGAAGTGACAGATGCTTTTACCATCGTGGTAAGCGAAGAAACCGGCAAGATTTCGGTAACCGAAAGCGGCAAACTTATTGAAAACGTCAGTCCGGATGAGCTTTTCAGGATACTGCAGCCTGAACAGAAAAACTAAACCTTACGCAATTCTTTAATCTCATGTCTCATATCTTATCTCTCATCTCTTTTTTTACGAGCATACTGGAAAACTTCAATTATTTCGATTACCTGATTTTACCCTTCCTTATATTTCTGGCCCGAATCTGCGATGTGACCATCGGCACCCTTCGGATCGTTATGATTTCAAAAGGCCAGAAGAAAGTCGCGCCTTTCCTGGGATTTTTCGAGGTACTTATCTGGCTGATAGCCATTGGTAAGATTATGCAAAACCTTGATAATTGGGTGTGCTACATCGCTTACGGGGCTGGTTTTGCAGCAGGAAATTACGTCGGTATGCTGCTGGAAGAGCGGTTGGCTGTAGGTATTTCACAGATCCAGATTATTACGGGAAAAATTGCCGCCGGCTTAATCCAGGCGCTGAAAGAGGCCGGATACGGAGTTACCTGGCATCAGGCAACAGGTGGCGCTTCCGGTAGAATGGTGAGTATAATCTACAGTATCGTTAAACGAAGTGAACTTGACAAAGTTGTTGCAATTGTCAAGGTGCATGATCCTGAGGCATTTTATTCCTTTGCGGATGTGCGTTTTGTCAACAAAGACTTGTATTCTCCATTGATAAACAGGTTTATGGGGATCAGGTTGGGGAAGTGATTGCCGTGGCGGTTAGCTTTAAGGAGGAGCATTTGAAGGATAACTGACGTGAAGACTGGATGACTGGATGACTGGACGACTGGACGACTGGAGACCGGTGGAGTGGTTAAGAGACTGTTTAAATTTCGTTTTCCCTAATCCCGGAGGGATTACATGTTTATAGAAACAAGATAATGGGAGAACGTTCGACCCCGGCCGTATTTTGAACCTCTGTAACCCTTCTATAAACATGTGATGCCTCCGGCATCATATTATGAAGTAAATTTCCTGTTAACAAGCACATTGGCAATAATTAGTTGCTGTCCAGGTGCACCGATTTTACAGCTCTGCCCGAGGGGTCTGCGTTATTTCTGAAAGAGGGATCCCAGGCCAGGGCTTCCGGAGTACTGCAGGCAATTGAGGGAACGGATGGCACACAGGAAGCTGCTGTGTCAGACGGGAAGTGTTCGCTAAAAATCGAACGGTAGAAATACTCCTCTTTCGACATCGGGGTATTGATCGGAAAGCGGAATTTGGCACTTTTCATCTGATCATCGGAAACCTTTTCTCCTACCATAGCCTTGAGCGAATCGATCCAGTTGTAGCCCACACCATCTGAGAACTGTTCTTTCTGGCGCCAGGCCACACTTGCAGGCAGGTAATCTTCGAATGCCTTGCGAAGGATCCATTTTTCCATCTTGCCGTCTTTGGCCATCTTGTCTTCCGGATTCAGGGTCATGGCTACATCCATAAACTCTTTGTCGAGGAAAGGAACCCGGCCTTCAACACCCCATGCTGCCAGTGATTTGTTGGCACGGAGACAGTCGTAGAGGTGCAGTTTGCTCAGTTTGCGGATGGTCTCCTCATGGAAGGCCCGGGCATTGGGAGCTTTGTGGAAGTATAGGTATCCGCCGAAGATTTCATCGGCGCCCTCACCGGAAAGGACCATTTTAACCCCCATCGATTTGATCACTCTCGACATCAGGTACATCGGGGTAGAGGCCCTGATGGTTGTTACATCATAAGTTTCGAGGTGATAGACCACGTCCCGTAGTGCATCGAGTCCCTCCTGTACGGTGAAGTGAATCTCGTGGTGAACCGTTCCAATGTGATCGGCCACTTTCCTGGCAGCAATTAAATCAGGCGATCCGATAAGACCCACGGCAAATGAATGAAGCTGTGGCCACCAGGCCTCTTCCTGATCATGTTCTTCTATCCGTTTGGCTGCATATTTTTTGGCGATGGCAGATATCACAGATGAGTCAAGCCCTCCGGAAAGCAACACACCATATGGTACATCTGACATCAACTGACGGTGAACCGCATCTTCAAGCGCTTTACGCAAAATATCGATGCTTGACTGGTTGTCTTTTACAGTTTCATAATCAACCCATCCGCGGTTGTACCATTTTTTGGGAACTCCTTCTTTGCTGTAGAGGTAATGGCCGGGTAAAAACTCT
Source organism: Bacteroidales bacterium (assembly GCA_038323575.1). Lineage (GTDB taxonomy): Bacteria > Bacteroidota > Bacteroidia > Bacteroidales > Prolixibacteraceae > CAINVV01. The sequence goes on along the minus strand of JBBQHB010000041.1, from coordinate 5,092 downwards.
TCAATTTTCTTGCAAACCCCTTCGAGCGCTTTCAGCTCGGAGGCAACATAAAACTGTCCGTCGGCATCCCAACCCATGTAGAGCGGCATAACGCCGATATGGTCACGCGCAATCAGGTAGCAATCTTTTTCACGGTCATAGAGGACAAAGGCAAAAATGCCATTGAGCTCCTCGATGAAGTCGATTCCTTTTTCCTGGTAAAGCGCCAGGATTACTTCACAGTCGGATTGGGTCTGGAATTCAAATTTATCTTCCAGTTGTTTTCTGATTTCGCGGTGGTTGTATATTTCACCGTTAACACCCAGTATCAGGTTGCGGTTTTTGCTGTAAAGCGGTTGACGGCCGGAGGCCGGATCGACGATGGCCAGCCTTTCATGGGCGATAATGGCATGTTCATCCACGAAGATTCCAGACCAATCCGGTCCGCGGTGCCTGATCCGTTTAGACATTTCCAGCGCTTTGGTGCGCAACAGCTCTGACGAGCCTTTGATTTCAAATATTCCTACAATTCCACACATATATTGTTTTTTTAATGTTTTGCTTTTCGAGCGATATAAATACAATATGATCAAATATATCGCTGTAAATATACAAATATCTACCATATATCACAAATGTGATACAAAAAGATATATTTTGTATTTTATTTACATTTTTTAGATATTTTTATATTTATTTTATTTATTTTGAATTAATATAAATAATTGTTGTATATTTATGTTTGTGATCCGATGGGGATTGCAAGCTTAAATAATTTTATCTTAGTGTTGAAGTCTAGCTATTTACGAATGTCGACCATTGAAATCAACTTACTATTAACTAAATTTTTCATTGCCAATAATCTAATTTACTAACGTTTTCCGTCAGGTTAAGTTTTCATTTTTCATTTCTGAAAGTATTTTTTTTTGGTTTCTTTTTACCGTATATCACTGAATGATTAATTCTGATATTTTGGTATTTGAATATGTCTTTTTGCAACAAACTAATATTAACTAAAAACATATAAAAGCCTATGGAATAAACCTGCTTACTTACCGAATGATTTAAAAAATAATGGGAATAGTTGGAGCTATTCCCATTAAAAAAAACGCCCATCGGGCGGAAAACGATTAATCATTTTATTCATTAAAAATCATACAAATCTATGAAAAAAAAACCTATTCAAAACTCGGGGAGGTACCTCTTGTTAAGAAAAGCGTCACGTTTGATAAGCATATACCTGGTCCTTTCTTTGGTCACGCTAATGCAGGTATTTGCAGTAGTTCATCCTGCTGGCGCTTCAGAACTTTCTACAAGCCAGCAAGCCGGTAAAAAAATTACCGGAAAAGTTACTGATGCCACAGGAGCTCCGCTCCCGGGTGTATCAATCGTAGTAAAGGGCACTACGATTGGAGTAATATCTGATATGGATGGCAATTACACCTTATCAATACCTTCAAACGCCAAAACCCTGGTATTTTCGTTTGTTGGAATGAATCCGGAAGAGATAGCCGTCGATTCAAAATCGAAATACAATGTTACGCTCAGGGAAACAACCACAAGTATTGGTGAAGTAGTCGCCATCGGTTATGGTACCATGAAAAAAAGTGACATTACCGGTTCCGTTGCCAGTGTAACACCGGAAAAACTGGTCAACAGACCAGTTGTAAACGTTGGACAGGCCCTGCAGAACAAAATCGCAGGTGTCCAGGTAATCAGGCAGGCTGCCGGTGATCCGGGCGGTAGGCCTCAAATTCGAATCAGGGGTACAAACTCCATTAATACCAGTTCTGATCCTCTGTTTGTGGTGGATGGAATTGTGGGTGTGATCAATGCCTTGCAAAACCTCGATCCTCAGGATATTGCAACTATGGATGTGTTAAAGGATGCGTCGGCTACAGCTATCTACGGTACACGTGGGGCAAACGGTGTTATTATTATAACAACCAAGCGTGGGGCTGCAGGCAAAGTAAAAGTCAACTATGATGGTTCAGCCTCAGCAGGTATCAAGACTAGAAGAAACGACGCAGTAAATGCCGACCAGTTTATGTACCTTTATGAACAGGCATTTAACAATACGCCTAAGTTTGGAAACCTGGTAACATCAAAGGATTTTCGCGGCCCAACTGCAGCAGGATTATCATGGTCAGAGATGCCATATTTGTTCGAAAAGGTTCCAAAAGACTCGTATTTACCAGGTCTTAATTTTATGGGTAACGATGGAAACTATTATAAACCAAGATTTAACACCTTGTTGGAAGATGAAGTTTTCAGAACCGCTTTTTCATATAAGAACCGTTTTGAAGTGAGCGGCGGAACAGAAAAAGGAAAATACTCATTAGCTTTAGGTAGTAACAATGAGCAAAGCCTTTTGAAAGAATCGTTCAACAACCGGTTAAATGCCAGAGTGACCATTGACAGTGAACTTACTAACTGGCTAAAAATGAGCGCCAACATAGCATATGCAAGAAGTAAACAAGACCGAATGAGTAGTGATATGATGAGAAATACCTCGGAATATTTTGCTATTTTGCCAGCATATCGGTATCCTAATGATCCTGCAATATATGGAGCTTATGCAGGAACATGGCCTACTGCCAGGGACTTTAATGTTGGTGAGAATCGGCCAGGTTCGCCTTTTATGCTAAATCAGGACGAAGGCTATTACCAACAAGACGAATTTACCGGATCATTGGAACTAAATGCACAAATTACACCAGACTTGAGTTTTAAAACAAACCTTTCTGTAGATAACAGGAATCTGATGAGTAGATGGTATAGTGGAGATTATCAGGGCAGACGTAATTCAGATGCAAATGGTTACCATGAATATTGGAAATATTGGCAATCCGAAAACTATTTCAACTATAATAAAACAATAGGTGATCATCAAATAACAGGTTTGCTTGGGCTTTCATGGTCTGAAAGTACATATGACTATTTAACTGCATCGGCATCCAAATTCTCTTCAAATTTTTACCAATGGAATAATTTAGGAGCGGGTACCAATCCACCTACAGTAGGCTCCAGCAATTCCAGGGGTGCGTTAAACTCTTATTTTGCTCGTGCTAATTATAGCTACAAGGGCAAATATATGTTAACAGCAACAGGGCGTTATGACGGTTCATCAAAATTCGGAACAAACAACAAATACGGTTTTTTCCCTTCTGTTGGTGCTGCATGGCGAATCTCTAAAGAGGATTTTGTGGCCGACAGCAAAACAATATCTAACCTTAAACTGCGTTTAAGTGCCGGACAAACCGGTAACCAGGAAATTGGTAATTATGTAACACAAACGAATATTAGTGCCGCCAATGTTTTATTGGCAAATGGCTACAATGCTGGCCTTATTCCAGGCTCTACCGGTAACGATAACCTGAAATGGGAAACAACAACACAGTACGATATTGGTTTCGATCTTGGCTTGCTTGAAAATAGAATTAGTTTGGTGTTTGATGTTTACCAAAAAACAACAAACGACATGTTGTTTAATCTTCCATTACCTCAATCAACTACAACAGGTAATGCTTTCGTAAACTACGGTTCGGTTAAAAATACAGGTATCGAGTTCTCATTGAACACGGTAAATATCCAAAAGAAAAACTATTCATGGGAAACTCTCTTTACGATATCATCCAATAAAAATGAGATTACGGAACTCGGCCCTACTGGTGCCGACATTTACACAGATACCGGAGCAGGTAACGGAACCAGCGTTTATAGAGTTGGCGAATCAATCGGATCATTCTTTGGATTGAACCGAATGGGAACCTGGAGTACAACGGAAGCAGCGGAAGCAGCCCGTTATGGCAGATTACCGGGAGACCTGAAATTTGAGGATGTGAATAATGATGGTAAAATTGAGCTCTTGACTGACGGTGATGTTATTGGTAATGCATATCCGGAATTCTATGGAGGCTTTAACAACACATTTACTTATGGAAACTTTGATGCAAGTATCGACATTATGTTTGTAGGTGGAGTTGACAAAGCTATCGTACATGAATCTGCAGAAGACCGCATGTTTGTAAACGGTATGATGAATACAACTATGGATGCATGGCGTCCTGATCATCAGGTAACAATGATAGCCCAGGCTCGTTCCGGTAATGCCGGTGCACGCTATGACTCATACCCTGACACCCATATGATTTGGAACGCTGCCTACATTAGGGGGCAGACGGCTGCATTAGGTTATACTTTCCGTGGAAACCTTGGTGGTTTAGATAAATTGAGAGTTTATGCCACTGTAGAAAATTTCTTTTTGTGGACAGCAGTTGAACTTCCAGGTTATGATCCTGAAGGTAGTGCTATACAGAAAATTAATGGAAGGGTTCCAAATATTGATAAATATATGCATCCGGTTCCTACAACCTTCAGCTTGGGCGTTAATGTCAGTTTCTAATTTTAAAACTTTTATATTATGAAATACATATTAAAAAACAATATAGCATTAAGATTCACTATGCTTTTGGTGATATTCCTGATGGCACTGAGTGGTTGCGAGGACTTTCTGAAAGAAGTGCCTACAAATCAACTAACTACAGCAGCAGATCTAACAAGTATAGAATATAAAGAACCTTTTACAGTTGGACCTTATCGACGCTTGCTAGACTGGACCGGTGGTGCAGGAGATTGGGGAAATAATATTCCCTCTACAATTGAGTACCCCACCGGCGGGGCATACTCAGATGAGCCACACGTTCAGTTTAATAAATATGCGACAAATCAGGTAACAGGTAGTTTACTCGACAATTTCAATAATCCCTGGTTTAATTGGTATTCAGGTGTACAAGACTGTAACCTCTCTATTCAGCAACTTCCTTTGATTAAAATGAGTGAGACAGACCTTAATAAAGCTTTGGGAGAAGTACGTACCTTAAGGGCATTCTATTATTTTTGTATTGTACGCTACTGGGGTGATGCTATTCTTATAACAGAACCAATAAATGATGTGTGGGCAACAGAATTACCTCGTACCAGTCTGAAAACAATTTATGATGAGGTAATTATTCCTGACCTTGAATTCGCAGTTGCCAATCTTCCGGCAGGTAGGTCCACTATTGGTCGAGTAACACAGGATGTAGCCCGTGCAATACTTGCAGATGTATAT
>JBBQHB010000040.1:0-44337 GCA_038323575.1 Bacteroidales bacterium | reverse complement strand
GGGCAGAAGAGGTATGTAAGCATGCCGGGCATTGAGTTTTGGCCCGTAAATCTTAAGGCTCAAACAATTAGTTGGCGCAGATAACTACGCTCTTGCCGCTTAATCGACGTAACGTTGATCAGCTAATCCGGTATTAGATACCGGAGCGAGACATCTCCCGGGTGCCATGTCCTGAAGCGGCCCGATCCGGAGGTGCAGATAAATCGGGAATAGTCAGTGGATTACTCCGCTTCTCTGATGAAATAACAGGAGTTAAGATGACGGTCGGTGGCCCTGAGCCAGCTGTCATTCGAAAATCAAGTCAGGGCTAAGCATGGAGAAAGCGTATTGCTTCCTCGTTTGGACGCGGGTTCGACTCCCGCCAGCTCCACTTTTTCAAATGGCAAATCAAAGCAAACTCCTGTAAAACACACATTTACAGGAGTTTTTAATTTTTGGAAAGTGCATTAAATCCCCCTAATGATACAGTTCATATCAAAATAGGAGGAATCTTGAATTGAAATACAAATTCGCAAACTTTCCCTTCCGTCCGAATCAGTTCTTCCTGATTAAATGACTTTTGATGTGTAATTTGGAGAGGCGGGCACGAATGGAGGTGGTTTTACAGGATAATATTTATTATCAACCTTGAATACTTTACCTTGATCCTGCAGTTTTTTTGCAATATAACCTAACCGCAACCTGCTCTGATGGAGTGACTCCTCCATTTCTTCTAACTTAACGCCGTTAGGTCTTGAATTTATTAAAGCCTGTACTAATCTTTCCATGTAATCGTTCCTTGTATTTAAGGGTGTCTGTAAGGGAGGTGTTTTCTCCGGTAATGTATTAAGGGTAATAGTTAGTCTCTAATAACATCAAAAGGTAACCCTCCCGGAGGTTAAAAATGGTTAAGTCCCCAATAAAGTTTTGGCTAAAGTTTTTTAATCCGTTCAATGAATGTGTGGAGAAGTGCGCATAAAAAAAGAAGAACCTAGATAGTCGTCTATTTACTCCGACTCTTGCTAAGTTCTTCTCAGGTTGAGGTTCGATTACTTGTTTAAGGCTATGCGGTCCGGTAAAGCAGAAAAAGGACTACATCCTTACTATCATACTATTACTAGTGTAAGGATAATATGTTTATTAATAAAAAATAATACTTTTGAGTAAGTGGCTATTTTTATTGAATGAAAGGGCTCTCTTGTGATTAAACGGTATCAGTTTGGACCGATTGCTCTGCTGTTCCAAAATGAACAGGTACTATGATTGTTACAATTGTACCGGGATTTGGTGCGTCCGGCAACCTTTCGCTGTAAGAAATACTTGTCTCGGTTCCATATTTCTGGCCAAGAAGGACTAATCGTTTTCGGGTGATGTTTATTCCCAGATTCAGATGTTTTTGATTATTGGAACTGAACTTTTCAGCATTGTTGATGCCAACGCCGGAATCACTCACAATGATTTGAAGTGATTCTTCATCACGCATTTTTAATAGGACGTCAAGTTCACCTTTCTCCTCCAAATTTGCTATTCCGTGCCAGATAGCGTTTTCAACAAATGGTTGAATAATCATGGAAGGGATTAAAATATCTTCAGATTCGACATTTTCATCTACCACTATATTGTACTCAAATTTATCCCCAAGTCTCAATTTTTCGAGATCCAGGTAATTTTTCAGGCGATCAATTTCTTCTTCAAGATAAATCAGGGATGTATTTATGGCGTTGAAATTTTGCCTGATTAGCCGGGCGAATTTTGCAAGATAAACACTTGCTTCATGCGGCTTGTGTTGCAACAGGTAGTTTTGTATAGATCCGAGGGAATTGAAAATAAAATGGGGGTTCATCATGGCCTGCAGCGATTTTTGCTCCAGCAAAACGATTTGATGTTCCATTTTACGGCGGTTCAACTCTTCATTTTTCTGTCGCAAGACGACAAGGAAGACAAGCCCGCCAAATAGCAAGACAACAAAAAAGTAAAAAAATGGATTTTGCCAGAGCGTTGCCCGAACATCAATCCCGAATGAGATGGGTTCGCTCCACGGAGAGGCTGGTTTTCTGGCCCTAAGCATAAAATTGTAGGTACCTTTGGTCAGGTTCTGCAAAACTACGTTATTCCCTTTTACGATTGTCCAATCAGTATCAGTCCCTACTAACTTGTAGGAATAAGTTACCGGACTGTTGTAATAGTTGATAGAATAGAAGGCAATGTTGATCCTTTGGCTGCTGACCAATGATATCTGGTTTTGATTTATCAAATTCTCATGATCATTTACCCGAATAGATTGGAAATAGGGTATAGGAGGTGAATCGCTGGTTTCCAGCAGCGCATTATAAGGGATTGTAGTCAGGCCGTCGTCACTCGCAACATATAATTTGCTGTCATGGAAGAGGACTCCGTGGATGGAGTTGAAGTTGATGTTGACCATGTGGAGAAACACCGGCTTGTTTTTGAGGATATTCACTGGATTATCACAAACAAAAATGTTTCTGGAGGTGGCAATGATTAACGTTGAATCCTGGTATTCCAGGTGTTTGACCTGGAAATCTATGGGTCGGTCAAAAACAGCAGTTAAGTTGTACAATCGTTTGTTGTTGAGCAGAAACAGGCTGTCGTCATTCATGCAGAATACTTCGTTTTGGTCTGTTATATTCAGATGCCCGGTAACTATTCTGCCTTTCAGGAAAGAAAGGTCCGGACTGGCTATTGCAGTTTTGTTTGCATAAATAAAATTTCTCTTCGAATTGATAATCAGTTCATCTCTTGCATTGTAATAGGCATTAAATATCCGTGATTGGAGTTTTAACATTTTCATCCTGTTTATATACTCAAACGGGTCGAGTGTAAACACTACGCCCATTTGGTTGAATGAACTGGTTCTGTTCTTACTTCTGTTGTAAACAATTTTCTCCAATACAATAACAGACTGGGCCTTTTTCTTTATGCTGATTTTTTTTTCTGTTTGGTTAAGCCGGATACCCTCCAACATAAAAGGTTTTTGTCCTGTTTCTCCTATCAGCAAGGTGTTTTGGGGTACCTGCAATATCTGGTTAAATGAATTTTCTTTGTTCTGGAAATCCAAAGTGTACAAACCATCGTCTCTGATCAGATAAGCCGTTTTCCCATTCGTGCACCAGATACCCATACTATCATTTTTTGACAGCCCATAAATTCCTGAATTTCCAAAAACACTCCTTCCCAGGTGCTTGTGTTGATAAAAGTAGGGACTGATTCTGAATACGCCTTCCTTTGCTGAACAGACCCATATATTTCGTTCCTGATCCTGGATAATCGATTTTGCATCCTTGATTTCTAAATGGTAAAAGATTTTGCCACCCTTAAAGCAATCAACTCCTTTATCAGATGTTGAAATCCATAACAGGCCGTTGTTTTCCTCCAGAATGGAAGAAATCTTGTCTGTCGTTGTTTCGACAAAGGAATTAGTTTCATTGTCAATAAAATCGTCATTAAACCTTTTGACCTCAATTTTCTTACTGTTTTTTTTCCTCGTTAAGATGTATTTTTGGTTGTTTGACGAGACAATAACGTCTTTGAACCTGTAAGCATCGGTAATTAAAACAGGCTTTTCCGACAAATGTCTGGTCTTGTAACATCCTGCCGTTGTCCAGAAAATAAATTCGTCCTTCTCATTCCTGCACATGTAACGCACCGACATGGATTCAATTGTGCCTTTCGAAATATCATTCTTGGATATAATACTAGGCAACTGGTACTTTTTGACCTGATTGCCGGGATCCAACATATATATTTCGCGTTGAAGATTATTATAGAAAAATATATTTTGGTACTTATCTTCACTCATTTTGCTGAAGTAATCACTACTCTTCAGCGACATCAGACAAGGGGTATTTTTTTCGTTGAAGATGGCGTTGTCTTTATAGTAGTTGAGCGATCCATCTGAATGAAAAAGCCAAATTCTTCCAAATGAGTCTTCTTTTATGTCGACAACATCGTTACTGCTCAGCCCTTCTTGTATGCGGTAATAATTGAACCTGGTCCCGTCATATTTGGCCAGGCCCGCATCTGTTGCAAACCACATGAATTTTTTGCTGTCCTGAAAAATCTTGTAAACGGTGTTTGAAGGCAGACCGTCAGAGGTTGTGAATTTTTGAATAAAAGGATCCTGTGCCTTCAGATTTATTCCGGCAAACAGTAAATCAACCATCAGTAGAAATATACGTATCTTCAAGTCAGTCAATAGCTTTGGTGTAATGTTTAATGGCTTCCCTGAAGTCGCTTAGCCTTCTGCGGGAAATACTGAGCGAAGTCCCGTCGATTAACTCTACAAAATTTCCCTGATAACTTGAATAGGCTTTCAAATAATCAATGTTGATAATAATTGATTTGTGAATCCGGAAGAAAGTTGGATGGTCTAGAATTTTTTCAAAATCTCCCATAGTCTTTGTTGCCACAATTTTCTTTAGTCCCGAAAGATGAATAATCGTGTAATTGCTGTCTGCTTCAAGGTAAATGATGTCAGATGTATTGACCAGTTGAAATCCGAACTGTTCTGAAACTGTAATTTTGGAAATGGTTTTAGCTCCAAAATTGATGTTCTCATTCAAATTGGCTAGTGAATCCCGGTAATTTCTTCTCTCCAATTCACGACTTTGCCTCAATTCAAAGTTTTGTACAGCCTTCGTGACGGCTTCGCGCAGTTCCTGGGGGGTTATTGGTTTTAAAAGATAGTCTATAGCACTTGCTTTAAGCGCCTTTAAAGCATAATTTTCAAATGCGGTTACAAAGATGATGCAGTAATCATGTTTGGGGATCGATGCCAGAAAGGAAAAACCATCTTCTTTCGGCATTGAGATATCAAGAAAAATAAAATCAACAGAATTGGTTTTAAGCAGCGCACGTCCTTCTGCTGCTGAGGATGCAAGTGCAACTACCTCTATCTCTGCACAGTATTTAAGTAAAAGCAATTCCAATACTTCGCGGACATTCTTTTCATCATCAATAATGATAGCTCGATATTTCTTCATATTTCAAATGTACCCTGATTAAATTATAAATGGAGATTATTAAGTTTGAAAGAATCGTTATATCTCAAAGTTAGTTAAAGTGTCTGAAATGTTTATTATACAGAGAATGTAAAAAGCATTTTTCCGGCTACCTATAAACATTTCTCTTGAATCACAACTTCAGAACAGCCCTTACAGGGAAATGATCTGATAAATCAATCCGGTCGCACTCGTAGGAAACAGACTTAAAGCGTTGACTGAAGAGGATGTAATCAATCCGGAAGGATGGCAGAATGCCGTTGTAGGTATGAGAGAACCCGAATCCGGCTTCGGTGAATGCATCTTTAAGTTGTGCTCCCAGGATGTGGTAAGTATAGGAAAGCGGGGTATCATTAAAATCGCCGCAAACAATAACCGGATAGGGACATTTCCTGATGTGGGCGGCTACAGTCCTGGCCTGACGGGCACGTATGGAGAAAGCGATGATCATTTTTTTGCTGATCAGTTTTGCCTCATGCAGCTGTTGTTCGTTGGTACCCGATTTGCCGGGATCGGTCAGCGAATAATCATCAGGAGAGATCTGGTAGGATTGGAAATGACAATTGTAGACCCTGATCGTATCATTTGGTTTCAGGACAATATCAGAAAACAATACCATGTTGGCGCTGTGCTCAAAGCGGATCTCGCCCAACCTGAATATCGGATACTTCGAAAGGGTTAATGGTCCGGCGTAAGAGATGGAATGAGCCAACTGGTAATGCTTTATTCCCGGCAGGGCATTCCTGATTCCGTCGGGACTCAGTTTTCCCGTTTTAAACAGGCGGGTTTCCTGCAAACAGATGATATCGGCATCTACCGATTGAAGGTACTCTATGATGCGTGATTGGGATGGCTGCTTTTTGGAGATATCCTTGACGAAATAATTTACATTGAAACTGAGCATCTTAATATCTCCGTTTTTGTGACCTAATCTTGGGAAAGGTTGGAAATAATTAAAAAGATGCTGATAACCTATCAGGATTACCAACAGGGACAGCAAAATTTTTGGGGATTTTCGCAAAGCATAAAACACTGCAAAGAGCAGATTGATCAGCAACAGGTATGGATAAGTCAGTCCCAGGAATGCTGCCGGCCAGAAACTGTCGGGCGGCACATAGACTGACAGGTATACCAGCAGCAAGAGTCCGCTGAAACCAATGTTTAGGATGAAACCGAATTTTGAAAAGAAATTTTTTACCGTGCTATTTTTCATTTTTTACCGCTCAATCTGAACAGCATCTCTTTTTCGTCTGCAGTCAGAGCGTCATAACCGGAAGTGCTGATCTTGTCAAGGATACGATTAATCTCTTCCTGTTGTGCTTTTTTGCTCCTGTTGTAGCCATAGTCCCGGTAATGACCTGAATTGTATTCGACCTTGAGCTTGCTTCGGGGTTTCGACCAGTTAAAAAGATGATCAAAAATCCGTCCGGATCTTGCCGAAATGTCGAAACCTGATTTGAAGAGTGTCATGAACAACAGACCAAAGCATGCACCTCCCAAGTGGGCAAAATTGCCTCCTGCATTGTCTCCCGTCAGGTTGACCAGGTAAAGAACCACAGAGATCAGCGCAATCCATTTTATTTTAACGGGACCAATAAGTATCACATGAATCACATGGTTAGGGACATAAACTGCAGTCGCGATTACAATGGCGATAACAGCAGCTGAGGCCCCCAGCAGTTGGGAAAAATCGATGGCATGCTGGAAATAGGGAAAAAAGTTGTAGGCTGCCATAAAAAAAAGTCCGCCGCTTATACCTCCCAGGAGGTAGACAAACAATAATTTCCGTGGTTGGTGATACTCCAGGAAGATCCTGCCAAAGGAATAAAGCCAGAGCATGTTGAAAAGGATGTGCAACAGTTCGTAATGCAGAAACATGTAGCTGATCAGGGTCCACGGGCGTGTTAAAAACTGCCCGAATGAGGCCGGCAGCGATAACCAGTCGATGTAAGTGAGATTTTCGTTTCCGCCAAGCAGGAGTATGACGGCCGTCAGCCGAACGAAGATCCAGATTGCGAGGTTGATGTATATCAACTTCGTCAGATAAGTTCCATGCTGGTAAGAGAGTTTTATCTCATCGGTAATTCCCATGTTTTTTCAATAAAAACTTTTGGAATTATAGTTCCAGTACCTTAACAGGATATATCCAAAGAGCATTCCGCCAAGATGGGCAAAATGGGCCACATCGCTGTTGGATTGGGTGAAGCCCAGGTAAAGTTCAATCGCCCCGTAGCCCATTACGAAATATTTAGCTTTGATAGGTACCGGAGGGAAGAGCAGCATTAATTCGGTATTAGGAAAGAGAACGCCGAAAGCCAGCAGAATGCCAAACACCGCTCCTGATGCTCCTACAGTCGGGATGTTGATGCGCTCCTGAAAAATCTGTTTGACAATTTCTATTCCTTGCTGAGTAAAAGCTGGATTGTTAGGTGTTTCGGACCATTTATTGATGAAATCCTGCACCCATGGGGCTGCATGCCCTCCAAGGTTGGCCTTGACAAATGTTGCAAGAAGCTCGGGAGTGGGCGTATTGGCAAAGGCATTTACAGTTTTGGCAACATGAGATAATTCCAGATAATTCACAAAGAGATGGAGCGTCGCTGCGCCCAGCCCTGTTACCAGGAAATAGATAAGGAAACGTTTGGGCCCCCAAACCATCTCAAGAACTTTCCCAAACATGTACAATGCGAACATATTGAAAAAAAGATGTCCGATGCCGGCATGCATAAACATATGCGTTACCAGCTGGTAGGGTCTGAATTCCGGGGATCCGGGATAGTAGAGTCCGAGTTTTTGAGTGAGATCAATTCCTGTGGGCTTTAATGCCCAGGTAGCCACAAGCATTAGCACATTGATTATGATCAGGTTCTTGACAACCGGTGGCATCGAAAATGGGGAGGAGGGACGGTATTGCATAATGCTAATTTTCGGATCTGTTTTGCAAAAATAGGGAATCAGATGATATTCCCTAATTTTTTAAAATTTTTTCAATGTCTGCCAAAGCAATAATGGAGATGATCTTTCGCCCGGAAGGGGAGTAACCCGGAGATTTACAGGCAAAAAGCCGGTTAAAAAGGTCGATCATCTCTTCCTGCTTCAGGGGTACTCCATATTCTACGGCAGAGGAGTGTGCCAAAACAACGGCTAGTTGGGCTTTGATCTCTTCCATCAGGTCAACAGGGCGATCGTGGAAGGAGGCAATAACCCGTTCGACCAGCTCTTTCGCATCCAGATGGCTTAAAGCAGCAGGGGTTCCGTCAATGTAAAAATGGTTTTCTGTTTCCGGCCTGATTTCAAATCCAAGTTGATGGAGTTCCCCGCGAAGAGCGTTCAAAATCTCCGCATCTCCCGGATTAAGCTCCAAAACCGGAGGAAATAGCTGGCGCTGGCTGACTGACAGGTGGGAATTGAAATTCTGCATGAAGCTCTCATAAAGGATTCTTGCATGTGCCTCCCGCTGATCGATAACCATCAGCCCCGACTTCACGGGAGTAAGCAAATACCTGTTTTTCAGTTGGAGGAATCCTGATGCAGGGAAGGAGTGAACTTTATCCGTTGGCAATTCCGACTGTTCGCCGTCAAACTCCTCCGAAAGATTATCACTTGTTAAATCCCATTCAGCGCCGTTTCGGGTTTCGGGTTTCGGGTTTCGGGTTTCGCTGTCCTCATCTCCTTGTCGTCCAGTCCTCCAGTCGTCCAGTCGTCCGGTCTCCATTCCCTGATAAAGCTTATCCCAGTCTCTGATTCCTGAATCAGGCCGGTAACCTGTATAACTTTCCTGCTGAAACGGGTTGTAATGGCGGTTGATTTCGATCTCCGGAGGATGAATACTGCTCCCTCTGCCGGGTGGAAGGGGAATATCTATCGATCCGCGTTGATCGAAGTCAATGGCAGGCATCAGATTGTATTTCCCGATTGCCTCCCTTACACTGGCGTTGATGATGTGCCAGATCGCCTGCTCATCTTCAAATTTTATCTCTGTTTTGGTAGGATGGATGTTGATATCGATGGTTGCAGGATCTACTTCGAAATAGAGAAAATAAGAGGGGATCGCATCTGGTGGGAGAATTCGCTCATAGGCATGCACTACTGCCCGGTGAAAGAAGGGGTGTTTGATGAAACGTCCGTTCACAAAGAAAAACTGTTCCCCGAAACTTTTTTTGGCAAATTTTGGCTGCCCGATAAAGCCGGATACTTTAATAAGTGTGGTTTCCACCTCCACCGGCGTCAGGCTCTGGTTGATCGCTTTGCCGAAAAGACCGACGATCCGCTTCCTGACATTTTCTGTCGGAAGTTCATAAACAGGCGACTGGTTGTGGAAAAATGAGATGGACAGTTCGGGATTGGCAAGTGCAATCCGCTGTATTTCGGTGATGATATTCTTTAATTCGTAACTGTTTGATTTCAGGAATTTTCGCCTGGCCGGAACATTAAAAAAAAGATTTTTGACAGCGAAGTTGGATCCTTCCGGACATTGGTCAGTTTGCTGTTTCTGGAAGACAGATCCCAGAATGTGAAGATAAGTGCCGAGTTCTTCGCCCCGCTGCCGGGTCCTTAACTCTACGTCAGCAACTGAAGCAATCGATGCCAGTGCTTCACCGCGGAAGCCCATGGTACGGACAGAAAACAAATCGTTTGCTTCCCGGATTTTAGAGGTTGCATGCCGTTCGAACGACATACGTGCGTCGGTGGGAGACATCCCCTTTCCGTTGTCAGTAACCTGAATCAATGTTCGGCCGGCATCCTTGACATTCACGGTAACTGCATCAGCTCCGGCGTCAATGGCGTTTTCAACCAGTTCCTTCACCACAGAGGCGGGGCGTTGGATCACTTCGCCTGCAGCAATCTGGTTGGCAACTGATTCGGGTAAGAGATGGATAACGTCTGACACAGGCTGAGAAAATTTCACAAATAATCAGACAAATATAACTGATATTTTGACGGAACCTTATTCCAGCCTGGGCGTTATTTTGGTTCTATTGGGGTCAGGTCGAAAGCAAATATATCTTTTTCATTTCAGAGGGTAGTCTTTCTGAACTGAATGAAGGGAGCCATCGGTTAATACCCGTTTCTAATCAGGTATTAACCGAATATGGCATATCAGGCAAATAAAAAATTGCTTGCTATATTTTGCTTATGGTCAGGTTGCGGACCAATAATGCGGTACATGCTCCGCTGAGGGTTCCAACCGTAAATGTGGTAGTTACCGCAGGTGATGGTTTAAAGGAATAAAATAGTACTGCAGTTAAAACTAAACAGACTACAACTGCAATAAAAGAAAGGATAAGGATAAGATTTCTGGTTTTCATCAACTTCACTTGTTCCATGGCAATAGATTTTGGGGTTTTGTAATTAGATTACTAAATTAAAACTTATTTTTTAAATATCCTACACTTATGTAGTCAAAATACCTACAAAAAATGTAATACAATTACTACGGGCGCTGTAATCAAATGTTACAAAAATTAGAAATCAATCTTTTCCGGTTTTTGTAGTCAGTTTGCGAATTATTAATTTTTGATAATCAGCGTTTTATGAATTTGAGGATGATCTTGAAAGCGGTGTTCCCTTAAGGATGCCCCACATAAGGACATGTTGTATAACATGTAGGGAAATGAGTTTTGACATTAAAAAATATCAATTTTCCATTTCAGGTTGTCCTATTTTTGCGAAAATATGTAGGTATTTCCCCTACAAAGTCTTCCCGTGAAGGATGAAAAACAGCAGAAAACCGCGTAGATTTCAATTTTGGCATCAAAGGGTTGTAAATGATGCTCCGGTGTCTCAGGTCAGAAGGATATCAAATTGGGTTTGGGAATGGATGAAAACGATAAAATCAATATTAGGCTGGTGTTTTTCATGGTAAAGGATATTAATGAACTAAGTTACAAATAAATTTTCACCTCTTCTTTCTCTTTTCTCCCCAAAATTGGGTATATTTAAGAGAAACCCTTTAATTGGATTAAAACCACCGAAACATGTTGGTAAAAACTTACGGCAGTGCAGTACATGGTATTAATGCTACAACCATTACCATAGAAACAGACGTTTCAAGGGGAATTCGTTTCAACATGGTGGGTCTGGCTGATCTGGCAGTCAGGGAGAGCCAGCAGCGGATTGATGCTGCACTGCGTTTTCACGGATTTAAATTGCCGGGGAAGAAGACAGTGATTAATCTTGCTCCGGCGGATATTCACAAGGAAGGTTCCGCCTATGATCTTCCGATTGCCATGGGAATTCTCTCTGCTTCAGAGCAGATTGTCGCACCGGAGATTGGCCGGTTTGTGATGATGGGTGAACTATCGCTGGATGGCGGTTTGCAATCGGTCAGAGGAGTACTTCCGATAGCCATCAGGGCCAGGGAGGAGGGATTTGAAGGATTGATCGTACCGGCTCAAAATGCACGGGAAGCTGCTGTAGTAGACCGGCTTAAAGTATTTGGGGTTGAAAATATCCGTGAGGTGATCGACTACTTCGACAGTGCCATTCCCCTAAAACAGATTGTGATAGATACCCGGGAAGAGTTCAACTCCCACAATAACCGGTTTGATGTAGATTTTTCGGAGGTGAAAGGCCAGGAGAATGTAAAAAGGGCATTGGAAATTGCAGCGGCCGGGGGGCATAACCTGATAATGATCGGGCCGCCCGGAGCAGGAAAGACGATGCTGGCGAAGAGGATTCCGACTATCCTGCCGCCATTTACATTGAAAGAAGCATTGGAAACGACAAAGATCCATTCCGTAGCCGGAAAGATTGAACGCGAAACCTCGCTGATGATCCGAAGGCCTTTTCGAAGCCCGCATCATTCAATTTCAGATGTGGCGCTAGTTGGAGGTGGCTCATTCCCGCAGCCAGGCGAAATATCCATGGCCCACAACGGGGTATTGTTCCTGGACGAATTGCCTGAGTTTAAGCGTTCGGTGCTGGAAGTGATGCGTCAACCGCTCGAAGACAGGACCATAACGGTATCCAGGGCCAGGAGTTCAGTGGAGTTTCCGGCAAGTTTTATGCTTGTTGCCTCCATGAATCCATGTCCGTGCGGATTCTACAACCATCCCACGAAAGCGTGTGTCTGCGGACCGGGAATTGTGCAGAAATACCTGAACAGGATATCCGGACCTTTGCTGGACCGGATCGACATTCACCTCGAGGTTGTACCTGTACCCTTCAACAAGTTGTCAGAGCTGAGTTCAGGAGAATCAAGCGACACCATCAGAAACCGGGTGATTGCGTCACGTGAGATTCAGCGGTTACGTTTTGAGGAATCCGGGATCTACTGCAACGCCCAGATGACAACCAAACTCCTTCACCTGTATTGTACGATTGACAGGGCCGGGGAGGCAATCCTCAAAAACGCCATGGAAAAACTAGGCCTCTCGGCCAGAGCTTACGACCGGATCCTGAAAGTGGCACGCACAATAGCCGATCTCGAAGGCGCACAGAGCATCCTGTCCGATCATTTGAGTGAAGCCATTCAATACCGGAGTTTGGACAGGGAGGGGTGGGGGAGTTGAAGGAGGATCAGAAAATGTATTCCTATTATCTTCAATCAAAAGCCCATGAAAAATGCTAATTTTGTATCTGGTTCTCCTTCAGAATGATCGTTTTTATTTGATGCGATTTTTAATAATTGATAAACAATAATATAGTATGAGAAATGGTATTGGTTTCCTGATTCTTTCATTGTTGATGGCCCTGGTTGTCAATGGACAAACACCCAATTCCCTCACTGTCAAGGAAAAGAAACAGGGTTGGGTCCTTTTGTTTGACGGTAGTACCACAACGGGTTGGACAACCTCAGGCGGCAAGCCGGTGCCAGCAGGCTGGATTGTAAAAGATGGCTGTATTACTACCGTGAAAGATGGGAAAGGCGGTGATATCGTGACCGTTAATGAATTCAAAGATTTCGATTTTTCTGCCGATTACAACATTGAACCTGCCTGCAACAGTGGGATCAAATATTTCTACACCAAATATCCCACAGGCGGAAATTTGGGCATGGAATACCAGATCCTGGATGACCAGCTGGCGGAAGACAACAAGCTGGCCAACCATTTGTGCGGTTCATTTTACGATGTTTTGCCTCCAAACACAGCTGAAAAGAAAGTCAATGCATCCGGAGAGTGGAATACGATTCGCATTGTATGCAAAGGGAAAAATGTTGAACACTGGTTGAATGGCAAGAAAATTCTTGAATTTACCAGGGGAAGTGAAAGCTACACTGCTGCAGTTGCCTTGAGTAAATTCAGCAAGAGTGTACCTGCATTCGGCATGGTAGAGAAAGGTAAAATTCTTTTGCAGGAGCACGGAGGCGTTGTATCATTCAGAAATATCAAAATAAAAAATTTATAAAAAAGCTATGGACAACAGGAGAGATTTTATAAAAAAAACGGCTGCCTCATCAGCTGGAATCGCAATCGGTGCAACAGCTTTTAGTGCAAAAAGCTACGCGAATATCATCGGAGCCAATGACCGGATCCATGTCGCTGCCATTGGTTTGAACGGACGCGGGAACAGCATGGTCGGCACCATAGCAAAGCAAAAAAACACGGAGGTAACCTGTGTGTGTGACGTTGACTCAAGGGCCATGCCCAAAGCAGTCAGCTCGATCGGGAAAGCGGGTCAGACGAGTAAGGTTAAGATGGAGAAAGATTGCCGCAAAGTATTGGAAGATAAAAGCATCGATGCCATTTATATTGCAACGCCCGACCACTGGCATGCACCGCTCACCATCATGGGCTGTCAGGCAGGGAAACATGTGTATGTTGAAAAGCCATTAAGCCATAATCCGAGGGAAGGCGAATTGGCCATTGAGGCTGCCCGCAAATACAACCGCGTTGTCCAAATGGGCGCCCAACGCCGTTCTGCACCTTTACTAACCCAAGGGATTAAAAAATTGCATGAGGGTATTATTGGCCGTGTCTATCTGGCAAAAACCTGGTACACGAACGCACGCAAACCTACTTTTTTGAAGCCGGGAACAGTTCCTGACTGGTTGGATTATGATTTGTGGCAAGGTCCTGCACCACGCGCTCCCTATCAGGATGGATTGATTCACTATAATTGGCATTGGTTTTGGAATTATGGTACAGGTGAAGCGTTGAATAATGGAACACACGAAGTAGATGTTGCCCGCTGGGGCCTTGGAGTAGACTTTCCTACCCGTGTCACATCGGTAGGCGGAAGGTACAATTACAAGGATGATTGGGAAACTCCTGACACTCAAATTGTGACGATGGACTACCCCGGTCGCGTTTCCCTGATGTGGGAAAACAGGAGTTCCAATGGCCGGAAAATTGAGGGCTTGGATCGCGGAATCATCTTTTACGGTGAGAACGGAAGTTTGGATACCGGTGGCGATAGTTACCAGGTATACGATCTGAACGGGAAGTTGGTGGATGAAGTAAAATCACTGATTGTTGAGGGTGCAGTTGAGGGACGCAATACAGCAAGTCCGAGTCTTGGTATGGACAGTCTTCACGTTGCTGACTTCCTGGATGCCATCCGTAACAACCGTCGTCCGAATTGCGATGTTGAACTGGGATTCAAAAGTATCCTTGCCATGCAGTTGGGAAATATCTCTCACCGTGTGGGCCGTGACCTGCATATCGATCCTAAAAACGGTCACATCCTTAACGACAAGGAAGCGCAAAAACTTTGGAGCCGCACCTACGAAAAGGGTTGGGAACCGAAAGTATAGAAGAAACAATTGAACTAAATTAAGATTATAATTGTCTTAAGTTTAAAAAAAGAGCATTATGGCAGATAAATTTTCAGATCCGATCGGGCGCTTGATGGGGTTGAGATACAAATCTCACCCCTGGCATGGTATTTATATCGGAGATCATGCCCCGGAAAAAGTAACTGCTTTCATTGAAGTGGTTCCGACTGATACGGTAAAATACGAAGTTGACAAAGATTCCGGCTACCTGAAAATCGACCGGCCGCAGCAATTCTCAAATGTTTGTCCTGCCTTGTACGGATTTATCCCCCAAACCTATTGCGGCAAACTGGTGGGCGATTTGTGCTCCAAAAAGGTAGGCAGAAAAGGGATCAAAGGGGATGGTGACCCGATAGACATCGTTGTCCTGACCGAAAAAGCGATCCATCATGGCGATATACTGGTAACAGCCAAACCTATTGGCGGATTAAGAATGATTGACGGAACAGAGGCTGATGACAAAATTATCGCGGTACTGAACAATGACTTTGTTTATGGCCACTTCACCTCGCTGAATGACGTGCCAAAGCACATTATCACCAGGTTGCGCCACTATTTCCTGACTTACAAAGATATCCCCGGCGAAGAGGGAAATACAGTAATAGAGGCTGTATACGACCGCGAAGAAGCTCTTGAGGTGATCCGGACATCCATTCAGGATTACAGCAACCGCTTCGACAACCTGGGGAAAATGCTGGTGATGGATGATTGACGACCTGACGATGGGAAGACTTGACGACGGGACGACTTGGAGACGGAGAGACTGGACTGAAGACTTTGGGTCCTTGGTGGTTAAACTTTTCTTACCATAAGGCCTCATTTGTAGTACAAAGGAAAAATACCGGGAAGAACATGGGCGTTAGAAATCAGCCAAAAGTTGTTCGATAAAGAGGTGTGTGTCGAATTGAGGTTTGACCTGGTTGATGTTTCCGCAGAAAGTGATCTTTTTTGCCGGACAGTAAGCGACAAGAGCTCCCCAGAATCCGGCGTGACCGTAATAGATATCCCCGTTAAAGTTGTATTGCGAGATGCCTGAACCGTAACCGGAAGTTTTTCCTGATTTGGATGTTTGCATTTTAACTGCAATCATTTGATTCAGCGTTTCCTGTTTTTTGAAAAGCTGCCCGGAAAATAATCCCTGAATAAATTTCGCCAGATCAGCTGTCGTTGAGACCAGGCCGCCACCTGCCCAGTCATAGGAAGTGTTGAGTTTTTCTGTCACATCCATTTTACCAAGAAAACTGTGGGCTAAATTTATATCCGGCGGAACCGGTTCATAGTATTCGAACCAGGTATTGTTCATGTTGAGAGGTTCCACGATTCTCTTGCGGATTTGTTGGGCAAGAGTTTGTCCGGTAATCTTTTCGATGATCATACCCAAAAGAAAAAAATTAACATCTGAATAGTAATATCCGCTGTCCGGAACGAAATGAGCCTTTTTGTTGAGGTGATAACTGTAATATTGCGCCATCAGTTTTTCAGGACTCCATGATGTATTCTTGTGAAAAAATTCTTTGACATAAAACCGGAACATGGCATCCGTAAAAAGATCGGCCAGTCCGCTGCGGTGTTCTAGCAGCTGCCGGATGGTTAACTGATTTCCGTATGATTTTCCTTTGAAATAATGAAGTTTCTCTACCCTGGCCGGACTGTTATTATCCAGGTATCGGGTAATTTTATCCTCTGTTTGAAGCAATCCTTCTTCCTGCAACTGAAGAATCACTACAGCAGTAAACATCTTGGTGGTGCTGGCAATTTTGAACTGGTTGTCAGGTTGTGCAGGTATTTTGGCCCCGTCTGAAAATCCCACTGCATCATGGAAAGTTTTGTCAGGATTAGAGATATAGACCTGGATGCTGTGAACAGGATTTTTCCCGGCAGGTTTCATATAGCTTTCCATCATTTGCCGGATTGGATCAGATGATTTTGCGGCAAATGCAGGAAAAATGAGGCATAGAACGAAAACAAATCTTATCATTGCTCTTTTGTTTAATTGTGCCTTTCCGTCCGACAGAATATTATCTCCTCTTTTGGTATTTGCACACGGACGGTTATTCTGTCAGCATCTTTTACCGACCAAAATTTCGCCGCAATGCGGTTCAATCAATTTTCCTTAACCAGTCTTTCCGTCCCTGCTTCCAGTCGTCTAGTCGTGAGGTCATCTGGTCGTGAAGTCGTCCAGTCACCAAGTCGTCCACTCCTCCCGTCTGCTTACTTCCGCACCAGATCCAAATAGGAATAACTGAATCCGTTCTTTTCGTCAAAGTGATCTTCACGTGCAGTTTCCTGCCATTCGGAATAATAGATAGTGGGGAAAAAGGTGTCTGCTTCCATATCTTTGTGCACCAATGTAAGGTACAGCTTTCCTGCTAAGGGATAAAACTGCCTGTAAATCATTCCGCCTCCGATAATAAATGCTTCGGGCTCGTTTTGCACCAGTGAAATAGCCTCGTCCACCGAATAGGCCGTTTCACAGCCGGGAAATGTCTCCCCGGGTACATCCGTTACCACGATGTTGCGTCTGTTCGGCAGGGGAGCCTTCGGCAGTGAATAAAAAGTGCGTTTCCCCATGATCAGCGCTTTCCCTGAAGTAATCTTTTTAAAACGCTTCAGGTCATCCGGCAAATGGAAAAGTAGTTCGTTGTTGTGGCCGATGGCAAAATTCTGTGCGATGGCAACGATGATCGATATATTTGGGTGGATCATTCTATATATTTAAACCGACACATCTCCTTTGATGTGCGGATGTGCCTGGTAATTGACCAGTTCGAAGTCTTCGTATTTGAAGTCAAATATGCTTTTTACTTCCGGATTGATTTTCATCTTCGGAAGCGGAAAGGGCTCGCGTGAAAGCTGCATCCTGACCTGTTCCAGGTGGTTGTTGTAGATATGAGCGTCACCGAGCGTATGCACAAAATCGCCCGGTTCCAGCCCGGTCACCTGCGCAACCATCATTGTCAGCAGTGCATACGAGGCAATATTGAAAGGTACACCCAGAAACACGTCGGCGCTGCGCTGGTAAAGCTGGCAGGATAGTTTTCCTTCGTTGACATAAAACTGGAACAGCAAATGGCAGGGCGGAAGCGCCATCTTGTCGAGATCACCTACATTCCATGCGCTGACAATCAAGCGGCGCGAGATCGGATTGGTTTTGATCTGGTCGATCAGTTGGGCGATCTGGTCGATCTCCCTTCCGTCGGGAGCAGACCACGAGCGCCATTGGTGTCCGTAAACAGGTCCCAGTTCGCCGTTTTCACCGGCCCATTCATTCCAGATTTTCACCCCGTTATCCTGAAGGTATTTCACGTTGGTATCCCCTTTCAGAAACCAAAGGAGTTCATGAATGATTGATTTCAGATGAAGCTTTTTGGTAGTCACTACCGGAAAACCGTCTGCGAGGTTATAACGCATCTGGTACCCAAACTGACTGATTGTGCCGGTTCCTGTCCGATCGGGGCGGGCATGTCCCTTTTCAAGCAGGTGAGTCAGCAGGTCGAGATATTGTTGCATTTGAATTTATTCTCAGATGGTTTGTTTTGAAGTGTCATCTCTTTTGCTGATCTCATCCCTGATAACCGATGCTTTTTCGTATTCTTCGTCGTGTATGGCTTTGTCGAGCATTTCGTTCAGTTCTTCAATGGTAAATTCATCATAGATAGAATGATCATCCTCGGCATCTTCTGTAGCGGGTTCTTCTTCCGATTCTTCAAAGTCGATGATAATACCTGTCTGTCCCATCACCTCCTCCGTTGTATAAATCGGGCAGCTGCAGCGCAAAGCCAGTGCAATGGCATCCGAAGTCCTGGAATCAATGCTGAAACTTCCTTTCTCACTGGTTAGCTTCATCTCTGCATAGAAAATCCCTTCTTCAAAAGCATGGATAAATACCTCTGTTAGTTGAATCTCGAAAGTGGAAAGAACAGTGGTAAACAGATCGTGCGTCAGTGGCCTTGGGGGTTTCAGTCCCTCAAGGTTTATAGCAATTGCCTGGGCTTCAACCGCTCCGATGATAATAGGTATTCGCCTGTTGCCATCGGTTTCAGCCAAAACAAGGGCATATGCACCCGATTGATCCTGACTGTAGGAGAGCCCGAGAATTTTCAATCTGATTTTCTTCATGCTAAATCAAGTCCCGTTACATGGGTCAAAGGTTAATCTGAATTTACCTGCAAATATAGATTTTTTGAACTATTGTAGTCCCCGTTTTTTTAACAAAGGTGTAATATCAGGATCTTTTCCTCTAAATTTCTGGTAGATAGCCATTCCCTCGTCTGTGCCGCAATGGGTGAGCAGGTCGCGGAATTTTGCAGCCAGTTCGGGATTGAAAATATCACCTGAAGATTTAAAAGCATCAAAAGCATCTGCATCCAGGACCGCTGCCCAGATATAGACATAATAACCTGCCGTATATCCGCCGCTGAAAGAGTGGTTAAAGTAGGTGCTTCTGTATCTTGGCAAAATTTCGTCAATCAACCCGATTTTGTCCATTGATTGTTTCTCAAAAGCCCTTACATCAGCAATAACAGGGTTGGGTGACGTATTATAGTCCAGATCAAGAATGGATGCTGCCAGGTATTCGACCGTCACAAAGCCCTGGTTGAACTCACTGCTTTTCTCCAGTTTGCTGATTAATGCATCGGGAATGACTTCGCCGGTTTTGTAATGTTTGGCATAAGCCTTCAGAACTTCCGGTTCGGCAGCCCAGTTCTCATCGACCTGGGAAGGCAGTTCTACAAAATCGCGGGGCACATCCCTTGAAGTACGGTCATATGGGCCATCGGCAAAAACGCTGTGCAGGGCGTGGCCGAATTCATGGAAGGCAGTTGTAACCTCCTCGAAACTCAGCAGGGCAGGGGAATCCCCGGTAGGACGGGTGAAGTTCATCACCATCGAAATGACCGGATCAATTTTCTTGCCTTGACGGTACTGGCGGCTTTGGTAACCGGTACACCATGCACCTACCCTCTTGCCGTCTCTGGGATGAAAGTCCATGTAGAGCACCGCCAGGTGTGATTTGTCCTTGTCCTTTACCTCGTAGGCAACTACTTCGGGATGGTACACAGGCAGGTCGCTCCTTTTTTCAAAGGTGATGCCATACAATTTGTTGGCGACATAAAACATTCCATTCTGAACATTTTCCAGGGAGAAATAAGGCTTAAGCTCCTCCTCGTCAAGGTCGTATTTTGCTTTTCTTACTTTCTCGGAATAGTACCACCAATCCCATGACTGCAGTTTGAATTTGCCGCCTTCTTTGTCAATAATGGCCTGCATATCGTCCCGCTCTTTTTTGGCTTTTGCCAGTGCAGGTACCCAGAGTTTGTCGAGGAACTGGTAGACAATTTCCGGGGTTTTAGCCATATTCTCTTCAATAACGTACGATGCATTGTTTTTAAATCCCAGTAATTTTGCCTTTTCGTCCCGCAGTACGACCATTTTTTTGATCAGTTCTTTGTTGTCGAACTGGTTGTCGTTGTCGCCGCGCATAAAATAGCCACGGTAGAGTTTCTCCCTTAACTGACGATTGTTGGCATAGGTAAGAAACGGCAGCATGCTTGGCTTTGCAAGGGTAAATACCCATTTGCCAGGCAGGCTGTCATCCTTCGCTTCGAGGGCAGCGGCTGCAATAACATCTGCTGAAAGTCCGGAGAGGTCCTCTTTTTTATCGACCACCAAGGTGAAGTTCTTGTTGGTTTCGGCCAGCAGGTTTTCGCCAAACTGAAGGACAGTTTTTGACAAATCCTGGTTGATCTGGCGAAGTTTGGTCTGGTTTTCGGGCGAAAGATTGGCTCCGCCGCGTTCGAAATCCTTGTAATATTTCTCTGTGACACGAATCTGCTGGGCGTCTAATCCCATCTCTTTTCTTTTGTCATAAACGACCTTGATCCTTTTGAAAAGATCGGGATTGAGCGAAATATTGTCGCGGTGAAGGGTTAGTTTTGGTGTGATATCGCGGGCCAGTTTCTGCATGGCAGGATAGGTATTGGCGCCGTTCAGGTTTGAAAATATGCGGGATGCTACCGAGAGTTGATCCCCGGCAATGTCAAAGGCCAGAATGGTGTTGTTGAAATCGGGGGCAGCAGGATTCTTTACGATGGCATCAATTTCGGCATCATGTGCTTTAATTCCTGCATCAATGGCAGGGACAAAATGTTCCAGTTTGATTTCACCGAACGGAGGAACCTTAAATGGAGTTGTAAATGGTTTCATCAGGGGGTTTCCGGTAGCCGCAGTTTTTTTGTCGGCAGGAATGCAAGACCCTAAAATTAAAGGCATAGCAAGCATGAGGAGTGCAATTTTTTTCATTTCATTTTGATTTGTTGTTCAGTGTGAAAAGGTACGATTTATTTTTGGGAGAAGAAAGGATTTATGGCTGATATAACAGGAGAAGAAGAAAAAATTTTGGATTTTGGATTTTGGATTTTCGAAGTGCGCATTTACCAACATTTTAGCAGATAAATAATTACACAGAGTTTCACAGAGCCTTGCAACTGTGTATGAAACTGCCGGTTCGGCGAGAGGAACCTGGGAGTTCCTATTCCAAAATCGAAAATCGAAAATTGGTCCCAGGAGGGGATTATTCGATGGTGTAAAGTTCGCTAGCGGCAAAACGATCAGTAAGCTTAATCTGGTACCGTTCTGCGAGCGGTTTGAATTCGTTAAAGGCCAGTTCAGGCTTGTTGTTTTCTGCCGACAGGTGACTGAGGAATACGCACCGCAATTCGGGATGGGCATGTTCCTTAAGTAATTCATATGCCTGCATGTTAGAAAGATGGCCGACTTCAGAGTCTATCCGAACCTTGAGGTAATAGGGATAGGATCCCTCTTTTAACAGTTGAACATCGTAATTCGTTTCCAGGAAGAGCGCATGGCACTGCTTCAGATGCGCTTTGACATTGTCGCATGGTGAGCCGATATCTGTAAAAACGCCGATGCTGAAGCCGTTGTGTTCAATTCTGAAGGAGGTGGGTTCTGCGGCGTCGTGGTTTTTCAGAATGGGGTAAATAGTGAACAATCCAACTTCTACCGGTACATTGTTTTCGATCGGGATGTAAGATACCGGTTTCCAGTTATGGAAGGAAGCGGCGAAAGTGCCGTAGGTCATATAAGCCGGGATGTCCAGTTTTTTACTCAGTACCCTGACACCTCTCGAATGATCGCCGTGTTCGTGGGTGATAAATACGGCCCTGATTTTTTTGGGATCGAGCGCTTTCTGCTCCAGCCGTTTGAGTATCTGTTTGAAAGAGAGGCCGGCATCAACCAGCACAGCATCTCCGTTATTTCCTATGTAGTAGCAATTTCCGTTGCTTCCCGAAGCCAAAGCACAAATTTCGATCATTGATTTTATTTATTGGCCGAAATTAGCGTTTTTTTCAAGAGCAGATTGGCAATTTAAGCCGGTAAACATTAATTGTTTTGCCAAATAAAATTTGTTTAAATCAGCGAATTATTACCTTGTCAATTTATTCAAACCAGAAAAAAAATCGTCATTTAGTATCAGAAAATAAATTAATTCATGTAAATTTGCAGTAAGATTGCAAAATAACATAAAATGTATATTCGTCGTACCCTCACTTCCTACTTGCAAAAGATGTTCGGCTTGTTTCCAGTCATTTCCCTGACTGGGCCACGCCAGTCCGGAAAAACGACTTTATTGAAAAATGCGTTTCCTGATTTCAAATACTACAACCTTGAACGCATTGATTACCGCGAAATGATACTAGCCGATCCAATGGGTTTTCTGACGTCTGTTGGTTCTGGTGTAATTTTTGACGAAGTGCAAAATCTTCCCGAACTTTTCAGTTACATTCTGGTAATCTCAGATCAGCGAAACATGCCAGGACAATACATTCTATCAGGATCTCAAAGTTTCATGCTAAACGAACGAATTTCTCAATCTTTGGCAGGAAGGGTTCATATCAATCATCTATTACCTTTTGATACAACTGAATTGATCTCTTTACCTCCCAGGAATCTCAACCAAATCATTTTTACCGGTTTTTATCCCAGACTTTTCAGTCAATCTATCGATGCAACCGACTTTTACCCATCGTATTTGCAAACCTATCTTGAACGGGATATCAGATCCTTGAAAGCAGTAGAAAATTTAAGTGCCTTTTCGAGGTTCCTGGGGTTATGTGCAGGTCGTATCGGACATGTTCTTAATCTTACCTCGTTGGCAAATGATGCCGGTATAGCTGTAAATACTGCTAAATCCTGGCTCTCATTATTGGAAACAAGTTTTGTCATCTATCTCTTGCAGCCCTATCACAAAAATTTTAATAAAAGAGTCATCAAGGCACCTAAACTCTATTTTTACGATACCGGAATTGCTTGTTCGTTGCTTAGGATCACAAATCCCGAAATGGTCATAACCCATTATCTGTATGGCGCCCTTTTTGAAAATCTCATAATAGCTGAAATCATTAAGCACCAGTGCCATGCCGGCAAACGACCATCCATCTATTATTGGCGCGAAAGCAATGGACTTGAGATCGATTGTATCGTTGAAAAAGGCAACAATGAAATTGTGGCCATCGAAATTAAAGGAGGTCAGACCTTTAACACAGACTACCTGAAAAATCTAAAAAAGCTAATAGATTCAGACCTGGTTATTCACCGTAGACTCATTTATACTGGTAGCCAGACATTAAATATATCGGATGTGCAACTGATCTCGTGGACGGACTTTCCATCCCTTTTAAAAGAAATAGTTTAGGTTACCTGAAAACAAGATGACCCCCCTCTGCATCTACCTCGATCTCCCCCTCTTTCTTAATGTTTCCGGCAAGGATCTCTTTGGAGAGGTCGTTGAGCAGGAATTTCTGCATCATCCGTTTTACCGGGCGGGCGCCGAATTGCGGGTCGAAACCGGCTTCCGCGATCCAGTCGATGGCTGCTTTGGTGATTCTTGCTTTGTAACCGCTCTTTTCCAGGCGTGATTCCACCATTTCGAACTGCAGTTTGACGATCTGGCGGATCTCTTCCCTGTTCAGCGGGGCAAAGACAATGATTTCGTCGATGCGATTAAGGAATTCCGGGCGGATTGTTTGTTTTAAAAGTTCCATCAGTTCGCCCTGCAGATCTTCCATGGCATTGGCACGGTTGGCATCTGTCATCCGTTCGGTCCTTTCCCTGATCAGATGCGATCCGAGGTTGGAGGTCATGATAATGATGGTGTTTTTGAAGTTGACGGTCCTTCCTTTGTTGTCGGTTAGCCGGCCGTCGTCCAGAACCTGCAGCAATACATTGAAAACATCCGGATGGGCCTTCTCTATTTCATCGAAAAGCAGCACTGAATATGGTTTTCTGCGAACAGCCTCGGTCAGCTGACCGCCTTCATCGTAGCCGACATAACCCGGAGGAGAGCCGATAAGCCGGGTGACAGAAAATTTTTCCTGGTATTCCGACATGTCGATACGGGTGAGCATATTTTCATCGTCAAAGAGATATTCGGCCAACGCCTTTGCGAGCTCTGTCTTGCCGACACCGGTAGTCCCCAAAAAAATGAAGGATCCGATTGGCCGTTTTTCGTCCTGCAACCCTGCCCTGGAACGGCGGACGGCATCCGAAACGGCTGCAATCGCCTCTTCCTGACCGATCACCCGCTTGTGCAGTTCATCTTCGAGGTGGAGAAGTTTTTCCCTTTCGCTCTGCAGCATCCTGGAAACAGGAATTCCTGTCCACCGGGCGACGACTGCTGCAATATCCTCTGCATCCACCTCCTCTTTGATGAGAGACTGTGTTTTCTGTTTCTCTTTCAGCTTTTCCTGAAGCGCATTGATGGCCTCTTCGGCCTCCTTGATTTTGCCGTAACGGATTTCAGCCACAAGGCCGTAGTCACCATGCCGTTCGGCCTGGTCGGCCTGAAGTTTCAACGCTTCTATCTCCTGCTTTTTCGATTGGATGCCCTCGATCAGCTCTTTCTCGGCCTGCCACGCTGCCCTGAATTTTCTCTGATCCTCTTTCAGGTTGGCAATATCTTCTTCCAGTTTGGAGAGTTTGGTCCGGTCGTTTTCCCGCTGAATGGCCGCCCGTTCAATCTCCAGCTGTGTCAGCTTGCGGTCAATCTCATCCAGCCCTTCCGGCAGGGAGTTCATCTCCATCCGCAACTTTGCAGCCGCTTCATCCATCAGGTCGATGGCCTTATCAGGAAGAAACCGGTCGGTAATATACCGTTGCGACAATTCAACGCATGCGATGATGGCATCGTCTTTGATCCGCACTTTGTGGTGATTCTCGTACCGTTCTTTCAATCCGCGCAGGATGGAAATAGCAGACTGGGTATCCGGTTCATCCACCATCACTAATTGGAATCGACGCTCGAGGGCCTTGTCTTTCTCGAAAAATTTCTGGTATTCTGCCAGTGTGGTGGCTCCGACAGCCCGCAGGTCGCCGCGTGCCAGCGCCGGTTTGAGGATGTTGGCGGCATCCATGGCACCTTCGCTTTTACCGGCGCCTATCAGGGTGTGAATCTCATCGATAAAAAGGATGATTTCTCCCTCGGCCTGAACAACCTCCTGGATCACTGATTTCAGCCGCTCTTCAAATTCTCCTTTGTATTTTGCCCCTGCGATCAGGGCGCCCATGTCGAGGGAGAAGATCTGTTTGCTTTGCAGGTTTTCAGGTACGTCGCCGCGCACAATGCGCTGGGCCAGACCCTCCGCTATGGCAGTCTTTCCGGTGCCCGGTTCTCCTACCAGTATCGGATTGTTTTTCGTTCTCCTGGAAAGGATCTGCAATACCCTCCGGATCTCTTCGTCACGGCCGATCACCGGGTCCAGTTTGCCTGAACGTGCGGCATCATTGAGGTTGACGGCAAAACGGTTCAGCGAGTTGAAAGTGTCCTCAGCCGTCTGGCTTTCCACTTTTGAGCCTTTTCTTAACTCACGGATGGCTTCCTCCAGTCCCTTTTTGTAGACACCCTGTTCCTTCATGAGTTTGCTGACTGCATCACCGGTTTCCAGCAGGGCCATCAATAAATGCTCGACAGAAACAAATTTGTCCCCCATTTTTTGGGAGAGGGAAATGGCTTTCTGAACCGTGGTGTTTGACGTGGATGAAAGATAGGGTTCGCCGCCTGTTACTTTGGGAAATCCGGCAATGATGCGATCAAGTTCTTTGGTGAAATAGCCAATATTTACCCCGGTCTTCTGGAGTAAAAAAGCTGTGACATTTTCGGCCTCCGATAACAGGCCCTTCATCAGGTGCGATGTTTCGACAGACTGCTGGTTGTTTCCGGCAGCTATCTGTACAGCCTGCTGGACGGCTTCCTGCGCTTTAATGGTAAAATTGTTGAAATTCATGTATGTTGTTTTTATGTTTGCGCGTGATAATAACTATCAACATCAAAACATCTGCCACAACAATGTATTCAGACAAAATGGCACTAACATTCTGATAAAACGAAATGTCATTGGTAGCGAAGCGAAGCAATCTGCTGCGTACGGTCAACTTAGCCAGAGATCAGATCCGGGAAGGGAAGTCTTGTCGGCCCCTTTGAAATGGTAACCGGCTTCTTCGACAGCTGTCCGGATCAATTCCTCCCTGATATGAATTCCAGTCACTTTGACCTGACCCGTTACGTTGTCTGCAACTACCTCCTCAACACCCTGAATTTCTTTGATTCCGTTTTCGACATGCGCTTTGCAGTTTTTGCAGGTCATTCCTTCGACTAAAAATATTTGAGTAGACATAATGCTGATAATTAATTTAATAAATGCAATAATAGGTATCAATACAATTTATACCCAAAGATGAGGAATTTTAAATAAATACAGAGTGAAATTCAGTTAAAAATAAAGGAGAATATTGAAAAGCAGGAAATAAAAGGTTACTGGGCAACAAAAAGGTAGGTGATGGTGCCGCGTTCCTTTTCAGGAGCGGTATTGTCGGGATTGAATACTGTCTTTTCGGCTGCCTGTTTGGCATATGCAGGAATCATCGGATCGCTGATGTTTGCCGGGCGGGGAGCAGCGCTCAAAACATCGCCGTTTCGGTCCACCACAATGTCCACCACCACCTCGCCGCCGCCCTGGGCGAGATAGACCGGTATCGGCAGCTGCAGGTGGTATCTTTTCCCAATAAGGTAGTGAATGTTGGATCTCCCTTTAAAAGTGGAACGTTTGGCTTCTTCGGGGGTCATTCCCTCCGTACTGGCAACCGGCATGGGAATGTTGCCTATCTCGGGAATTTTTTTTGCCAGATTCTTGTTTACATCGCTTCCAAGTTGTTTGGCTGCGGCCACCTCTTTGGCGTACTCCTTGTCGAAAAAGGGATCACCGGAGGTTTTGCCGGATTGATCACCCAAATTATAGGCCCTGTTGGAATTGTTTTGCCCTTTGGATCCGTTCATGGGAAGCGACTGATTGCCCATATCCGGATTCTCCTTTCCAGGTTCCTGTTTTGCCTCTTCGAAAGAAAGATCAACAACGAGGGCTTCCACCGGGAATTGGTGGGTGTTTTTCAGCTCGGCAAAAAGAAGAGACACCACCACGACCACATGAATGGCCAGGGTGGCTATGATCCCGTTAAGGTTATCGCGGTATAGTCTCTGCAATTTTTCCATTCTTCAGCTTACATGGCAGTTTTAATGGCTCAAAATTACGTCAAAGAAATCAGATTTGATCAATGCGCTCTTTGTTGAGTAAGATTAGATGTGTTATGCTACGAACCAGTCAGGCTGGAGCGGAGGGAAAATGGATTTTTCTGTGCTTTTGCTGTATAGGGTGGTGATGGCTTCCCTGCCTTTGGGTCCAAGGTCTACCGAGAAGTCATTCACATACAGCTCGATGTGGCTCCGCATCACAGATTCGTCCATGGCCTGGGCATGTTTCTTTACGAACGGAAGGGAATCGTTGGGATTTTCCAGTGCATACCTGACACTCCGTCCAAGCACCCTGTTTACTTTCAATCTGATTTCGCGCGGAAGGCTTCTTTTGATGATGATTCCGCCGAGCGGAATAGGCAATCCGGTTAGTTGTTCCCAGTATTCACCCAGATCAACGATTTTTCTAAGCCCTTTCGAACGGTAAGTAAACCTGTTTTCGTGGATAATCACACCGGCATCGGCTTCCCCCGATAGGATAACTTCCTCTATGTCTGAAAAAAGGAACTCTTTTTTCTGTTGAAGTTGCGGATAGGCAATTGACAGCAGCAGGTTGGCGGTAGTGTATTTACCCGGGATGGCTATTAACAAGCCGGTCAGTTCATCGGGGTATATTTTATGTTTGCTGATCAGCAGAGGCCCGTTGCCGAAACCAAGGGCGCTGCCGGCAGTCAGCAGCTGATAGGCCGCAGACAGATAGGCAAATGCATGGTAACTCACCTTTGTGATGTCGAGGGCAGCCGAAAAAGCAAGCTGGTTGAGCTCTTCGACATCAGCCAGGTGCAGCTTGAAGCGCAAACCTTCGGTGTCGATTCTCCCGTTGACCATCGCATCAAAAATAAAAGTGTCGTTGGGACAGGTAGAAAAACCCAGGGTAAGGTCCATCAGGAGAGCTGTTTGATTTTGGCAAATTTCCGGAGAAAACGGAAAAGTTCGTCGGTGAGGTTTTCAATGGCGAGCGGGATGTCCCATTTGGCGGTATCCCTCGACTCAACAAAATTGGATATGGCACGGATTTCGAGGAAGGGAACTTTTTCGTGCATGCAGACATAAAAAACCGCAGCGCCCTCCATGGATTCGACATCAGGATTGAAACCGCAGGTTATTTTGGAAATGCTTTCCGGACTTCCGTGACTGATGTTGCCTGTAACCCCGGCGACGGAGGTAAGTTCAAGTTCCTTGAAATGATTGGGATTAACCATTCTTCCGTTTTCGAACGGGAACTGGTTGGTCTCCATAAATCCTGCATCAAAAAGTGAGACAACTGAATTGCACTCTTCTATCCCCAAATCGCAGATCTGCTCCGTACTGACATTGACGACCGTCCCTATTGAGAGTTCATCCCGAAAGCTGCCGGCAATGCCTGCATTGATAACCAGGTCGTATTTTGCCGCATAGAGTGCACGGGTGAGGTGATAAGCGGTAAATGTCATGCCGATGCCGGGTATTAGCAGGTCAATTTCCAGATCATACCACTTGTAATGGAAGATATTCTTTCCATCTCCTTCAATCTCGATCAGATTCTCGAAAAATTGGTAGAGTTCAAAACATGTGGCACCGACAAACAATATTCTCATTCTAATAAAACGGGTCTGATTAAATTAGAGGTGCAAATGTAAAATATACTTCCATATTATGAACCCCCAACTAACATTCATACTTATTTTGGCGAAAAAAGTTATAAAAAGTTGTTTATTTGTACTCAGTTTAATTAAAAATTTGTTTGCAGCGACTCCTTTAGCTCAATGTTTGCGGTCTTTTGAACTTTTGGATGCGGAAACGTTAAATTCAGCATTATGCAATTCTCTTTACACAGGAAAAAGTCAGACGGTTATCAGAAGATTGAGCATTATCCCAAGGAGACTGTAACCAAAATGGCCGAAAATTACCGGCAGATCCTTGAATTGATCGGAGAAGATCCGACCCGTGACGGGTTGAATCTTTCGCCTCTGCGGATTGCCAAAGCGATGCAGTTTATGACGCAGGGATACAGCATGGATCCCGAGGAAATACTGAGATCTGCCATGTTCAAGGAAGATTACCGCCAGATGGTAATCGTCAAAGACATCGAAATCTACTCCCTTTGCGAACACCACATGCTTCCGTTTTTCGGGAAAGCCCATGTCGCCTATATTCCCAACGGTTACATCACCGGGCTGAGCAAGATTGCCAGGGTGGTTGAGGCCTATTCGCGGCGCCTTCAGGTGCAGGAACGGCTCACTTTACAAATTAAAGCGTGTATCCAGAATACCCTCTCTCCGCTGGGAGTTGCAGTAGTCATCGAAGCCAAACACATGTGTATGTGCATGCGTGGAATCGAAAAGCAGAACTCTGTCACCACCACCTCTGATTTTACCGGCGCTTTTGAAAAAGTGGCAACGAGGGAGGAATTTATCAGGCTGATCAGCTCCAAGCTATCCTGAAAAAGACGGAGAGACTGGGAGACTGGACGACTGAGTGTGACTTGAACGAACATGACTACGTTTCTATAACTTGATAAAATACTTTGAGCCCTTAGTGTTTTCCCTTTGGGACCTTCGTGGTAAAAGGAAATTTAACCACAAAGGCACACAAAGGACAACTCAAAGGTCGCAAAGGAGTTGAGTCCATTTTTTACGTCGGCATATCAGCACATCGGCAAATCAGCACATTTTTTGATCGTCGCCCCAAGGATTATGAGTAGTTTTCTATCTTTGCACCGAAATTTTTAGCATTATATCTTATGAAGGCATATGTTTTCCCGGGTCAGGGAGCCCAGTTTACCGGAATGGGCAGGGACCTTTACGACCAGTCACAGTTGGCAAAATCCCTTTTTGAAAAAGCCAATGAAATCCTTGGTTTCAGCATTACGGATGTGATGTTCAGCGGAACAGATGAGGAGCTGAAACAGACCCGCGTAACCCAGCCGGCTATCTTTCTTCATTCCGTTTTGCTCGCAAAAACAATGGGAGCCTCCTTTCAGCCCGACATGGTTGCAGGACATTCATTGGGTGAGTTCTCAGCGTTGGTTGCGGCCAATGCCCTCTCTTTCGAAGACGGGCTGCGCCTGGTCTCCAAACGGGCAATGGCCATGCAGAAAGCCTGTGAGGCAGAGCCTTCCACCATGGCTGCCATTCTGGGCGTGGATGACGCCGTTGTTGAACAGGTGTGTGCCGAGATAGCGGATGTGGTGGTTCCTGCCAATTACAACTGTCCCGGTCAGTTGGTGATCTCGGGATCGATCGATGGGGTCGACAAGGCCTGCGTCAGGTTGACCGAACTGGGAGCCAAGCGTGCCCTCAGGCTCAATGTAGGCGGCGCTTTCCATTCACCGCTCATGGAGCCGGCCCGCACTGAACTGGCTGAAGCCATTAATTCAACTGAATTTCTAACGCCGGTATGCCCCGTTTACCAGAATGTGAGCGCTGCCCCGGTTACCGATCCGGCAGTGATCAAAGCCAACCTGATTGCACAGCTGACCGCGCCTGTAAGATGGACCCAGACCGTGATCAACATGCTTGCTGACGGCTGCGATTCCTTCACCGAAGTGGGCCCCGGCAGTGCGCTGCAGGGCATGATCAAAAAGGTAGACCGGGCGGTGCCGACAGATGGAATAAGTACTTTTCAGGGGTGAAGAAATTTTCGATTTTCGATTTTCGA
The DNA here is from genome assembly GCA_038323575.1 of Bacteroidales bacterium. Taxonomy (GTDB): domain Bacteria; phylum Bacteroidota; class Bacteroidia; order Bacteroidales; family Prolixibacteraceae; genus CAINVV01. The sequence continues at coordinate 13,373 of JBBQHB010000040.1, read as the reverse complement.
TTTTGGAAGTATGCTTTAATCAATAAGGTACCAGAATTCAATATTACACAGTGGAACTCTGTGCTTCTCAGTGTAAATGCTTTTTTATCCACAATTTTGCCAAAGGCGTACTTCCAAAATCGAAAATCGAAAATCGAAAATTCTTTTGATTAACTTCGCTTACTCTCAATCGTCATCCTGATGCGTTACAAATTCACTTTAAAACTGGTTGATCCGCTCCGCAATGTATTGCCGGTGAACTACCAGTTTGAGCTGGGTTCCTGGTTTTACCGCATGATCAACGATCCCGGATCGGCGCTTTACGCTGGGCTGGCTGCAGCCGGATATGTGAAGGAGGGGGAGCCTTTCCGGAATTTTGTATTCTCCAACCTGATGGTTCCGGATAGGAAAATTGAAGCAGACAGAATGCTGATCCGGAGTGAACGCATCGGACTGATTTTCTCAACAGTCCCAGACGGATCGCTGGTACATATGGTCCTGGAATCCTTTCAGGACGCCAGGTTCCTGCTGGGTGACCGCACATCCCAGGTCTCTTTTCTCGTTGAGAAGGCAGAACTGCAACCCGATTCTGAATTTACCGACAAGATGACTTTCCGGACCCTTTCGCCCATTCACCTGACACAGAAAATCCAGGGCAGGAAAAACGAATTGTATCTTTCGCCCGAAGCTGCCGAATTCCAGCGTTTGTTTTACGAAAACCTTCAAAAGAAATTCAGGCTGCTTAACGGTTTCGACCATCCGCACGATCCATCTGAAGGAAAATTTAAACTCAGGTCGCCCGTTGCACAGAAGGGGATAACCATCCAGTCGGGCACTTCAGGACAAACGAAACTAATTGGTTATCAGCTTCGTTTCAGGCTGCAGGCCGATCCGGGACTGATCAGGGCGGGATATTACCTGGGGTTTGGTGAGAAAAACCACCTGGGGTTCGGTTGCTGCGAGAATTTATAATTGTAATTATTTACAGGTTATTCCTACTTATATAAATACCTAAATTAAATCAAAATGAAAATGAACAGACTCTTTGGGATTGCTTTTGTAAGTACCCTTTGCCTTACTGCTTTATCTTTTGCCTCCGTTGCACAGCCGATTGCCCCTGATCCGGGTTTCCGCATCGGAAAACTGCCAAACGGCATGACCTACTACATCCGGCACAACGAAGAGCCCAAACAACGGGCCAGTTTCTACATTATTCAGAATGTCGGAGCCTTGCTGGAAGACGACTCCCAGAATGGCCTGGCCCACTTTTTGGAGCACATGGCCTTTAACGGCACCAAAAACTTCCCTGAAAAAGGAATTCTGAACACGCTGGAAAAACATGGAGTGGCTTTTGGCCGGAACATCAATGCTTATACGGCTTTCACTGAAACAGTTTACAATCTGAGCGATGTACCTGTTACAAGTCCCGGTTTGGTTGATTCCTGCCTGCTGGTTTTGCACGACTGGTCGCATTACCTCACCCTTTCCGATAAGGAGATTGATGCCGAACGCGGGGTGATTGTGGAGGAGTGGCGTACGCGCCGCACGGCCCAAGCCAGAATGCAAAATGCAATGTTTTCTGTTCTTTTCAAGGATTCCAAGTATGCTGTACGTGATATCATCGGAGATTCGGCTATTATTAAACATTTCAAATATGATACACTCAGAAAGTTTTACCACAACTGGTACAGGACAGATCTGCAATGTATTGCAATAGTCGGGGACATCAATGTCGATGATGTGGAGAAATCCGTTAAATCTCAGTTCACTTCTATCCCTGCTGTTGAGCATCCGCTGCCGAGAGGTGAGGATGTGGTTCCTTACCACAAAGAGACCCGTTATGTTCTGGTGAAAGACAAAGAATCGACCGATTACGGGATCGAAATTTACATCAAACACAAGGAGCCGAAACCTGCTGAAAAGGATATGGCCTATTACCGCGAAGCGTACGCAATTCAACCGCTTTTTAATGCCATGATGCGGACACGTATCTCTGAATTACTCCAAAAGGGTGTTCCTCCTTTTGCTTCAGGTTCTGTTGGTTTTGGGGGATTTGTCAGGGGATACAATGTGATGTCGGTCTCTGCACAGGCGAAACCTGACCAGGAAGATCTTGCATTGAAAGCCATCTATACCGAAGCGCAGCGTCTTGCCCGCTATGGTTTTACACAGGGAGAGTTAGACAGAGCCAAAGCCAACCTGCTGACTCAGACAGAGAGCCGCTGGAAACAACGGGACAAAATCAGCAATGATACTTATGCCAGGGACATTCAATCGCATTTCTTATCGAATGAACCGCTTACCTCGATGGATTTTGACTGGCAAATGATACAGAAACTTCTTCCCGGCATTACGGTTGAAGAGCTTTCTGCCAAAGCGAAACAATGGATCGTACCCGAAAACCGGGTAATTGTTGTGACTGGACCCGACAAAGAGAATGCCAAATTATTGTCGGAGCCTGAAGCCCTTGCCATCATGAAAGAGGTGGAAAGTTCGGATATCAAACCTTACGAAGACATCCAGGTGAGCTCAACATTGATTGACAAACCGCTGAAAGGTTCACTGGTCGTCAAGACCACGGCTCTTCCGCAATTCAATGCAGTTGAATGGACCCTGGCCAACCATGCTAAGGTTATTTACCGTTTGGCTGATTATGAAAAGGACAATGTGATGTTGCAGGGAATCAGCCCGGGAGGCAACTCGCTTTTACCGGTCAACGAACTGGCTTCGGCCAATAATCTTTCGCAGTTTATGCCCATGTTCGGGGTTGGAAATTTTGATGCTGTCACCTTGAGAAAGATGCTGACAGGGAAAAAAGCCGGAGTGAATGTAGGACTATCAAAACTGAATGAAACAGTATCAGGTTCAGCTACGCCGAAGGATTTTGAGACTATGATGCAGCTGCTCTATCTACAGTTTGAACAGCCCAGGTTTGACAAAGAGGCCTTTCAGACAGCAAAAGGACGGTATACCGCCATGGTTGCCAACCTTTCCAACAATCCGCAAAAGGTAATCAGCGACTCACTGAATTTGATCTTAACTTCACATAATCCGCGGACTAAACTTCTTACCCCGGCCCTAGTAGAAGAAATCTCCATGGAGCAGATGGAGAAGATCTATCGTGCAAGGTTTGCAGATGCCGGTGATTTCACCTTCTTTATTGTCGGAAACCTCGAGGAAGCTGCTGTGAAGCCATTGGTGGAGAAATACATTGGCTCGCTGACCGACCTGCCAAGGACCGAAAAATGGATAGACAACAATGTTCTTGGGCCAAAAGGTAAGATGGTGCGCGAGATTCAGATCCCGATGCAGATCAGCAAGGCAACGGTGGTGGTTAATTTCAAAAAACAGGATCCGTACACGCCCAAAAATAACATGATGATGACCATCCTTAAAGGGGTGCTAAACCTTCGGTACATTGAAGAGGTCCGCGAAAAAGAGGGCGGCAGTTACGGGGTAAGTGTTATGGCTTCGAGCAGTCATTTCCCCAAACAGGAAAAGACTTTGCTGCTTTCGTTTGATGCGGAACCCGAACGCTCGGCCCACCTGAAATCGATTCTTTACAGTGAAATCGACAAAATAGTTGCCAACGGACCAACGGCTGCTGACCTTGACAAAGTAGTAAAGAACCTGTTGAAAGACCGTGAACAGAATAAGCTGCACAACAGTTACTGGATGGGCGCTTTGGTTGAATATTACCAGGATAAGATCAATTCGGATGCTCCTGAAAATTTCGAGAAGATCCTTGCAGGTGTGACAATTGAAGAGGTGAAGAATTTCACCAACGGATTCTTCAAAACTGCTGATGTAGTGGATTTGATTTTCTTGCCGGCAAAAAAATAGCGCTGTGGTTACTTCTCTTTCGATAAAAGCTTTCAACTACGACTTGCCGGATTCTGCGGTAGCGAAATATCCCCTGCCGGAACGCGACGAATCAAAATTGCTCGTTTGGGAAAAGAATGAAATATCAGATCACCGGTTTTCCGACCTTCCGGGACTGCTGCCCGAAGGATCCATGCTGGTCTTCAACAATACCAGGGTAATCCGGGCAAGGCTCCACTTCGCCAAACCGACCGGTGCCAAAATCGAGGTGTTCTGTCTTGAACCGACACATCCGCATGACTATGTTCTTTCCTTTGCCCAAACCTCCTCCTGCCGGTGGAAATGTATCGTCGGGAATTTGAAAAGGTGGAAAACGGAGGTGCTGGAGATGATGGTGGGCTTGAGTGATGGAGAGACGGAGAGACTTGGGGACGGAGAGACTGAGGGATGGAAAGAAACGGAGAAACAGGGAAACGGAGACTTGGGGACTTGGGGACTGGGGGAAAGGGAGATGGAGAGAGACTGTACGACTGTACGACCGGACGACGAGATGACAGTGGGGCCGGGAGACGGAGAGAGAGGGACAACGGAGATGGTGGTGCTGCGGGCGGAGAAGGTGGGAGAGATGGACGGGGGGGTGGAAATCGAATTTAGCTGGAACAATCCCGGCTATACTTTCTCCGAGATCCTTGAAGCGGCCGGGAATATACCCATTCCGCCTTATCTGCACCGTGATTCGGAAGAGATAGACGCAACAGGTTACCAGACTGTTTATTCAAAAATAAAGGGGTCTGTCGCAGCGCCGACAGCCGGTCTGCACTTTACGGAAAATGTTTTCAAAGTGTTGGCTGATCGGAATATCTCCTGCGAAGAACTTACCCTGCACGTCGGTGCCGGCACTTTTCAGCCGGTCAAAAGTGACACCATCGGGGAGCATCAGATGCATACCGAGCATTTTTCGGTCGGCAGGACAATGATCGGGCGAATCCTTGCCCATCCGGGGAAGTTGGTCGCAGTTGGTACGACCTCTGTAAGGACGCTGGAGAGTCTCTATTGGATCGGGTGCAAAATTCACCATAATCATGATTTTGAGAGCCAAAATTTTAAGTTGGGACAATGGGAGCCCTATTTGGATAACTGTCGGGATATCGGCGCAAAGGAGGCTTTAACGGCAATTCTGGACTATATGTCAGCCAAAGAGATCACTTCGCTGGAGACTTCTACACAGATTATGATTTTGCCGGGTTACCGGTTCCGGATCGTTGACGGATTGGTTACGAACTTTCACCAACCTCAAAGTACGCTGCTTTTACTGATTTCCGCCATCCTGGGGGAGGACTGGAAGCGGGTATATGCCCATGCGTTGGCGGGCGGGTACAGGTTTCTGAGTTACGGGGACGCGAATTTGTATATAATTTAGGATTAGATGCATAATGACGGAAAGACGGAGGGACGGAAAGACATATTGAATTGTGAAACTTTTGGGTTATATTTATAAGAATAAGAGCAAAGGAAAGAACAAAAAAATATTGTGATCAGAAGGAGTTATTGACCCATCTCTCCGTCTTTCTATCCGTTTCTCCGTTTCTCCGTTTCTCCGTTTCTCCGTTTCACCGTTTCACCTTTTCACCTTGACCCGTTTCACCGTTTCTCCGTTTCACCGTTTCACCGTTTCACCGTTTCACCGTTTCGCTCTCTCCGTCCCCCAGTCTTGTCTTCCGTTCTCCGTTTCACTTCCTCAGCACCGCCATCGTTGCGCCAAACCCGTACTCCCGGAACGAGGCATCCTGGAAAGGATATCTGGCATATTTCCGCTGCAGTTCGCGGCGAATTTCGTTTTTGAGGACACCGTCGCCCACACCGTGGATAAAGACAATCTTCTTTACGCCTGCGGCGATGGCATTGTCCATCTCTTTGCGGAAGGTATCCATCTGCAGTTTCAGCATCTCTGCATTGGGAAGGCCGCGTACATCATCCAGAAGTTGATGGATGTGCAGGTCTATCTCCACCAGGTCGGTTTTTGGCATTTCTGCCGAAACTGCCTTTTTGGGTTCTTTGGTCAGGGTGATCTGCTGAAAATCCCTGTCCGACAGTTTCTCCATTTCTGCTTTAAGCGGATGATCGACCAGTTTGATCAGCAGGGCAGGGGTATTGAAATAGCTGTTTTTAACAAAAGAGGCGGCTTTGAAAAATTTGACCGGGGAGATCCGGATCTCTTTCTGGACCGGCTCTTCCAATTGAGACGAGCTCTTCCTGAAATAGAGCAACTGGAAGCAATATTCCGGCAGTTCGCCCATTCCCTTCGGTTGGATGCTTTCCAGTTCCACTTTGGTATTGGGTTCGAGCATTCCGGCATCGACAGTGGTATAGGTGTCCGCCATTTTGGTGGCGAAATGGTAGATCAGCGTGAAGTTGCAGTCGTTTACCAGGTAGAGGAGTATTCTTCCCTCCGACGGATTGCCGGGGTTGTCCGGCAGCGCTGCGAAGATGAATTCGGGAAAGTCGTTGGTTTTTATCTGATTGGTCTCTTTGAAGCCGGTGCGCTTTATTTCCCGGTATCGGTCTGACGGATTGAGTGAATGACCGGACGACTGGACGACCGGACGATAGGACGAAGAGGAAGGGAGATCCGGTTCAATGACTATCAGGTTTTTAATGTAGGTGGGGATTTCGAAGCCATCCGCAGTTTCCACGCTGACCAGATCTTTGGAGAGGATGGCAGTAACGCGTCCTCCGCCAACCTCATTCATGAAGCGAACCTGGTCGCCGATTTTTACACTATTTGTTGCCATGTTTTTTGTTTGAAATGTTTGCGCTGCGCGCGTTTCGGGTTTCATCGTTTCGGGTTTCGGGTTTTGCCAGATGGTAAAATCTTGTCGTCTGCCATTCACCGTTTCACCGTTTCACTGTTTCACTGTTTCTCCGTTTCACCGTTTCTCCGTTTCACCGTTTCACCGTTTCACCGTTTCCCTGTTTCACCGTTTCCAAGTCCCCAAGTCGTCTCTTCATCGCGTCGTTTTTACTCCCCGTCCTCTCCTGTAAGACCCGGCAATCCAAACATACACCAGGGCCCCCATCACGGAACCAAGGCAATTCGACAGCTCATCTGTCCATTCGAATGCACGTCCGATCATCATCTCGAGTTGGGAGATTTCCATCAACAATCCCCAGGTGATGGAAAACAGCACGACAAAAAGGATGCGGATCCGTTTTTCTTCCGAATGGAAGGTCCAGCAGGCCAGGATGGTAAGGCCAAAGTACATGCAGCCATGAACCAGCTTGTCGAAGCCTTTAAAGAGCTGTACTTTTGGAAGATCATCCGATGGCAACAGCGAAAGCATAGCAATCAAACCCAGGTAAATGAGACTAAGCAGTACCCGCGACCATTGCGGAAAAGAGAAGATGAATCTGATCATGGGGTAAAGGTAAACAGAAAAGGATAAAGGACAAAGGATAAAGGATAAAGTGGGATTTGTGTCGGAATCACACCTATATTCCTGAAAGTAAAAACGCTGCAATGTTGATTGCAGCGTTTTTACTTTATCCTTTATCCTTTATCCTTTGTCCTTTATCCTTTTGTTTTTTGTCCTTTATCCTTTTCTCTTTTACCAGAACCCGATCCGCCTGAATTGTTCTTTGAAGCGATCCATCGTTAGTATTTTAGTCAGTTTTTTACTTGTTTCAGATTTCATCATATACCCATTAAAAACGCTGTTGTCGAATAAAATAATTTTCTGGTAAGGGTCGTCATGTCTGATTAATTTTTTGACACTGATGATGTAAGAGGGTGTCAGCAAAAATATCGTTCCGGCTACCAGATTGAACAGCATCAGGCCTATAACTCCCATCCACTGGAAATAAAAAACAGCAAGGGTAAATAGCGCATTGACACCCAGGATTAGGAATGTAGCCTTGCGGTGATTCATTCCCAAGACAAGTAACCGGTGGTGTGTGTGATTTTTATCTGCGGTGAAAGGCGATTTACCCTGAATAATTCTGATAGCAAAGACACGAATGGTATCCAGCAACGGGTAAATAAGGATGCCAAATGATACTGCCGGTGCTGACATGACAGTGAAAGGCGCCGACTGGTCGATGTTAAACTCATTGAATTGAATGACCAGCACGGACATGATGGTGCCCAGGATCAGCGATCCTGTATCTCCCATGAAAATTTTATTTTTTTTGCCGTACAGGTTGTAAATGAAAAAACCGAAAAGAGAGCCCACCAACGAAAATGATACAATTGAAAATTCATAATGGCCGCTGATAAAAAACCAGATGCCAAAAACTGATGCAGCAAAAATACTAAGACCGGATGCAAGTCCGTCGATGCCGTCAATCAGGTTAAAGGCATTGATAAAAACGATCATCACAAATCCGGTCAGTAAAACACTTGGTACCAGAGAAATGGTTTGGATACCCAAAAATCCGTGCAGGTTGGTAAAACGGAAATGGCCAAGAAAAATAAGTATACCTGCCACCGCAATCTGGGCCATTAATTTCTTGCCGGCACTTAGGGTGACGATGTCGTCCTTTAATCCGATAAAAAACATAATCATTACGGCAGCAATGATAAATGAAAGTCCCGGCAGGATGTATCCGTCACGCGTGAGGGTCATTCCCAGCATAAAACCGATAAAAATGGCGATGCCACCCAAAGTTGGAATTCGGTGTATGGTAGATGACCGGCCGTTGGGTTCAGAAAACAGGTTGAGTTGTCTCGAAACCCTGATAAGCGGTGGGATCGCCTTGGACGAGACAATCAGCGAAATAAGGAAACTTGCCAGAACGTAAAAAAATTCCCGCATATATTCAGAATTAGGTAGATCAGATTTAATAAAGTTATTTACCTTCTATGTTAAGTTGTTCTTATTACAAATTTAACTAAAAAATCTGCAAAGTCAATACTTTAAGTATTTTTTTTTAAAAAAATATTTAAAGGTAAATACAGCAAGCAGCTTTGTTTGCCTTTAAGTATGACGGTGCGAAGGGCAATGCTGCTTATTTACAGCGGGTTGCTTCGCTGCGCCCATTTTGTGGGCTGCATTTAGATTTTTTCCTTCCGTCAGATGGGCAGGTTTGTAAATTGTAAGGCATTTGTGCGCGGACGTTGGGTCGTATGCATGATTCATTCTACAAAGATGCCGCCGCTACGTGGCTGGATTCATGCAATTCTATTATTGAAGCAATGTTTCTGAGAAACAACCTTTCTTCATCCCTGAAAACGATTGAGCTTACAAATGCAGACTGGATAAGAATGGGTGAGAGAATTAGCAGCGCAACAAATGAGCGAATGAAATCTATTAATCGCTTGAAGAAATGACGGTACATATTGTTTTCGTTATTGGTCAGGTTTTACATTTTAGAATCCAGGCCTTTGCCGGTTTCAATGTGTTCAAAATTAGGCAGGTATTCTTTTAAGATATGGACGATGCCGGCTTTGGTCACATCCTTTGATTCAAACAGCTTGTGGAGCTGATCAAAGATGGCATCAATTTCCCGGATGCTTCTTTTTTTGGAATTTTTCACCACGCCAAGGTTGATAAATGAATCCAGGTCGAGGAGTTCTTTTTCGGTGAAGAACTCTTCGAAAGATTTTTCGCCTGAGGTGTCAGAGCCGAAGAAGAAGATGGGGTAGGAAGGAGGGGGAGAGGGGGCGAGGGGGAGACTGGGGGACGGAGAGACGGAGAGAAGGTTGGACTGGGAGACTGGGAGACGGAGGGACGGAGGGACGGAGAGACGGAGAGACGCAGAGGAAGAGCGTTCATCGAACTGATTGTCTGTTGTAAGATCTTCGTATCGCCCATTCATCCCTTCTCCCCCTTTCCCCCTCATTTTTTGTTTGGCTTCTTCTTCTGATTGACAGATGTCGGGAACGAAGCCGAGTTCATGGAGGAGGTCTCCGGCGATCTGATCGAAAGGGATCATATCATGTTCTTCATCCAGTTTCGGAAAGAAGATATCGCCCGACTCACCCATGATGGAGGCTATCAGGCACAACTCACCAGATTCCTGCGGGGAAACGAAGAAGCGGCGGATGCCCAGTGGACACGACCAGGGTTGTTGTTTGTTCAGCCGTTCAATAAAGCCCAATGGCAGGCTTCCGTTTGAGAAGGCCACATTGGCAAATCGCGCTGTTTTGATGGGAAGCCGGTCTGCATAGGCCATGATCAGCTCTTCCATCAGTTTTTTGCTGGCGCCCATGATGTTGACGGGATTGGCAGCTTTGTCGGTCGAAACGCAGAAAAAATGTTCCGGCGGAAACCGCAAAAGTAAATCCAGTAATTTTCGGGCGCGCAGCACATTGTTCTCAATCATTGCCTCGATAGAGAAAATGTCTTTTTCACTGCGCACATGTTTGTGAGCCGCAAAGTTAGCTACGATCTCAAACGGACCGTGTGCCTTAAATATTTTCTCAAAAACAGGTTCACCAAAATTAACCGGATATGTGATGAATTCTTCCGGGATCATGTAATCATTTGAGCTCCGTAAATCACGAACAATCTCAGTAAGCCCGTTCTCATTGATATCGACCACCACTAGTTTGGCAATCCTGAATTTTAAAATTGCTTTAATGTAAGAAGAGCCGATGGTACCGGCTCCTCCAATTACCAAAACCCGTTTCCCGGTAATGCGGTGTTCTAATTCTGTAGAATATTTGTTGAAGTCGGGTTGCAACAGGCTCTCTTCGCGTTTGGTGACAAACGTTTTGATGAAGTTATCGAGGTTGAAATTTGTATGCATGTTAATTTCTTCTTTGTAACAGTTTAATCAAAGATAAGAAAACCCAGGAATATTAAAACGATATGACTTGCACCAATCGTTGAAGGTTTCTTTGTTTCTTTTCGTTTGGCAGAAGGTCCTTCGCTGCGTTCAGGATGACAGCGGCGCTGATGATGATAGTGGGGTGTCCGGGATAACAGGGATTCAGAATGACCTAAGCGTCTTTCTCATCCCTTCTTCGGCGCTTGCCGGCATTTTTTCTATTCCCAACGCTTTTTTGCAAATAGAATCTATAGAGGATAAGGCATTTGGTAGTTTTTTAGTACCAATAATCTTCTTTTCTATTATGAAATCTCTATTTTGTTTTGATTATGGAAAAATTCTGTAAATATTACTTCAATGGTCGATATCAACAAAAAAGACAATATTTGCTTCTATCTTAACCCCGATACGATAATTGCCAATTCTTATCCGGTAATACTGTTTATATCCCTTAAGCTTTTTAAATTGAACGATTTGACGAATGTTTTCTGCTGATTCAACATTTCTGATAGCATTTGCAATATCAGTTTTAAGTTGTGTATCATCCAGCTTCTTTATTGCTTTTAAAAACGAAGCCTTAAATTCAGTCTTCATTTTTGTCCGAGTATATCCATAATACTTTCACGACTGACGGACTTGGTTTTCATCCCTTTTCCGATTAAATCAGCAAGCCGCGAATCTTCAATATCTTCAGTATTGATTGATTTTGCATTGGTTCCTGTTTTTTTTGCCAGGTTTAGCCAAAATTTAATATCAGCTTCGTTTTTAACTTCAATAACAATTGCTTCCATATTAATTTGTGTTTAAACAAAACTACTAAATACTTTATTCAAGTATGGTGACCATGAGCACAAATGATACTGATTAGACTCCAGTCCGTCGCAGCTGGTAGGGATTCTCACAGATATAATAAATATCACTGTTCATTCGTCACGTCCGTGTCATCAGTGTTCCATCGTTCCCAGTGTCTTTCCCATCCCTTCTTCCGCGCTTACCGGCATTTTTTCAATTCCCAACGCTTTTTTAAGTTGGACGTTTGAAACCACATACGATTCAGTGAGTTTTTTTCGCCGTTCGCTGTTTAAAGGGAGCCTTAATTTGTCTCCCATACGGGCACCAAAAGCGATCAGTTTTGGATTGATATGCCAGATTTTTGCTTTCTGTCCCTTCGATGCTGCGATCATTTCAATCAATTGATTGGTAGAAAGCGGTTCATCATCTGCAACCTGGTAGGTGCCGGGTGCTATGTCTTTTTCAATTAGTTGCTGAACGACAAACTGAAGATTCTCCATGGAAGTAAAAGACCGTTTGTTCTCAAAAGCGCCAAGGAGCCAGGGAATTCCTTTCGAAACCAGCTTAAAGAGCAGGTTCAGATTTCCCTACAAGCGTATTTATTATAAATCCGTTTCATCATTATTCATTAACAACCATTAACAACCATTGACAACCATTGACAACCATTGACCACCATTGACCACCTTTCTGACCACCTTTTAAAAATGTAATCTGAAATCCACCCGCATATTCTTCAATGATTGGTTCAGGAAGGTCTGCATTTTTCATTTCCTCTGACATTAAAAGTGTACCTCTGCCCCATGCTTCAATAAATCCGGTACGGAAAAAGATGATTGCAATGAACGGATTCCTTCTCTTTGAAGGGTGGTCTTTTTTTAACATTTCTACACTCAGAGGAGACATAAGTGTTCAGCTATTTACAGCAGCAAGAGCTAGAGGTAATTGTCTTTGTGAATGAAAGGATTAATAATCCGTAATCTATTCTCGATTAATTGATCATGGGCTAAATCTTCCGAATAAATTACAGAACAATGGTTGTCCAGCGCTGCTGCAATCATCATACTATCCCAAAATGAAAACTTGTATTTATTTTGAAGCAGGATGGTTCGATCAAGTGTGTTGGTTGTAAGACTGGTTATTATAAACTTTTCTTTTAAAAACTGAATGACTTGATCCAGTTTCTCGAGTGGGAAATTAAATTTTCTGAGCAGAACAAAAGATGTTTCGTTGATGGCCTGGAGGCTGATAATATTACATTTTGCAATAATTTCTTTTGCGATATCTTTACGAAAGTCATCACTGTTGGCAAAAGCATAAATAAGGATATTGCTGTCTAATGTAATCTTATCGCCCGTAGATTTCATCTCTGTTAAAATTAAAATCTTTCATATCGAGCGAAAACTGATTAAAGAAGGCATTCACCTGACTTGCTTTATCTCTCTCTCTTTTTGATTTTTCTTTCTTAATTACATAACGCTCTACCAGAAAATGGTAATAATCCAGTAATTCAATTTGCGCTCTTTTTGGTAATATCTGAATGTCAATCATAGCTTTTTATTTTATTTGAAACAAAGGTATTAAAAAGATTCAAGTTCTTTAAATCTGGTTTATTCAAAATAGTTCAAAGTGAGTAGCGAAGCAATCCGCTGCATTCGCTCAAATATTGAAAAGTGCGCTTTTCCCTTACCAGGAATGTTGCCGGCAGCACCTACCGCACCAATGCCGCCCAAAACCACCGTCATTGCGAGGAGGAACTGCCTGTCCCGATTTTTCATCGGGAACGAAGCAATCTGCCGCACCCTGTAGAATCTCTTTTTACATCATTCCTCCGACCTCGGCAGATTGCTTCGCTTCGCTCGCAATGACGGTGCATTGTGCGGTATTGGTTTTATTTTTGTTCCTTCCGTCCGATGGGAGGGTTTGCACATTGCTGGTCATTTGTGCGCGTACGGGTGGTTCCTTCCTACAATCTACCCGGGGCGCCGCTCTCCCGAAGTTTCGGGATCGCT
>JBBQHB010000039.1:0-44532 GCA_038323575.1 Bacteroidales bacterium | reverse complement strand
CAAAAGCGAAAGGAGGTAAGAAACAAAGACAAATTTTTGGGCAAAAGAATGTTGGTGCAAACCGCCAACCGGAATGGCATACCTCGAAATGAACGCAAAGCTTTAACCGTAGAAAAAAATACTATAAGCTGAATCGCTGCAAAAAGTGATATATTGGGAGAAAATCCCGAACAGGTAATTATGAAAAAAATATCATTCCTTCTCCTTTCTATATTCTTAACCATCAACTGTTTTGGGCAAACATACTGGCGCATTGAAAACGATAGAGGAGAAGAGTTGCTTCTGACAATCAACATCAACACGGGGAATCTAACATTCGAAACATATACCCGGAAGGATGCATTAAAAGAAATGGCAGGATCTATTATGTATATGGTTGCTAAAACTGCAGGAAAGATCAGGTATCCTGAGTTGATGCATGGTGAAGGTAAGATATCGTTCGATGCAGACACCACCTTTTACAACGGGAATATCGAATACCCCGACAAACAATTTTCGCTGAATGCCAAAACCTGGAAAAACAGGTTTTTTGGCCTGCTAACCGACAACAAAAACAAAACCACGATTTTAACCGGAGAAAAAATCGGTTCTGACAAACCTTTGAAGGATTATACTTCAATTATCAACAACTCTTTTTCCCTGGTCGAGAAATATTTTTGGGATGCCAAACAATTAAAGTCCCCGGAATGGCTGTCATATAAAAAGGAGATAAATGATAAGAAAACAAAAATTGCCGACGATTATGAACTTGCAATGACCACCATGTGGCTTGGGAAAAAACTCACCCAAATTCCGCGTGAAATAAAGAAAATAAATAAGAAAGAGAGCGAGAATACGCAAAACAGGAGCATTTCTCTAAGAATGGTTGGTGAAAAGAAAGCGTATCTAAGCCTCAACAATATTCCGGAAGAGAAAGAGTCAATAGACCAGCTATTCAAAGAAATCCAAACCAAGAATTTTGATCCGTTGATACTTGACGCCAGATCGGGCCGAAGAAATTTTACACTTAAGGCCGCGCTGCTGATTGCCGGCCATTTGTCAGGCCAGCCATCCGATTGGGGTGTTTTTCTGACCCGTAAATGGTCTGATACAGAGAACAAAGTTCCTCAACCTTTATCTTATGAGACTTTGCTTAAAAATCCTTTGACTTCTTCCGGTCTCTCAAATAAAAATCTGAACGAAACAGGTTACTATTTAAAGATAACACCTGCGTTACCGCTGTATAAAGGAAAAATTTACCTGCTTACTGACAAGGGGACTTCAAATGTAGCAGAAGCGTTTGCCATCTATTTAGGTAATGAAAAGAAGGCAACACTTGTAGGGCAAAAAACAGCAGGAAATCCTACTTTGAATGAAGTTGTTGAAATAGACAAACAGTACCGGATCACTATACCAATTGCACAATTTTATGACAAAAACGGGAAGAACTATCAGGGAATTGGAGTTATACCAGACCTTCCTACCGAAATGGACGCGTTGAACTATGTGATAAAGTTAAATTAGAGTGACCGGGTGACTTGGAGTATTAGCAAAAAAATCAAGATTGTTTCCAGTCACCCGATCACTTATTCGCATTCCATTCAATCATCCGGTCACTTAACCACCGCAGCCAATCAGCTAATCAACACATCTGCTAATCATCACATCAGTACATTATTTTACAATTACCAGTACTCCATCCTTCACCTCTCCTATTCTGGCCGTGAGTCTTGATTTTTCTGCATCATACAGATAATCTGACAAGTCTTTCAACTCAACACCATTAAAGGATAGCTTTGAAGGTTTTTGTTCCATGTGAATGTTGAAAATTGAAGTTTTTTTCATCTCTTTCAGTGTAAGTTCCACCCTTTCAGGGTAATTGACCATTGAAACAGTTGAACTGCCGCTTTTATCCGGATGGTAAACCGTAAACTTGTTGTCGGCACCCGGATAAATCAGCCAGGTCAGGGACCCTTTGTTGGCTTCGGTTCCCAAACCGGTATAGCTTCGTTCTACATTCACAGGAACGATAGCACCTTCCCTGATATAGACCGGAAATTCCTCCAACGGATATTCCCTTTCGAAAGTGACAGGTTTGTCGCCTTGAACAACCATTTTATCATCAAAGAAATAATACCACTTGCCGGCGGGCAGGGTAACTTTGCATTTCAAATCATCACGGTAAATCGGTGCAACGACAAAATCCTCACCAAACATATAATGGTACTTGCCGTCGATGGGTTTCTGCAGCACTCTCCCACCCCCATGGCCGGTAACCACATAACTGTACATATAGGGAACCAGTTCGGTGTGCAGCCACGAAAACTTGCGGATAACCTCCAATTCCTGCGGGGTACGGTGCCACAGAGCCCTTTCCCCGTGACCTCCGTTGAGAAACAAACCACAAAAAGCGGATAACCCGGTCCAACGTATATACAACCTCGGTGGAATATGCCTGCCGGAGAATCCTGCTATGTCTGAACCTATCACATTGTACCTTAATTTTGCGGCGGCCAGAATATTCTGAATGGCACTTTCAATTCCGTCAATCCCGTCCATGGCCACATCCACAGCTTCTTTGTCATCGGTAGTTTTATTTCCGGTCGATTCCCATGTATGTTTCTGATCGCCCACCCAGGTAACCGGAGCTGCATCAAGCGGGGCAAATCCCTCCGGATGATACCAGCGGTCCATCGACCTGGCAAGGGTAACAAATTCCGGATTTTGCGTCAGACCATGCTGGTATTCGTCCCGGTAATAATGGTCCATATAAGTACGTGTAGACATCAATCCTGATTTGGTAGATTTGTAGGCAAAGGGAATGGGGCCATATAGTGTGTAAAACAGGGTGGCTGTCCCGTCGAGTTTCCATCCGTCAACACCCAGGTCAAATAGCTGCTGTTGACGGCCCTGCCACCATTTCATTGCTTCAGGGTTCGAATAATCAATAAATCCACCATCACCTTGCCACCAATTGTTTTTTTCTCCATGACCAGCCAGATAACCTTTGTTGGATGCGTCTTTGAAGAATGCTTCGGATTCCTTTATCCTGGTGTTTTTGCTCCGACTGTTGACCATGTTTGTAATCCAACAGACAACCCTGTATCCTTTATCCTGAAGCCCTGTGAACCAAACTTTTGGATTTGGATATCTCAGTGTATCAATTTCATAATCGTTGTACCGCAAACTCCAGGGACTATCAATCAGGATGGTCCTGACGGGAATGTCATACTTTGCATAGCCGTTCAATAAGGTATCAACCCTTTCAGCCGTATTGACATCATCCTCCCATAGCCAGCATTCGAGTGCCCATGGCGGAGTTAACGGCGGGTTGGTGTGCCTTTGCTGGTTAAAGAACATTCCCCGAAAAGGGTAAGCAAATAAAAAATACCAGGCAACCAGCAGGATGGTGGCCGTGATCAGCAGGATTTTTTTCCAGCGTTTTGGTTTTTTGTTGAGCGTCATAGTAATGTTAATTCTTATTTATCTTATCATTTTTAGTCCGAAAATAAGTACACCAGTATTGACCAGTGTGTGAACGAGTGCGCTGTAAAAGACATTTTTGGTTTTGATGTAGGTATAACCATACGCCCAGCCTGCCAGACAAGCCAAACCGATGTAGATGATCGACTTTGCATGGTAATGAACCAATCCGAAGGTAACCCCTGTTATGGCCAGCGAAGTGTATACTCCCATCCCGTATTTACCTGATTTTTCAATGAACCAGGCCGAACCAAACATGATTGCCGTTACAAGAGCAGGGAACCATTTCATTTTACCTTCCAAAGTGTATCCAACGAGGATCGCTCCGATAAATAACAGAAGGAAACCAATTTTCCAGAAAATCTGCCACGATTTGCCCTGGGCAATTCTTTTGGCCAACATATTTTGGAGTATCCCACGAAAAAACAGTTCTTCAAAGAGTGCAGTATGTAGAAAAGTACCAATCAGCGTAAAGAGAATCGATTTGAGCAGTATATCAATTGTTTCGCTATATCCGGTGATAGCGATAAAATTTACGGATATTCCGAATACGAAGACAAGCAGGTAGTAGGCAGCCCAAACCAGCAAAGCTGTAAGCAATGATTTCCATTTCAGTTCCGGCACAAATCCTACATCTTTGATTCCCCTAACAACAGCAAATGCATAGGCCCCGGTTAAAATGATCATCACATGGAAAATTGAGTCAAATCCTCCTCCGTTGATCGGGATTTCGCTGTTCTGACCAATGCTGGTAAAGGCTGACGGCAAAAGCGCCACTACGAAAACCGAAAAATCCAACCAGCCAATTTTACGCGAAGGATTACTTGCCCAGCCAAAAATCACAACAGGCAAATAAATGATATACAGCAGCAGCCATGGCTTTCCACCCAATAAATCCCGACCATTCAGCAACATCCAGCTAACATAGAAAGCCAGCATCAAAGTAGGGAAGAGCAGCACATTGAACCTGTTCTTTCCGATCCATTCCTGAAATGACTGTATGACAGCGTCCCTGCCCAGACTAAATTGGGTAAAATAAAGGATGATAAAGAAAGGCAGGGAAATCAACAGATCTGTTGTGCTGCATTTTCCTGAGACGAAAAAAAGAAAAAATAAAGTCAGAACCGCAGTTGCCAAACCACCTTTAAACAGAGAGCCGGACAGATTGTTCCCTGAACTGAAAATTTTTTTTGTCATATTTACAGTAAATGTGAATAGTTAATATCCGGAGTTAATCATCTCCCGTAGTTGATTAAGCAAATATACAAATTGATATCCTTAACATGACCGGACAAAAAATAATATCTTTGCTATAGAATTAATATTGATATTATTACCATGAAACTCGCAATTCTGGTTTTATTGTTTTTTATTTCAGCCTTATCAAAAGCTCAACCAAATTGTTCAGCTACGGCCACCGGGTTGATTCCAATTAATGATTTGGGTACCGGCATGTTTACAAATGCATGGAATTCTGTTTGGCAGGGTGGACTCTATCCAAATGGGTCTAACCTTGTTCCGGTTGACCACAAAAACAAAGGTTTGCAATTGGCAGGTCAAATTCAATGCCTTGACCTAAACGGAAATCCGGATGCAGCGAATGGAAAGATTGTTTGGCTTGGCATTGGTATGTCAAATGGAACGCAAGAATCTCAGCAGTTTATTCCGTTAGCTAATTCATATTCCGGTAAAAATCCCAGGCTCACTCTAGTCGACGGAGCAGTTGGAGGAATGACTGCTTCAATTATTTCTTCTCAAAACAATTCAAGTTACATAACTTACTGGAATACTGTAAAAACGCGCCTTTCAAATGCAGGAGTAACTGCAAATCAGGTACAAGTAATTTGGCTTAAAGAAGCAAATTCTGTCGGAACAACTCCCGTAAAACAATATTATGATTCGTTGGTTGTTCAGTTCAAAAGAATCATGTACGAACTTAAAACCAGGTTTCCCAATGTAAAATTGTGTTATGTAGCAAGCCGCATTTCTGCAAGATACGCTACAAGCACATTAAATCCTGAACCATTCGCCTATTATACTGGTTGGGCTATAAAAAAAGTGATAGAAGATCAAATTAACGGAGATGTTCAATTGGCTTATTCAGGACCAACTGCAAAATCGCCCTGGTTGTCGTGGGGAATTTACATGTGGTCGGATGGAGAGTTACCACAGATTACCAATCCTGCCATTTATTGGAACTGTCCAACAGATTTTCAGAACGATGGCACACATCCGTCCATTCCAACAGGAGCCTCTAAGGTAGGCCAACTACTTCTTGCATTTTTCACCACTGATGACACCACTAAACCATGGTTCCTTGGAGCCGGGTGCCAGCTATCGACTTCAGTAATCGAATTTATTAACAATCAATGTCTTACAATTTATCCAAATCCCTTTAAGTTGGAAACGACACTTAAAATCGGGGTTGAATTTAAAAATGCATCACTTACAATTTTCAATTCATTCGGTCAACAAATAAAACATATGACTGGTATTTCCGGGGAGTCCTACACTTTACGCCGCGCAAATTTAACAGGTGGACTTTATTTGATCCGGCTCACGCAAGCAAATAAACTGATAGCAACAGATAAAATTTTAATTACCGACTAACAGTTTTTTCAATACTTCTGAAAATCAGCGTGATCAATTCCTCCCTTGATTTAATCAATCGTTTAAATCTAACATTATTAATCAATCTTAATTTAATCGTTTGAACCAGGTTACTGTAAAAAAGCATAAGTTGATATGCGTACTTTCCGGCAAAAGGCATCAGAACAAGAACTATTAATGCTGCCGGCAGTGAACCGGAGAAGATCAGGATTAGCCCGAATTCCAACAGGTAGAACAACGGAAACAGCACCAGTCCCAGTGCAAAGTTAAAGGAACTCACAAAGGCTTTGTCCTTAAGTTTCCTGGTAAAGAAGAGTCTTGGGATAAAAAACGGCACTGCATTAAAAAGAAGCCCAAACAAAAAAACGGGTGAAGTAAGTAATGCTGCGAAAAACTGCATCACCAGACGAAGAAAAGAGGAATTGGATGCTTTGAGTAACTGCCCGTCAGTAACTCCGGCATTTCCGGTTTCTTTCACATAACTTTTCGTTTTCATTCTGATTTGCTCAAAAACCTCAGGCCGGCTATCCTCCAGGTGCTCAACCTGCGCTACCAATTTCTGTTCCGCTTTAAAAAGATTGATGACAGGATTTTTACTGAAGGTTGATTTTTCGGCAAATTCTTTCCCCGCGATCATCCGGATATTCTCATAATCAGAATAATATACGGCGCTGTTTATTTGCATGACCAGTGGGGTGAGCCGCTCATGGATGACATCCCTGAAAGCAAGCATGGCATTTTGCTGGTTTTCTTCAAAACGGTCTTTGTAAGGATCAATTGCTACAGGTTCTCCATACTGGACGATCAGCGTCCGGTTAAATTTCCAGTAGTGGTCGTAAAAAATGCCGACAGGCACCAGTTGTAAGTCAAGCTTGAAATCATTTTTTTCTTCGGTTTCAAAAGCAATTCGTGGAATCGCTTTTTTGTGAGGCAGCATCTGCCGCTTGCCCGAATGAGCTGCTTCCGGAAAAAGTGCTACAGATTGTTTACTTTCCAGTGTTTGGGTTACCTGGTTAAAAATCTCTTCATTGTTGGAGAGATTCTCTTTACCGTCGCGTATACGGTAAATAGGAATCATTTTCAGAAACTTCAAGAAGTCTGCTACAGCCCTTTTTTTAAAAATATCAGCTCTCGTCAGCCATAAAGTCTGCAGCGGATTGGTGCAAACCACAGCCAACGGATCCATCAGGGCATTCTGGTGGTTTGCAGCAAAAATTACCGGTTTGTCTTTCGGGATATTATCAAGCCCTGTAACAACGATACGTTTATGCGTCAGCCAAAGTGCAAAACGAACATAAAGCCTTAAATTTTCATATCCTCTCGACCACTGTATCATATTTGTCAATTAAAGGTTTTCGCGACCAGTACCAGGCGATACACAGTCCGCTGATTATATGCCATATACCCCACCATGCCGCAACAATGGCCATTCCTCCCAATTCCATTTCAGGCGGAAATATTTTCGGATTAAACATCAGTGCCAAAGCCAATCCGGAATTTTGTATACCGGTCTCAATGGAAATGGTCCGCCTGTCTTTTATTGGCAATTTCATGGCAGCACTAAAAAAATACCCGGTAGTCAAGGCTAATCCGTTATGCAGCAATACAATCAAAAAAATCAGATGAACATAACTTTGAAACTGGGTAAAATTGACCGAAAGCATGGCAACCACCATTCCAATAAAGAAGAGCAATGAACCCCGGTTGATTGGTTTTTTAATTTTCTCCGTCAATTCCGGAAATTTCTTGGCCATAAACAATCCGATAATCACCGGGATGCCTAACAAAATAAAAACTGTTTGAAACATTTGCAGCTTGTCTATTTCCAGCGGTCTTACCAATCCGGAGGCACTGTGCGCATTGTAGAAATTGATGTAAAGATTTCCCCAAAATGCAAAATTAAACGGTGTAAAAAAGACAGCTGCCGAAGTTGACACAGCAGTCAGACTTACAGATAATGCAACATTGGCTTTGGCCATGGAACTGATGAAATTGGAAATATTCCCACCCGGACATGCTGCTACGAGAATCATTCCCAATGCGACGGTAGGTGTTGGATTGAGAATCAGCACCAATAAAAATGTTAACGCCGGCAATAAGAATGTCTGGCTGATAAAACCCATAATAGCAGACTTCGGGCTTTTTACAATCGCTTTAAAGTGCTCGATTTTAATATCGAGCGCGATTCCAAACATCACAAAAGCCAGGGCGATATTTAAAAAAATCAGATTAGCATTTGAAAAATTTAACCGAACATGGTCGAGTACTTCGAGAGAGTTATTCATCTTTAAATTTTAAGATCCCAGCCTTCCCGGTAGTTGGTTTTTACCAGTTCAGCGACAAATTTCCTGGCATTCAGCTCAATTTTCTTGGGTTCGGCTCCCGGTATGCCATTGGTAACAGAAATTTTATCCTCATCCGAAAGATTGGTGAATACCATATTGGCACCATCCCACATCAGTTTTTTGCGCAGTCCCTGCATACGGACAGCGAGGTTACCCATCACTACCATTTCATTAAGCGGACATGCATACTCGAAATTGGAAACGGGCAGGATTCTGCTTTCGGGTGATTCCTTGCAGGCACGAACCCAATCCATTTCATGGCTTATGCCCACCCGCCGGAGTGTTTTGGGCGGTTTGACCAGTTTTGCATATCTTTCTTCGGGCAGGAGTTTGTAATTACTTCCGTAGTTTCCGCAAACGAGCTTACCCTTCGAGCCATGAAAGACAACACCATTTTTCCCCTGCCCCAACTCCATACCGTCAGGCATTCCTTCGGGCCTGGCAGGAAGCAAGCCGCCATCGTACCAGGTAACCTGCACCGCCGGCATAATCATCTTGCCAACTTTCTCCCTTTGCGGGAAATTGTACCTGATCAATGAAGTATTTGGCGCACTTTCGTTGTTATAAGCAGAAGATGACGCTTCCACTGATTCCGGATGACCAAGTTTCAATGCTGCAAAAACAACGTCCAGCACGTGACAGGCCATATCGCCGAGTGCCCCAGTGCCAAAATCCCACCAGCCACGCCAGTTCCACGGATGATAGGCACTGTGATAAGGGCGCATGGGGGCCGGACCAATGAACAGATCCCAATTGATCCCTTCGGGCAGCCACATACCCTGTGGCGGACGTGTCAATCCTTGCGGCCAGATAGGACGATCTGTAAAGGCCTCCACCTGCTCAACCGTTCCGATGGCTCCGCTCCAAATCAGTTCACACACATCTGCGACACTGTCACTGCTGTGCCCCTCGTTCCCCATTTGGGTCACTACTTTGTATTTTCTGGATGCTTCCAACAGTACCCTCGATTCATAAACAGTATGGGTAAGCGGTTTCTGAACGTATACATGTTTGCCAAGATGCATGGCTGCAAGTGCGCATACTGCATGGGTGTGGTCTGGTGTGGCAATCAGTACAGCATCAATATCCTTGTTCATTTCATCCAGCATAATCCGGAAATCCATGTAGTGTTTGGCTGACGGGTACTGGTCGAATGTTTTGGCGGCATAATTCCAGTCTATATCACAAAGGGCAACAATATTTTCTGATTTCATGTTTCTCAGGTTTACCTGCCCTTTCCCTCCTACACCGATTCCGGCAATATTTAGTTTATCACTGGGCGCTTTGTGACCCAATCCGCTTACAACCTGATTCGGCAGAATGGTAAGTCCTGCTGCTGTTGCTGCCGAAGCTCCGATAAAGCCTCTGCGGCTGAAATTAGTTTTGTCTTTCATGATAGTTAGTTTGGTGATGACAAATAAATACGGTTAAAAATAAAAAAAATATCAACGCCTGAATAATTTAATGTGAGGCTACGGAAGTACTTCGGCAACCACAAATGTACTGCCGCCGACAAATATCACATCATCCTTGTCGGCATACATCTTAGCATCAATTAATGCAGCGGAAACATCTTCATATGCAGCACCGTTCAAACCGAAGAAAAGAGCCATCTGCATCAGCTGATGTTCGGCCAAAGCCCTGGGAACAGAAGCCTTGGTAAAATAGTAAACCGCATCTTTTGGTAACAAGGCCAATACCCCTGTAATATCTTTATCGTCGACCATCCCGATAATAAAATGAAGTTTCTTGCAGGGCGTCTGGCTTAGCTGGGCAACTGCTTCCCGGATTCCGGCTTCATTATGGGCTGTATCGCAGATGATCCGGGGGTTGACACCAATTGTCTGCCAACGTCCTGCCAATCCGGTCAGATTGCAAACAATTTCCAAACCATTCCGGATATCGTTTTCTGTTATTTTCCATCCTGTTTTCTGTAATTCATGCACCGCACAGAGTAATGTACAGAGATTCCCGGACTGGTATTTACCAAGAAGGTCAAGCCTGAGGTTTTCGTAGCGTATACCCTCTTTGTCCTTAATATTGAAGATCTGTTTTTGATCCGGCGAAATCATTGCATAATCTGCCCGCAGCAACTGGTCGGCAAAAAATAGGACTGAATGATTTTCTTTGGCTTTCCCTTCAAAGATCATCGAAGTCTGCGGATGGGTTTCCCCGATAATTACAGGAACCGCAGGTTTGATGATACCTGCTTTCTCCAGGGCTATCTTGCCGAGCGAATCACCCAGCAAAGCTGTATGATCGAGGCTGATATTGGTTATCACTGATAACTCCGGCCTGATAATATTGGTCGAATCAAGCCTGCCGCCCAGGCCCACCTCTATCACGGCTACATCCACCTCTTCCCGCGCAAAATAGTCGAAAGCCATCAGGACGGTTAACTCAAAAAAAGAGGGCTCCAGCAGAACAATTTTGTTCATCTCCAGAAACCGCTGCACAAAATCTGCAACAAATTTTTCCGGCACCATCTCTCCGTTTACACGGATCCGCTCCCGGAAATCCTTCAGGTGAGGCGATGTGTACAAACCGGTTTTGTAACCAGCCTTTGCCAAAACTGAGGCCAGCATGTGGGATACTGAGCCTTTACCGTTGGTGCCGGCAACATGGATGGTGCGGAATTTCTTGTGTGGATGTCCAAAAATTTGATCAAGAGCCAGCGTGTTATCAAGACTTGCTTTATAGGCAGCAGGTCCTTTGCGCTGGTAATAAGGCAAATGCTCATACAAATATTCGAGAACCTGTTCGTAATGCATACTGCTGACAATATTAACAAATAATAGATACAAAGATGTAAAAAACCTTTGGTCAAAACTATCACTGCATTGTATAAGTATTATCTTTAAGCGTCACCATAGATACTGTCTGTTCTGCCGGAATTCATTCACCTTTTTAGTAAGGTAATTCCCGGCCACCGACAGCTGACAGCCTGACCTTATGTTAATTAAACACGACGATAAGATGAAGCGACCCAAGACTTTTCTTCTTGACACCAACGTTATTTTGCACGACAGTGAGTGCATTTACAACTTTGAAGACAATGATGTAGTCATTCCAATTACTGTTTTGGAAGAGCTGGATAAATTCAAGAGAGGAGATTACCAGATAAATTTCCAGGCCAGACAGTTCGTCAGGATACTGGATGAACTTATCGGAAAGAATCCGATCGACAAAGGCATACTTTTGGGTCAGGGGAAAGGCAAACTCTCCATAGAACTCGGAAAACCCTACTCCGAACAGCTAAAGGCCTCTTTCCGTGAGGATATTCCGGATCACCGGATCCTTGCTATCGCAGAATTTCTCCGTGACAAATACACCGAAAGAAAAGTGATACTGGTAAGCAAAGATGTCAATCTGCGGATCAAAGCCAAATCGCTGCACATTGAAGCCGAGGATTACAAAAACGATAAAATTGAAGACATCGAAATTTTGTACCAGGGTATCCGCGAAATAAAGGAGTTCGACGATTCGCTGATCGCCAAATTGTACGAAAACAACTTTCTTTCAGTCGAAGAATCCGGCATTGAAAAGAAACCGTTCCCCAACGAATTTTTCATTCTCAAGAGTCCGCACGCCAGCGTTCTTGCACACTACAACACCTTCCGCGCCAGATTGGAACGGGTAGATAAAAAAATGGCCTTCGGCATCAAACCACGCAACGCTGAACAGACCTTTTCACTGCAGGCGCTGCTTGACCCCGAAATCAAACTGGTAAGTCTGACTGGCAAAGCAGGTACCGGTAAAACACTTCTGGCGCTGGCTGCCGCAATTGCCCAGCACGGAATTTACGAACAAATTATGCTGGCGCGACCTATTGTGGCCCTGAGCAACCGTGATATCGGCTTCCTTCCGGGGGATGCCCAGGAGAAGGTTTCACCCTACATGCAGCCGCTGTTTGATAACCTCGCAGTCATCAAACGCTGCTTCGATACCCATACACACGAACACCATGTGATTGAGGACCTGCAAAAAGACGAACGGCTGGTGATCTGTCCGCTGGCATTTATCCGCGGAAGGAGTCTTTCGAACTGCTACTTTATCATTGATGAAGCTCAGAATCTCACGCCACACGAGGTAAAAACCATTATCACCAGGGCCGGCGAGGGTACCAAAATGATATTTACCGGCGATATCCAGCAAATTGACTCACCCTACCTGGATATGCAGTCGAACGGGCTGGCCTACCTGACTGACCGGATGAAAGGGCAGGATATCTTCGCCCATATTAATTTACTGAAAGGAGAAAGAAGCTATCTGGCGGAGCTGGCAAGTGACCTGCTCTGAATTTTCGATTTTCGATTTTGGAATCGGTCCACGTTCGGAGTGGTCCTGAAGTGAAGTATGATGGTGGGCAAATTTAGATTCTGTCGCCGGGCATGTCGGATAGTTTGATTTCCGATTTTAAATAGTATCTTCGGGATTAAACAAGTTTAATTGGTTAATAAAGAACTGAATGACAGATACCACCAGGTATCTGCATAGGCTTCTTCTGTATTTTGACAACAACTGACTGACCAGTAAACCTAAACCGAAAATAAAATGCTTACAGAAGTATTTAAAGACCTTATTTCATTCCTGAGAAACCCGAAGGAAGTGAGCGATGCCGGTAAATCTGGCTTATTTAAAATCAAAGTGGTTGCCATTTTGTATCTGATTGAATTGCCAGTCATATTGGTCTTTTTTGCCTTAGTTTCTATTCTGGTGCATTTCAATTTGTTAGATGTCGGCGTCAATAAAGTAAGTGAATTGCTGGACGAATTGTCTTATCTGCAAATGATTTTGCTAATTGTATTAGCTGCCCCTTTTCTTGAAGAAATCATTTTCAGACTCCCTTTAAAGTACAAGCGCAATTATCTGCTCAGATTGGTAGTCTTTTTTGTTTCAATGACAGGTTTATTCAAGAAAGAAAGACTAAATGAATATGTATTAAAGTCTTGGAATGTTTCTTTCAAATACTTTTTTTACCTTTTGGCGTTGGTATTTGGTTTCATACATCTGACCAATTTCGAAAATTCCAAAGAATTAATTCTTTTCATGCCTTTGTTGACATTAACCCAAACAACAGCCGGTCTAATTATGGGATTTATCCGTGTAAAGTATGGTTTTATCTGGGGATATTTTTACCATGCCTTCAACAATTTTGTTTTCGTATCATTGGCTTTTTTATCCTTGAATTCAGATTTTGCCTACCATTTCGATAAGGATGGCGTTTCCATAAATATTGAGAAGTGTGATCGTCTTGTCAGTAAAGGTAGAGGGATCCTGGTCTCCACTAAATCCACCGGCTACGCTAAAATAAAGTCTGATACCATTGAATTTAACAGATACAGAATAAAAGATGTGGTTTCAGATCTCCTGATGATGCAAGGTAAGTATGTCATTTCAAATGAACTCGAATCAGGCAGCTATTATAATATCACTTCTGCTTATGCAATTCATGACAACAAAGCTGCTTCTACAAGAGGAATACTAATGAGTCATCTTAATATAGCTTTTGGTATAAATTTAGAAAAATCGATATTAAAAAAGGAAGCATGGGAGTTGTATCTGATGGATTCAACGAAATTTAATAACGACTCGGCTAAAGCTGAATTTATGCAGGTGAATGGAAATATGAGATCGATTGGAAGGTATATGGACCGTAAATATGGTAAGGAGTTTATTTTCAGCATAGATACAATTCATCATACGCTGTTAAATGTACCTTTAGATATAACATTTGACAATTTGAGGGAATATTTAAGAAAGGAATATGGAATTGGTTCAAGAAGGGTATCAAGGGAGATTGAATTTACCTGCATCAAGGAGAAATAATATAAAGTCCGGTTTTCGGCTTGTCTTTTCACTTTCATTATTCAGAATAATTCCAGACAAATCCGTATTTTTGCAGGCTTGAACGATTAGAATGGATTATAAAGACAAGAAAGTTGCATTTGGTACGCTAGGCTGCAAGCTTAATTTCTCGGAAACTTCTACCATCGCCCGGTCTTTTCAGGAGAAGGGATTCACAAGGGTTGATTTCAAAGAACAGGCTGATGTTTATGTGATCAACACCTGCTCGGTTACCGACTCTGCCGACAAGAAAAGCCGTGCCATGATCCGGCAGGCAACGCGGCTAAATCCGGCGGCTTTCGTAGTAGTGATCGGTTGCTATGCCCAGCTGAAACCGGAAGAAGCCGCTGGCATCGAAGGTGTTGACCTGATTCTTGGAGCCAACGACAAATTCAACATCACAAGGTACCTCGAAAACCTGGAAAAACATTCGCTCAGTGAAGTGCATGGATGTACCTTCCGGGAGATTACCGACTTTCAGCCATCGTCCTCCTTTGGCGACAGAACCCGCAGTTTCCTGAAGGTTCAGGATGGTTGCAACTATTTCTGCACTTATTGCACCATCCCGCTGGCCAGAGGGAAAAGCAGGAATCCGTCCATTGAAAGCATTGTGCAGGAGGCAAAAAATCTGGCTTTGCAGGGAATCCGCGAGATTAATCTCACAGGAGTTAACATCGGCGATTTCGGCAAAAGTACCGGAGAATCATTTTTGGATCTCTTGAAAGCGCTTGACCAAACCGAAGAGATTGTCAGAATCAGAATGGGTTCGGTGGAGCCAAACCTGCTGAGCAATGAAATTATTTCCTTTGTGGCCAATTCTGACAGAATTGCACCCCACTTTCACATTCCGCTGCAGGCAGGCACCAATGAAGTACTGAACCTGATGAAAAGAAGATACGATACCGCACTTTTTCAGCAGCGGGTCGAAGAGATCAGGAAGCAGCTGCCTTACGCATTTATAGGCGTGGATTTAATCGCCGGAACAAACGGCGAAACAGCCGAACTGTTTGAAAAAGCTTACCATTTCGTCGAAAGTCTCGATGTTTCCCAGTTTCATGCATTTCCCTATTCAGAAAGGGCGAATACAAAGGCATTGTCCATTGCAGGAGCTGTTCCTGTTGCAGAGCGCAAACTCCGGACACAAAGGTTAATTCAACTATCAGAAAAAAAACTCCTTCAGTTTTATCAGCGTAACCTGGGAAGAACAGCCTCTGTACTCTTTGAAAACCAGACAAACAAAAAGAGTACCGGCGGCTGGACCGAAAATTACATCAAAGTAGAAGCGCCCTATCAGCCGGAACTGATCAACAGGACGAAGTTGGTCCGTTTAAATCAAATCATCAGCAACGGACATGTGACGGTTGATATACTGTAAAATAACAATTGCAACCCGCAAGGATAATCGTTACTTTTACAACAAAATTTATTGATTTGGAAAAGATTTGTCAGGAGGTAATCTCAATTGCAAAGAAAGCAGGCGCATTTATAGCCCGCGAAAGAACCAACTTTGACCTGAAACGGGTTGAATTAAAAGGGAAAGCCAATTTTGTCTCCTATGTTGATAAAAAAGCGGAAGAGATTATCGTGGATAGTCTCAGAAAGCTTATGCCGGGATCGGGATTCATTACCGAAGAAGGAACAGCCTCCGAATCAGGTGAAAAGTACAGATGGGTTATTGACCCTTTGGACGGCACCACTAACTTCATCCATGGTTTGCCTCCCTATGCTGTCAGCATAGGATTGCTTGAAGGCGATGAGATCGTTTTGGGCGTGGTTTACGAAATCTCGAAAGATGAATGTTTCTATGCCTGGAAAGATAGTAAAGCCATGCTGAACGGAAAAGAAATCCATGTATCAGAAGCAGCTACCACCGGAGAAGCATTGATTGTTACGGGATTTCCATACGGAGAGGTGAAACACATCGAGGAATTTGTTGAAACCATCAAATATTTCATGGCCCGTTCCCACGGAATCAGGCGATTTGGATCAGCTGCTACGGATCTTTCCTATGTCGCTGCAGGCAGGTCTGAAGCGTTCTGGGAAATTGGCCTCAGTCCATGGGACGTTGCCGCAGGAGCGCTGATCTTACGTCAGGCCGGAGGCATCGTTACAGATTTTCGCGGAAACGCGGATTTTCTTTTCTCCGGGGAAATTGTTGCGACAAACAAAAATTACCACAAAGAATTTCAGGCTGTTATCGAAAATAATTATTGCAAAAAGCAATGAATTTTATGGCAAAGACAGGGTATTACCTGCTAAAGACATTTACATGGATCATTCAGCTTTTCCCGCTAAGGTTCCACTATTTCGTATCTGACCTGATCTTCCCGCTGATCTATTATGTAATCAGGTACCGCAGAACAGTCGTTTTTAAGAACCTCACCAATTCATTTCCGGATAAATCCAAGGATGAAATCACCCAAATATCCAAAAAATTTTACAGCAATTTTATTGACAGCTTTATTGAAACCCTTTATTTTGACCGCATTTCTAAAAAAGAAATCAAAAAAAGACAGCTACTGCTCAACCAGAAAATACTCGAGAAATTTCTGGCTGAAGGCCGCCCGGTTATACTGGCTCTCGGGCATTACAACAATTGGGAATGGAACTGCAGCTGGCCTTTAAATTCCGACTACAAAGGATATGTAATTTACAAAAAGCTGACCAACAGGAGTTTTGATCTTTTTTATTATAACATGAGAGCTCGTTTTGGAATTGTTCCAATTGAACGGGCAGATACTTACCGGCAATTGATCTCAGATTTAAATAACAACACGAATGCTGCCTCAGCGTTTTTGATGGATCAGACACCCCGCAAAAATGAAATTCAATATTGGACCACTTTTCTCAACCAGGAAACAGCTGTAGTAACCGGAACGGAAAAGGTTGCAAAAAAACTGGATGCGGCTGTCCTTTTTTGCAACATCAGAAAATTAAAAAGAGGATACAACCGGCTTGAATTCTCAATTATTGCAGAACATGCCAAGGATACCGCTCCCTTCGAAATTACGGAAAAAGCTACCCGTATGATCGAAGAAATGATCATTGAACGCCCTGAACTTTGGTTGTGGTCGCACAAAAGGTGGAAGCATAAGAGGGAAGGATAAAGGATAAAGGATAAAGGATAAAGGATAAAGGATAAAGGACAAAGTAGGGGCAGGTTTATGTGCCTGACCGGATCAGTAATAAAAAATAATGAATAGCAGCAAGAAAATTTCCATTGTTATCCTGAATTGGAATGGCAGCAGTTTTCTGAAAAGATTTTTGCCATCTGTTGTTGCTTTTTCAACGGGCAATACGGAGATTGTCGTCGCAGATAACGGTTCGACTGACGACAGCAGAGAGGTGATTTCTGCGCTTTTCCCTTCCGTGATTTACCTGCAACTGGAACGAAATTTCGGTTTTGCCGAAGGATACAACAGGGCTTTACAACAACTTCAGGCTGATTTTTTTGTACTGCTTAATTCTGATGTGGAGGTTACTCCTGCTTGGCTTGAACCATTGCTGCAACTTATGGAAACGGATCAGGTTGTCGGAATCTGTCAGCCAAAGATTCTAAGCCTTAACCATCCCGGTGAATTTGAATATGCGGGCGCTGCCGGCGGATTTATAGACCGTTACGGTTATCCATATTGCAGGGGCAGGATTTTGCAGGAGGTTGAAAATGATCTGGGGCAATACGATCAGTCTGTTCCCGTTTCATGGGCATCAGGCGCCTGCATGATGGTGAGGTCCTCCTTATGGAAAGAATGCGGCGGTTTTGACGCTGATTTCTGGGCCCACATGGAAGAGATCGATCTTTGCTGGCGGGCTCAACATCTTGGATATAAAATATTTGTCTGCCCTGAATCAAGAGTTTTTCATGTTGGCGGCGGAACACTGAACTACAACAATCCGCTGAAAATTCACCTTAATTTCCGCAACAACCTCTATCTTTTGTTTAAAAACCTTCCCGGCAGGCAACTGGCTGCAATACTTCCTGCAAGGATGGTGCTCGACGGAGCGGCTGCCCTTGCATTCCTGTTAAAAGGGGAATTCGGATCATTTGGCAGCGTCTCTTCTGCTCATCTGAAATTTTACCTTCACCTGCCGCAGCTATTGAAAAAACGCCGTAAAATAATCCGGACCCGCAAAAGCGGCAGATTAAGGCTGACTTCAGACCAGGGGATTCTCTGGAATTACTTTATTTTGAAAAGAAGAAAATTTTCCGATTTAAAATGATTATCCAATGCGTATCAAAAGAGAAAATTGTACAGGGCTTGTCATAGATATCCAGGACAAACTTATTCCGGTCATCGCTGAAAATGAGACACTGGTGGCCAACTGCATAAAATTACTTGAAGGGCTCAGTGTGCTGGGTATTCCTACAGTATTTACCCAGCAATATTCCAAGGGACTAGGAGAGACTGTCAAAAAAATTAGTTCCCTCTACCCATCTTTCACGTATATCGAAAAGAACACCTTCAGTTGCCTGGACGAACCAATTTACAAGGATTATCTTGAACGCTCGGGCAAAGCTACCATACTTGTCTGCGGAATTGAGTCACACGTATGTGTGCTTCAGACAGCCGTTGACCTTCAGGAACACGGATATCACCCTGTTGTTGTTTCTGACTGCATAAGTTCAAGGGATCTCTCCGAAAGACACACTGCCCTGGAGCGCTTTAGTCTGGAGGGAATTCGTGTTTCGACGGTAGAATCACTCCTTTTTGAATTGACACGCTCAGCAGCTGGCCCTGAGTTCAAAGCCATCTCCAAAATAATCAAATAGTTAGCCGTAATTTGACAACGTACAAATCGTAAGTTCAATTTTATGCCAAAAAACTTAAAACAGGTGCGATACCTCATTTAATTCTTATTTTTGCAGTTGTCATATTGCAGACAATTAAAGTAAATATCATGGAAGTATATAAATTTGGGGGTACCTCTGTAGGTTCCATTGAAAATATGAGATCGGTAATGAAATTGATTACCGACGGGAAACAAAAAATGGTGGTCCTTTCAGCCATGTCCGGCACTACCAACAACCTGGTAGAGATATCCGATTACCTGACCAAGAAGAACAAAGAATCTGCCCTTGCGCTGATCAGTACATTGGAGAAAAAATACTATAACGTTGTCTTTGAGCTATTTAATGACAATTCCACAAAAGAAAAGGGCAAGAAGGTTTTAGAAGAGCATTTTGATCTCATCAAATCCTTTACTGTCGGAACTTTTTCAGAAGCAGGAGAACGTGCGATACTGGCACAGGGAGAACTGGTTTCAACAGCGCTTTTCACGTTGCTTATGCAGGAAGAAGGATTCAATGCCACCTTGCTGCCCGCACTCGAATTCATGAAAATCGACGCTGACAAAATGCCTGACAGCCGTTTCATCAGGCAAAAACTGAATGAAATAATAGCTTCCGGGCCAAAAGCCGATTATTACATTACTCAGGGTTTTATCTGTAAAAACGAGCTCGGAGAGATTGACAACCTTCAGCGCGGAGGCTCCGATTATACGGCAACCCTTATAGGCGCTGCCATCAACAGTAGTGAAGTCCAGATCTGGACCGATATTGACGGATTTCACAACAACGATCCCCGTTTTGTCGGGAACACCAAACGGGTTGATGTGCTTTCATTCAATGAAGCAGCTGAGCTGGCCTATTTTGGCGCCAAAATCCTGCACCCGCAGACAGTTCTTCCCGCAAAGAATGCCAACATTCCGGTTAGACTTAAAAATACAATGAATCCGCCGGATCCGGGCACGCTCATCACCGCAGAAAGCAAAGGAGCAGGGATTAAAGCTGTGGCGGCAAAAGACGGTATTACAGCCATCAAAATTCGTTCAGGCCGAATGTTGAATGCTTATGGCTTCATGAAAAATATTTTTGAGATTTTTGAGTATTTCAAGACTTCCGTCGACATGGTTACCACTTCTGAAGTTGCGGTCTCTGTAACTATCGACAATGCAAAACACCTGGATGAAATAGTTGCAGAATTGAAAGAGTACGGCGATGTCGAAGTAGACAAAAATCAGACCATTGTCTGCATTGTCGGAAATATGATTGCGGAAGAGAAAGGTTTCGCATCCAAGGTATTTATTGCCCTCGACAATATTCCTATACGGATGATTTCCTACGGCGGAAGCCGGCACAACATATCTGTCCTGGTTAATACCAACGACAAGAAAGAGACTTTGGTGGCGCTGAGTGAAAAACTACTGAACATAGAATAACAAGGCCATCTGCCACTAAAATTCGGGAATTGTTATTTCACCCAATACAAACTTCTCGTAATTGTAAACCGGGGTAGCATACATTTTCAGCCAAATCATCGTGGAATCCTCTACGTCTTCATTAACCAATTTCAGCCTTTCGTGTGTCAGCGCCAAAAAGGATTCTTTTTCTGAATCTGCATACAAAGCGCTGTATTTTGATGTTTTAAAGTACAAATCGTAAGCGATGTAGTTGTTTGGAAACAACTTGTAGTTTTTGTACACCTCTTTGTCGATGTGTTCGGCCAACAATCTGACCCGCTCATTCATGGCCGGTTCTTCAGCAATCCGGTGCAGTACATCTTCGTCAATCTGATTGCCAAACTGAATATGAATGCGTCCTTTCTGATTTTTCATTCCGCTTACCATATTTTTCAGATCATCTTTCTCTGTCTTTTGGAAATTGGGATCATTCTGACGGTGTTTCAATTCAGCCACCTTCTCATTTCCGCATGGCTCAATTTCATAGGAAATTGCCATTGGGACGATTTTCAATTCTCTAAAACCTTTAAAGAAATCGGTGGAGTTTGACATGTTGAGCATTTTCAAAAGTGCAGGTTGAGTAATGTCATTACCATCTTTGGCCCTACCCTCTCTTTGTGCAATCCAGATTGAATCGGTTCCATTGGTGATCATCTGCCGGATGTAATGAGACAGCAGTCTGGAAGAAGTCAGCATTTGTTTAACCGGGATATTACGCTTAACGATAAAGGAACGGTTAATCCGGACCAGGTCGTTGATCCAGGGGAAAATCAACAAATTACTGCCGATTGCAATTTCAGTAGAACTAAATCCGCCGGCATGCATTTCAACATTCAAAAGGGCCGCATCTAAAACTATATCCCTGTGATTGGATATAAACAGGTATCGCTGGTTTTTATCAAGATCTTCCAGCCCGGTCATGGATAAACCTTTGGAAGTTGCTGCAAGGATTTGGTTAACCACAGGAACAATAAACTGCTCCTGAAAATCTTCAATAGTCTTCGTAGCCCTCAGTGCGTTCTTCATATGTTCCAACTCCGCATCGCCCTTGTTAATGTTCTTCAGCAAGATGCTGTCGAATTGCGGATCATCCAACAAACGGGCCATGACAGCTGAAAACTCGTCGTTCCGATAGGGTCGGATTTCGTCAAAATTGTGCACTGAATGCATTTTCTTCCTTTTATGTTTTTCGGTTACCCGTTAATAGGGCCCCGCAAAGTTACAAAATAACGTCAGATCGAAAATCCATTTAGAGAAATTTAACCATTGACGGTTTTTTTCTAAAACTTCAGGCATATCTGACCTCTCAGATCCAATCTGTAATTACCCGGTGTAGCATCGTTACCCGATCCCATCTCAGTTGCCCCTTCCCGTAAGGTGTAACCGGCTTTACAATAGAGGGATAACGACCGAACGGGTTGCCACTTCAAGTTGATATAAGACCTTATGCCTTCTCCGTGAAATTCAGGGATTGCAAAATAGTAAAGCAGATCGTTTTCATAGCAGTAAACTCTTGAATTGTATCCATCGGTCCGGTAATAGGCCGCTCTTAACCAGCATTTTAACTTTGGTGAAGCAGAAAGAATAAGATCCTGAAAAAATAAAAATCCATTTTCCTTCTTTCCGTTGTACTTGTAAGCGACATGCTCAATTCTGGTTCTCAGCTGTACCTTTTCACTGAGTTTCCAGTCACAGTGAACCCTGGATTTTAAAGTTGTTTCATCCCATTGTTCAGGTACCCCGGATATCCCGCTTGTTTTTTGCGGTTTACTGACGAATCTGGAATGAAAGTAAACCAACAGCTCCGGCCGGACAGCCATCTCTGCCTGAAATGACATGGTACGACCTTGTGCCGGTGAAATTGTCTGGTAAGTCATCCAGGGGAAATAAAACAAGTCAGCCTGACCGGCAATTTTCACTTTTGCGACAGGACAAAATTCAAAGGCGATAAAGAATCCCCTTTCATTGCGGCCTCCGCTTCCCTCGCCAAAAGCGCCCGAATTGAAAGAATGAAACGCCGGGTCGTAACAGCGGTAGAGAAATGAAAGTGACAACAGGGGATGAGCCTTCCAAACCAAACCGTTTACTACCGCCGGTTGAAGATTCCGGGAGATTCCGGCTTCACCAAATAAACTGATTTGATTAAAAATCAGATGGTAATCTGCACCAAAATTAAAATTTGCATCGCCTTCAAAAGTTTTTGATTTGTAGGTTGCCTCCCCCTTTGTGACAGGAAGTCCAAATTTTTGACAGGAAGACAGGATTCCGAAGCGCCAGTTTTCAAACCTGAAATCGGCATATCCGCCTATCATCAGCTCGTTTACATCCTTTTCATCGGCCATTTCGGAAATTGTCCTGTGAAAACCGTCAGTTCTGAAGGAGGTAATCAGATTGTTGCCGCTGGAATCACCTGCTAAATTGGCATCTTTCCTTTTGTCTGAAAAAAACAGTGAAATTTTCGCCGGCTTAAGACCCAACTGCACCGCGACTCCCCTAAAAAACCTATTCTCATCAGAAGAACTATAGGGTCTGATTCCTTCGCCCGAACGCATGAGGGAAGAGAGATCCGAGAGGTAACTGACACCACCCCCCGACCACAGGTTAATCCCTTGTCCGAATCTGAGATGGAAATCACCTGCAACTACTTTTTGAACCAGGCCGCTTCCGTTCCAGCAAATAAAACCGGATAAAAAATCGAAAGTCTTGTTTGATTGACGGAAGAAATCTTCACCTGCGTCATTTTCTGCCGTTATCCCGATCTCCAGCCACTTTCCAACCTCGCCCCTGTATTTCAGATAGGAGCTGTAAGGGCTTCCGTTGTAAACAGGAGGTTTGCCTTTGACAGGAAAATATCCGTCAGAAAATGGAAACGTTCTTTTTACCCTTGCCAGGAAGTTATGATGGACAAAATTGTCCCATCTTTTCTGCAAAGAATCACGCTCCTGTTCAAAAAGGACAAATGGTTCAATCTTTCGCAACAGCTCCCCGCTGAATTCACCCGTCACAGACAATTCATGAAGCGTTAAAATCCGACCATATTTTTCACGGTAATCAATAATACTCCTGACTTGTTTGAAATTTAAAAGATTTAAACGCAGCAGTTCTTCTTCCGTTGCCATGTTGATCAAGATTGGATGACTGGCATAATAACTCATATCCTCCAGTAGAAGCGTACTTTCTGCACCGGCATCAGTCACTTCAGCCATCGATTCAACCAATTCTTCTATCCGCTGTTCATTTTTCAGATCGGTTTGCTGACCGTAACCGGATACTGCTCCTTCAAATAAAAGAAATACAATTAAAATTTCGAGGTTAAAAGACTTCATCTTATGGCTTAATTTATAATTGATTATTTGCTAATTAAAAAAATTAGCTCATTTGAAACTAAAACTGAATGATATGATCGGTGAATACCCCAGCATTTCGTGGTGTACCATCGCAAAATCCAGTTGACAAAAGTTCAGTTGATACCCGAAACCGATAGAATGCTGAAACGGATTGGTTGAAATGCCTCCCCGTACCCGGAAGTTATCCATGAGCATAAGCTCTGCTCCAGAGCGGAATCCCAAGCCAAAATCATTCTCAAAGACTGCCTCCCCGGCCAGCAACAGCCTATCGCTCAAAAGATAAGAAGCTCCGGATCTGATGACGAGCGGGAAAGTAAGGTTGTACTGGTAGGTTTCAATTTTTGACCAGGCGATGTTCTTCAGGTGAAACCCCAGTTTAAGATTATCAGAACATTGATAACTAATACCTCCTTCAATGAGGAAAGAACCTTTGTGACGGTCACTCTCCGGAAAGTTGAGGAAGAAACAGTTGAACAGAAGTCCTGCAGACAATCTGCCTGTAAGTTTTTTTGCAATGGCAATTCCAAGATTGGATTCCCGGTAGGAAGAAACTGACGATTGGGTAACTCCCATGGCAAATGCAACCGATTTTACGGGGTAAACGAAAGCTAACGCAGATTCGCAGTATCCGGCAATAAAATAGGGCTGCCGGTAAGATAGGCCCAAAATTGGGGATTTGTTTTCAGTCAGAAAGGCCTGGTTGTGGAATACAGCGTATGATCCTGAGAGCGCAACCATGGCCTGTGAGAGGCCTGCCTCCCTTGCACCCGCGGAAGAGACCCTTTCAACAGCAGTGCTGTTCAACAAAGGAAACAGCACAAAAACTGGAAGCAACAGACCAATTTTGAGATCTCTTTTGCACATGGCCCGGAATTTTCCGTGAGAAAGAGCCCGGTCAGCCCCGCGGCGGGGGAATAAAAAAAGGGAGCTGCTGACCGCGCTCCCTGTAAGTTACCGAAAAAAAACGAGAAAAAAGAATGGTTAATTGGTTTTGAACGGGTATTTTATCTTTGCCAACTCGTTGTTTGCCTCAACAATTTTATTCTTTAGCTCCTCTTTGAAATCAATCAGTTTGGCCATCAGCTGTTCGTCGCCGGTAGCAATCATCTGGGCTGCAAGGATGGCGGAATTCCGGGATCCGTTCAGTGCCACTGTTGCAACCGGAATACCCGGAGGCATCTGTAGGATTGCCAAAATTGAATCCAGACCTTCAAGCGAAGCTTTAATCGGTACCCCGATCACAGGGATCGGCGTCATCGCAGCAATTACTCCGGGAAGATGAGCAGCCATCCCGGCAGCAGCTATGATAACTTTGATTCCGCGGCCGCGGGCTCCTTTGGCGAACTTCTCTACCTCTTCCGGTGTGCGGTGAGCCGATAACGCATTCATCTCAAACGGTATTCCAAGTTGGTTCAGAACTTCTGCAGCACCGGTCATCACAGTCAAATCTGAGGTGCTGCCCATAATGATGCTTATTTTCGGTTTCAATTCTTGTGTCATGATAGTTCATTCATTAGTGTTTTCCAAAATTACAATAAGAAATCGGAAATAATAATTAATTGCAAAACCTTCATTTTTTTTGCCCCCCGAAAAGATTATTTTATATTTGTCGCACATATTGTTCAATACTTCTGAAATAGACATGATTTATCACTCACCAGTTGGTAGGACAATAATCATTATGGCTATTTCATCTGGCAATAAGAAAACAAACAAACAGGCCTTACCAGGTATTTTCCGAATTCGGAAAACAATTTATTATACTTCTTTATGAAACGAATCCGTCTTTGGGACAAAGAATTTGAAATCTCTCATCCGTTTGAGGAGATACAAGCTGCCATAAAAAAAATGGCAGCCCGGATGAAAGTTGATCTCGAAGGCAAGAACCCTCTTTTTGTCTGCATTTTGAACGGGTCGTTTATGTTTGCTGCGGATTTATTGAAGGAACTTGAGATGAACGACGCAGAAATTTCTTTTCTGAAACTGGCTTCCTACGAAGGAACGGCCTCCACGCTTGAAATTAAAGAATTAATTGGTGTAAACGAAAATATCACCGGCCGGACAGTTATCATCCTGGAAGATATCGTCGATACAGGACATACCATAGCCAATGTTATGTCCCAAATTTCGCTCAAAGGAGCAAAAGAGGTAAAAATTGCGACACTGCTTTTCAAACCTGATGCAATGAAAGAAAAAATCCACCTGGAATATGTCGGCATTGAAATTCCAAATGATTTTATTGTCGGATACGGCCTTGATTATGACCGCAGGGGACGCAATTTGAAAGACATATATACTTTAGTTAAATAATATTTTATGATAAATCTGGTTTTATTTGGTCCACCCGGAGCAGGGAAAGGGACCCAGGCTACGT
The DNA here is from genome assembly GCA_038323575.1 of Bacteroidales bacterium. Classification (GTDB taxonomy): domain Bacteria; phylum Bacteroidota; class Bacteroidia; order Bacteroidales; family Prolixibacteraceae; genus CAINVV01. The sequence goes on along the minus strand of JBBQHB010000039.1, from coordinate 18,307 downwards.
ACTTATCCCAATCTTATCTGTTGATCCATCTCTCGACGGGCGATATTCTCAGGGAAGAGATTGCTGCAGGTTCAGAACTTGGACTCAAAGCAAAAGACCTGATGTACCGTGGAGAATTGGTACCTGATTCCATGGTAATCGATCTGATTCAAAATAAGCTGGATAAAAATCCTTCGGCCAATGGCTTTTTGTTTGACGGATTTCCGCGAACGGTTCCTCAGGCAATGGCCCTGGACAAGCTGTTGGGAAATTATGGCCATAAAATAAGCGCCATGCTTTCGCTTGAAGTTGAAAAAGAGGAGCTGATTGCACGACTGATTACCAGAGGCAAGACTTCAGGCAGGAAGGATGATGCAGACCGCACGATCATTGAGAACAGAATCCAGGTTTACAACGAGAAGACTCAGCCCCTCATCTCTTATTACAAAGATTCCGGAAAATATGAGTCAATCAATGGTGAAGGTAATGTTGAGGATATTACCGAACGTCTCAAACAATGTATTGACAAACTTCCGCAAAATAGAAAAAGCCGCTAAGCGGCTTTTTCTATTTTGCGGGTAAGTTCTCAGCAACAAGTTTTAACTCCTTGTACCATGCATCACCATACTTTCGGATTAGTGGCTCTTCCAGATATTGCCAGAGCGGAAGATTGTTTGATTTTCCGCAATCCCTGCCGGGTTTGCATATCTTCAACTTCTCGTAATTTACCCCGTCAAATCTTTTGTATTCTGTGATTCTGATGGGGAAAAGATGGCATGATACCGGTTTCCGGAAAGATGTATCTTTTTCAAAAAATGCCTTTTCAATGGCACACCTGGTGATACCCTTGGCATCCACAAAAGTGAAAACACACTCATTATTACCAATGATAGGGGTTACAAGGTCTCCGTCACTGTCAATCAGCGAGAATCCCTGCCTGGTAATCTCTTTTTTATTTTCATCCGAAAGATACTCTGCATAAAAAGGATACAAATCTTCAATGGCCGCTGCTTCATCCAAAGTCAAAGGGGCACCGCTGTCGCCATCCACACAGCAGGCGCCTTTGCAATGATCGAGGTCGCAGCAAAACTTTGATTCCAGGACATCCAGACTGACAATTGCTTTCCCAATTTCTATCATATCAGCGGGGTACCTGTCATCTCAACCGGAATATCCAAACCCATGATTTTCAATATCGTAGGAGCTACATCCGCCAAAATACCATCCTGAATTTTCGCATCCCTGTTATCGGTCACCCAGATGCACGGAACCGGATTGAGCGAATGGGCTGTATTGGCGCTGCCATCTTCATTTACTGCAAAGTCGGCATTCCCGTGATCGGCTATCACCACCACATCATATCCATTGGATCTGGCGGCTTCAACAACCTCTCTCACACACTGGTCCACAGCTTTAATGGCCAACTGTATCGCACTGTAAACCCCGGTATGGCCAACCATATCCCCGTTTGCAAAATTGAGGCAGATAAAATCAGCGCTTTTCTTATTCAATGCAGCCACTATAGCATCTTTAACCAGTGGCGCAGACATTTCAGGCTGAAGATCATAAGTTGCCACTTTGGGTGACGGAATAAGTATCCTTTTTTCACCGTTAAATTCATTCTCCCTTCCTCCTGAGAAAAAGAAAGTTACATGGGCATATTTCTCGGTTTCCGCGATACGGATCTGGTTCAATCCGGCTTTCGAAACAATTTCCCCCAAAGTATTATAGACATTGTCTTTATCGAAAATCGGATGAACATTTTTAAAGGATGCCTTATAGTTGGTCATGGTGTACCACTCCAGCGGTATCGTTTTCATCTCTTGTTCAGGATGGTCTTCCTGCGTAAATGCAATGGTCATCTCGCGAAGACGGTCGGTACGGTAATTGAAACAGATGACCACATCGCCTTCCTGTATGGTTGTCAGAGGTTTGTTGTTTTCATCAGTCATGACAATTGGCTTGATAAACTCGTCGGTAACACCTTCATCATATGACTCCTGAATGGCAGACAACAGATCTTTGCTTTTGCGGCCGACTGATTTTGTCAGCATATCGTAAGCCAGCTTAATACGGTTCCAGTTGTTGTCGCGGTCCATGCCGTAATAACGTCCGACCAGCGTAGCAAATCTGGCTTTGGTGGTTGCAAGGCCCTTGAGATCTTCTTCCACAAAGCCGTAACCCGACTGCGGATCTGTATCGCGGCCATCCGTTAAACCATGAACGAAAATTTGATCAAGTCCCATGTCTGTAGCGATTTGTGCCAGCGCAACCATATGCAGACTCATCGCGTGCACTCCGCCTGGACCAATCAGCCCGATCAGGTGAACCGGTTTGCCGTTCTCTTTTGCGTAGGTGAAGGCCTTAATAACCTGGGTATTATCTTTCAGTTTGTTTTCGCGGATTGCTTTGTTGATTCTCACAAGGTCCTGGTACAACACACGGCCGGCCCCAATGTTCAGGTGACCAACTTCCGAATTTCCCATCTGACCGTCAGGAAGACCAACATTCTCTCCTGAAGTCAGCAGCTGGGAATGCGGGTAATTATTCCAGAGTGATTCTATAAATGACGGGTGAGTTGTGTAGATGGCATCAGACGCTGTTTTATCGCCGATTCCCCATCCGTCGAGGATCATCAGCAGGGTTCTTTTTATTTCGCTCATAATCTGTATCTTATGTCTTTGTATATTTTCCAGTGTAAAATAAGGAATAGTGAAACAATACCAACTTCAGTTTTTTAACCGGCCACAAAAGTACCTCTTTCACGGAAGAAAAAAAAATGGCCCGAGGGCCATTTTCTATCTCTTTGCTAAACCGTGTAGGTCGAAGAAGCGGTATCTCCACCCCTGCCGGTCCAGTTGGTATGGAAAAATTCTCCTCGTGGCTTATCTACTCTTTCATACGTATGAGCACCAAAATAGTCACGCTGAGCCTGCAATAAATTTGCAGGAAGCCTTTCACTGCGGAAACCGTCGAAATAAGTCAATGCAGTTGCAAGGCATGGAATCGGAATTCCATTGGAGAAAGAGGTAGCAACAACACGTCGCCAGCCAGCCTGTGCCTTTTCGATCGTTTCGGTGAAGAATTTGTCGAGCAGCAGATGTTCAAGCCCCGGATTTTTGTCAAATGCCTCTTTGATTTTCCCTAAGAATACGGAACGGATAATACAGCCGCCACGCCACATCAGTGCAATGCCACCGTTGTTCAGGTTCCATTTGTACTCTTTGGCTGCCTCACCCATCAAATCATAACCCTGTGCGTAAGAGATGATCTTGGCACCGAACAAGGCATCTTTCAGGTCGTTTAAGAATTGTTTGCGGTCGCCTGTGAATTTTTTCTCAGGGCCGTGGAGTACTTTGGATGCTTTGGTCCTCAAATCTTTCTGAGCAGAGAGGCATCTTGCAAAAACGGATTCGCCGATCAAAGTCAACGGAATGCCCAGATCGAGTGCTGCAACACCTGTCCACTTGCCCGTACCTTTCTGACCTGCAGTATCAAGGATTTTTTCTACCAGCGCTTCGCCGTTTTCGTCCCTGAATCCAAGGATATCACGGGTGATCTCTATCAGGTAACTGTCGAGGTCTCCTTTGTTCCATTCGGCAAAAGTATCGTGCATTTCATCGGCCGTCATTCCCAACAGTTCTTTCATGATCTGGTATGCCTCGCAGATGATCTGCATGTCGCCGTATTCAATTCCGTTGTGTACCATCTTGACAAAATGACCGGCGCCGTTTTCACCTACCCAATCGCAGCAAGGTACGCCGTCAACCTTGGCTGCCACAGCCTGGAAGATTTGTTTCACTGCAGGCCATGCTGCAGGGGAACCGCCCGGCATCATGGAAGGCCCTAATAGAGCGCCTTCTTCTCCTCCGGATACACCGGTACCAATATAGAGCAATCCTTTGCTTTCAACATACTTTGTACGACGGATCGTGTCGGGGAAATGGGAGTTTCCGCCATCGATGATGATATCACCGGCTTCGAGGTGAGGAATAATCTGTTCAATAAAATCATCCACCGGCTGACCGGCTTTCACCAACATCATTACTTTGCGCGGACGTTCCAGATTCTGGCACAACTCTGCAATCGTGTGACATCCGATAAAGTTTTTGCCTGCGCCACGACCAGCGATAAACTTGTCGACTTTATCTACCGTCCTGTTGTAAACTGCAACGGTAAAGCCTTTGCTTTCCATGTTCAGAACGAGGTTCTCCCCCATTACTGCCAATCCAATCAAACCAATGTCTGCTTTTTTCATTTTAAAAAAATTTAATTTTTATGCCTATCTATAATTTAATTATCAATATTTTGTGTTATAAATGACTCATATTATGACTTATGTGACCTATGGGACAAATGTTCCTTAATTGTGATAAAAAAACATCTACTCCCTAATTGCGATAAAGTAAATCTTATGCCTTGTGCCTTATATCTCATGTCTTATCTTTCACGCCTCACATCTTAAAACCCAGTTTTTTCAGTTTTTCAATTACTTTGATGTTATTGATCTTTCCGTAAACTGTAAATGCCGGAAACTCTCTGCGTACCGGGTAATCTCCACGTTGCTTTTCGAATGTAGAAATGCTGTTCCGTAAACGGGCATCGTCCTCTCTTATGTCGTAAGTAGCCAGAATTGCCTCTGAAAGAATTTGCTGTATTGTTTTATTTGTACCGTCGATCAGGATCTCAGGATTGGCCGGCTTCTCCACATCGGAAACTTTCCAGTTTTTTGCACCCAATCCGAGAAATTTACTGACAGCCTGCACACTCATCTCAGTACCTTTGGCCTTGCCGTCTCTGGAATAGCCTGCAATGTGAGGAGTCGCCAGATCAACCAATGCCAAAAGTTCAGTGTCAATATCCGGTTCATCTTCCCAACAATCGATTATTGCTCCGGAAACCTGTCCCTTCAGGATGGCCTGTTTCAAATCGGCTGTTTTCACCACTTCTCCGCGGCAACTGTTGATAATGATCGGTTTCCGCGACATGCGGGCAAACAGTTTTTCATCAGCAAGGTGGTAGGTTGCATCCACTCCATCCATGTTCAAAGGAACGTGCAGCGTAATGAAGTCTGATTCTTCAAGGATGGTTTCCAGTCCTGTAAATCCCTTTTCACCCTCTGCCCGTGCCCGCGGCGGGTCGTTCAGCAAAACTCGCATACCCAGAATTTCAGCCACTTTGGCCACTTTGGAACCCACGTTCCCTACCCCGACAATACCTATCGTTTTGCCGACAAGTGTCATGGCTTTCTTTTCAGCCATAACCATCAGGACAGAAGCAATGTATTGCTCCACTGATTTGGCATTGCATCCCGGGGCATTTGTCCATTTGATGCCTGCACGGTCACAGTAATCCGTATCAATGTGATCGTATCCGATGGTAGCTGAAGCAATGATTTTCACCGATGATCCCGATAACAAAGCCTCATTGCATTTGGTGCGGGTGCGTGTAATCAATGCATCGGCATCTTTGACAACTTCCGGAGTTGTCTTGGATCCCGGCAGGTATACCACCTCTGCGTATGGCTCCAGGGCACCGTAGATGTATGGGATTTTATCGTCAACAACAATCTTCATTCTATCAATATTTGCTGATTTTGGAGTGTTGCACCTCTTGCAATCGTAAGGATAAAGGATAAGGGATAAAGTGAGCCCCGCTCGTTGTGGTTGATGGTTAATAAATTGAATCATTTGATCTTAGCTATAATGATGATAGTGCGTTCTTTACTTTATCCTTTATCCTTTATCCTTTATCCTTTTTAATACTTAAACCTGTCTCTAAACGCCCATAACCCCAGCGCCGGATTGGAGATGTAGAAGATCTCCCCGCCGTCCGGCATCAGGTTAAAGCCGTCTTTCAGTTTTTCGTGGTTGTACTGTTTTTCTACTTCCGACAGACTTGCATACTTAAATCCAACACTTTCAATCTCCTGCCGGGTAAGGTTTTTGGCCTCTTCCCCCGGACAATAAGTGATATTGAACCTTCCCTCTGAAGAACCGTGGATGAGGTGTGCTGCCGCACTCAGATTGTTCCTGAGCTCTTCGTGTTCATCACAGGCTTTCAGAGCGGAAGGAGTTCCGAAATAGCCGTATTTCCTGATCAGTCTGTCAATCTCCTTGTCTTCGCCGAATTCGACCAATGCCGGAGCCAGGATAATCAGTTCACCTCCGTCGGCAAGCGCCATCCGGGTACGGTAGATCGCTTTGTTGCCCAACCAGGTACTTTTAAACTCAGTAGGATCAAGGTATACAACAACTTTCTGGAGCGGTTTTTCCAGCATTTCAAAATTAACCTTCAAGGCCAGTTTAGCTGCCAGATCGAAGACCTCCATGTCGTCGCCGATAAAGAGACCGCGAGTCTTGATTTTGCCGTCAGTTTTGTCGAGTCCGACGACCGTCTGGACATATACGATAGGAAGATTCTGCGTAAAATTATCGGAAGCATAGTTAAAAACCCTTCGCACCGGCGTGTCGGCATGTCCCATCATCCGTTCCATCCCGTAAGCTGCGCCGATAAAATGACTCTTGTTGATTCCCTCCACACCGCCGGTACCGACAAAAATATTCTTGTTGTAGTTGGCCATCCCAACCACTTCGTGCGGTACCACCTGACCCAATGAGAGAATCAGATCGAACCTGCCTTCCAGAAGCAGTTTGTTTACCTGTGCCGGCCATGGGAAATTGACGGCTCCGCCTGAGACCTCCTGCACAAAAGCAGAAGGTACCTCACCAACAGTAACCACATCGTTCCGCCAGTCATGCTCCCTGATTAGTGATGCTGGCAAAGTACCAAACATATGCGAAATCTGGTGGGCAGTCATCGGTGAGTGGGTTCCAAGGGCGGGAAGTACATCCGTCAGCGCATCCCCGTAATATTGCCAGGTCATCTCGGTGAGTTCTCCGGACCGGCTTGGCAGCCTGGTGTAATCGGGAGGTATGGCAAGTACCTTTTTGCGTGCTCCCAATTTTTCGAATGCCTCAAAAAGACCCTTTTTCAGGTCCTCGGCGGTTAATTCATGTTTTGTTGAACCAATTTTAAAATAGATCATGGTAATACTTCTACTTCATTGAATATGTTGTTCCTTCCGTCCGAAGAATTGAAAGCGCTTTTCTAATCATTCTATCGCGGACGGCTTTTGAATTTGACCCGCTAACCCAGGGCGCCGCTCCTTTGTCGCTCTGCCCCGGGCCAGGTTATGCAGCCACTTCGTGGCGGAAAGTAATTTTGATCAACGGTCATTCCAAAATCGAAAATTCTCAAATTATCGCCTGACTCTCGCGTTACCCTTCCAGATGCTCCAAACCATCTCCTCATCGGCAGGTTGGGCATAATCGGTCAGGAAAGTAGTGGCGAGAGCGCCGGAGGCCCAGCCAAACTGGATCCATTTTGCAGGTTCCCAACCCTTCAGGATACCGTAGAGCAATCCTCCAACAAAACCATCTCCACCGCCGATACGGTCGAGTACGTGTATATTGCGCGGTTCCACCACATGCCAATCCTCTCCTTCGAGCATGATGGCGCCCCAAAGATGTTCGTTGGTATTGACTACCTGACGAAGGGTGGTTGCAAACACAGATGCATTCGGGAATTTGGCTTTCACGCGGTAGATCATCTCCTTGAAACCGTCGATTTCTGAAGATAATTGTTTTCCGCCGGCTTCAGGACCTTTGATGCCAAGGCACAACTGAAAATCCTCTTCGTTACCGATCAGAATATCTGCGACGGAGGCAATCTCTTCGAAGATAGCGCTCAATTCAGTCTCTCTTCCTTTCCAGAAAGATGCACGGTAATTGAGGTCGAAGGCTATACGTGTGCCGTGTTTTTTGGCGCTTCGCGCCAATTCCAGGCAGAATTTGCTTGTTTCGGGCGACAAGGCACCGATCAGTCCGGATAGATGAACAATCTGAACACCTTCCTCTTTGAAGATACGGTCGAGATCAAAATCCTTGACATTCAGGGTACGGCCAACTTCACCTGCGCGGTCGTTCTGAACCCTTGGTCCGCGGGTACCAAAACCGCTGTCGGCAATATTGAACTGGTGACGGTAACCCCATGGGTCGCCCTGCTCAACTTCCGGACCTTCGAAAGACATTCCGCGTGCCCAAAGATTGCTTTTAATCATACTTGCAATCGGACTGTCCTTGACAAAAGTGGTCAATACTTTAACAGGAAGCCCAAGATAAGAAGAGATGCTGGCAACATTGGTTTCAGCGCTGGAAACTTCCATCTGGAAGAGACTGCTGCTGTGAACAGGCTGACCATTAACAGGCGTGATACGAATCCCCATGCTGGTTGGCACCAGAAGTGAGGTTTTGCAGTTGTTTTTGATTGTTATGCTCATAATTCTTTATGGTTTGAAGGGTTTGAAATGTTTGAAGGGCTTAAAATGTTATGGTTTCTGAACATTTCAAACTTTTCAAACATCATAAACATTTTAAACTATTAAACGCCACTGTAGGCATTGAATCCTCCGTCAACAGGAATGACAATTCCGGTTACGAAAGAAGATATATCAGACAAAAGATAGAGTGTAGCGCCCTGTAAATCGTCAGGATCACCAAATTTACCCATGGGTGTGTTGGTGACGATTTTGTTTCCGCGGGCAGAATAACCTCCGGTTTTTTCGTCCATAACCAGAAAACGGTTCTGGTTGGTGATGAAGAAGCCCGGGGCAACTGAGTTGACGCGGATACCCATTTTGGCCAGGTGAACAGCAAGCCATTCGGTGAAATTGTTGACAGATGCTTTTGCTGCTGAATAGGCCGGAATCTTGGTAAGCGGGTGATAAGAATTCATGGAAGAGATATTCAGCACAGCACCCTTTTGGCTTTTCAGCATGTCTTTTGTGAATACCATGGTAGGAATTATGGTTCCTTTGAAATTCAATGCAAAAACCTTATCAAAACCCTCCATCTGAAGTCCGTAGAATGTCTTTTCCAGGTTATCGAGATCGGCAACTTCCATCTGTTCCACCTGGGTTGTAGCCTGCGGTGAATTACCTCCTGCGCCGTTAATGAGCAGTTCGATGGGGCCCAGTTTCTCGTTGATAATCAATTTGGCTGCCTCTAGCGACTCTTTGTCCAGTACATTGGCTTTAACACCGATACATACAGCATTGAATTCTTTGGAAATATCCGCAGCGACCTGCTGTGCCAGTTCCTCATTGATATCAACGATGGCAACTTTGGTCCCTACAGATACAAGCGCTTTTACCAGTGATATACCGATCACGCCTGCTCCACCGGTAATGACGCATACTTTCCCGTTTAAATCGTCAAAAGAAATTTTCTTCATTTTCAAAATTTTATAGTAATGAGTAATGTTTAGAAAGAATTATAAAAATCAATGTTCTCCTTGGTAATCAAATCAATGGAGGTAAAATTCGCTGGCTGCACCATCTCTTTTTTTACCAGAAAATCAAAAAGCAGATGAATGGCATGAAAACCCTGCACTTCCGGCTTCTGGCAGATCAGAAAGTCGATCTTCCCCTCTTTGAGCAAAGCAATATTTTGAGGAATCAGGTCGTATCCGACAATCTTAGGTGATTGACAAAGCGACTTGAAACAGGCTGCTGCCAGATGTACCTTGGAGTTGGTCACAAAAATACCACGGACATCGCAGGGTTCAATTCCCAGCTCACCAAGATGAAAGGCTATCTCCTCCTCACTGTTCCCGGAAACCTCCATTTTTACAATACGATGGTTGTTTTTATTCTTTTCAAAATAACGCCTGAACCCCCTTTCGCGCTGCAGCAAATGGTTGGCATTGTCCAATTCCTTGGCAACATGTATCAATAAAATCACGCTCTTCTCCTGAACACCCCAGTCAATTAACTTTGCTGCAAGGAAACCACTGTCCAGTGAGCTTTGTGCAACAAAACTAATTGGGTGTGCTTCAGGTAATGTGGCGTCTATAAAGATATAAGGAATTTTTTTCTTATCCAGTTTCCCGGTGAATTTCAATGCTTCCCTTTTGGCCCAGGGCGCTAGGATGACAGCGTCGGGTGAAACAAGCAGCAATTTATCGGCTTCGGCCGAGAACGATGAAGAATCATCCATCTCAAAGTAAAATTGCTGGATTTTAACGCCGTATGCTTTGATTTGATTCATCGCCTTTTCTACTCCCAGCTGCGGTTTAATCCAGTAGGAATCCTGACTTACCGCTCTGGGCATCAGTGTAGCAAAAAGAATGCTCTTTTTGGAAGCAAGGCTGCTCGCCAGAAGATTAGGCCGGTAATCCAGTTCATCTATGATCTGCTGGATCTTCGATTTGGTCTCTACAGATACCTCACCCCGCTTGTGGAGAACCCTGTCGACTGTTCCAATCGAAACGCCTGCCGTGAGTGCAATATCTTTGATCCGAATGTTCTTCTTCATCTGGCTGGTTAAAACTGAAGCAAATTTAATCATTTATTTCATATCGTGTACGAACACGGAAAAATAATTATCCTCAAAAAAGCACCTGTTTTTCTCCATATTGCTAAATGCGATAACTTTGACTGAAGCTATTAAATGAATTTGACCAATGAGAAAATTAATCAGGATCTTTATTTTCATCCTTCTTGGCATCGCAGTAGCTATCATCCTGGGGTTTATGTTCTTCAATCTGTATTACGATCTGGGTAATTACCGTGCAAAAAAGAACCTGAAAGAAATTAATACCCTTATTGAAAATGGATTTACCTACCGGGATCTGAATAAAAACGGCCATCTGGATCCTTACGAAGATTCCCGTCTTAGTGTGGAAGAGCGTGTCAATAACCTGTTGAAACAGATGAACCTGGAAGAAAAAGTGGGATTAATGTGGCATCCTCCGATCGGGGTCGGCAGTCAGGGTGAAGTAGTTGGCAAACCGAGTATTAAAACCATGAGCTTTAATTCGAGTTACGACATCCTGATTAACAAAAAAATCAGTCCTTGTCTGATTAAATACAAAAAATAATTACTTTCGTGAACGAACACGGAAAAAATTTCACAATGAAAAAAATTGGAAAATACAGTTTTGGAATTGGCGACAGGTTCGCCCATCAGGGAAATGCGCAACTGAGAGCGCTGCTAAAAGCTCAAAAAGGAGGCATAGAAGTGACTCCGGTCTGGAACAAATCCAACAGGGAGCATGGGTATGTCCATTCACTGCCTGCCGATACCAGGAACGAAGCGAACCAAGCAGTTAAAGCGCTTGGCTACAATGGAGATTATTGTGTGGATGCCGACCATATCAACCTTGGGAATGTGGAAGGATTCATCCATTCGTCCGATTTTTTCACCATTGATGTCGCCGGGAAAATCGGAATTCCCGCGCCGCTTGAAGATACGTTGTCCTTCATCGCCTCCTGTTCCGGTTATTCCGGGCAATTGAATATCCCCAATATCCCCCATCCCTTTGCAGTGGATGAAGAACTGCTGAAAAAAATTGCCGGAAAATTTTTAACTGCCATTACGGAAGCAGGAAATATCTACAGGTATATTGCTGACCGGAAAGGTTCAGGCAACTTCGTGACCGAAATTTCGATGGATGAAGTTGAGTCTCCCCAATCACCGGTTGAACTGTTCTTTATCCTGAAGATGATAGCCAGCCAGGGTATTCCTGTCCAGACGATTGCACCGAAATTCACCGGCAGGTTTAACAAGGGAGTGGATTATGTCGGCAATGTGGCCATGTTTGCCAAAGAATTCGAGGAAGACATTCTGGTCATTGATTATGCCGTCAAAGAATTTGGGCTGATGGATAACCTGAAATTAAGTGTTCACTCAGGATCCGATAAATTTTCCATCTATCCGGAAATTCAGCGGATCATTACCAAATACGACAAGGGAATCCACGTCAAGACAGCCGGCACCACATGGCTTGAAGAAGTTATCGGTCTGGCCGTTGCCGGAGGTGAAGCGTTGAAAGCCGCAAAATCAATATACACACAGGCACTTGCACGTCAGGAAGAGCTTTGTGCTCCCTATGCAGATGTGATTGACATCAAGGGCGACCAACTTCCTACTCCTGCAGAAGTTGAAGGTTGGAGCAGTGAGAAATTTGCCAATACGCTCCGTCATATCCCGGGACATCCCGACTACAATGCGAACTTCAGGCAATTAATTCATGTAGGCTATAAAGTTGCTGCCGAAATGGGTACTTATTATACCGATTTATTGAAGGCAAACAGCAAGATCATTGGACAATGCGTGGAAGAGAATCTATATGACCGACATTTGAAACGATTGTTTAAACTTTAGAAAAATTGACTAAAGTGAACTAAAGTGACTAAAATGACTAAAGTTAGATTTTACAGTCAAGTTTATATCCCGACGAAGTACTTTAGAAGTCACTTTAGCTCACTTTAGTCACTTTTAAAAAAAACATAATTCATAACTTATGAAACCATTTATGGACGAAGATTTTCTTTTGCAATCCGAAACGGCAAGAGAACTGTACCACGAACATGCGGCAAAAATGCCGATATTTGATTACCACTGCCACATCTCTCCCAAAGAGATTGCCGATGACAAGCGATTTGAAAACATGACGCAAATCTGGCTGAACGGCGACCATTACAAGTGGAGAGCCATGCGGACCAACGGTGTCAATGAACGCTATTGCACCGGTGATGCCCCGGATTGGGAAAAATTCGAGAAGTGGGCGGAAACTGTTCCGTATACTTTGCGCAATCCCCTCTATCACTGGACACACCTCGAATTGCGCAAACCTTTTGGCATCAAAACTGTGCTGGACGGAAAAAGTGCCCGCGCCATATGGGATAAATGCAACGAACAGCTCAATTCGGAAGGATTTTCTTGCCGCGGAATCATTCAAAAAGCAAACGTACATACCATTTGTACAACCGATGATCCGGTCGACACGTTGGAATACCACCGAGCCATCAAAAAAAGCGGCTTTAAGGTAAATGTATTGCCGGCATGGCGGCCTGATGCTGCTATGATGGTGGATGATCCGGCCCAGTTCAACAGTTACATCACCAAACTGGAAGCAGCAGCCAATTGCAGCATTACAAACTTCGACGAACTTATTGCTGCATTAGATCAGCGCCACATATTTTTTCATGAAAACGGATGCCGTTTGTCAGACCATGGTCTGGATACTATTTATGCTGCTGATTTCACTGAACAGCAAATAAAAAATATCTTTTCAAAGATAAGAGGTGGTAAACACCTTACGCAGGAAGAGAACAACCAGTTCAAATCGGCTATGCTGTATGAATTTGGGGTGATGGACCACAAGCGCGGTTGGACCCAGCAATACCACCTTGGCGCTCTCCGCAACAACAACAGCAGGTTGTTCAACCTGTTGGGCCCTGACAAGGGATTTGATTCCATCGGCGATCTGGAGATAGCCAAACCATTGTCGAAATTGCTGAACAAACTTGACAGCGAAGACAAACTGACCAAAACAATTTTATACAACCTCAACCCGCGCGACAACGATATGATGGCGGCTATGATCGGAAATTTCCAGGACGGCACCATTCCCGGAAAACTTCAGTACGGTTCAGGCTGGTGGTTCCTCGACCAGAAAGACGGCATGGAAAACCAGCTAAAATCGCTCTCCAACCTTAGTCTTTTAAGCCGTTTTGTCGGCATGCTAACTGATTCAAGAAGTTTTCTCTCCTACCCGCGACACGAATATTTCAGGAGAATCCTCTGTAATTTGGTGGGTAAAGATGTCGAAAACGGAGAGATACCGGCCGATATGGATCTGCTTGGTAAATTGGTAGAAGACATTTCCTTTCATAATGCCGAAAATTATTTTAATTTTGGATCAACTGCCAGTTAAGACTAACAACCAATAAACTTTAAGAAAATGACAAATCTTTCGGAAAAGATCGGAAAATACAGATGGACAATCTGTGCGCTGGTCTTCTTTGCCACAACCGTTAACTACCTCGACCGACAAGTTCTCAGTCTGTTGAAAGACAGACTTGAAATCCAGTTCAACTGGAGTGATTCAGATTATGCCAACATCACTTCTGTATTCCAGTTTGTGTATGCCATCTCCATGCTTTTTGCCGGTAGATTTATCGACTGGTTGGGCACTAAACTTGGCTATGCATGGTCTTTGATCATCTGGTCTATCGGAGCCATGGTTCATGCCCTTGCTAAAGGAACAGGCGGTTTCATGTTTGCCCGCGGCGTTTTGGGTTTTGGTGAAGCAGGAAACTTTCCGGCAGCCATTAAGACCATGGCAGAATGGTTTCCAAAGAAGGAACGGGCGTTGGCGACAGGAATATTTAACTCCGGAACAAATGTGGGAGCAATCCTTGCCCCGCTCACAGTTCCATGGATAGCCGACCACCTTGGATGGGAAGCCGCGTTCCTGATCATCGGGGGAATCGGATTTTTATGGTTGATCTTTTGGTTCTGGTTGTATGAAATACCATCCAGAAGTAAGCGCGTGGGGGCTGCAGAAATTGCTTACATTACTGCTGATGACGTTCCGGAGGTTACTACCAATGCAGATGGTTCTGTAAAAGAAAAAGTATCCTGGTTTAAACTGCTTCAGTTCAAACAAACCTGGGCTTTCAGTTTCGGAAAATTCATGACCGACGGCGTTTGGTGGTTCTTCCTCTTCTGGCTGCCGGCTTACATGAAAGCCCAGTACGGTATGACAGGAATGTCCATCGCATTTCCACTGGCTGTGTTATACATGATGTCCTCAGTAGGTAGTATCGGAGGTGGCTGGTTTCCGATGTATTACATCAACAAGGGCTATGAACCTTATGCCGGCAGGATGAAAGCCATGTTAACCATTGCTTTCTTTCCTTTGGTTGTACTTAGCGCGCAATACCTGGGTAGTTACAGTTACTGGTTCCCTATCCTTATTATCGGCATCGGGACTGCAGCCCACCAGGCCTGGTCTGCCAATATTTTCACCACCGTTTCAGATATGTTCCCGACCAAGGCTGTCGGTAGTGTAACCGGAATCGGCGGAATGGCTGGAGCAATGGGTGGTATCGTTGTGGGAAAATCGGCCGGATGGATTTTTGATGCCTACCGTACAGCAGGGATAGCCAAATCATGGATAGTAGCTCAGGCAAATCAGTTGGGTGACTTTGCCGAAAAAATCCGGTCCATGCATCTGGTAAACAAGGACGGTGACCTCCTTAACCTGAATACGGTTGAATTGGGTAATTTGCCAAAAGATGTGATCGCTCAGCTGCAGGCAATTGATCCGGGCTTGTTTGACCAGCTCAGGAATATCCAGTCACCTATTGTGCAAGGACAAATGACCACTGCCTACACCATTGTATTTGCTTTCTGCGCATCGGCTTACCTGATTGCATGGGTTGTCATGCACGCTATGGTGCCAAAATTCAAGAAGGTTGATTTGTAATTGGTTGATCCTTTGGTAATATACCTGTCAGGTTTTGGAAACCTGACAGGTATATTCTTTTATATTGTTCGTCCGGGGTAGACCTTCAATGCCGCCTCAAGGCATTCGACAGCTGCCGTAAGATCCTCCACATTCAGTACATAGGCTACCCTGACCTGGTTGTGCCCGATTCCGGGCGTTGAATAGAAACCTGAAGCCGGAGCCATCATCACGGTAGCGCCTTTGTATTCAAACTCTTCCAGCATCCACTGGCAGAACCGGTCGCTGTCGTCAATGGGCAACTCTACCATCGAATAAAATGCACCCATCGGCATGGGTGAAAATACCCCTTCTATCCTGTTCAAGGCCGTGATAAAATAGTCTCTTCGCTGCAGATACTCTTTGTAAACGTCCTCCATGTACTCCGGTGGAGAATCCACGGCAGATTCTGCCACCACCTGTCCAAGCATGGGCGGGCAAAGCCGGGCCATTGCAAGTTTGGAGATCGTTTTAATAACTTTTTTATTTTTGGAAACCAATGATCCGATACGAATTCCGCAGGCGCTGAACCGCTTGGACACGGAATCCACCATCACCACGTTTTCATTGATGCGTTTAAGCTCTAATACCGAATAGTGTAATTTGCCGTCGTAGACAAACTCACTGTACACTTCATCAGCGATCAGGTAAAGATCGTATTTCAGCACAAGTTCCTGCAGCTGAAGCAACTCTTCATGGGTATAAACATATCCTGTAGGATTGTTGGGATTACAGATAAAAATCCCTTTGGTCTTAGGACCTATCAACTTCTCAAACTCTGCAATAGACGGCAACTGAAAGCCTTCTTTGATATTTGAAGTGATAGGTTTAATAACCACGTCATTGGCAATGGCAAATGACTGGTAATTGGCATAAAACGGCTCAGGTATAATCACCTCTTCGCCAGGATTGAAACAAACCATAAAAGCGAAGGAGATCGCTTCTGATCCGCCCGTAGTGATCAATATCTGTGAAGCATCTACTGCCAGATTCCGGTCGCGGTAATATTGCGCCAGTTTATTGCGGTAGGTTTCATTTCCGAAGGAATGTCCGTAAGGAATAAGGTCAAAATTAAAGTTGCGTATGCGTTCGATGGCATGCTGAGGTGTTTTGATATCGGGCTGACCAATATTCAGGTGATATACCTTCCGGCCAAGTGATTTGGCTTTTTCGGCATAGGGCACCAACTTTCTGATGGCCGATTCGGGTAACTCCTCTCCTCTCTTTGATATTGCAGGCATTCGGTATAATAATAGATTGTCCGCGCCAAAGATACAATTATAAATCTTTCCTATTTCCTCTAATATGCTTTCTTTTTGTTAATAAATCGTCCGATTAATCAAAAATTGTATAGAAAAATATGTTACAATCATCCCAAATGTAAATCTGCCAATCGCTTTAAATACATGGGATTTAGTCATGGTTATGTGGATGTTTGTTTGTTTAATTTTGTAACCAAATAAATTCAGAACCCATGATAATCGGATTGCCAAAAGAGATCAAAAATAACGAGAACCGCGTTGCGCTAACTCCTGCCGGAGTTGTGGAACTGGTTAAAAGAGGAAATACAGTATATGTTCAGGCTACAGCCGGTAACGGAAGCGGATTCGCTGATGCAGAATATGTTGCGGCAGGCGGAAAGGTGCTTCCTACCATTGAAGAGGTTTATGCTGCAGCAGATATGATAGTGAAAGTGAAAGAACCGATCGAATCGGAATATCCGCTGATCAAAGAAGGACAGTTGGTTTATACCTATTTTCATTTTGCCTCCTCAGAACAACTTACCCTTGCCATGCTCAAACGTAAGGCAGTGTGTCTGGCTTATGAAACCGTTGAGTTGGATGACCGTTCACTGCCGCTTTTGATTCCTATGTCAGAAGTTGCCGGACGCATGTCAATCCACGAAGGAGCAAAATACCTGGAGAAAACCTTTGGCGGCCGCGGCATGCTGCTGGGCGGTGTTCCCGGAGTACTGCCTGCCAAGGTATTGATTCTGGGCGGCGGTATCGTAGGTACAGAAGCTGCCAAGATGGCTGCCGGACTGGGTGCAGACGTAACCATCGTGGATATCAGCCTGAAGCGCCTTCGTTACCTTGATGACATCATGCCTGCCAACGTCAAAACCCAGATGTCGAACGATTACAACATCCGTTCGCAGGTAAGGGTAAGTGACCTGATTATCGGTGCAGTTCTTATTCCCGGCGCCAAAGCGCCTTTCCTGGTAACCAAGGATATGCTGAAAACGATGAATCCCGGAACAGTGATGGTAGACGTAGCGGTCGATCAGGGCGGATGTATCGAAACCACGGTACCATCAACCCACGACCATCCTACTTATGTCATTGAGGAGGTAATTCACTATACCGTTGCCAACATGCCGGGGGCTGTACCGCGTACTTCGACCATCGCACTGACCAACGCCACCCTGCCTTATGCCATCAGTTTAGCTGCTCACGGCTGGAAAAAAGCCTGCATTGAAGACAAAGCCCTTCGCAAAGGCCTGAATGTTGTGAACGGCAAAGTCGTTTACAAAGGAGTTGCAGATGCCTGGGGTTTGCCTTATTATCAGGTGGAGGAAGTGCTGCAATAGCGAATAACGTATTGTGAATGAATAAATGACCAGTAAAATCCTTCGATTTTTACTGGTCATTTATTGTTATTCTATTTTTCATTCCATCCTGCAAACCTTGATTTGAATTCAGCCAGCAACTGAAAATGTCTACTGATCATTCTGCTGCTAATTGACTGAGGCAATAATTGTTTTTTGCAATTGTTCCCGCAAAAACATGCTTTACAACATGCTTCAAAGTTGAATTATTATTTAACTTTGTTTTATTTCTATTAAAGAAATCTTAACTTTGATTTAAACTCACAAATTCAAATTAATAGTACCAGACTTTAGTGGCACCTATCAATTTTCCGCCTTTCTAAAAGGCAGCTAATGAATTAACCTTAATTATCTAAACGAGCA
>JBBQHB010000038.1:0-44594 GCA_038323575.1 Bacteroidales bacterium | reverse complement strand
AATCGAAATACAAGGAGAATCAATGAGAAAATATCTAAAAAATGATGACTGATTTTTTATAGTTTTATGAACTAATTTACCACAAGAAAAGTGTCCGGCTTGCTCCGGAATGAGTGTCCGCCTTCACCGGAATATGCAATTTCACTAAACGATTGAGATTGGTTACGACGATCAATGTCAATAGATACAGAGGGTAATCCATCAGAACCAACTGTTATTATTGGTCGGACTGATTTTACCAATGATGTCAGAATGTTTAAAGATTTTTCCCATTGGGTTGATTTTTTCAGAATGGCCTGATAGTACAATTGCATAAACTGCTCCCTCGAATTCACCTGAAAAAGATCAAAATACAATACAGAAAATCCTTGAAGCTCCAATTTTTCTGCGACTCTTTTTATTAACGAAGTTTTACCGAACCTTCGGGGAGAATAAAGGATGATGTTTGATCCACCTGAAAGAGAAAGTGTAAGTTCAGGAACCTCTTGCTCGCGATCAATAAAATAGGGATCGATTACGACCCCACCGTATTTAAAAGGGTTGTTTTTCATATTATTGCAATTATCTGCATTTGAATAATTCAATATTGAATAATACAAAAATAGATAATTTTTATTGTTTGTACAATTCAACTCTCAATTTCAATTCGTCAACCTCTCTTTTTGAAATCACAACATCAAAAAGGATTTTGGAAACGGTAATTGCAAATTCTAAGCCAGTAAGCCACGAATGATATATCCGGGAGAGCGGATTGTTTCGCCCTCCATCTCTACCATTGCCCAACCAGGCTTCCTGATGGGACAAAAGGCAGATGAAAGGATTTTAAACCAGATTGCGCACAAAGAGAAAACATTCAAAACACTCGTCTTGCCGACTGACAACCTTAACAACAGGATCAGCCGCAACTAGCGGTTTCCTGTCCAGCCATGATCAGGCCGAATGGCACGCAGGCACCTGGAAAGCAATGTCCGATTTCGGCAGCTGCGACAAATGGATTATCAAATTGGGTGTAAACCTCGAAATAAGGCTGTTTGATGTATGAGCAAGATACCAAAAGATGAAATTTTCAATGTTTGTTCTGAAGTTTGCATCCATGATAAAAATTGTCGATTTTCTAAATAACTTTAAACAAAATTCTTGTGTAAACTATCCAATTGTTGCTATGCCTGTCTGATATATTCTAATTTTTGCCCTGCTTGCAGTAATCGTTACCCCATCTTACGGTTCGGATACATATGTCCGGTATTATAACATTGATAACGGACTCACACAAAATGAAGTAACCAGCATCCTACAGGATTCAAAGGGGTTTTTATGGTTTGCTACCAGAGGAGGGTTGAACAAATTTGACGGATTTAATTTTACAATAATGTCATTACAACTCTATACCAAAAATAAACAAGGAGCCTGCACATGCAACATCATTTACCCTAATCTATCCTTAATGTGGATTACCGGATGGGCCCGCTTGGTAACGAAAGTTGCGGTACTGCTCCACTACAGGGATATTGCGTGAAACCTGAAAAATACTCCTTTTCTTTACTACTGGCTCCGGCAAAATAGCCATTTCATCTCAAAACTAAACAACAATGAAACCGTATAGAAACCTGCTTCTTTTGCCTTTATTATTTGGGAATTCGGCATTTGCCCTGCAGAAGCCGAATATTCTGTGGATAACCATCGAAGATACTTCGCCGCAGTTTATTGGTTGTTACGGGAATAAAGATGCCCGGACTCCGGTTATCGACCAGCTTGCAAAGGAAGGAGTACGATTCACCAATGCTTTTTCCACCGGAACCGTCTGTTCGCCGAGCCGGACGTGCATAATTACCGGTGTTAAAACATACAAAACGGGTACCGGCAATCACCGGAGCAATTATCCGGTTCCCACTTTGATTAAAGGATTTCCTTATTACATGCAAAAGGATGGATATTACGTCACAAACAACGCGAAGACTGATTACAACGTGGCAAATGCAGACCAATTCATTAAAGAGGCATGGAATGAGAGTTCAAACAAGGCCGGATGGTGGAATCGTAAGCCGGGACAGCCATTCTTTGCGGTATTCAACTTCATGGATTCACATCAGTCCCGAACCATGACAGAGTCATATGTTTGGTATCAGAAAAATGTTTTGGAGAAACTTCAGGAAAAGGAACGGATAGGAGACAACGATTTTGAAATGCCGCCATTCTATAACAACAGTCCTGAAATGCGTAAACAGTTTGCACGTGTTTACAACTCGATTAAACTGACAGACAACAAGATCGGAGAGCTGCTCCTTCATTTGGAGAAGGATCATCTGAAAGACAGTACCATCATTTTCTTTTATGCCGATCACGGCGAGGGAGAACCCCGCGGAAAAACCAACGGGATAAATCTGGGCTACCGGGTTCCGTTTGTTATTTGGTTTCCTGAAATGTACAAAAATCTTTCCCCCTGGGGCAAAAGCGGAGTTGTAAGCGATGAACTAATCGATTTCGAAGATTTGGCGCCGACATTAATTAGCCTGGCTGGCGGAACGGTTCCTGATTATTTATCCGGAAGAATTTTGATGGGTAAAAATCGTTCTAAACCTGCCGATCATCTGGTTTTAACGGCAGACCGGTCGGATAATGGAATTGATCTGGTGCGCAGTGTTACAAATGGCAGATACATGTATTCACGCAACTTTATGCCATTTATGCCGGAGGCAAGATATATACGGTATATGGAGATTGGTGAAATCAAGCAGCAGATGCGCAAAGATTTGGCTGAAAACAAGTTGAATCCGTTGCAGAAGAGTCTGTTTGAGGATCGTCCTGCTGAATTTTTGTACGACATTGAAAACGATATCTGGGAAACCAAAAATCTGGCTGCTGATCCTGCCTTTAAAGCAGTTTTGGAAAAGATGAGAAATCAAATGAAAACCGAAATACTTCAGGCCCGCGATGTTTTGCTGTTACCGGAATATGAAATCGGATTAATCTCTGAAAAAACAACACCTTATGAATTCAGATTGACCGATAAAAATTTCCCGGTTACTGAAATATATGCTGCCGCTTCGCTATCCGGTTTCCGTGGAAAGGATGTTGCGGCCAGTCAGGTGAAGTTGCTCGGAAGTTCCGATAAAGTTGTCAGGTACTGGGCCATTCTTGGATTGCGCTCTCAGAATACTGAAATTTCAGAATCATATTCCAAACAGATTATTCAGGCAATGAGTGATTCATATCCTCCTGTAGCAGTTACCGCAGCAGCAATTGCTTACCAGCAATTCGGAGATAAATCTGCAGCAGAGAATCTGAAAAAACTATGTGCCGGTGAAAATATGGATATAGCCCTGATGGCAGTAAATTATTTGCTTTATGTCGATAATAAACAACCGTTTATTGAAACTATCCGGACCGTTCATGAAATGAAAGGAAGAACTTTCAATGTAACAGTTGCCTGTATGGATTTTTTGGGGAGTTTAGGGCTGGTTGAAAATAACATGGAGAATAAAGATTAATCGAAAACGAAGGGTTGCTTGAAAATATACTGTTTTTTTTCCTGAGCGATAACGGCGGGGCAACTAACAA
Source organism: Bacteroidales bacterium (assembly GCA_038323575.1). Classification (GTDB taxonomy): domain Bacteria; phylum Bacteroidota; class Bacteroidia; order Bacteroidales; family Prolixibacteraceae; genus CAINVV01. The sequence continues at coordinate 41,036 of JBBQHB010000038.1, read as the reverse complement.
TCAATCAACAAACTTTCCGTTGAAAGGATTTAAAGGAAATGAGTTCGAAGGCAGCCATCGTGTACCTTTTTTTGGCGGAAAGATAAAATGGCAGCTGCCCGCATAGGCGATTATAAATTAATCCGTGTTGAAAAATTACCATCAGTCCTTTATAAGCTTTCGACAGATTTGGGTGAAACAGATAATTTATCAGTCAAAGATCAGGAATACTTTCAATTGTTGAAAGCGAAGCTCACCAACTGGGAAAAAGAAATGGTCGCCCCACTTTGGACTGAAGGAGCAGCATGGGATACAATTACCTGGATGATTCATCAGGATCTGATGTTGAATCGGCCCATACTGGCCAAAGATCCGGCACAATTAAAAACATTAAACAAAAAATAGCAAATGCATCCGCCTATTCCGGATTGCGTATAATTACTTTGTTTACGCTGTGATATTAGTTTGATTCCAAAATTTGACCGGCAGTATGAAATTTGGGGCTAAAAAAAATAATTTTGAAATGTCCTAACGGGCTGAAGGCTCAGCTTAATTTAGCCCAATACAACGCCTTGGGTTTACAAATTTATGGATGACGCTGCACCCTCGAAAGGGCAACATAACAATTACGGCCATGATTTTTTTATGCCGACCTTTCAGGCCTGTCGGCATTTATTAAATTTTAAATACCCAAGGCGTTGCCATTGGGCCAGGATATATTGCCATTTCGTGGCGTTAATATAAACATAGAGTTATTGAAAATCATTGGTTAATAACTAGTTGCTGCTATATATTCAGAATTTAAATATTTTTAACTAAAGTATCTAGTAAATAAACTATAAAATGTAGTTTGCAAACTAATATATTTAGTTACGTTTACATAAACATTCATAATATCATGAAGCATCTTACAAACAGGGAAGAGGAAATCATGGATATCTTTTGGGAAAAAGGTTCCTTGTACGTGAAAGAGATCATCGATGAGATGGCTGAACCCAAGCCACATTACAACACCATCTCAACTATTGTCCGCGGACTCGAAGAGAAAGGCTTTGTGGGTCACGAGCAATTCGGAAATACGCACAGGTATTTTGCCATCATTTCCCGGGATGAGTTCAGCAAAAACACCATCAAGAACATGGTGGGCAAATACTTCGACAAATCCTATGCATCTGTTGTTTCGATGTTTGTGCAGGAAGAGAAAATCTCGCTTGAGGAGATCAAAGAGTTAATTCGTCAGGCTGAAAACCCGAAACCCGAAACCAAATAACCCGAAGTCAATGAACTACTTTATTTTGTATGTGCTGAAATCAACCCTCTGCATCAGTTTGCTCTACCTGGTTTTCAGGACTTTGATGCGGAAGGAGGCCTTTTTCGCCCTTAACAGGATGCTTTTAATCTCAATTGTGCTGTTTTCGCTGGCAATTCCGCTGGTACCGATGCCGCAGATTTTCCAACCAGCAGCCCCGGTTCAGTTACTGCCGGCTTTTACAGATGAAGTTGTCGGCCTGCCTGAAGTAACAACAAATGTAGAAGTTGATACGAATAATGTAGTAGCAACCCCTGCAAAAGCAGAATTGCCCATAATTTCAATTCAACAACTTTTACAATACGGGTACCTGGCCGGACTATTGATTTCTCTGGCGATTCTAATGTATGGTATTATTTTAGTTTTTTTGCTCTTCCGCAAAGCCAGCGTAAAACGGATGGACGGATTTCGGCTCGTGGTTGTTGAAAGGGATATCCAGGCCTTCTCTTTTAACCGTTTGATCATCCTGTCACAACATGACTACATGGATCATTTTCAGGCGCTGTTGGCGCATGAACAGGCACACATACAAATGCACCATTTCTTCGACCTGTTGTTGCTTGAAGCAGTTAAAATCCTCCACTGGTTCAACCCTGCAATCTGGTGGCTGATCCGTGATATGAAGGAGATCCATGAGTTCCAGGCCGACGATTACACCCTCACCAAAGGCATCGATGCAACACAATATCAGTTGTTAATTATCCAAAAAGGTGTTGGACCACAGCGGTTCGCACTCGCAAACAGTTTTAATCATTGTCAAATTAAAAAACGTATTGCTATGATCAACAAACAAAAAACCGGTAAAGCCGGGAGTTGGAAGGCGGCGGCCTTTCTTCCCCTGCTGGCCCTGCTGCTGATGGCGTTCGGCAGAACGGGCGAAAGTGCGCCTCCGGCAACAAACTTGACGTCCGAAATGGCTCAGGTACTCCCGCAAGATCCAATAAAACAGTGGAAAGTATCGGATTTTGGTAAGGTTGATAATACAAAATCGCAAGTAATGCCAGGCTATTGTATAGCAATTGATTCAAAATCACAATTTAAGATCCTGCCTTCTGAAATTGTTCCTTCTTTGACAGAGGTAGCCGATCATATCCGAATCCTTCTGGATTACAGTTTGGCCGACGAGAAAACGAAATCAACATTTATGAAGTTTACTATCAACGGACAGGAGAGAATGGCACAAACATCACAGTTAACAATTCTTAAAGAAATTGAAACACCGTATGAGGATTATCAGAATCTACTCAATACCATTGGAAATACAATACTTGAGATCCGGGAAAAATATGCAGTCGAAATATTTAAAAACCCTTATCAAAATCTTACGATGGCACAACGAAATGATATTGACCATTTGATACCATTAACCACAAGATTTATGTATGTTCCAAAAATACCATCTGGAATAGCTCCGAATCTTCCCCCTATGCCCAATGATCCCAAAAATCTTCCATTATATATGGTGGATGGCGAAGTAACAGACCAAAAAAGAGCAAATTATTTTATGGAGGTAGGGGTTGAGAAAGTAATTTTTTTGAATGGGAAAGAAGCCACTGATAAATATGGAGAGAAAGGGAAAAACGGAGTTGTACTCATTACATTAAAGCAGAACAAAGCGGGGGCTATTTCCACAAATGGGGCAATTGGTTCTCAAGTTCCCCGCCAAAATAAAGATGGTGTTTATTTGGTGGTGGAGGAGATGCCGCAATTTCCGGGTGGTGAACTCGCCCTTCGAACCTTTATTGCCAAAGCAATTGTATATCCTACTGTCGCTAAGGAAAATGGTATTCAGGGGAAAGTATTCGTCACTTTTGTGGTCAACAGCAATGGCAAGGTAGACAGGGCTAAAATTGCGCGTGGCATTGATCCTCTACTGGATGCGGAAGCGCTCAGGGTGGTCAGTTCCTTGCCTGACTGGATGCCGGGAAGGCAAGGGGGTGAAGCAGTGCCCGTTTCCTATACTGTCCCTATTTCATTCGGACTTCAATCAAATGTTAAGACATCTGCAGATTCGAAAAAACAAGTTTTTGTCGTAGTCGAGGAGATGCCACAATTCCCGGGTGGAGAATTAGCCTTGCGAAAATATATTACAGAGCAGATCAGGTATCCTTCTGAAGCACATAAAAATAATATTCAGGGAAAAGTATTCGTCACTTTTGTGATCAACAGCATTGGCAAGGTAGACAGGGCAAAAATTGCCCGTGGTGTTGATCCTCTATTGGATGCCGAAGCCATCAGGGTAGTCAATTCGTTGCCCGACTGGATACCTGGAAGACAGGATGGTACAGCAGTGGATGTTTCCTATACTGTCCCTGTTCAATTTGGCAATGATGATAGTGGAAAGTCGCCGGTAATGAGATCAGATATGCCAATGAATCAGCCTAAAATGTCGATAGAAATCAGAAAAGATGGTAATTATATTGACAATAAGCTGTACTCCAATGAAGAATTGAAGAAAAAATGGGAATCCTGGAAAAAGGAAAATCCACGAGGTGGAATTGGCTGGCAAACGCAGAAAGGTGGGGTTTCATCAGATCGGATTACAGAGTTATCTGAGATACTCGGAGAGCCCAAAATGCTGCCACCGCGCGATTTTGACCAAGCGCCTGAATTTCCCGGTGGAAATAGCGCAATGTGGAAATGGATTGCTCAAAATATTAAGTATCCTGAAGAGGCCGTGGCTAAACGCATTCAGGGAGAGGTTCATGTGAATTTTATTGTGAACAATGATGGAAAAGTAAGGGATGCAATTGTAGTTAGAGGAATTGATCCTGAATTAGATGCTGAAGCATTAAGAGTTGTCAGTGAAATGCCTGTATGGGCACCGGCAAAGCTAAAGGGGAAGCCTATTAGTACTGATTATACGATGCCGATTCAATTTGCTTTCAAATAGTAAAAAAGCTACAGGCTCCGGTGCGTACCCATTGCCGGCAGCTCAATCATTGTCAAAAGATGTATTGCTACAATAATTCAAAGCTATAAACTATTGTATTCAACATCAAAATACGCTCTATTATTTCAACTGCCAACCCTTTAAACATCTGGAAAATGAAAACAATTCTGCTCACTTTCGCCTTGCTTTTATCCGTTTCTGCTTATTCCCAATCTGTCATCAATCAGCCAAAGTTAGGGATGAGCACAGCCCCGAATCTTAAGCTAGAAAAGATTGAATTGCTTGATACAGCCACAGTGCTCTGGTTTAATGTCAAAACCACACCCGGAGACTGGATCAGTGTTCCCAAAGAAACGTACATTCAGCCGGTTGGCGAAAAAGGAAAACTATATCTTGTTTCAGCTGACGGCATTCCGATGGGTAAGAAATATACCATGCCCGCTTCGGGTGAAGTGAACTACAAACTGATCTTTCCTAAAATTGCCACTTCGGTAGCTAAATTGGATTTCGGCGAAGGAAACCAGGGAGGCACATGGTTTATTTACGATATTCAATTGAAACCTGAGCGATTCAAATCTATCTTACCCGAAAAACTTAGCAGAAACTGGTTTAGGGAAGACAACGCACAATGGGAAATCAGCCTGCTGGATTCTTTGGCCGTTTATAAAAGCCAGGTTTGGAAGTGCCTGCAATATTCAGAAAAGAACGGTATGGGAATTGCCAGGTTGAGTAACGAAAAGAAAAGCCTTTCAATTTATACCAAATTTATTAATGACAGCATTTGCCTGATTGGTGAAACGGCAGCAAAGTTGGTAAAGTACACCCGGGAACCGGTTGAATCTGCAATTCCAGTTGATGATGAACCTTTCAAATTGCCCGTTTTCAAAATTGACACAGCTACCTATTCAGGATTCATTAAGGGGTATAACCCTCGTTTTGGGGTGAAAACCGGAATCGTTTATGTTAATGATGTGCTGGCGGGAGGACAAAATTCCTTCACTATCAGGATTTCCGAAAACGGCTATTATTCAGTAAAAATCCCCATGACAAACATGCAAACTGTTTTTGTCAATTTTTCTTTCTATTCGGGTCAGGTATTTTTGGAACCGGGAAAGTCTCTTTTTCAGATGATTGATTTAGCGGAAAATAAATGGAAATATTTGTTTATGGGTAATGGTGCCAGGATTAACTCGGATTTGGTGAAACTCAAGAATATCGAAAGATATGATATCAATTTCAGTAAAATTCGGGCAAATATACTGGATCTCTCACCGGAGCAATATAAGAATAGATGTTTTGATGTGCAAAGAAAAGAGTTTGAGGCTTTCGATGAATTCAGAAAATCGAGCTTATTGAGCAATAAGGCTTATCAGATAAAAAAATTAAGCATTGAATATCTTTGTGCACGTAATGTAATGGGCTATGCAAGCAATTTTCAATATACTTACCGCCAAAAAAACAAGATCCCTCAGGACCAGAGAGAATTGCCGATCGAAATACCTAAGGTAGACAGTACTTATTATTCCTTTATAACCAATGATTTTGTCAATAATCCATTGGGAGTATTGGTCTCTGATTATTATTTTTTCCATAACAGTTTAATGTTCTTAGAGATTCTTCGAAGCAATTTCAAGGCGTTATCAATTTCCGAAATTATCGAAAAAATGGAGAAATCGGGCTATAAGTTATCTTTGGAAGATAAGCAATTGATGATTCGGGCGAAAGAAGGTAATACCTCTGAATTTTCAACTAACAAAAATGAAAATCAGAAAAGGTATGAAAAACAAAGAAGTGAATTTTTAAAAAAGTACGCAGAAAAAATTGTACCACTTTATAAGGAAAAGAAAGGGGCTTTTATAACAGCCTCTGACATGGAGGAGTATTTGATTGGGAAAAAAGTTGAGTTTACAGATGAGGAAAAGGCCTATTTTGTAGAAGCAAAAGCTTTTGAAAGTAATCCTTCCTATCAAGAGTTCATTCAATTTGGAGCGGAAACTGCCCGATTGCTTACCCAATTTTTCATGGATCACCAAACATTTATAAGTGGGTTGTATCAGGAACGCACGAGTGCTAGTAGAAATGAATTACTTCAGAAAGTGCTTGGAATTAAACCAGGATTGGCAAGCGATCTTATGACTTCGCAGGAGTTTTGCCGTAAGGTAGTTTCCGAACTGACTCCTGTCACAAATGAAAAATTAAAGGCTTTTCAGCAAAAAATAGCCAATCCTTTTATTGCAAACTATTTGGAAATAAAGAACAATGAAACCAAAGCCAAAATTGATGGGAATAAACAGCAGACCGGTTCAAAAGTAAATGAAGTTCCGAAAACCGAGGGTGATAAGGTTTTTGATGCCATCATGGCCAAATACAAAGGCAAAGTGGTATACGTTGATTTTTGGGCTACCTGGTGTGCCCCCTGCCGCTCGGGAATCGAAAGGATCAGACCCTTAAAGGATGAAATGGCCAACGAAAATGTTGTATTTGTTTATATCACCAATCAAACATCTCTTAAAACAACTTACGACAATATGATCCCCACAATCAAAGGAGAGCATTACCGTGTATCAACCGATGAATGGAATTTAATTAGCGACAGATTTAAAATCTCTGGAATCCCTCATTATGCATTGGTGGGTAAAGATGGAAAAGTAATCAACCCGCAATTGGGGTTTCTGGATAATACCAAGATCAAAAGCTTGCTGATGAAGTATGCAAATGAATAATACACATTCAGAGGAATGAAATCAAACAATGATAAATATTGCACCCTGCTTATTGGGTACAGCTATAGTGGCAAGTGGAGCGGTTGATGGAGATATAGTGCAAGGTTTTGTAGATGAATAAATTAGAAATCTATTAATAAGCTGCCTATGAAAAGCATACTAAAGACGAGGATTCCAATTTTGCTTGTCATTGGATTCCTTCTTATTTCTCAAATTATTATTATTGGATGCAATGCGAAGGGAGAAAAGAAAACCGTTGTAAAGATCAGGTATCCAAAAGGCCTTTCGCAATCGGAATATTCGGTAGAAGTTCCACATTACTATGATACATGGGAAAATTTCACCAGAATACCAAGTGATTCTAATAAGGAGGGTTTTTATAGTTTTAACCTATCTATTAATTTCCCTCAGTCAATTAAATTAGGTCCACAATGGATTTTAATTTCACCAACAGATACTGTCATTGTTGATTATGTAAGGAAACCTTACATCCAGTCAAAAAAGGATTCAACTATTTGGCATTTTAATGATTTGCAACAGAATCTTCAACAATTTAAATTAATTGGAATTATACCTTCTTCCAGCAATTACAAAGATTTGTCCCCGTTTCAATTTGAACAGAGAATTGACTCATTCTATCAGGCAGGAATTAGATATATCGATAACTATTTTACTAAAAATCCGTACCTGGATGAATTTTACAAGTATTATGCAAAATGTGATCTGCTTTTCAACGCAGGAAGTCGATTAAGCGGCTATTATCTTTATAATGCGGGAGATACAATCAGAAAATTAACTTATCCGTCGGATTTTTTTAAATACAATGATTCCATATCAAAATATTTTAACAGATTATATGTGAGTTTATATGGCTACTTGTATTTCAATGAATATTTGATGGTACTTATGAGGCAAACTAACAATGGGAAAGATTATGAACCAACATTGAAAGTAATAATTAATAATACAAAAGGATTAGCAAGGGATATTTTAATTGGCAAAGCAATTACTCACTATCAACTCAGAAGGTTCAATCAGGAATTTTTGCCGATAAGTTTACGTTATGCCCCAAAAATTGAGAATGACCAACTGAGAAATACGCTATTATCAAGAATAGATGAGATGAAGAATTCTCAATCCAAACTTGTAAAAGAAGTTTTGAATGAGCAACCTAAGAGTTTAAGTGAACTGTTGAAGAACTACCATAACAAGGTGGTATATGTTAAGTTCTGGGCAACCTGGTGCGGACCATGCCTCCAGGATGCAGAATATCTGGATGATCTGAACGATCAGATCAAAAATGAAAATTTTAAAATTGTGAACATTTGTATATCGTCGCCAAAATTGAATTATGAGAAACTACTATCAGCTAAACCACATTTTGGAGAAAATATTTACCTGAGCGACCCGGAATGTACGAAACTTAAAAAAGAAATAGATATACCCCATCTGCCTTATTACCTGCTAATTGATCAAAAGAAAAATAAGATGGTAAAGGACGCTCCCCGGCCACTTCCTGATAAAGGCCAAATTTTGAATGAGGAACTAATCACAATGATCAATAAAATGTTGAAAGATTAGATAGTTCAATATGATTATATCAAAACGCAATTCAGCAAAATGTATAGATGTCTGGTGATTAAAAATGAAACCTATGAATAAGATCTCAATTTTATTTGTGCTGTTTTTCTCATTGCTCTCCTGTTACGGTCAGTCGAAGTATTACCTATTACCCAATGACACCCTTTACAATGAAAATGGGTTTAATCTTAAATTCAAATCATTGGTCAGAGCATTGCCTAAAGATTACTCTTTGACCCCAATAATTTATCACAAATATGAAATCAATGATTCCTTTATAAATTTTATAACGTTTAAGAAAATATGGTGGGGTGACCTGAAAATTGATCCGGGCAATTTTGAATTAACCTATCAACAGGATCCACTATACTTACATCTTCATAAAAAATTACCTGAATTTAATTTGCAAGATCTTAAAGGCAACACATTTAATTCAAATCGGTTATTGGGTAAACCGACGTTAATAACTTTCTGGTCAATAGGTTGCACAGGGTGCATTGCAGAAATGCCCGCTTTGGATAAACTAAAAGAAAAGTATGGGAACAGCGTAAATTTTATAGCAATTGGTTTTAATTCCAGTGAAATAATTTCAAAATTTCTTGAAAGAAAGCCATTTAGCTTTTTTCATCTGGTTGACGGGTTGAGGTACTCTGAAAAGGCTTTGAATATAAGTGCCATACCCAGAAATATTTTTCTGGATAGAAACAATGTTATTCAAGAGATTAAAGTCGGATTGCCAGGTAATATTGAAAATAATACCGTTAAAGTTAAAAATGCTGTGCCATTTGACATTATTTTGAGAAGGCTGACAAAACAGTAGTGAATTGCGTAAGGTGATAATATTAAAAATCAAACCAATGAAAAGGATCTCTATTCTGCTGATTATCTTAATTTTAATTAACATTCAGTGTAAATCGCAAAACGGTTTTTTAACCGCCTCTCTAGTGAAAATTAGCGATGGGACGTTACTAAAGCTAATTGATTGGGATAGTGGGATAGTGTTTCGGGAGGTCAAAACCAAGGATGGAAAATTTGAACTTGAATTTAACATAAAAGGGCCGAAGAAATTTGTAATTGAGGGGGTTAATCCAAAGTATCCAAAAGACAGATTATTTATTTGGTTAGAAAATTCAAAAATTGAAATCCATGGAGATTTTGAATATTTAATGAATGCAAAAGTTGAAGGGTCATCATCAAACATCATTCATAAAAAATTTGAGGATTTGAATAATGGCTTGAAAAATAAATGTTATTATCTTCAATGTGAATCTGATACAACAAGAAATCAACTGGCAAAAGAGAAATTGAAGCAAGAAATTGAACATTTAAAGACTCAATATAAGACGGAGAAAATTAATCTTTACTCTGAGCAAAAAAATAGTAAGGTAGCGTTGCATAATTTATTTTGGGAAACCATAATATTCGATTCTGTATTAGACAAAAGCGATATAGCAAAATTGTATAACAAACTTCCTGAAAGTTTTAAGCTTAGTGATAAGGGCGCAAGAATCAAAAAATTCATTTCCTATGGTGAAGCGCCTCAGGTTGGTCAAAAATATGTTGATTGTTCTCAACTCACCCCTGATGGTAAAGTCGATTCAATCTCGAATCATTTAGGTAAATATACAATCATAGATTTTTGGGCTTCCAGTTGTGGACCTTGTCGGGCTAAACACCCATCAATGAGAAAATTATATGCAATATATCATGAAAAAGGTCTCAATATAATCAGTATTTCAGGTGACTCTGACAGAAAGGTATGGAAAGAAGCAATTTTGAAAGACAGTTTACCCTGGATTAACATTTCTGAATTAAAGGGAGTATATAATGAGGCATTTATTATTTACAACATAAAGTACATACCGCAAATGATATTGCTTGATAAGGATGGGATTATTATTGACAATAAACTTGGTCGTTATTTTCCCCTTGAACTACAAATTGCAAAATTATTCGACTAGCGTTGTGTATAAGTGGGAAAGTGAAATCAATCAATTTATTATCTAATTGGTGGATCTCAAAAGAGTAGTTTTTGACTTCTTCATTTATTATGTAATCACAAAAGCCGCCGGCTCTGGTGCGTACCCTTTGCCGGCGGCTCAACCATTGTCAAATGTTGCATTGCGGCAACAGGTCAAAGTTAGAAACTAATTATCTGTTTGGCAAACAATGGTATTAGACCTGACAGGTTTCCAAAACCTGTCAGGTCTAATACCAATATGACCTCAATTTTGGAATATAGGTATCTATAAATCTAACAATATCAATATCTTGATAAATTAATCTTTAATTTTTTTTTCGGATTATTGACAATCTTTAACTACATCCCTAAGTAAATAACTAAAATAATAGTCATAATTTAGCATGACCAAGTTCTTTGGACCGAAAGTATCCTGACCCAAATTTTTAACTCAATAATCATGGTAAATTTTTCACGTCTGCTGAATCCAACCCGATTGGAAATTTTGTTGTTTGTGTATTTCATTTTCTTCTCTATCCCGCAATTTGCAGCTTCACCGTTAGGTAAGTATCATGTAAAGGGAGTCGTGGTTGAAGCCGAATCCGGTAAATCGATCCCATATGCTACCATCACCGCCCAAGGGAGCAAGGGGGTCATCAAACGTCTGGCCGGTGATGTAACGGGCAAGTTTGAATTTACGCTTGACTCAATAGGAAAATATACGGTAATTATCCAATCGGTTGGTTTTCAAATGAATAAAAAAGAGGTCGATGTAGACGGCAAGAGCACAAAGATTGACTTGGGAACCATCAAATTGCTGGTAAGTACCGAAAAAATCGGTGAGGTAGAGGTGGTTGCCCAGAAACCGTTGGTGAGGACCGAAGTAGATAAAATCATCTACAGTATTGAAGCCGATCCTGAAGCAAAAACTACGAATGCCCTGGAAATGCTGCGGAAAATACCGCTGGTAACTGTCGATGGTGAAGATAATATTCAGGTCAAAGGATCTTCCAACTTCAAAATATTGCTGAACGGGAAGAATTCCTCCATGTTGTCACAGAATCCCAAAGATGTGCTGAAAAGTCTCCCGGCAGGCACTATTAAAGATATTGAGGTCATTACAAACCCCTCGTCTAAATATGAAGCAGAGGGTACCGGCGGGATCATCAACATTATCACCACAAAAAAACAGCTGGATGGCATGATGGGTAGGGTCAATGCCGGGTTTGATTCCAACGGTGGTTACAGTGGAGGCATTTATGCAACATCAAAAATCAAAAAATTCGGATTCTCCGTTAATTACAATTACAACTTGTTTAAACAACCCAGAAGTGAAAGTTTATCGACGCTTGAAAATTTGATCAGTACCACCAACAGGTATTCCGAATCACAGGGATTCAATAAATACAGCGGGTCTGCCAACATGGCCATGGGAGAAGCAAGTTATGAGCTTGACTCTCTAAACCTTATCAGTCTTTCATTCTGGGGATATGGCGGCAATTTTACCGGCAACGGAGAGTTGTTAACGAGCGATTATGATATCAGCCATCTACTTACAAGACAACTTAACAACCTGACAAAATCAGGGAGCACTCAGGGAAATGTGTCAGGAAACATTGATTATCAGCGCACATTTAAAAAACCGGACAAATCATTTACGGTCTCTTACAAACTGGAAAGGCAACCAATGAATTCCGATAATGAAAACGAAGTTGACGGCATATTAAATTACAATTCCTATCGCCAGAGATCGGCGAATGATGCCTCCGGAACCGAACATACTTTTCAACTGGACTATTATGATCCGTTGACCAAAATGCACCAGATCGAAAGCGGAGTTAAGTATATTTTACGTCAAAACATCAGCGCGTCAGATATACAGCGGTACGATCCTAACCAGGATGCCTGGATAAGGGATGATACCAGGAACAATGAACTCGACTATGATCAGCATATATTCGGCGTCTATGCCGGATATGTGTTAAAATTGAAGAAAGTTAGCATCAAAACAGGTTTAAGAGCAGAAGGTACCCTGAATGATGGCTATTACAAGTCTGTAAAAGACACAATTTTTAAAAACAGAATGTTCAACCTGATTCCTTACATTACTGTTTCGAAGAATCTGGACAAGGGGCAGAATATTAAACTATCTTACACCCAAAGGCTTTCGCGACCAAGTATCTATTACCTGAATCCTTACATCAACGATACAGACCCGTTCAATATAAGGTACGGAAATCCGGATCTTAACGCCGAAGTTGTCCACACATTTGACTTGTCGTACGGCAAATTCACAACCAAATACAATGTTAATCTTAGTCTGACCGGCTCTTTAATGAATAATTCAATTGAGTCACTGACAACGATTAAACCATCGGGAGTCAAAACGACTACCTATGATAATATTGGTAAAAATCAGCGTATTGGAGGCTTTCTCTATGGTTCTCTCAAACCATCCGCAAAACTTAACATCAGCACAAATTTGGGTATAAACTACTCGGTTCTTGAAGCCAACAGCGGCAATAAATTGAGAAATGAAGGGTTCAATTACAATGGTTCCCTGAATATCCGCTACACGGCCTGGAAAAATGGCTCGATATCTGGATACGGAGGTATTTACTCACCCAGAATCATGCTGCAGGGACAATCATCCACATTCTGGTATACCAGTATCAACCTGTCGCAGGAACTGTTTAAAAAGAAACTAACTGCGACTTTATCTGTGACAGATCCGTTCAGGACAAAGGTGAAATTTGAAAATACTTTGGACGATCCTGCATTCCATCAAAAAAGTACCAGCACCTATTCCAGACAAATGGTAAGGGTGAACTTATCCTACCGGTTTGGACAGATGAAAGGGGAGATCAAAAAGGCTAAAAGGGGGATTAAGAATGATGATTTGAAAGGAGGAGACAGCAATACCGGAGGAGGGCAGAGTACACAGTAAACTCCAATTGATGGATACAAAATGCAAGAAGACGATGAAATATGCTAAAACCTTATGGGGGCAGATTAGGTGCAGCGATTTTTAATTGCTGTTTAGAAAAAGACGCGGTTGAAAACCGCGTCACCCGATCGGCAGACAAGAAAATCACTATTTAATTTTTTTTAGGGCTAAAAGCCCGGTATATCCCAGCCCAATGGCAACGCCTTGGGTCATTAGATTTTCCGGGAATTCAACGCCCTGAAAGGGCAACATAATAATGCTGTCCATGATTCTTTTATTCCGACCTTTCAGGCCTGTCGGCATTTATCACACTTACAATACCCAAGGCGTTGCCATTGGGCTAGGCTATTTTGCCACTTCGTGGCGTTTCCCCTTTACCAGCAACTAAATCCTTGTCAATTGACGCATTGCACAACACTTAAAAGCTAAATAAAGTTAATCAAACTATTTGTATGAGATATGCTAAATAAAATTCGATACTTTTAAAATTCTTAAAAGCCTGAATCTGTTTATACCTACCGAATGAGAAAGTTAAGATTAATTGCAACCTTTTACCAATCTTATGCCTTTGCCAGCCTGTTGGTAACCTTGTTCTGTCTATTGCGTTTTTACTCCATCGGGATAAAACCTTTTGCAGTGCTCTTTTGGTTTAAAATAGCGACGATGGCAATATTTATGTATTTCATTGATGTCTACAAGAGAGATGAATTCTACTACTACAAAAACCTGGGATTGTCAAAAGTGGTATTGTGGGTTTCGACACTTGTCTTTGATTTTATTTTGTTCCTGGTGTTAATTTCCATTGCTTTGATGATCCGATGACAAATACCCTCGAAATTGACAGCGTAATTCTTGATTTTGGCGCCAATCGGGTCTTACAGGATGTATACCTGAAATCTGAAACCGGCAAGGTTACAGGATTGTTGGGCAGAAATGGCTCCGGAAAGTCCTGCCTGATGAAAATATTGTTCGGCGAATTGATCCCCAACGACCGATCCATCCGTTTAAACAGGGTTTCGTTGTACGATGCCCGGCGAAACCCTCAAGATATGAGGTATTTGCCCCAGCGACGTTACATTCCCGGATTCCTGACGGTGAAGCGGGTTTTCGAAGACTTTAACCTTAGTTTTCCGGAGTTTATTCTTGAATTTCCTGAGTTTGACAAGTTCTTTCATTCAAGGCTAAAAAAGCTGTCGGGTGGTGAGCGCAGAATTGTTGAAATCTATGTGCTGCTTGTCTCTAAGACCAAATTCTGCCTGCTGGATGAGCCATTTTCCCAACTGATGCCTTTGCATGTCGAAACTATCCGGAAAATTATTTTGCGGGAAAAACAGAACAAAGGGATCATTGTAACGGACCATTTGTACAAGGATATCATTGAAATATGTGATAACCTTTATTTAATAAGTCAAGGTAAGACCTATCTTACAAAGAGTGTAAAGGATTTGGAAACGCTTGGGTATATTGGGAAATGAACTTATTTTATCCCGTAATGGTCCCGCAGGATTTTGCTGAAGAGCTTTCCCGGGAGAATATATTTAATGATAACTGCCAGTTTTTGCTCAAAAGAGGCGATGATGTAATTGTGTGAAGGATTGCGGCATTCTACAATTCTGACCAGTTTTTTGGCCAGAATTACAGGCTCCCAGCCTTTGGTTTCATCGTTTTCGATCACCGAAAGTGTTTTGGCAAACTGGTTTTTGTAAGGATCATCTTCACCGGTAGGGGCAAGGAATCCACGGCGGTTGGCTGAATTACTAGTGTGAAAGTCGCCTGGATTGATTACAACCACCTTGATTTTGAATTCTTTCACTTCCATTCTCAGCGCTTCACTGAAGCCCTCGATGGCAAACTTCCCGGCAGAATAAATCCCCTGGTAGGGAAGACCCATCAAACCGCCAATGGAACTGAAATTGATGATCATTCCGCCGTCTTGTTTCCGCATTAACGGCAGTACTGCCTGCGTGAGCCGAACAACGCCCAGGAAGTTGGTCTCCATCTGTAATTTTATGGTCTCAATGGGCATGGTCTCAATCGGACCTCCGGTATGCATCCCCGCATTGTTGATCAGCACATCGATCCTTCCTTCATTTTTCAATACAAGTTCCACGGCTGAAGTAATGGAGTCTCCATCAGCGAGTTCCATCATCAGCAATTTCACCAACGGATCTGTATTGGTCTCTTTTCTAATTGTACCATATACTGTATGGCCTTGTTTTGCCAGCAGGGAAGCTGTTTCTTTTCCGAAACCCGAGGAGATGCCTGTTATTAGTATAACTTTTTTCATAAAGTAAGTGTCTTAAGTGACTAAAGTGACTAAAGTGACTTAAGTGACTAAAGTGACTGGAGTAACTTTCATTTACGAAGATAGTTTATTTCCAAAACCGAATCCACTGATTTCGGCCAGAGACCGAATAAAATTGATGATTTAGGTTAGTATCCCCATTTTTTTTGCCGCCCGTGTGATCTTTTCTATCGATATTTCAACCTGTTCTTTGGTATGAGTTGCCATCAAAGAGTACCTGATCAGGCTGTCTTCTTTGGGGACACCGGGTGAAACGACCGGATTAACGAATATGCCGTCTTCCAGAAGCATCTTTGTTAACATAAGTGCTTTTATGTCATCGCGGATGAAAAGCGGAATAATAGGAGTTTCTGATTTTCCCGTATCAAAACCGGCCGATTTAAATCCTTGTAATGCATAATTTGAAATATCCCATAGATGTTTGATTCTTTCGGGCTCCCTTTCCATAATTTCTATTGCAGCCAGGACGGTGGCGGCTGATGCTGGTGTCATACTGGCACTGAAAATCAGCGAGCGTGAGTTGTGTTTCAGGTAATTGATGGTATTATTGTCTGCGGCGACAAACCCTCCGAGAGAAGCCATGGATTTGGAAAATGTCGCCATAATCAGGTCAACTTTGTTGGTCAGTCCGAAATGAGAGGCGGTTCCCGCACCGTTGACACCGATTACCCCAAGTGAGTGGGCGTCATCAACCATGATAGTTGCCTTGTATTTTGAAGCCAGTTTGACTATTTCGGGTAATTTCACGATGTCACCTTCCATGGAGAATATTCCATCCACGACGATCAGTTTGATACTTTCCGGGGCACAATGTTTCAGCTTGCTTTCCAGCGATTTCATGTCGTTGTGCCTGAATTTCAATGCCCTGGAGAAGGAGAGTCTGCTTCCTTCGATGATGGAGGCATGATCCAGTTCATCGAGCAGCAGGTGATCATTCCGGCCTGTAAGCACAGATACAACGCCCAGGTTAACCTGAAATCCGGTGCTGTAGCAAAGTGCAGCTTCTTTCCCTGTAAGTTTGGCCAGACGTTCCTCGAGTTCAATATGAATGTCAAGTGTACCGTTTAAGAACCGCGAACCGGCACAGCCGGTCCCGTATTTATCAATTGCATTTTTTGCAGCCTCTTTGATCACGGGGTGGTTGGTGAGCCCGAGATAGCTGTTTGATCCAAACATCAGGACTCTTTTCCCGTTAATCGTAACTTCGGTATCCTGATCAGACTCGATCACCCTGAAATATGGGTATATACCTGCATCAATGATCTTTTGAGGCAGATCATATTTTGATAGTTTATCCTGTAAAAATCCCACTTGTTTAGCCTATAAAGTTAATTTGAGACGCCAAATATAGCAAAAATGAAAAGTGATAAGATTAAATTGAACATTCATTGCAAAAATTCGATGATTTTTTAACCTTATTTAGTTTCAGTCTTGTTAAAGCTTAATCGTTTTGGACTGATTGCCTGCTTTCCTTGAACTGTAATCTATCGTGATTTCTCCTTTACCTTCGACCAAAAACTGGTACTCTGTATAACCATAGCTGGGTACCGATGTGAAGATAATTTCGGGCTTATGTTCCTGATAACTAATTTTATTGGTTCTCAGATCGGTAATTTTGCCTGAAGCAACCACTTTGACCCCGGAAACTTTTAGCATGTCCTGCGGATAAAGTTTGGAACTGACTGCTTTACCTGACATGGAGGGTAATCCTTTGGCATTCTTAAGCCTGACCCTTACCTGGTGAAGGTTTTTTCCGATCTCCCTGACATCAAAGATTTCCATACTGATTTCGGGAGTCTGCTCTGATGCATACAGTACAACCATGGCATTCCTGTGAACCAGTTCCGGTAACATAAAAGGATGCGGCAGACGGCTGCTCATTTTTACCCAGCCTCCAATCTCTATATCGCCGTAGGTAGGATGCTTAAATGGTTTCCAGTTTTTGTAAAGTTCATTCATTCCAAGGTAATCGTTGAATTTTAACTGTTCACGGCTAACTTCCGGACTGGCTCCGCGTCTTCCCGTTGTACTTTCAGGGGTAGGGGTCAAAGGTTTGTCTGCATTTTCCCGGTAGGTTTCCTGGGATCTCATGAAAAGTTCTCCTACGAAAGAGTAGGAACCTTCGAGGTTAAACATATGCGAATCCGTATCGCCAAAAGTGTCGTACAAGTCGTAGGATGGCTGGTAAACATAGCCGGGCGTCATTTTCAGGGCATTTTTGCCGATGATGTCATAAACTGCAACGTCTTTCGCATCCACCTTCTCTTCCTTGATAGCCGGAGCCCTAAGCCACATACCCCCGGAATTGTGGAAAGCAAAATTGACGATGATATTTGGCCGTTGGTGTATGTATGTTGCGATTGCTTTGACCCCCAGTGCCACAAGCGGAAAATTGCCCGCACCGTTCTGGACATAAGGAGGCTGCCAGTTGTAACCCCAGTTGCGGTTGGCATCGAAATACCCTTCGCCGTCTTCGTTGACTTTACCGTCACCGTCGTTGTCGATTCCTTCATCGCCCAGGATCGTCCATTCTCCTTTTTCTTCTGGTTTTGCAGGAATCATCAACCTGCTGTCTTCGGGGTCGGTCTTGTAATCTCCAAGCGGATCTTTGATGCGCATCATGCAGATGTTGCCGTCTCCGTCGAGATCATCCGGACCATCTTCATCTACCAGCCCGTCGCGGTCATCATCCCTTGGGATCCTGAAGCTGCGGTCTGAACTGGAGGTTTGGGCATCCTTGAAAAAATGAGCCCTGCCGTCAACGTTTACTACCGGCAAGATATAATAGGCATTCTTATCCACCACTTTGGTGATTTTGTCGTTTTCGCCGTATTTGGTGAGCAGCATATTGGCAAAATAAAGGCATACTTCGCCGGCCTGTATCTCATTACCATGAATGTTCCCGTCGACATATACGCCCGGTTTGGTCAATGCTTCACCGGTTTTGGGATTGTTGATGGTGAGGGCGTATATTTCGCGTCCCTCTTCGCTTTTCCCTACCAGGTCGAGTTTAGTCAGTTGGGGATAGGTAGTGTTCAGGAGCTTAAGTGCTTCTACAACATCCTCATAAGTGTAATACCTGTCGAACCGGAGCGGAATTTCAATTTTTCCCTTGTTTTCAGCCACTACCGTGAAGGTCAATAAGCAAAATGCGAGTAGGATAAATAATTTTCTCATGATTAACCTCCGATCTTAATTTGTTTTACTTCTGCGCTGAAGCGTACCGATTCGATGCGTGCTTTCAGGATCGTGCTCTTGCTTGTTTTAATCGTCCAGATAAGTTTTTTGACCTGGTTTCCCCCTATATCTGCCACCGGCGTTCGTTTATAACCCTCCAGAAACTCGAGGTTTTCGCCTTCCAGGATGACAATTACGGGCGATGGCTGTTTGTTTCTGGAACCCATCGCAGTGGGATAAGGCAGGATGCCCTTGTTTTCGACAAACAATTCGAGCCTGTAAACGCCTGCTCCCAGATCGGTAACTACCTCTTTCATCAGGTGCAGGTCAGGCAATTTTGTTGAAAGATTCAGTAGCCAGGGCAGCTGTGCCTTACACAATGAATCTATCAGGGTGACTGGAGGTGTCGAAGTCACAAACGGCACAACCCCTCCAATTTCTGCTTTACCAAGGGTTGGATGGTTAAAAGGCTGCCAGCTGGCGAATCCTGATCCCTTCAGTTTGGTATCGATGTAGGCAAGGATGGTTTTCTCTTTGTCATCTGTAACGACTGGTTTGGCAGTGGATTCTCTTGAAGTAACTTCCCTGGTTTTTGGTTCGGCGGGTTTAGGAGGTGTGAAGAGGTTCATGCTGAAAGAGGGAACACCCAGCTGATAATAGGCCCAGAGTTCAAACGAGCCGTCCTTATCAGGATCTGCGGTCATCCTGTCGGTTGAGCAGCGCTTTGCTTTCAGGTAGGCTTTGTATTTGTCGGAAAAATCAGTGTAAAATTTAAGGTCGTCATCCATGGGATTGACGGCGGCACCCAATCCCAGCATATCGATAATTGTTTCGGCTGTCATTTCGCGTCCGGGACGGCTTGGCATCGAAGACTTGAACATTTCAATGATTTCAGCCATCGGATAACTCTTTTCAGGATCTGCTCCGACACGGGCGGCAAAACGTGCAGGAATTTTAATGCTCTCCATATTGGCGCCTCCTTTGCGGCCTCCGCGAGGCGGGGCCATGCAGAAATCCGATGTTCCGAGGGTATAAACCATGGAGATTTCAGGATGACTGTAAATGAATTTCATGATACCGAAAACCTCGGGAGCTTCGCCTGGCCAAAGGCCGGTATCTTTCCAGTTGGTTTTGAAAAGATGGGGAAAATTGATCCCTACGTTAATTCCGCCCGGCCCGTCTTCATTGATTTCCCCATCGCCGTCATTATCGAGACCTTCAGGATATAATTTATATTTCCCCCTTTCACCTTTTGCAGGATCGGCCTTCACCATGATTCGGGGATCTTTGTCTGATATAATATATGTTCCCTCCGGATCTTCCACCCTCATCTGGGTGATCCATCCGTCTCCGTTAAGGTCATCCGGCCCGTCTTCATTGAGCTGGTCATCTTTGTCGTCGTTGACTGCGGCATCGTTAACAGACCGCTCCCACCTGACTTTGGAGAAATAACCAACTGTTGCATCAGGATTTGGCAGGGGCAGGATGTACCATTTGGCATGCTGCGTATATCCGGAAGAGTCGAGCAGCATTTTTGCCAGGTAAAGGGCGCCTTCGGTAGAAAGGGGTGTTTTACCTTCAAAATTGGCGCCAACAAATACAGCGGGAACATTTTTAAGATCCTTGCCGATTTCAAGCACAAAGATCGGCTCCCCACCGGGACTTTCGGCAATCCGGTGTAGTGCCGTTTTGGCGGGTGCTTTTTCCTGCAAAGTGTTCAGCGCTTTCTGAACTTCAGCATTTGACCTGTATTTGTCGAATGTAATCCCTGTTTGGGCAGAGAGATTGAGACAAAACATGAGTAGTAATACTACCCACGAAGAGTTTAGCATAATTTTTAACATCAGATTATGAGTAAGATAAAGAAATAATTAATTATTTATACTTCAGGAGGGCACAAACAATTGGGTGCATTTTTTTCCGGTTTGTTGAAAAAGCAGGTTCGAATAGTTGTTTTTTCAACAAAAGTGACCGTGAAAGTAAAAGATAAATTTTAAATTTTTGGCTTTTCGTATTTTTTTTTTTGAAAGAGGTCAGGATTGGAACAAAAAAGTCAATTGAAGGAGAGGGAAAAGTTCACATGTCATTTTTTCATCAGGTTCGGGGATTTGAGGTTGTCATCCAACCACTTGCTTATTAGCTGCAGACCGCTTGTGGCAGAGGAGTCGTTGGGACGGATGATCAGCGCCTGATGAAACAGTAATTTGGCATCTGCGTAGCTGTTGTTGTTGAGTTTTGACCAGGCAAGCATAATGACTGAATCGTAATCCAACGGATAGAGGTTGACTACTTTTTCGAAAAGGTTGGTTGCAGATTTGTAATCTTTTCTGTTGTAATAGATGACTCCCAGCCAGTAGTTGGCGGTTGTATTCAGCGGATCTACTTTCAGAATCTCAAGGTATTGTTCTTTTACTTTTTCCCAGTTTTCAACAGCGCTGAGCGGTTTTATACAACCCAATCTGGCTTCAATGGCATAGGGTTTCAATGCGATAGCTTTTTTGTAGAAGGAGATGGATTCGCCGTATTGTTTTGCCAGGTAATTGAGCCAGCCAAGACGAATATTTGAGATATAATCATCAGACTTGTAGATTGCCTTCATCTCAATAATGGCCACGGTGTAGTTGTTTTGATTTTCGGCAACATAGCTTTTACTGAAAGCAGATTGCAGCTCATTTATATTTTGAGCTTTCAGCGTCATCATAATAAAAAAAAGGACTGCGACAACGATTGATTTTCTTAAAGTTTCCATTTTATTCCTCCTGAGTATGAATATTGATAATAGTTTTTATTTATGATAGCATTTTCTATCTCTTGCTGATCAAACGTGAAATTTCCGGTGAAGACAAGATGACTCCCTGCAAACCAGGACAGGGTCAAACCTGTTCTGAAAACTGACGGATCTGCTGAATTGTATACGTAACGCGAGTTGTAGGTGTTATAATTTTTAAGATTCCCAAGGGTCATATTTCCCTCGGCCCATAAATTTCCGATGCATTTTAATCCGGCTGTTTCTGAGAATATTGTCCGGTAAGCGGAATTTTCGACCATGCCTGTAATAGCGCTGGTAAAGTAGATATTTGATTTTCCGGGTAAAATTACTCCGGCTTGAAATCCAAATTGTTTTGTGGAAACGTTTGCTGTTCTCAACAAAGATGTATTCGCTTCAAAACTAAAGCGGTTTTGTTGAGTTGTCACACCGATAAAACCCAAATTAGCCGGATAATTTTTATTTCCAATTGTTGTAAACAGGTGATGGTATGCGGTTTTGATCATCAAGGCAGGGGAGAGGCTCCATTTGAGTATTGCCAGGTATTCAGGCTGCCGGGTGAGCACCCTGCTGATGGTTTGTCCGTAATAGGAATAGGCTTGGTAAAGTGAGACCTTGTATCCGAGTTCGGAATTTACACCAAACCTGTAATAGGTTTGATCGGAGCGTGTCGTAGTCTGGTTGGTTTTCAGGTTGTATTCAGTATCTATTGATTCTACGGGATTAGAGCTTTTGATGCCGAGTTTGGTTGCCAAATCAGATGAAAGCATTCCAGCGTAATATCTGGTATTGAAGGACCCGGCATTGAACGATGAATAATACAGATATTCTCTGGTGAAATTATCTGACTGATCGAAGGCCAAAGCTTTTTCGTACTGATATTTAGCTGCATAGAAATCACCTGTCATAAAATAGGCATAACCGGCACGCTGTCGCATGAATTTTGAATCAATATCCAGCTTAAATGCCTCTTTGGATAGTTCAATCAAATGCTTCCAGTCTCCCTTCAGGTAATACTGGTAAGTGAGACTGTCTGCTTTCTGAAAGCTGAGTTTTGCCTGCGAAAACGAAAACAGCGGTAGAAACAGGAAGAGGATTATTGTGTATTTAGACATTTTGCTTCAATTTTGATTTTTTTATTTTCAAAGGTAAATTTCTCGATACGGTTGTTCTTCAAAGAAATAGATCCAGTGCTTTCATGGCGAATCCTGCCATAAACCGAAAGGTTAATTTCTGAGACGAGCGTGAGCGATTGTGGATGCCCGGCATCGTCGGCTTCTGTCTGTTTTATGGAATAAAAGGCATGAATCCGGTTGGTAAATGGAGCAATAAAATCATGCAGCCAGATCATTCCGTTTTTATTGAAGATGGAGTCCAATGGTAATTTATCCTTCACTTCAAGATCTTCATGGTAGCCCAAAAGTACTTTGTAGGCTGTAAGGTAAAAATAGTAAAGCAGCGACCTTTTGTTCCCGTAAAAGGTGGTAAAATAGAAAATGCTTCCATCGTTGAAATAATACGCAGTACTTGCAGTGTCGGCGCAATACAAATAATTGTAATTGTAAGCATCGGTAAAAGCTTCCCACTCTTCAACACGTTCGACTCCTTTGGCGTCTGAATAGCTGAATCTTAAGATTGTATTAGGCTGGATATCAAAAGATTTTTTCAGTAAAGGCTGTGTCAGGACATTTGTAATCAGATCACCTTCTTCCGGGTTTGAAAAGGAAGATAAGATCTCCCGGTTGTTTTGCAATTTAAGATAGCAGGCGAACGGATAATTGACTGTTTTTGAACCTGGAAGGGGGGATATTTGTACCTGAAAGTGAATATGGGGCTGAGGTGACCGGCCGGAGTTGCCACAGTTGGCAATCAGGTCTCCCCGTTTTACACTATCCCCCTTTGCTACTTTAAATGTTCCTTTCCGCAGGTGTGAAAGCTGGGTATATAATCCGGACATATGTCTGATTACAATTGTATTTCCCCAGTTATTCGCAGTGTCAGTTTTTCCGATTTCGTTGTCGTCGATCTGGTCAATAATTTCTTCAACAATACCATCCGCAGGTGCAACTACAGGCTTGTTATAGCAGTGGTAATTTTCGCAATGCAATCCATTCGTCCTGTAACTTTTCATTTCCTCATCCAGCAGTATAAAATCATAAGCTTTGCTCCAGTCGCCTTTGTGGGTGTATTTCCCGTTGTGGCCCTGACTTACAACCCATTTTCCCCAGAAGGGCAGCTGTAACGGGAAGTACAACAACTGCGAAAGCCTTGCTTTATTGTTGGAATAGGTATATAAATTTGTTTCCGGCGTGTAATGCTGGACTGGCGTTAGGACTAAGCCCGAAGGGCTTTTTCTCATCATCAGAAAATAGACGAAAAGCATTACAACCAACGAGAACGGAAGTGAAAAGACCGGAAGTTGTATTTCTCCAAAGAGTTTGGTCAGAAACAGCAAAACAACTGAGGTGAGAGGTACCAGTAAAAATGTCCACAAGTAGGACCTGCCCGACGGGATCACAAAGAATCCGCCGATGGCCAGGGCTGTCATGATGTAGTTGGCTCCGATGTTGTAATAGGAGAAGCCAGCCGTTTCAGATCCCGTAAATGAGGCAAAAAGATAGGCTGAAAGAAATCCGACGATTGAAAGGGAGAATGCGATTCGTGAACTGATCAGCAGCAAAACGGCAATCAGCATCCCTGAAAGTAGGTTGCTCTGAAAAAAAACGGAGCTCAGGGATCTTAAATAGGTGTCGGCCAGCTTGTTAATGGAGAGACTGTCGATGGATTGCAGAAAGTTAACCAACTGACTACCACCTACTGCATAAGCCTCGTTGATCCAATAAATATTCCTTTGAGTAAGACCAAGATTTTCGAAGGTTGCAGAGGGCAGAAGGATCACCCAGAACCCGATAACAAATGGAATACTCAGGTATGGCAACCCGTATTTTCCAAGCCATCCGCTTAATGTAACAGACAGGATAAGTGTAAGCAATACTCCAAGCAGCAACAGACTAAAATAGACCAATCCCGGATCAAAAAAGGTACCCATCCCGAGTCCTATCAGCATAGCATTGAAACTATATAAACCTTTCCGTAATTGCGCCTTGTCAAATCCCATGGAATTGGCAATCAGTACAGCAGTTAAAACGGCTGCCAAACCGCTCAATCCGGCATAAAAATTGAAAAATGTCACTATTAATATTCCGAAAGCAAATAGTTTGTTGTTTAAGAAGAAAATAACGGAATAGCTGTTCAGCGTAGCCGGCAGGATATTTTCTTTTAATGAAATGATATTTTGGTCTGTTTGCATAGAGTGGCAGGCTAAATGATTTTCATTTTCAGGACAATAGTAGTTTTATTTGTACTGGTGACTATATCCGGTTAACTGATTTTTCCAAGGTGTTCAGGGATTTGCTCGGCTGATCCGATGTATTCAAGCGTTTCGGCTTTTCGGATCAGATGCGGATGACTCTCCTGATCCAGAAGGATTACATTGGGCCGAAGTGTGATAAACTGCATCCATTGGGTCATGTTGTAGGCGCCGACCCTGTGTACCACCAGATGGTCTCCCTTTTGCAGCAGGGGCAGACTGATGTTTTCACGGACAACATCAATGTTCATGCAAAGCGGACCGTACAGGACCGTTTCTTCTGTGTGTCGTCCTGCTTCCTGGGCAGGACTGATTTTGTGATCGTACCAGAATGAGGTGAACAGTGAGTTAACGCCAAAGTCAAGAATCGTGGACCTTCGTCCGTCAGAAAGGCGCTTGTTGGCCAGTACTGTACCAAGTAAAAATCCAGCGTCATCGATCAGCGCCCTTCCGGTTTCCAGAACCAGTAAGGGAAGATCTTCTTGCCTGAATCCAAAACCAAGAATCACCCCGGTAATTGCATCTGCAAACTGATCGATTGTCGGAACCGTATCAATGCCCTGCAGGTAGGATCCTTTCAGCGTGTTGGCGGATGGAAAGCCTCCGCCCATATCAAGGTATTGAATGGTTTTATTGTGTTTTTCCCTGATGCTCCTGGCCAATTCACATAATTTTGTCGCTGCAATGGCATAGGCTGTGGTATCAAGCATGAAGGTACCGATATGGCAGTGCAAACCGACAAGATTGAGATTCTCGCAATTGATGATCCGAGTAATTGCATTCCAGGCCTGGCCATTCTCGTAATTAAAGCCAAAGCGATCCCATTTGGGATAGATACCTGTGTCCATATTTACCCGTATTGCAACCCTTGGCTTCAGATTCAGCTCCTCACTCAGCTTAACCAGGGAATAGAGTTCATCGAAATGATCGATGTGGATAAGTGAATTGTTCCGGGCTGCCATGACAAGTTGTTCATCTGTTTTATCCGGTCCGTTGAAGATGATTTTGTTCCCCGGGACGCCATTGCCTAGGGCTTTTTCATACTCGAATCCGGAGACCACTTCTGCCCATGAGCCTTCCTGGTGAAAAACATTACAAACTGCATTCAGGTAGTTAGTTTTGTACGACCAGGCAAATTGCACTTTCGGATACCGGGTCTTAAACACCCTGACTGCCAGCTGGTAATTGCGCCTGATCTGTTTTTCGGAGATCACAAACAGCGGAGATCCGTATTGCCGGATCAGTTCTTTCACACCGACTCCCTCAATATGAGTCACTACCTCATTTTTTGTCTGGGTGCCGAACTTATTGGTAAAACCTGTGTTCAGTTTCTTAATAACCGGCCGCTCGTACTTTAGTTTTTCCATTTTCCTTTATCCTTTATCCTTTATCCTTTATCCTTTATCCTTTATCCTTTATCCTTTATCCTTTATCCTTATTTTATAGTTCCCCCATTCCCGAAATTTTCTGGAACTCCGCAACATCGGCTATCAGATCCCAGGAATAACGTATAAACATTGTGCCGGCTTTATAGCTTTGGAAAGGGGCTATTTTTTCGCCCATCGCCATTTTAACCAACGAAGCGGGCTGGTTTTGTCCTGCTGCGGCAGTCAGGTAGATCCATGCGGGGAAGCGGGGATTCACCTCCATGATATAGGATTTTCCCCCTTTTGTATGCATGATTTCGAGTTCACATCCGCCTCTCCATTTTGTTGCTTTGATGAACTGGTGCGCCAGATCAATATAGGTGCTGTCTTCTATCGTGATTCCTGCCCACGCTTTCCCTTTATCCGTGATGAAGAGTTTACGCATGGGAATGACGCTGATGGCATTTCCTTTTCCGTCACCCAGGACGGCTATGTTTATCTCGGTACCCTTGATGAATTTTTGTGCTATAATCGGCAGGCCCCACTTGGCCTGGAGCTGAAAAAATGCTTTTTGTGCCTCATCCTGCGTGTTAACGATTGTGGCATCATAATATTTTCCTTTGATCACCAGCGGATAATCCAAATCATCGGCTGCATTTGCCAGTTCTGATACCTGGTATATGAGCCGGTCTCCAGGAATCAGCAAATGGTGTTTTTTTCCGAATTTATAGAGCATCGTTTTGTGCCGGGCCTCAAACTGCTCCAAATCCGGCAGATAAGTACGGATACCCATCTTTTCAAGTTGGTTGCTTAACTTGATAAAGTTAAAAAGCTCTGCATCGAAATTCGGGATTATCAGATCTATTTTTTCTATTTGATGAATATAAGTCAGCCTATGCATCAAATTCTCCATCCCTGCCTGAGGATAAGGAATCTGGTAAGTCTTGTCAACCAAATTGTGCATATAAATGCCCGGCTCAAGCGCTTCGTAGCTGAGGCCTATGATCCGGACTTCAAAATCAGGACACTCTCTGATCGCGCGAATGACCGCGACTCCAGGTCCCGGACTGTCTATGGCATTGAGCCCGGTGACGGCAATCACCAGTTTTCTTCTAATGCCGGTATCTTTTTCCTCAGTTTTCATCCAGTAAATTATAATCTCTCAGTTGGGAAAGAAAATCTTCCAGATCACGGTCAAACTGATTCTTTTCTACTTCGTATTTGGCACAAATTGCTTCAATGATATCCTGGTATGATTTGTCTTCCTTGAGAAGAGCCAGGATATCTGATCCGATCGGATTGGATGAAAAAGAGTCGCCTGAACCGGGATTGAAAATAAATCCTGCTTCACTGGTTGCAATATTTTTCTTGAATCTCATGGTGTTATATTATTGAAAGAATTTTAGGGTATGGCTGTTCTGTGATCTATAAGTAAAATGTTTTATCCAAAAATTTCTGAAAGTTTTCTTTGTATTGCTCCCCGATTGGGATGTATATTTTTTCATCGAAAATGATCCTGTTCCGTTCGATCACCTTTACGTGGGCCAGGTTGACGATAAATGAGCGGTGAACGCGCATGAAGAGGTTTTCAGGAAGCTCTGATTCGATGTTTTTCATCCGCATCAGGGTAGTTACCGGTTTCTCTTTAATCAGGTGAATAACGATGTATTCGTTAGAACCTTCGATGTATTTGATGTCAGCCAAATGGATGCGGATCAGCCGGTGTTCCGCTTTAACAAAAAGGTAATCCTGCGTTGGCTGGACAACTTCCTCGGTTTTGTTGTTCAGGTCGAACCATGCTTTGGCTTTGTTGGCTGATTTCAAAAAATTCGCATAGCTGATAGGCTTCAGTAAATAGTCGAGCGCATCTACCTGGAATCCTTCAATGGCATATTCACTGTATGCAGTGGTGAAGATGACAGGTTTTTTTTGTTCCAGCGACTTTACAAAGTCCATCCCGTTCAGGTCAGGCATGTTGATATCTACAAACAGAAGTTCAACATTCCCTTCACGGATGTATTGCAATGCTTCAAAAGCGCTTGAGCAAAGTGCCACAGTTTCGAGGAAGGGAGTTTTCTCGATATAAGCGCCGATTTGTTTCAATGCCAACGGTTCGTCGTCAATGGCTAAGCATCTAATTTTCATATTGGTACCTTTTTACTGTTTTTGTTCAATGGGGACACTTAAATACACTTCGTATTCATCCTCTTTTACTGTGATTTCGAACTGATAATTTTTCCCGAAAAGCAGTTCAAGACTCTTCCGGATGTTGGTCAGTCCAATACCTGAATATCTGTTTCCGGTTTCGGCGATTTTATTGGGTTTACTGTTTTTGATGGTGCAGTTCAACCTGTTGTCCTCAATATCCAGATGGAACAATACATAGGAATCCTTCTGGTAACTTACGCCGTGCTTAAACGCATTTTCCAGTAAGGAAATAAAGAGCATTGGCGGTAATTGTATCTCAGGAATATTCTCCGGTACCTCTAATGTTATGTTTACATGTTCCGAATAGCGCAGCTGCATCAGGGAGATATAGCTTTGGATAAAACTTATCTCTTTGATCAGGCTTGTATGGCCGTTTGCTGTATCGTACAACAGATATCGCATCATGGTAGAGAGGCGGATGATCGCATCTTTGGCATCTTCAGTGTTGATGTCAACCAGGGAATGAATATTATTCAATGTATTCATGAAAAAGTGGGGACTGACCTGATGACGAAGGAAGGCAAGTTCAATTTTGAGCTGCTCTTTTTCGAGATCTTTTCTACGGTCATCTGCAATCAGCCATTGTCCGATGACTTTGAACGTCGTACTGCTGCCAACAATCAGCACGGAGATGATTACATTGGCAATGATCAGCAAGGTGAATGAGTCATAATCAGTTTTCCTGCCGGGTTTAAAACCGATAGGAGCGGGCATCCCTGATCCCAGTTCCATCGGCATCCCTGAATGGAGATCCATGGGAGGCATTGTCAGGGGTTTCGGGAATAAAATAGAATTTAAGAGTATTCCGGCTGCTGTCATTCCTGCAATAAGCAGTACAGCGGAAATAACATAAGATTTGTATTTTTGGGTAATAAGGTATTTGGGAATAAGAAAGGTTATGTTCGCCATGAATATCAGGAAGAAACCGAAGATCCGCAGCCATTCAGAAAACAATTTCGGCCAGTCGAGGGAACTGTAACCCCATTGGTTGAAAAATGGAATGGAGAAGATCCCCATCCAGATTACTCCGTAAAGCAGAAACTCAATGACCTCAATTTTGTTTGATTTGTTCAACATGCTGAAGAATCTATTCTGAATTTAAAACAAAGATAAAATTCAGGTGAGAGAAATAGTGGATAATCAGTAAAAAGCTCATTTCCATCAACAAAAAGGCGCAAATCATCTGTGATTCATTGAGGAGGAAATTTGATGCTTCGGCAATTCGGAGATTCGACATGGAAAAAGTATCTTATTTGACAGCGGCAAGACCCAGGGCTTCAGCCACACCCATTACAGCGGTACCGGTGCTGAAAGTTTGTGCGACATTTCCGTTTTCCCCCTGTCCGATGTGATCCCGACACCGGAATCAGTTAGAAGTGATTTTTCCTATCGGGCTACCGCTCCGCCTTATACCCTGATGCAAACCGATACGTAGTGAACCAAACCGGTGATATGCCGGGGAGGGAAAATAATAAAATAAATTAAGTTAAATTAAATTAAATTAAATTAAATGGGAACGATCCCCCTAGACTCCGCTCAGGGACCGGTAATATTTCAAATATTTCAAACAATGCAAAAATGAAGTTGTTCATTATGCTTTTTATCCTTTTCTTCAGCAATACGGTACAGGCACAGCTGACCCCTTTCTATTCGACTGATACCGGTAAATTTGGGTTCATCGATAAAACCGGACGACAGGTAGTACCGCCTTTGTATGAAGAGGCAAACAACTATCATGGAGGCTGCTGCTACAAAGGAATGGCAGATGTGAAGGAAAATGGAAAATTATTACCTTGTAATCAATTTTAATTCAAATACTTATCCGCGCTTTCTTTTAGCTCTTTCAGGTCAATTACCTTCGCATACCTGCCATCGGTGATCGTTGCTAAAATTGCAGTTTGCACATCCTCTGCTTTTACTGTCTTATCTCCAAACTTTAAATCCCTTGTTGCACAGGCATCCTGTACAACAACGCATTCAAAACCGAAATCGTGTGCTGCGCGGACGGCGCCTTCCAGGCACATCTGGGTTTGCATGCCGATGATTACTAACCGCTTGATGTTGTTGGTTTTCAGGTATTCCAGCAGGTCTGTCTTTTGGAAACTGTTAACTTCCTCTTTGGTAATGACTTTCTCTTCGGGCAGCGGGGCAACATTCGGATGTATCTCAAATCCTTTTGCGGATTTGTGGCGGACATGAACTACCAGCTGTTTCCGGTCCCTGAAAATCTTTAAAACTTCTTTTGCTGCCAGACTGGCTTTTTCCGCATGTGCCAATCCGGGACCATCACCGGGGAAATAGAAATTCTGGATATCGACTATCAGTAAGGCAGTTTTCATGGGGTTATTTTTTGATTGGCACAATCCTGTAAAGGTAAAGAGTAAAGCAGTAATCAAAAGGCTTAAACGTTTTGTCATATTAGGTATTTTTTAATTCAACATACATCTTGAAATTGTTCAGGATAGCCTGCCAACCAGATTTCTGCAGTTCAAGGGTATTGGTGCTTTCGGCTTCAAATATCTCTACGATTTTTGTTTTGCCGCCGAGCGACTGAGATGTAACAGTTACTTTTCTGTTGTCACCGAGGGTGTAATCAATAACTTGATTTTCAATAACATTATCATATATCCCCCAAAAATCAAAGCCAAAGCTGCCATCTTTTGCTTCCATCCTTGAGAGGAATTTTCCGCCGGGTTGCAGATCATTTTCTGCTTTGGTCGTGTGCCAATCGTCTGAAGCATTGTTCCAATGTAGGATATGCTCAGGCTTGGTCCATTTGATCCATACCCGGGTAATAGGAGCTGAAATAATAGCCTCTACCTTAATATTGACGGGTTCTGTTGAATTCATACGGCATATTATTTTTCTATAAAATTAAACATCCATAGCACACCAAAACGGTCAATACAGGTTCCGTAATAGGAATCCCAGAATGTGTCCTGCAGCGCCATAGTGACCTGACCACTTTCTTTCTCTTTTTACGGAATTCGCCTTTTGGAGGTTTCTTCTTTGGCTTATGGAATATAAACGGCTTAAAAATAGTAGTATATGGCTTAAGGGATTATTTTTTCACTGTCTGGTATTTTGAGAGAAAACCATCAATTAGCCGACTCTTCCAAATAATTTTGTCAGTTCAAGAAGTTTGCTGCCATGTATTTTATTCAGCAGGTCTGGCTCCATCCTCCAGATCCAGTTTCCTTTGGTCGTAGCGGGCTTGTTCATCCTTGCTGCAGCTGCCAGTCCGAGGATGTCCTGCATCGGAATGATGGCCAGTTGTGCCACAGATTCCTCCGCTTTCCTGATAAGGTTCCAGGCATTCGGTTTTTCTGCTCCAAGGTAGGCTTCTACTTTTTGCCTTTCCCTTTTTTTAAGTGATTCCAGCCAGCCGTTTGCGGTATTATTGTCGTGAGTACCGGTATACACTGCAAAATCCCTTGTGTAATTGTGCGGCAGATGGGTATTGTCAGCCCCGTCAGAAAAGGCAAATTGGAGTACTTTCATTCCCGGCAGGTTATATTTCTTCCTTAAGTGACCAACTTCTTCGGTAATTAACCCCAAATCTTCTGCTACAATTGGCAGGGGACCGATCTGCTGCTGTAATAATTGCAGCATTTCATCTCCTTTGGCTTTCATCCATGTTCCGTTTACAGCTGTCTTTTCACCTGCCGGGATAGCCCAGAATGATTCGAGACCGCGGAAATGGTCGATCCGTACCAGGTCGAAAAGCCGCAGGTTGACATGCAGGCGCGCCATCCACCAATCGAAACCCTGCTGCTGCATTATGTCCCAGTCGAAAAGGGGATTGCCCCATAACTGCCCGGTTTTGCTGAAATAGTCGGGAGGAACTCCACCGACCAATGTTGGCCTTTGGTTTTCGTCCAGTATAAACAATTTCTGATTGCTCCAGACATCCGAACTGTTAAAAGAGACATAGAGTGGAAGATCCCCGAATATGGAGATCCCTTTCTTATTGGCATATGTTTTAAGGGCAAACCACTGCCCGAAAAAGAGATACTGGAGGAACCTGCTGTAATGGATCGTTTCCCGGTAAAGGGTATAATGGGTCAAAAGTGCTCCTTTGTCCCTCAGTTTCAGCGGTTCATCCCATTTACTCCAATCAGCAGCCGTCAGGTGAGTGCGGCAGGCATCGAAGAGCGACCACGACTCGAGCCACCACCAGTGCTGATCCCAGAATTGATGGTATTCCGATGTATCAAATCCCCTATCGGCGCTGAATTTTTCGTAAGCTGATTTAAGCAGTTTTTGCCTGTAAGGAATTACGGATTTATAATCGATATACGCAGTTGCGAATTCAGGTGTGCCCGCCAGCTGTACGGGGGATAAATAACCTTTCCTGACCAAAAGGTCCAGGTCTATCAGGTCAGGGTTTCCTGCAAAAGCAGAATAGGACTGGTAGGGAGAATGAGTCCAGTCTGTTGGACCCAGCGGTAGAATTTGCCAGACCTTTTGTCCGGAGTCACTGAGCCAGTCTATAAACCTGAAGGCTTCGGCGCCAAGGGTGCCGATTCCGTATTTCCCCGGGAGGGAAGAGGGATGAAATAACACTCCGGAAAGTCGTTTGTCGAATATCATGGATTAAAAATAGGAATAAATAGCAGGAAATTTATAAACACCAAGGTTTCCGTTCCAAAGGTATCGCTTATTTTCTGATTGCTAAAAAATGCTAAACTGAGAAACAAAAATTTAAGTGTCTCGTAATATACATTGAATGTTTATATTCATTCTAAACAATTTACATCATGAAAAATCTTTTATTCATTTTAATTTTACTTGTTATGGAAAACACCGCATTTGCACAGTTTACCCAGGAACCTTTACCATACGCCTTTGATGCGCTTGAACCTTCGATCGACAAAGCTACCATGGAAATACATTATGGTCGTCATCACAAGGCTTATGTTGATAATTTGAACAAAGCCGTTGCCGGAACTCCACAGGAGAAAATGTCGATTTTGGATCTGCAGAAATCTGTGACTGCCGAAACCCCTGCTGCCATCCGCAACAACGGAGGCGGTGTGTGGAACCACACTTTTTTCTTTAACGGAATGGCTCCTAACGCCGGTGGCGAGCCCAAAGGGAAACTTGGAGAGGCTATAAAAGCAACCTGGGGCAGTTTTGATCATTTCAAAGAAGAATTCAAGAAAGCATCACTTGGACGATTCGGATCCGGATGGGTGTGGCTTACTGTTGCCAACGGCAAACTCGTTATTCAGTCTACACCTAACCAGGACAATCCGCTGATGCCTGCTTCAGAGGCAAAAGGAATTCCGGTACTCAGTCTGGATGTGTGGGAGCATGCCTATTACCTGAAATACCAGAACAAGCGTGCCGATTATACGGATGCGTACTGGAATGTGGTCAACTGGGATCTTGCCTCTAAACTCTACCTGGAAGCTTCGAAATAAAGGGAATAAATAATTGTTTGAAAGGTTTGAAAAGTTTATAATGTTTGAAAAGTTTTTGACGTTTGGGTCTTGTCAACATTTCAAACACTTCAAATCATTTAAAAAATAAGGCCGTTCACTTTGAAGTGGACGGCCTCTTTTTTATCATCGAAGCAGGAAATTATCCTGGACTTTTTACTGAAGTTTGAAGCTGATCGGAACAGTATAAGAGACCCTTACAGGTACTCCGCGTTGTTTACCGGGTTTCCATTTTGGCAGTGTTGAAACTACACGCAAAGCCTCATTGTCAAGAGATGCATCCACCCCTCTGGCAATTTTGGCATTGGAAACGGAACCGTCTTTGTTAACAACGAAGGTAACGAAAACTTTACCCTGGATACCGTTTTCCTGAGCGACAGTAGGATATACAATTGCCTTGGCAATGTATGTCCGAAGTGCGAGTTCACCACCGGGGAATTCCGGCATCTCCTCAACCACAACAAATACTTGTTGTTCTTCTTTTTCCTGTACCTCTTCCTGTTTTTGTTCCACTACTTCTACAACCTCCTTGTTAACGGTTGTTGATACCTGTTCGTCGGAGATCAGCAATTTGGTTTGATCTTCAACTTTAACAGAATCTACAACGACAGGGGCAACATACCTAACCACTGTTTGTTGCTCAGCCGGTGGAGGTGGAGGTGGCGGAGGTGGCGGTGGTGCTTCTTCTTTTTGAATGTCATTGGCCATTTCGGCAATGACTTCATTTGCATCCCTGGCTTTATGTCTGGCTTGTGTACTTGCCTGGATATAAGGAATAATGATCATTGTCGCAAGGACAACTACGCCAATCAATGTAGCGAGCATAACAACACGGTTGTATTTTTTTCGTATCTGATATGCTCCATACTCCTTGTTTCTGTTTTCGAAGACTATGTCGTCGAAAGTGGGAATGAACTGTTTATCTTGTACCATACGTGTCTATCTTTATTTTTTAGCTGTAGGTGAAGAAGTTACAGGTATTCCAAGCGCACGTTCTACCATGCCGTCTTCGATCCAGTTGATGTCTGTGACAATGTACCGCGCAATTCCTACAATAGCCATCTCATCAATAATATCGACAAAGTTCTTGTATTTGGCTTTTTTGTAAAATTTGATTAATACGATTGGACCGGTGTCATCATCTTTTTTGAGCTGACGGATAGCGGATGCTAAAGAATCCTGTTTGATATTCAGTTTCCCTGTAAGAACGTCCTGTTTGAACTGATCAATCTTTTTCCAGAGCGCCTGGTTCCTATCCAACAAAATTTGTCTGATCCCTGTTGCGCTAAAATCTGTTTCAAAGAATGTTGCAGGAGATACTGATTCAGCTTTTCCTCCATACCAAAATACCTTGTCGTTAGGACCCAGAACGATGTTGAACGTACGGCTGTCAGCAATCTTTGGCGGTTCTACTTTCTCGTTTTTCTTGATTTTCTCAGGCAAAACGATTTCCATTACCTTAGGTTTGCTGAAAGCAGTCGTAAGCATGAAGAACGTGATAAGCAGACACATAAGGTCTACCATCGGCGTCATGTCTATGTGGGTTGAATGTTTTTTAGGTTTCTTCTTCCCACCCTTGTGTTTGTCTTCTTGTATAATTTCTGCCATAATACTACTTTTTAGCGTCTTTAGCGTCCACTACTGTAACTGCTTCAAGGCTGGTTATCAGGCTAAACCTGTTCACATTTTTATCCTGCAGGATATCCAGTACTTTTCTAACGAGCGGATATTCTACATTGTTATCCCCTTTAATCAGACACTGAATGGCCGGATTGACCTGGCGGGCAAAAAGAACCCATAAGGCCATCTGGTTGTCGGTTGAATCAATAGGGATACCCTTTTGAAAACGATCCCGTTCGGTACCGTCTTTAGCTGCAAGAAATTTCTTGAAATCCTTGATGTCAACACCAAAGGATGCTCCGTCTTTCTCAAATTTCCGAAGTTCTTGCGGGGAGAATACGATGTTGTACCTTTTACCCATTTCCTCAAGGATTTTGGGCCGGAAGTGCAAAATAGTATCCGGGCCATTGTCAATATTGAAAAACACCCGGTTATCGGCGGATAATACCACAGTCATGATATTGGCTTCCGGTGCGATTTTTTCAGATACGGAAAATGGTGTATCAACAGGAGCCGGTTCTTGTGGCCGGAATGTCGTTGTCAGCATAAAGAAGGTCAGCAGCAACGCAAACAGGTCCACCATCGGGGTCATGTCGATATGGGGCGTTTTAGTTGTTATTTTAATCTTTGGCATGCGATATTTTTAATTTTAAAATGAACCAAAAGAATTAAACCCAGACGATTATTTTCTGAGAGATGCTGCAAATGTCTGCGTAAGGCTGAAACCTGCCTCATCAATTTTGAAAGTATAACCGTCAATCATCGATGAGAAATAGTTGAAGAAAATGATGGCCAATGTTGAGCCAGTAATACCGAATGCCGTATTAATCAAAGCTTCAGAAATACCGGAAGCCAATGCAAGTGCATCAGGGGCACCAGCCTGGGCAAGAGCCATGAACGCTTTGATCATCCCAAGTACAGTTCCGATCAAACCGATCAAAACGGAGATAGAGGCAATAGTTGAAAGGATAACCATGTTCTTTGACAACATTGGTAATTCCAATGCAGAAGCTTCTTCCAATGCTTGTTTCATGGAAGTAATCTTTTGATCTTTTTCCAAAGTTTTGTCACTCTCGAGATCCCTGTAACGAAGTAAACCGGCTTTAACTACATTGGCCAATGAACCTCTTTGATTGTCACATGCAGCGATAGCATCTTCAACTTTATCTTTTGCAGTTAATGATTGAATATCAGCTACGAAAGCAGCCAAATTTCCTTTACCTTTAACCCTGCTCAGCGTGATAAATCTTTCGATAACGAAAATAAGGAGGACCAGTACGACGGTCATAAGAATAGGAACAATTGAACCTCCTTTGTAAATAGTACCCATGTAGTTGCCTGGAAGCGGGTGACCTTTTGGATTTCCGCCTTCAAAGTTTACGGAATCACCCATAACATTTGCGTAAAGGTAATACGCTACTACAAATGAAATAACAATTGCACCTACTGCAAAAAGTGACTCAAACACTCTTTTGAATGAACCTGAATTTTTACTCATCTTTTTTAATTGTTTTCGTGGTTAAATAAAACTTTTTTGAATCTCTATTTTTTTCTGTTGATTCCAAATTAATTATTTGCCAAGAGTGGCATTGTAAACCCGCTTCGCGGTTACAGGGACTTCGATTGTCTTGAAGCCTTTCGCGCTGATTACAAGTGATGCTGAAGCTTCAGGCATGGTGAACTTATATTCCCCCTTGCCATTTGTCCATGCTTCGGCTGCGGTATCTTTAACCCTTACGGAAGCTCCTGAGAGCGGCTGACCGGAGTCATCTTTAATAACACCGGAAATTTCGTTCGGGCTTGCTTTTGGTTTTGCACTGGACTGGAGTGCAACGATGTATTGGATCGCTGATTTGGCCTGGCCATTCCCCGGTTCCAATGCAAGAATCTTGTTGTAGTATTCACTGGCTCTGGGATACTCACCTTTTTGCATATACATGGTTGCCATTGAACTATACGCCTTTATCACTACGTCCTCGTTTTTCGGGTCAAGATTTGCCATCCGGGTATAATAAGCTTTCGCCAATTCATAATTGTCAGCCTGAAGCGCATTGTAACCAAGGAAAACCAGTGCATCTAATATTTCATTGTAGTTTTTTACGGAATCAGAACTGGCTTTAGAAATCAAAGCAATAAATTTTGGTTTAGCCAAGCCGAGTTTATAATCAGGGTCTTTCGCGAAAGCATTTCTTGCACTCATACTATAGCCGGGAAGATAATCCGGGTACTTGGCATTAAGCTGATTGAACATATCATCCGCTTTGTCATAATCCTTGCCCTGGTAGTATGCTTTACCGATCTGAAGCATATACTCTTCCGAGTCTTTCCCTTTGGAGAGCGAACGTTTCCAAGTATCAGCAGCATCAGTAAAGCGTTTGTTGTTGTATTGTGAATAGGCTTTTTCCTGAATAAGGTTCAGGTTTTCTTCTCCAAAAGTGATGGCTTTCTCGTAAGCTTCGTAGGCCTTGTTGAGTTCTTTGTCTGCTGCAGTTAGTCTTCCCTGAATTTCTGCCACTTTTGCAGCAAGAGGTTCTTCGTTTGCTTTTTCCTTTTCTTTGGCAGGACCTTTCAGGGATTCTGTCTTATCCTTTTGTCTGGTCAGGTCAGCTTCTGCTTTGTCGAGTTCGCTGTAAATTTTTGTATAGCCCTGGTTTTTTTTGACAAGGATACGTGCATAGTAAGTGTAGTCTTTTTGAAGGATCCTGTCAGCAGTAAGGTTAGCGAAAAGCCGGTCCATGTAGCTTAAAGCCTGAGGATAGTTGCCCATCTCATAGCAAGAGTATCCTGCAAGACGGTTCAGATAAGTCCTTGATTGATCTACAGCTAAAATATCTTCCACATTTTTAATTACTTCAGCATAATTTTTTGAATAGTAGAGGGCGATAGCATACTGAATCTTTGCAGGGATATTTTGGTTGGTCAATCTCAAATAGGTTTCAAAATATTCCTTAGATTCTTTCAGTTTTGCGGCCTTAGAATAAAGTTGCCCCAATTGAAGATAAGCTGGTGCATAGTTTTTATCCAATGCAATGGCCTGTTCGTAATAAGGAATTGCAGCTGGCAGGTTTCGTCCCTTGAAATAGATACTTCCAATTTTCATGTTGGCTATCGGAGATTTCAGATCGAGATCCTGTGCTTTGTTGTAATTTTTAATGGCCAGTGAACCATTGTTCACAAGCAGATAAATATCGCCTGCAATAATATATATATCACCGTTAGTCGGGTCAATTGTCAATGCTTCCCGAATAGAAGGCAATGCCAATGCGGTATCTACCTGTTCAAAAACAATGTAGGATTCGGCTAATTTTGCCAGGGTATAGGCATATTCCTTAGGATTGGGAATTTTTGATACCTTCTTGTACGGAAGTAAGAAACTCTTTGCTTTCAATCTCATCTGTTCGGCGGTATTTTTATCGCCGGTTAAGGAAGCAACCCGTGCCAATCCAACGTAGTTTAGCGGATCATTGGCATTCAGTGTGACACCTTTGTTGAAATACTCCTTGGCCTCTGTTGTAATAGCTTTCAGTGAGTTGGAGATAGAATCTGAAAAGAAGTTAAACAATGTATTTTCCCCGAGCATGAAATAGACCTTGCTGGTGGGTGCATTTTTTGCAACAATTTGCAGAATACTGTCCGCTCTGTCGTATCTCTCATTTTTAGTAGCAGTAATTGCTTTATCTAAATCAGTAGTTTGGGCTCTTAAACCGGTGAGGGAACTAATAAGCACCAGTGACAGGATTGCAGTAGTTTTTATAAAAAAACGATTTATCATTTTTGTTATATATTAAAATTATTTCTTGAACTGTATTAAGCGAATAGGCATTGTTGCGGGTACCAACCCGGATTTCAGCACGATCCGTTGTCCCTGTTCTGCTGCACACCATGTAATAAAGCCGGAGCCCAGTCCCGAAAAGCTCTCTCTGGAGACCATATTGATTTTTCTGGTAAAGGGATAACTTTTGTCATATATTGATCCTTGTACCGGCATGAAATAGGATCCGGGATCCAAAAAACGGCGGGAAATTGCTGCAAGTTTGATTTTATTCGTAAAGGAACGACAAGTTGAGTCATTTTTGTCACATATCCAGTTGACACTGACCAACCCTATTGCATTTTTATTTTTTGCCACATAATCTATTACCTCGTTGTTACTCTTAACAGAATAGAAATTCTCAGGCAATTGAGATTCAAGTTTGAATTCTTCCCTGAAATAGCGGATGTTTGCAGATTTTTCATTGTCAAATACTGCCACGATTTTACCCAGCTTAGAGGTTGAATTGATGGATTTCCAGTCTGTCAGTTTGCCCGTAAATATATCATTCACTTCATTGTAAGTAAAAAGAGAGTCTTTGTTCTCTTTGTTGA
Source organism: Bacteroidales bacterium (assembly GCA_038323575.1). Classification (GTDB taxonomy): domain Bacteria; phylum Bacteroidota; class Bacteroidia; order Bacteroidales; family Prolixibacteraceae; genus CAINVV01. The sequence continues at coordinate 1,021 of JBBQHB010000038.1, read as the reverse complement.
GAACCAAGGCAATGGCATCATAAGCTATGGCAGTTGTCCTCACGATTGTCTGTGCTGTACGGAGTAAGTCTTTTTGCGCATCAGTAGGTTCCCAGGAGGTAGCAACAACTTTTACCGAATCCTTCAGGAAGGCGGCGATTAGTTCCTTCTCCGGAAGATAAACCGCTGTGATATGGGCATTCTTATAAAGAGCGGTAAATGTTGCAATCTCATTGTCAATAATGGGTTGAAAGGATTCATCCACAACAATGCGGATGTTTCCCCTGGTAGGTGTTTCATCGAGCACCGGGGCCTTTCGGTTAGAACATTGAATGCCAAGCACAAGCGCGAAAATAACGCCGGTAACTACGAAGCCAAAAGACTTCAAATCCTTGTATGAAGCAAACAATTTCACAATTGGAGTGATAAAAGGTTGAAAATTCGTTGCAATAATAATAAATCAAATTGTTATAAGACAATAAATTGTAACATTCTTATTTTTTTTTAGGTGAACTCTTTAAATTTCAAATTAAAAGAGTCTGTAACCCTTACAAAATTTAGACTGAGTTTAAATTAAACTTCAAAACAGTTGAAAGTCCAAATAAATACAGTAATCAGTCATCATCCGTCTCAAAGAAATTTTCTTTAATCTTTTGGTATGAGAGTACTATTCTGTAAAATCCGTAAAGCAAAAGAGGCGCTGCAAAAATTGCTTTCATCGTTTGAGGGGCATTGATAAGCGATGTGAACAATAGGATATAGGCCAGACCAAAGTAAAATAATATCATCATCGTACCGACGATTGTCATAACTTTATCATATAGTCTTCTCCTGCTCATTTTCTGTCGTTTTTATTGGACGTAAATATATAAATTTTTACTGACAAAAAATTTACTTTAACCACAGCGATTCAGCTTATAGTATTTTTTTCTACGGTTAAAGCTTTGCGTTCATTTCGAGGTATGCCATTCCGGTTGGCGGTTTGCACCAACATTCTTTTGCCCAAAAATTTGTCTTTGTTTCTTACCTCCTTTCGCTTTTG
>JBBQHB010000037.1:0-44678 GCA_038323575.1 Bacteroidales bacterium | reverse complement strand
ACAAAAGCGAAAGGAGGTAAGAAACAAAGACAAATTTTTGGGCAAAAGAATGTTGGTGCAAACCGCCAACCGGAATGGCATACCTCGAAATGAACGCAAAGCTTTAACCGTAGAAAAAAATACTATAAGCTGAATCGCTGTCACTTTAGTCACTTTAAGTACTTTTTTATAACAAATTACTATCTTTGTGCACTTAAAAAAAAGGGAGTAATCTCAAGTTATGAGTAAGAAATTCAGGGAATACAAGGAGTTTAACCTTTCGCAAATTAACAAGGATATCTTAAAGTTCTGGGAAGACGATGATACTTTTCACAAGTCCATCACAACCAGGGCCGAAGGGAAGCCTTTTATCTTTTATGAAGGTCCGCCGTCGGCCAATGGCCAGCCCGGCATTCACCATGTGGTATCCCGTGCCATCAAAGATATTTTCTGCCGTTACAAGACCCAACAGGGATACCTGGTTCAACGAAAAGCAGGCTGGGATACCCACGGCCTTCCGGTTGAGCTGAGTGTTGAGAAGTCGCTCGGTATTACAAAGGAGGACATAGGCAAACACATTTCTGTTGCCGATTACAATGCTGCCTGTCGCCGTGAGGTGATGAAATATACCGACCTGTGGGAAGAGCTGACCCACAAAATGGGCTATTGGGTCAACATGGACGATCCCTACATCACCTACGACAACCGTTACATCGAAACGCTCTGGTGGCTGCTGAAGTCTTTTTACAACAAAAACCTGTTGTACAAGGGTTACTCCATTCAACCCTATTCGCCTGCTGCCGGAACCGGACTTAGTTCCCACGAACTGAATCAACCCGGGTGCTACCGCGATGTCAAAGACACTACTTGTATCGCCCAATTCAAAGTGGTACAGAACACACATTCTGCACATTTGTTCGACAAGGTTTCCACAGATCTTTACATCCTGGCCTGGACGACTACTCCCTGGACATTGCCCTCCAATACTGCCCTGGCAGTCGGTGCAACGATCAAATATGTCAAAGTTCAGACTTTCAATCCTTATGCCGGCCAGCCCATCACCGTGATCCTGGCAAGGAATCTTTTCCATCACTATTTCCCGGAAAAAAATGAGGCCCTGACTTTGGATAGTTACAACGGCGACGTGAAAAACATTCCTTATCAGCTTCTCGGTGAGTTTGCAGGAAGTAAACTGGTCGGGGCCAGTTACGAGCAGCTTTTCCCCTGGGTGAAACCGGCGGGCGATGCTTTCCGCGTGATCCCGGGCGATTTTGTTACCACGGAAGACGGTACCGGCATCGTACACATTGCCCCTACTTTTGGCGCTGACGACGACAGGGTCGCCAAACAGACCGGCATTGCACCATTGCTGCTGACTGACAATGAAGGCAAACGCCAGCCGATGGTCGACCGCCAGGGTCGTTTCTTCCGGCTGAAAGATCTTGATCCCGGCTTCGTCAAAACGAACATCAACCGTGATCTTTATTCAGAATTTGCGGGCCGCTATGTCAAAAATGAATACGACGAAAAGCTAGGTGCAAATGATGCCACCCTTGATATCGACCTCTCTGTTCAGCTGAAGAAAGAGGGGAAAGCATTCAGGGTCGAAAAATATGAACACAGTTATCCGCACTGTTGGCGGACAGACAAACCGGTGCTTTACTATCCGCTGGATTCCTGGTTTATCAAATCAACCGCCGTACGTGAGGAGATGATCGGCCTCAACAAGACCATCAACTGGAAACCGGCATCAACAGGAACCGGCCGTTTTGGTAACTGGCTGGAGAACCTGGTCGACTGGAACCTTTCCCGCTCGAGGTACTGGGGAACTCCCCTGCCCATCTGGCGTACGGAAGACGGATCGGAAGAGCTGTGCATCGGCTCCGTTGAAGAGCTGGTCGCCGAAATTGAAAAATCGGTGAAGGCCGGCTTTATGCCTGCCAACCCTTACCAGGATTTCGTTGCAGGCGACAATTCCAAAGAAAACTACGATACGATCGACCTGCACCGGCCTTTCGTGGATGACATTGTACTGGTTTCCCCTAATGGGGTAAAAATGGTCCGTGAACTCGACCTGATCGACGTCTGGTTCGATTCGGGTGCGATGCCTTTTGCCCAGGTTCACTATCCTTTCGAGCACAAAGAGGAGTTTGACACGCTGTTCCCGGCCGACTTTATCGCCGAAGGTGTCGACCAGACCCGCGGCTGGTTCTTTACCCTGCACGCCATTGCAACCATGGCCAAAGGCTCGGTTGCCTTTAAAAATATTATCTCCAACGGGCTCGTCCTCGACGCCGCCGGCAACAAAATGTCGAAGCGCCTGGGCAATGCCGTTGACCCGTTCAGTACCATCGAGAAGTATGGGTCGGACCCGGTACGCTGGTACATGATCACCAATTCTCAGCCGTGGGACAACCTGAAGTTTGACCTGAGCGGTGTGGACGAAGTGCGCCGGAAATTCTTCGGAACCCTATACAATACATACAGTTTCTTCGCTTTGTACGCCAATGTCGACGGTTTTGCCTACCGGGAAGCCGAAGTGCCTTATGCGCAAAAGCCGGAGCTGGACCGCTGGATCCTCTCGCTGCTGAACACGCTGGTAAAAGATGTGACGGAAGCGTATGAAACCTACGAACCCACCAAAGCAGGCAGGGCCATTTCCGAATTTGTGTCGGAGAATCTCTCCAACTGGTACGTCCGGTTGAGCCGAAAAAGGTTCTGGGGCGGAGAATACGATGCCGACAAAATTTCTGCCTACCAGACGCTGTTCGCGGCACTTGAAACGGTTGCTAAACTTATGGCGCCGATTGCGCCTTTTTACAGTGATCAGCTCTTCCGCGACCTCAACAAAACGGCCCGCCGAGAGCAGGATGTGTCGGTCCATCTTACCCGTTTCCCTGCAGCCAACGACCAGATGGTCGACAAGGCGCTCGAGGAGCGGATGGAGATGGCGCAAAAGGCATCTTCCATGGTCCTTGGCCTTCGCCGGAAAGAGAAACTGAAAGTTCGCCAGCCGCTGGCAAGGATTATCGTACCGGTATTGAACGAGAATTTCAGGAAACAGTTCGAAGCGATAGCGTCCATTGTCCTTACAGAAGTAAATGTCAAAGCAGTGGAGTACCTGACAGATTCGGAAGGCATCATCAAAAAGAAGATCAAACCCAATTTTAAGACACTTGGGCCAAAATACAGCAAACTGATGAAACAGATTGCCGTCATGGTAACTGCGATGGATCAGTCTCAGATAGCCTCGTTCGAAAGGGACGGGTCTTTCGATACCACCATCGGCGGCGAGGCCGTAAGGTTGGTAACCGAAGATGTGGAAATCCTGACGGAGGATATTCCCGGATGGCAGGTAGCCAGTGAGGGCAACCTCACCATTGCACTCGACATCAAAGTCTCTCCGGAATTAAGACTCGAGGGCATCGCCCGCGAATTCATCAACCGGATTCAAAATCTCCGGAAGGACAGTGGTTTTGAAGTGACCGATAAGATAGAGCTGACAGTGGGTCGTCATCCTGAACTGGCAGAAGCTCTGGATAAATTCGGGGAATACATTTGCATCCAGACGCTTGCTGTTAAGCTGAGCCTAGTTGATATTTCAGAAATGACTACAAATCAACTTGTTGAAATAGAGCCGGGACTTGAGACTATTATATCGGTAAAGAAGGTTTAAAAGTGATTAACCGGGGTTGTTCATAAATATTTACAAAAGCTTGTAACAACCGACCCGATTTAGATTATATTTACATAAAAGCACAACATTATGGGAGAGAAGACAAGATATTCAGACGAAGAACTCCAGGAGTTCAAGGCCTTGATTCTGGGAAAACTGGATAAAGCACGCCAGGATTATGAATTATACAAGAACGCGATCACACAGGGCGACGGCAACGATACACAGGATACTTCTCCTACTTTTAAAGTGTTGGAAGAGGGTGCAGCCACATTATCCAAAGAAGAGGCAGGTAAACTGGCACAACGCCAGCAGAAGTTTATTCAGCACCTGGAAGCAGCTCTTATAAGGATTGAGAATAAAACATACGGCCTCTGCCGCGAAACCGGAGCATTGATTTCCAAAGAACGCCTCCGTGCGGTACCTCACGCCACGTTGTCGATTGACGCTAAAAATTCTCAACATTGATCTATTTGTAATCCGGTCAAACGTACTTTCTGATCTTAAACCTGATGATCGGACAAGATTCGTTTGCATAATTATGTCCGATTTAACAACATGAGTATCAAAACAAAATCCATCCTGATCATTTTCCTGGTCCTGCTATTTGACCAGATTCTGAAGATATACATCAAGACCCACTTTATGCTGGGCGAAGAGGTTGTCATTGCCAAAAACTGGTTCATTATCCATTTTGTCGAAAACAATGGTATGGCGTTCGGCATGGAGTTCGGCAACAACATCGGCAAATATTTCCTCTCTGTCTTCAGGCTGGCCGCCATCGGCGCGTTGGGTTGGTACCTGACCAAACTCTGGAAAAAAAATATTCCCTTTGGATTGGTGGTGTGCTTTTCACTGATTCTGGCTGGTGCTGCCGGGAATCTGATCGACAGCGCATTTTACGGATTGATCTTCAATGAGAGTCACGGGCAAGTAGCGCAATTATTTCCTGCAGGCGGGGGATATACCTCCTTCTTGCTGGGGAGGGTGGTAGACATGTTCTATTTCCCATTGATAGACAGCCATTTCCCATCCTGGTTCCCCATTTGGGGAGGACAGGAATTTATCTTCTTCCGGCCGGTTTTCAACATTGCGGATTCCTCCATCTCGGTAGGAATTGTGGCAATTTTTATTTTCTACAGGGGGCATTTTGATGAGAAGAAGGAGGAGGAAAAAACAATTGAGTCTCCTGTAGAGACAACCGATGAAACTCCTTTAGAACCGGCCAAAGAGGATGAGACGGAGAAATAAGGGTCGGGGGAGATCCCAAACTCCAATTCCGGTTAAATTATTCTAATGTAAGTTCATACAACTGTTTAGGATAGCTTTTCCCTTAAGCGACCCTGTATGTTCCAAATTGGAATTACCTGAAACTAATACTTGGTATTTTTGCTACTTTTGTTGATATGAGCACTTACAACCTATATATCGATGAGAGTTGCCATTTGCAAAATGATTATTCCAAGTCAATAATGGCGATTGGGTATACTAAGTGTGCGACGGATTTTGATAAGGAAGCAAAACATCAGATAAAAGAGATTAAGATCAAACACAGAAACCTTTCTGAAATAAAATGGTCGAAGGTTTCCGGTTCAAGATTGCCATTTTACAAAGAATTGATAGATTTTTTCTTTTCAAACCCCTTAGATTTTAGATGTGTATTGATAAAATACAAAGAGAGATTGGATCACGAGCAGTATAATCAGGGAAGCCATGATAATTATTATTACAAAATAATATATCTGCTTCTAAACAATAGCTATACCAATCCTACCATTGGCAATATATATAGAGTTTATCTTGACATCAAAGATACACGGGGCCGCGAGAAAATTGCCAAAATAAAAGAGGTATTCACGAATAAATTTGACGGAGAATCCCCGTTTGTCCATTTCCAGCATATCCGTTCTCACGAATCAGAAATATTACAACTTGCTGATTTATTTGCCGGTGCCATAACCTTTAAAGCCAGGGGACTATACAAGACTGATAACTCAAATCCTGCAAAGAATGAATTGATCGATTACATAGAAATGAAATCCGGTTATTCGATTGATGAAAGCACGGAACCCTGGGAGACTAAATTCAATATCCTGGACCATCAACCAAAGAAACGAAATGCTTAGTCTTGAGGAGTTAGAACCCTATTTTGATGATTTGGACTTTGAGCCAGAGAAAGGGAAAGTTGATGCGTTGTTTGAAATATTCAAATTGGATTTTGTTGATGAGCCTTTTGAATTGAAGGGAATTCAGGTATCTGTCAAAACTTCTTTATCGACACATAATGGCTTTCCGGATTTTTTCAAAGATTACTTTCACATCTTTGTTCATTGTATTTCAACTTTCAATGTCTATACCAACAGGCGCAGGTATGACCACGAAAGAGCAAACAGAGTGCACTGGATAAAGCCTATTTTGTGTAATCACCAGGATCCAAGGATAAAATATTACCAATTTATGGAAAGCAACCGAAAAGTACGCGATTACTACTGGTATGCCGAAAAATCGTATGTAGTTATCGTCGAAAAGATTACAGAAATTTATTGGTTGGTTACCGGCTACTGCGTGGATGATGAGAAAAAACACCGGAAGAGATACCAGGACTTCATTTTTGGGAAATAAAAAAGCCGCAAATTACGGTATTGCGGCCAACCACGTCAAATATCCGTTGGATAATGACAGCGCAAAGATAATAATTATTCACATTTTTCCAAAAGTTATCAACAATTTCTTTGTGGTTATATTAAATTCCTGATTGACGACCATTTGTTAACATGATCCTTCGATATGCCGGAAATCTATTTTGCGCTATTTTCTTCGATGTATTTTATCGCCTCATTTTCATCCTCCTCAATAGCAATCTCAACGGCACGTTTGGCCGTTTCCAAGAGTAGTTCGGATTGGATCTTTAAACGGAAGCTCTCTGTAATTTTCTGTTTAATGATTTCCTGAACAGATTTATCAATTAAAGGAACAGGTATATTTTGGAATTCTGTTTTATTTATTGCAGTCAATATTGTGCCTGAGCAATTTTGCTTGAGAATATTTTGCATCGGTCCTGATTTAAACAAAACCAACAGCGTTTCGGAGTTTATTTTGTCGGAGTTTATCACATAAAAGCCTGTAGAACAAAGGGCATTGTCAAATTCCGTTGTCACCAAAGCGCAACTATCCAGCGAGCCTTCAATGGAAGAAACGACTACATCATTTGAATTAACTTTTCGCCTGGCCCTGGTTGGCATATCCTTCCCTTGGGCAGTTGTGCAACCCTTGATTTCTCCAGATTTACCAATATCAGACAATTCAATATAGCTGTATTCCTTTGTTTCTTCTGGATTAAAATTATCGTCTTTTTGATTACACGCATTTTTCAGAATTTCAAATCCACCGTTATAACTGTATATAAGGCTTAAATAATTCTCATATTTCATTTGATAATACTCTGCATCCAACCGACCGGCAGCCCAAAACGATTCTTTGAAATTCTTAATGTTTACTGGGTCTGAACTGGGTATAAAGTTAACAAAGCCGATGGTTTCCAACAGGAAGGCTTCGGCTTCATAAAAACACTTATTGGATTCTATAATTACTTCGTGAGCTTGTTCAATTATATATTCTATTTTTTTCTGAAACTGGATGGTAAGTTTTGGAATTGGTAATTCTCTCACCCGCCAAAGAGCAAGCCCTTGTTGAACCATTCCTGTTTGATTACGAGTAGTCCAGTCTTGCCCGAACTTGGTATTAATGTATGTAACAAGAAATTGAGGCATAATCCTATCATCCTTTGTAAACGCAATTCGAGCGACATCTTGGTCAATATTTGCAGGTAAAACCTCTTCTTTTACTATCGCACAATAACCAACACTTCCGCGAGTTGTCAAAACTATGTCATTTACTTTTAAAGATGACCTTTTATTATTGTCATCAACCCATTTAGCGAGTCTGTCTGCTCCAATATTATCAGCAAACCATTTCTTGAAATTTTTGGCAGTCAAATGATGAATTTCTGATATATTATCAACTTCGTGGTAACCATGTTGACCATCAGTTATAAAATAATCTTCACCTAAATATATGGTCTTGAATTTTGTTCTTTGTTTATCTTCCATTAAATAATTCTTCTTGAAATATTCGGCATCAAATCTAAATACACTATTTTCAAAAGGAATTTCAGAGAATCGAACTTCACTTATCTCCAGCCCTTCCAACAATGCTTTATACTTTGCCTCGTTGAAAGGGCTACTTAAAAAAAACTGAGGCGCTCCTTTTTGGCAAATTCGGCAAAGGCCTCCGCGATGCCGTCTTTGGTGAGTCCGTCGTGGTTAAAGAGGTCGTGTTTGACGATCAAATGGCCGTGTGTATCCAGCAGGTATTCGTCCAAATCTTTGGGGGTTAATTCGTAATGGGGAAGCGGATCTTCGTTTTCATCCCTTGGTACTTCATGCGGTTTATTCTTGGCAGGGTAATCACGCTTTCGCACAAAGATTTTTTCGCCACTGTTGTCTTTGCTCGGCTCCTGCATGGTGGCAAAGAAGATCGGGTAATCTTCAGCTTTCGGACAAAGCTTTTCATCCCATTTTTGCACAAACAAAACACTGGTCTTGGTGCCGGTATGGGGCTTGAATACATTTCCGTGTAATCCGACAACGGCCAGAATTCGGCACCTTTCAGCGATGAATTCGCGAATCCGCTTGTCGCTGCTGTTGTTGAAACGGCCTTGCGGCAAGACGATGGCCATCCGTCCGCCGGGTTTGAGAAAATCCAGGTTGCGTTCGATAAACAAGATATCCCTGCCAACATTGGATTGGTATTTGCCGTTGGCGTTTTTGCCCAATTCATATTTGGCCAAAATCCGGCTCTCTTTGATGTCGCCGGCAAATGGAGGGTTGGCCATCAGGATATCAAATCCAAAGTCCTGATTACTGACTTTATCTTTTCTCAATCTTTTCAGCTTCTTCCAGCCTTCGTTGTAAACATCGAGCCAATCTTCATTGTCTTTCGTGTTCTCTTCCCAACGGTCCCAATCGAGTGTATTTAGGTGCAGGACGTTGGTTTGTCCGTCGCCGGCAATCAGGTTCAATGTACGCCCGACGCGAACGGCTTTTTCGTCAAAGTCGATGGCGAAAACTTTTTCCTGTACATAATCGGTGCATTCAGGGGGTTTGTTTTCGAGGGTAAACAGATGGCTCTTGTTTAACCCTTTGCTTTTGAGTATTTGTTCCCAAACGTGAAAAATAGTGTGGACCGGGAAACCGCAACTACCTGCTGCAGTATCGATCATGGTCTCGGTTACTATTGGGTTAAGCATTTTAACTGCCATATCGATGACATAGCGGGGTGTAAAATACTGACCCTTTTCGCCTTTGCTGCTTTTACCAATCAGATATTCAAAGGCTTCGTCCACTACATCAAGGTTGGAGTTGAATAACTTTACATCCTGCAAGGAAGATACACAAACCGAAAGGTGTGAAGGGGTGAGCATGATTTTTGCATCGTCGGTAAAAACACCTTCCCATTTCTTTTTGGACTGGTCGAATAAGTGCTGAAGTTTGTTTTTCAGTTCCGTTTCTGTGTCGCCATAGTTTCTGAACTCCAAATTGCGGGTATTGTTTCTCCCGCTTTCCATTTCATCGAAGAGTTTGGTAATTTTGAGTTTAAAGAGTTCTTCGAATACATCGACGCCTGCATTTGCAAGAACTTCATCTTCCATTTCGAGGATAAGATCCTTCAGTGATTTGCGTTCAGTAACTAATTTGTCCTTGACAATCAGGTCTTTAATAGTCCAGCGTTCTTCCAAAATATCCGACAACTTTTGGTCTGCCCTTGGAATGTTGGGTATATCTTCAAAATAATTGGGGTCTTTCCGATGATAGTAGGATATGGAATCGCCGTTACTCCAAATGCCAATTGGCGCCCCTGTTGCATTGCAATAGGACTTGAGTTGTTCCTTACCATCTTTAAGCTTGGGCTTTTTGAGCTCAATCATGATGTAAGGTGTGGTGGTTTGGTCTTTGTTAAAAATGATAATGTCTGCCCGCTTTTTCTCGCGCCCAAATGTAACGGAGTATTCCAGTTCCATGCGGGAAGTTGAATAGCCGAAATCCTGAATAAGAACCATCACATACAGTTGCCGGATTACTTCTTCGTGGGTGAGTTTAATTTCTTTTTTGCGTACCAGACAATTAATATATGGCACGTCCTTTTCCTTACCTTGCTTGATGATTATACTCTCTTCGAGTGATTTGATCTTGTCGGCGCTAAATTGCGTCAGTTTGTAATTGGAATCTTTCAGCTAAAGTCATTTTCTCTTTTTTTCAAATTTAGTTATGTTTTCAGAAATGTCAATACCTCAGAAAACCAGAATCTCCAAATTACTGCTATTTTTGAGTTAAAATATTTAATCCCATGCAATCAATCAATCCATTTACAGGAGAAATCATCCAAACCTACCGGGAAATTACTGCCGGAGAGGTGGATATCGTGGTACAGCAAGTGGATGCAGCATACAAACAATGGAGGCTCACTAATTTCGGGCAGCGTGCACTGCTGATGAAAAACCTTCAGTCCTGCTTGCTACGGAACAGGGAGACACTGGCTGCTTTGATCTCCGCAGAGATGGGGAAAGTGCTGCGCGAAGCGTTGGGAGAAGTCGATAAATGCGCCCTGGTTTGCGGTTATTATGCCGAAAATGCTGAATCATTCCTGAAAAATGAGCCTGTCCTCACTGAAGCAACTGAAGCCTTTATTTCCTTCCAGCCCATCGGCACGATATTGGCAGTGATGCCCTGGAATTTCCCGTTCTGGCAGGTATTCCGTTTTCTGGCACCTGCGCTGATGGCAGGAAATACAGGCGTATTGAAACATGCTTCCAACGTATCCGGCTGTGCGCTGGCCATTGAAAATCTGGTCATTGAGGCAGGTTTTCCCGAAAATGTATTCAGGACTTTGCTGGTCAGCTCATCCGGCGTAAAAGCAGTGATTGAAAATCCATTGATCAAGGCAGTTACCCTTACCGGAAGTACCCCTGCCGGTAAAGCCGTAGCATCGGCGGCAGGTAACGCGCTTAAAAAATCTGTCCTGGAATTGGGAGGAAGCGATCCATATCTTATCCTGGCAGATGCCGATATCAGGAACGCTGCAAGGCTTTGCGTTACAAGCAGGCTGCTTAATTGCGGACAGAGTTGTATTGGCGCCAAACGGTTTATTGTAGCCGATCAGGTTTACGATGCATTCAAAGCCGAATTTGTACGATTGATGGAGCAGTCATCTTACGGCGATCCACTTGATCCCCAAACCACCATTGGGCCGTTAGCCCGCGCTGACCTGCGCGATGAACTCCACCAGCAGGTTGAAAAAAGCCGCGCAATGGGCGCTGCCGTGATCCTGGGTGGTTATATCCCGGAAGGGGAAGCTGCATTCTATCCACCTACCGTACTGGAAAACGTGACTCCCGGAATGCCTGCCTACCAGGAAGAACTGTTCGGTCCGGTTGCAGTTTTATACCGTTTCAAAACGGTGGAAGAGGCCATCCTGATTGCCAATGATACTGTTTTCGGATTGGGAGCAGGCATTTTCACCGCAGACCTCTCAAAAGGAAAAATGCTGGCCGAAAAGGGTCTCGAAGCAGGTTGTGTTTTTATCAACGATTTCGTAAAATCCGATCCCCGCCTGCCATTCGGCGGCATCAAGGAAAGCGGTTACGGACGGGAGCTGTCGGCTATTGGGATCAGGGAGTTTGTGAATATCAAAAGCGTTTTGGTGAAATAAATTCTATGTTTTAATGAAGAAAAAGGAACTATACGACAATTATGTCGGGTTGGCAGAAAGTTACCGCATTCAATTTCTCAAAGAGGAAAAAATTTTGTTCCGGATATCCATGATGAGACTCATCGTTTTCGTTGGAGGTATCGGACTGACAAGCTACGCTTTCACAAAAACCAATTCATTAGGAATCACAGCCTCTTTGTTTTTCTTTTCGCTCTTTCTTATGCTGGTTAAAAGATATGCGCTTCACGATTCCAAAAAGATCCTCTTAGAAAACCTGGTTACCATCAACACAAACGAGGCGAAGGCGTTGAACGGAGATTTATCTCAATTCCCGGACGGATCTCAATGGATAGACATTCATCATGATTTTTCGAATGACATTGATCTATTTGGAACAGGATCCATTTTTCAATACCTGAACCGGACTATTTCAGGCTTTGGAAACAAAATTCTTTCCTTCTGGTTGTCAAATCCATACGAACTGACTGATAAAATGATTGAAAGGCAGGAGGCAATACATGAACTTTCTGCAAAATTGACATGGCGGCAGAAGTTCCTTGCTGAAGGGATGGGCAAATCGCTGGAGGAAAAAGAAATTGCCGGCCTTTTGAATTGGCTGAATGATAAAAAGAAATTTTTTGAGTCACCTTTTTTCAGGATCATCATCTTTGTGCTACCATTTTTGACCATTTTAAGTCTTTTGCTTTTAATCAGAGCAGTTGTTCCATATCAGGTTTTCACATCCTTATTCCTGCTTAATCTGACACTGGTTGGCTCAAACCTGAAAGCGGTGAACAAGACACACATGAATCTTTCAAAAAATTATACTTTCCTGGCTTCTCTCGGAGGACTGTTGGCAGCATTTGAAAAGGAATCATTCAACTCCTCTGTTTTACAAAAGATAAAATCTGAAATTTCAGGAACTTCTGATCCCGCCGTGGTAAGGTTGAGAGAGCTTAGCCGGATTCTTCAGGCATTTGACAACAGATTGAATCTCCTCGTCGGAATAACGCTTAACGGATTATTGTTGTGGGATTTCCATTGTTTAAGAAAACTTGAAGTATGGAAATTGAAGTCAAAGGATAATCTCCCAAAATGGCTGGATCATTTAGGTGAGATAGATGCATTCATCTCTTTGGCAAACTATGCGTTCAATAATCCGGACTTTGTCTATCCGACAGTTTCTTCGGATACAAGTATAATTAAAGCGAAGAAACTCGGTCATCCGCTGATTCCGCAAGAAAACAGGATTTGCAATGATTTCAGTCTGGCGGGGTTTGGGCATATTTGCATTATCACAGGCGCAAACATGGCTGGTAAAAGTACTTTTCTCAGAACTGTGGCAGTGAATTATGTTCTTGGGATGGCAGGAGCTCCGGTTTGTGCTTCTGAAATGGAGTTTTTTCCCCTCAGACTTTTTTCAAGTATGAGAACGACCGACTCACTGGGTCAAAATGAGTCCTATTTTTATGCGGAGTTGAAGCGTCTTAAGATATTGAAAATGAGGATTGAATCCGGCTACAAGACACTCTTTATCCTGGATGAGATCTTGAAAGGGACAAACTCCAGCGATAAAAGTACCGGATCAAAATTATTTTTAAGAAAGATAATCGGATTGGGTGGAACCGGTCTGATTGCAACCCATGATACAACACTGGGTGATATGGAAAATGAATTCACTGATTTGATAACGAATAATTGTTTTGAGATTGAAATTGAAGGTGAAAACATCCTATTTGACTACAAGCTTCAAAAAGGGATAACACAGAAAATGAATGCTTCTTTGCTCCTGCGGCAAATGGGATTAACCGAATAAGATCTCTCCTTATCAGATTTGATCTATTCCGTCTAAAATGGAAATTTTCACTTTGTGCTGCATTTGTTCGCAGACGGTTCTCCTTCCGCCTTCCGGACTTCTACTAAAATTCCGCTATGCCGTCGTCCTGACATTTTGTCTTCCCGTCGTTCCCTCGTCCCGTCGTCCAGTCGTCACGTCATCCCTTCGTCCAGTCGTCATTTCGTCCAGTCGTCATTTAATTCCTTGAGCCTGCCGAAAGGTGCGCCTGAGCGTTTCTACCCTGATTGCCGGTGAGAGCGCCTTGAATATTTTTGCCTTCACTTTTTTGGTTTTCTGAATTCGGGCAATTCCCGAAACCACCAGGTTGTAGCTTTGGTTGAATGCATTGAATCCTGTTTCGATTGTAACCGATGCTTCGCTTTCACCCGACGGCACGGTGACCGGTTTCATGCGCACGCCTTTGGGTGGATTGTCAAGCACCAACTGAACGGGCAGTTTAAAGTCGGCTGTTCTGTCTACCTTAACTTTAAAGATGATGCTATTTTCTTTGGTTAGAATCAAAATTGAATCTGCCGGAATTGCGTGACTGATGTTGAAAGGAAGCGGCGGGACTACCGTAGCCAAAAAATCACTCGTGGGCAGTAAATGCTGGTACAAGAAGGCCTGCATCAACTCCTCAACGGGTTCGGCCTTTCGCTCGACTCGTACGCCGTTTGTTTCAGCGCTTCCTGCAATTTTCAAATCGAGGGCGCCTGTTTTTGCTTGCGACGGAGCCGTTACGGTCATTCTTAACTGGTTCTGCCCTTTCTGTATGGTAGAATTGCTGAAAATAAACCCGGAAGGTAAACCACTTAATTTCAGGTTAATTTCTTCCGTAAAGTTGAATTTCCGCAAGGCAAAAACAGTAAAAGAGGCAGTTCCTGACTGGTTAATGATCAGGTTGGAAGGATTAATCCTCAAATCAAAATCAGGGGATGGTTTTCCTACTGAAAAACGGTAGCCATATCCCGGTCCGCCTTTGCCCAACACATCACGGATTCGGATGAATATTTTTCCGTTTTTCAGGCATTTGTAAATCATTTGCGGATCGGCATGGAAAGTTTCCAATCCTTCGCTCCGGTCCTGGGTATCATCGACCTGGGCCAGAACCTTATTGAATTCGTTGTACAGCGTAATGTCAGCATCAAGCAAAGAACCCAAGCGGTGGGCCAAAACCGACAATACCACATTTTCTCCTTTTTTCGCTTCGATCAGGTACCAATCTTCTTCTCCCGGTTTCATTATTTTACCATTTACCGTAGTGTTAACGGGGACAAACAAAGGATTAGAGAAACCGTTGTATTCATTTTCCGACAATTCCATGTTTGAGGTGGTTGCAAATGCCACACGGTTCGAATGAAGGCCTTTCCCTGCTGCAGTCAAATATATTTTGCTGTCAGATCCTTTCTTTACTTTTACTTTCAGTTGGTTCTTCGACAGATTGACCCCATCCAGGGTGACTTCAGTCTTTTCGCCTACTCTTCCTCCAATCGGGTAGATTGAGCGGATAAAAGGCAATTGACCGATGCTGACGCGGTAGACAAAATCCTCACGTCCGCGGTATACAGCATCCTTTATTTCAAGGGTATATTCCCCTGTTTGCGGGATGTTGCAAATGATCACCGGATCAGGACTGTCGCCGAAATCATCATTGTAGGCAACCTCTTCCCCTGCATCGGTGCGAAGGGTCAAAACCGGCTGAAACCAGCCCGGAACGGCATCTGCCAGGTAAGGGATCAATATCCTTGCTTTGGTTTGGCACACGATGGTCTGACCTTTTGTCGCGGAAAAGCG
Organism: Bacteroidales bacterium; assembly: GCA_038323575.1. GTDB lineage: Bacteria > Bacteroidota > Bacteroidia > Bacteroidales > Prolixibacteraceae > CAINVV01. Next base: position 29,625 of record JBBQHB010000037.1, on the reverse strand, counting down.
GAAATAATCCCGTTCACCGGGCATAATCTGGCCGTTTACCACCGCCGGCAGTGCAGCTAACCGAAATGCGTTTGCCGGTTTATCGTTGGGTTCAACCTCTTTGACTTCCGATAATTCGCCAACTTCAAAGAATATGCGGTTGGTAAATCCGTTTTCCGACACCAGACGGAAATCACGTATCCCGATGTCTGCCTTTTTATCAATATTGATCCTTACCCTAACCATCTCTTCCAATTGAGGAATATCCTGCTCTTTCGTGCGCAGATTTTTGGCTTTAACATCCACAGGAATTTTTTCGACGATTGATCCGGTTACCCCTTTCCCATTGATATATACCCCGGTGACATCGCTTAAACTCTGTCCGCCGACAATAACCTCGACAGTTGTGCCTTTTTGTCCGCCGGCAGGATAAACGTATCCAATATGAGTCTGCGCTACAAGTTGGATATGGACAATAAGTCCGGTAGCAACCAGAACCCCAATAATTAATCTTCTCATTGTATTAGCGCTCATAATCAAAAACTCATAATTTCTTTCAGCATCCCCCCACTTTTCTCTTTGGCCGCCGGTAAAAACAGCATCGGAACATTTCCTTCGGTCGGATGGGGCAAAGTTCCTTTTGTATCGATCCCCATAAGGGTATATATACTTTCGGCAAAATCCCACGGATAGACCGGGCGTTCCGTAACATTTTCGCCCCGTGCATCTGTCGCGCCAATGACTTTTCCCCCTATAAATCCCCCACCGGCGACGAGATAGCTGAATGCGGCGCCAAAGTGGCCTCTCCCGCCGTTCCAGGGTGGTTCGTACATTACCCTGGGTGTCCTGCCGAATTCCCCGCCGCAAATCACGATGGTTTCACCCAGTAACCCCTTTTCCGAAAGATCTTCCAGCAGGGCAGAAAGGGCTTTATCCAATTCGGGTAGTTTCTCGTCCATCCGTTCGAAATGTTGCTTGTGTGTATCCCAGCCAGGATTTCTTACTGTCACGAAGGGAACACCTTTCTGTACCAGCCTGCGCGCCGCCAGGCAGGATTGTCCCAAACGATTTCTGCCGTAACGATTTCGCAGTTCTTCGGTTTCTCCGCTGAGATCAAAGACTTTCCGATCTTCGCCCAGGATAAGCGAATAGGCCTGTTTCTGGTACTCATCCATCTTCTGTAACATTTCATTCCCCGGAATTTGCTTCGACAAATTGTCCAGCGCGTTGAGCAGCTTTTTTCTGTTTTCAAGTTGTTCATCTGTGTAAGAGCCATTTACGATCCCTTCGACCGAAAACCGGCCGCTTTCGGGTGACCCTCCGGTGGCAAACGACTGGTACTGAGGGCCCAGGAATCCGGCTTCATTGAACCGGGAGGAAGCTGAAGTCAACGAGATATAGCCAGGGATGCTCCCTTTGTAAGTATCCTGCATTTTGTAAGCAATTACAGCGCCCATTGAAGGATAAACAATATTCCCTCCGCTAAGGGACCCTGTTTCCATAACGTAACTAGCCGTTTCATGACCATTTATCCCATGTGTCATACTTCGGATAATGGTGTATTTGTCGGCAATTTTAGCCAACAACGGCAGTTTTTCGCTAATCTCTGTCCCTGGTATGTTGGTGGAAATCGGTTTGGTGTATGGCCCTGTGTAATCTTTTCCCGCTTTGGGCTTGGGGTCGAACATATCCGTCTGGGGGGGGCCGCCATCCAAATAAACAAAGATGACAGATTTTGCATGATGTTTGGGAAGTTGGGCTGCAGAAAGCCGATGAAATTGGCCTGATGCAAAGAGTATTATCGTCAGAAAAGCCATAAAAACGAAGTCGCCGCGCTTATTCAACCGATTGAAACATTGTGTAATATTTTTCATGTATAAATTCTCAATGATTAAAAACAAATTCCTTTGTATTAATCAGCGCCCATACCAAATCTGAGGTTAGCTGATATTTGTCTTTTGGATTTTCAGGCCGATAGGATAAAACGGCAGCCACTTCAGGTTCTTTCGGGAAACGGTTGAGCACAAGCAGATAAACCGATTCCACGAGTTGTTCCGTTGAAGAACTATTGTCAGTGAGTAGTTTCAGCTTTTTACTCCCGGCAATTTTACCGGATATTTGAGATGAGTTGAGCAAATGCAGCACCTGTTTCATATTCAGGTTGTTGTCTCTGTCACTTTCGTAGGAAATATCACGCGAAGGGCGTCCGAACATCTCCAGGAAAGGGGTTGATATGGTCCCGTCCTCCAACTGAACTGCCCGCGTGTCTTTTGGTAAAAAAGTAAATGGCTCCGGCACTCTGCTCGAGTAAATTTCTCCGTCACCGGTAATGCCGCAGATGGCATCAATCAACTGCTCTGCAGTCAACCGGTGAATCAGGCGATGCGAAAATAACTTATCATCCAAACGGTTGCTTTCGTTTTGGATAGCCGATCGCTGATAGGTTTTGGAATTTAGTATCAGACGGAACAGATATTTGATGTCGTAATTGCGGTTTTTGAATTCGCTCTCCAGAAAAGCGAGCAATTCGGGATTGGACGGTGGATTTGCATCATTAAAATCATCCGGTTCATTCACAATTCCTTTCCCCATCAGCCAAAACCAGACGCGATTGGCCATCACTTTTGCAAACAAGGGATTGCGCTTACTGGTTAACCAGTCGGCAAAAGTTTTCCGGAAATCCGTTTTGTCCTTCAGCATAACTTTCTCACCACCCGGCATTTCTACTTCATATACTGACGGCGCAATGTCTTTATCAACATAGACGATCTCTTCCTTCCACTCCTCACTTTTTTTGTACCTCAACTGGGTGAAAAAAGGGCTCAGATTACCTGTCGACTTATTTTCGGAGAATTTAGTGGATGGGCGCATCCCCAGAAAAATCAGGCCAGCCGATTCAGCTATGAGTTTTGGATCGCGTTGCTGGAAGGCCCGGTAAAAATTAACTTCCGGCGAACGGAAATTACTGCCGGACGAAAGCAACAATGATTTGGCAAATTGATCGTAAGGAAGATTGTTTCGGATGCTTTCTCTCATCCATCGGGAATAAGCCTGCACAGCATTGGGCCACAAATTACTGGAAAATTCAGATTTGCAGCGTAACAGATCGCCCCACTTGAGTACCTGGTAATCCACAAAATCGCCGGAATCCAGCAGCTGATCAATCAACCTGCCGCGTTTTTCCGGATCTGAATTTTTTATAAACTGAAGTGTTTCACCGGGAGACGGCAAACGGCCGGTGATATCCAGTGAAAGGCGCCTGACAAAGGTTGCATCGCTGCATATATCCGATGGAATTACAGCATTACTTTTCAGGCAATTATCTGCCAACAAGTCCAATTTCGCTGCAGATACCGTGATCGGCTGCAACATCGTTTCTGTTGTTTGAGCATAGGTTGGTAAAGCCGCCAAGGCAAACAGAAGGAGCATCCCAACAAATTTTTTCCCCATTTACGTTACTTGTTTGGTTAATATACCCGTGAAGATGAAGGTCAATTTCCTTCACGTTTCAGGACACCGGTAAACCGGCAAATTTCTCCGTCATTTGTAATTCCCTCCAATACGAGGTTATAATTAACTGCTTTATCAGCCGTATAAAATTTTATCCTGACGTTCCCGGTGCTATCCGATTTTAATGCGGGATTCCAGTAGATGGTTGTCCGGAGGTCGGGCACAACACTTCTCCGGACAGAATCGACGTCATACTTTGGTTCGTAGAACTGCACCGGCTTCTGGTAACCCAGCGGGATGATGTGCGCTAAACTGGCAGGCGCCGGAGTTTTAGCGTTCATATCGATTCCCCTTTTTAATGTAATGGCAATAACCCCATTGCCTCCCCGGGAACCAAAAATTGCGGCATTAGCTCCTTTGAAAACAGAGATTTCTTCTACATCGTTGGTATTCAGATAGGAAATTTCATCAATGCTCTCGGTACCAAAGCCGTCAATCAGAATGTAGGGATTATTCATGCTGCCCCTGATTGAGATGCTGTTTCCGCTCACCATAACGCCGGGTAACCTTGAGATGGCCATCAAAATACTCATTCCTGAAAATTTCTCGAGATCTTTGGTAGTGAGTTGGGCATCCTCCAGTCCCGCATAATACTGATTTTGCGAACTGCTTTTTTTCTTATCCGCTACGATGGTTATCTCATCCAGATTGACGGCCCTCATACCTCCTTCGTAATAATACTTTTCTTTGCTTTGCTGGAAATACTCTTTGGGAGCGGGAATTTGCCTGGTTTTCGGAATTGGGTAATACCGGATCCCATCAATAAATTTATCCGGATCCGGAATTATTTCAACATCCAGGATAGTGGATTTCTTTTTGGCTTTTAATACAAAGGAAGTGCTGTCAGGAAATTCAATCCCATCAATCAGATAATAACCAAGGCTGTCTGTCTGGGTTATCCGAACCATATTATTGTAGCCGGAAAGGGCTATAACATCACACTTTTTGACCGGCTTGCCAAGGATATTGACCACTTTGCCTGACAATGCCTGCCCTGCTTCAAGATAATAGGACGATTTCGAAATTTGTCCCTTCACTGCCTCAGCCGTAAGGAAGCGCCGCCATCCCTGTGTTAACATCAAAATATCCAGCTTTTCGCGGGTTACATAAGAATTGTCAATGAAATAAGATGCCGGATCTTCAATATACCCCTTGAGGTCGGACGAAAGCAGCAAATAGCTTAAAATATTGTCAGACAAGGTATCTTTCATTACAGTCCTGGTGTCCGTTACGCTGATGGAATAATTACCTGCACAGGGTTTTCCGTCCGAAGAGCGAACATTCAGGTTCAAACTGACCGGCTCCCGCCTTCCGTATAAAACCTTATCACTTTGCAAGCCTATAATTGGCTGATTTTTATCCCACTGAAACAATAATCGCTCGCAATATGTATTACCTATAGAATCAATGATGGCAAAAGAATTGATCCCGGCCGGAAGCGCAGACTCGGGAATTTGTCCGTTCAGTAATTTTACGGGATAAATCGCAATTACTTTTCCCCTGGAGTGAATGAGCATGAAAAGTAAATTGTTCGGCTGGTTGGTATGATTGATTACTTCATAAACAATCTTTCCTCCGTAGTGTGCCAAATGAAGCGCAACACCCTTTTCCCCGGCAACCGGCAGGCTGAAGCGTTTTTCGCGTCCGTTTGCAGCCTTGACAATGGCATAATAGCTTTCACCCTCCCTGGGGTCAAGTACAAACTTTCCCATACCCTTGTTCAGGGATTTAAACATCGAGATCTCCTCGTTTCTACCGGTATATATCTTTCCCTCCACTTCAACTGATAACCCATCCACGCCAATTGCCTTGAATGCAACATTCTGCAGGTTATCATTCAAGAAAACCCCGCTTTCAGGGAAAAACTGCATATCGAAATCCTTGCTGATTTCCGGTAAAAAAAACCGGTTGCTGTACTTTATTGCATCATCATTGAAAGACACCTCAATACTTTTCCTGGCAAGATCAGTTGAATCAGTTGAAAGTTGAAACATGATCTTCCCTTCGGGATCAGTATTATAAGTGTATTTCTTCCTGAATGAGCGGCCACCCAACTCTTTTATGAGAACAGTTTTGCCGGCAACAGGAATTTGAGATGACTGGGAAGTATTCGTAAATACAAGACTGACGGGAATATTACCATCAATGGCAGTACCAAAAGTTATTTGGGCTGACACAGCATCTGCAATATTATTTCCTATGTATATGTTTTTGTTGAAAAAGAAATCAACTGATGAATTCTGCATCCAGTAAGTGAAGGCGCGCAAAGTGTAATACCCTGCCGGGAGTTCCGGTATGAGTTTAATATTGCCTGAAAAACCAAGTGAATCCTTGCGGATTTTCACCCTTGCTATCACTGAATCTGATTTGTCGGTCAGTTCGACATAGAGATACCGGCTCAATGCATCCGGCAGGTGAGTCGTGGCGTTTACCAGGTATCCTTTGAACCAGATATCTTCACCGGCACTGTAATAGGGCTTGTCGGTTTGCAGATAAACCTTTTCCAGCGGTGTGCCGATCCAAATTTTGTTAAACCGACTGATTATCTGACTGGTGAAATTCAGGACTATGCCGTTCGATGCAACCGAAACCAAAGCGATCACCAGAAATAATCCGGCAATAAAAACCCTGAAATTAAATTTAATTGATCTCATAATTTGCCTCAATTTCAACCAATAAATTACTGCGGCAAATATCCGCTTTTACAAAAATACCATTATCCGATCCGAAATAATCCTCACACAAGGATTGAACAACCGGATAATCAGCTACATTCCTCAGATAGGCAATAAAGCTGATAAATCCGGGACGTGAATTTGTACTTATGTTGTTATTCATGAGATTATCAGCCGATATTAAACGTTCGATATTAACCAGGGATGTTTTTGTCTGCATGACAATATCTTCTTCAAAAACAGTCTTTTCCCCTATAATTGAAGCTGTGCCTGAAACAAATATAAAACCATTTCTGGCCGGTTTCATGTATTTTCCTCTTTCAAATTTCGGCGAAAATGCCTTCTCAGCCATGCACGCGCAATTCCCGGTCAAAATCCCGTTGGAATAATTGTACGCATTAGCCTGAAGGATATTGACGATAGGTTTTACGCTGTTTGCCCTATTTTCTTTCAGGGCTATGGTTGCGATGGTACATCCTCCATTGGCAACGCCAATACCTGTAGCAGAAGGATAACCGTTCCTGAAGTCGGCTTTTTGATAAAACGCGGATCTTATGTCATTGAATATCTGATAATTTTGAGGCCTGTCACTGCCAGATGGATCAGGCAGTATAATTTCTTCGATGTAATTCCATTGCCTGACAATATCCTGAAAACCGAAGCCTTCACTGTTGAGCGTAGCATCCAGCATTTCAAATGCACCGCGGGCATTTTCCCTGAAGCCACTTAAATCCGCCGAATGATGGGTAGAGAATAAACAGATGAATTTATTGTCTTCGATGCGCAGGCAAGAACTTTGACCCTTGACTTGGTAGGTGAAAGTCAACTCCATCCCGGAGAAATCCAGGAGCCACACTTCCATTGTAATACCTCCGTTAAGCGGAGGTTGGCTCACCAGTGAAACAGGGGCCTGGCACAATTGATTCAGTTCTGCGTGGCTGCAAAGAAAATTCATCTTCTGCACATACTCTTCCTGACCGATGCAGCGTGTAAAAAGGGTAACTTTAACAATACGTTGCGGTACAAGCAAATTTGAAGAGATCAATTTAATTTGATCCAGGCAGGAATCAATTTGTGCTGAAAATCCGGGTACCGGGCCCGAATGGATATATTGAATGAAAAACCGCATTTGTCTTTTGGGATTGTAAGCTATAAAACCCGTGAAAAACCTTGTTCATGTTAGACTCCAAAAAAACAAAAAGGTTAAATGCTCGCTTTCCATTAAATACATCAGTATTTGATAATCTTCCTCGACTCTACTTTTCCTTTTTTGTCTATCACCTGAACCACATAGCTCCCGCGCTGCAGATCTCCCAGGAAGAGCTCCCGGGAAGTAGCTTCTGCACCGGTTAATATCAGCTCTTTCATTTTGCTTCCGGTTATCGAATAAACAATGATCCGTGAAAGCGCGGAGGAAGAAGAAATATTCATCGTTTCACTAACCGGATTGGGCCACAGCACAAATCCTGCATCCTGTTTGGGCAGTTCCTCCACCTCCGTAACAATATTGGGTTTGGCAAAATTCTGCGTCGAATATAGTCTGAATTCACCCGGGGCAAGCACAATACTTTGGCTGGTATTCGTAACCTGAAGCGATGTCTCAGTAAAATATTCGTACCAGGTGCCTGTTTTCTGAAACTGTACATTCATGGTGGCAGAGACTACCCCGAAATTTCCGAAAACCAGCACGTTTTCGCCGTTCAGGTTCAGTTTTATCCACTTCAGTCCACTGACAAGGTCATACGTGAAGTCTGTTGTTTTGAATATCGGATAGGTTTTCTTGAGGTAAAACAGCTTGGCCATTACCCTGAATAGATAGGTGCGGGCCGGTTTGTCGACATAGTCCCACCGGACTGGCTTCTCATTAAGTCTTCCTCCTCCGTAATTGATCGAATAATCGTAACCCAGTTCCCCGAATTGCCAGATCATTTTTGGTCCGGGGACCGGCATAAACAGTGCAGCCGTAAGGGCCGCCCTTTTGTAGGCAGTTGTGCTGTCTTTGGTATTATAATTTCCGGCCGTGCTTCCGTAAGTAATTGTTGAGTAGGCCATCCGCTCTTCATCGTGGCTCTCCATGTAGCCAACAGCTGCAGCCTTGTTCCAGTTTCTGGCAGTATAACTTGCCCATGTAAAATCTGATTTTCCGCCATCGTTGTAACCCATGGCACCCTGTGTGGTGTTGTAATTGGAGTTAGCCCAGAGAAGTATTCCGTTTCCTGACTCTACCAGTTCTTTCTCTTCGGAATTATCTGAAAGGTGCTCAAAAATGATCAGCGCCCCGGCTTTTCTTTTGTGCACCTCCGCTGCCATCCGCTCAAGATTGTAGATCCGTTGGGCATCGTATTTGCTGCCCCATGAATCTGCAGAGGCGTCTTTGATGTTGTTGGAAAATCCTTTGGTGAAATCGTATCGGAAACCATCTACCTTGTATTCACTCATCCAGTAGGAGGCAATACTGTCGACCAGTTCGCGGGTAGCCGGACTGTCATGGTTGAAATCGTATCCCTACTGGGCATCCGGATTCATAAAATTGCTCTTCACGTTGTACCAGGGATTTTGGGCGGTCGGTTTTGATCCGTCGAAATAGAGCTGGAGGAAAGGGCTCTGGCCGTAAGAATGGTTAAGCACCAGGTCCATCACCACGGCAATACCACGCTGGTGACATTGGTCCACAAGTTTTTTTAATTCATCGGCCGGACCATAATATTTGTCGGTTGCGAAATAAAAGGAGGGATTGTATCCCCAACTGCTGTTGCCCTCAAATTCATTGACAGGCATCAGTTCCAGCACATTAACTTTGAGGTCCTTGAGGTAATCAAGATGATTTGCAACGCCTCCGAAGGTGTGTTTGGTGTCAAAATCCCGAACCAGGGCTTCGTAGATGATACAAGTATCCGATGCCGGGGGTGTAAATTGAGCTACTTGCCAGTTGTATTTTGTTTTATTGGGCTGAAGAACAGAAACGATGCCCTCCGTTTTCCCGGTAGGGTAGGTCAAAAGGTTTGGGTAGGTGGAAGCAGTGATGTACTGGTCGTTCCACGGATCCAGTATTTTATCGGTATACGGATCGGCAATTTTGAGGGTACCGTCCACCAGGTACTGAAACGCGTATTCCTTACCAGGAGTTAACTTGTCAATTTTCAACCAGTAATAGTCGCCATCCCGCTTCATCCTGAATGAGGAAGAAGGATGAAAGTCGTTGAAATCGCCAACGACGAATACATTTTGCTTTTGAGGAGCCCACAAAACCAACAAAGCTGATTGTGAATCCGGGTAACTGATCCCTTTTTTGGCGCCGGCAGGCCTTGGCTCTGTTACCTCTGTACCCATGACATGGACATAAACCGAGTCGGCCACGGTTTTGGCCACTGTAATTGCTTTGGTTTTGATCCAGTAATCTCCGGCCGGAAGGCTAAAATTGTAAGTGATAACGGTCCCTGTCAGGTAGATTATTTTTGTATTGTTCAGGTACAATTCGAGATCAGCAGTCGCAGAGGCTGCAGCCTTGAACGGGATACCTGTATATTGCTGAAATACCTGATTTTTGACCGGTTGTTGTATGACCAGGTTAAGACCTGACGCATAAATATCCAGCAGGATATCTTTGCCTCCTGTATCCTTCCCTTCCAGATAACTTCCGCCAACCATCACTCCGCTCCTGAAGACCACAGCGATTTTCAGGAGCTTCTCCCCGGCAGGAACGCCGAAATACTGCCTGATGTCAGGGTTCAGGGTCAGTTGGTACAAATTGGATGATGTCCGTGTCATTTTCGCTTTGCCGACATTTACGCCCCAGCCGGCAACAACATACTTCCAGTCGGAAGAGGTAGTACTTAGATCTGTGATAACCCCAATGTGCGCATAGACGTCGCCGGTATAATCTTTCAAGCCGGCAGTGCCTTTTGTTGCATCGTAAAGGATCGTTACGGATTGGTTATCAGTCGGCAGGACAGGAGTTGAAGTAACAACCTGGGACAGCCCTATTTTTGAAAATATCAGCAGGAAAATCAGAAATGGAAGGGTTCTCATGAGGGGAATATAAATAATCGTTGATGCTGAAATTAGTCAAAAATGGTTGAAAATAAAAAGGAGAGCACTGTTAAAGATGCCCCCCCTTTTTATTGTATACAACTAATTAGTTTTTCGTAACAGTACAGGAATATACTGCTTTGCTTACATCAAGCGTAATCGTATAATTGCCTGCTGCAGCAATCGGAATATTGGCTCCGTCCTGTGTCAGGGCACCCATGTTGCCGCCAACATTTATTGCCCAATCGTCATTTGCCCTGAATTTGAAAGCTCCGGCTGTCAGATTCAAAGTGACTTTCAGCACCTTGTTGGTTGCATCCCATGTCAGGTTGGTATCACTTCCCCAGCCGCCCGGAGTTGCATCACCAATAACACCCCATCTGTTTGCAGTATATGTATATGCATTTGGATGACTTAAATCCAGCGTTATGGCATAATCAGACTCAACAGCGACAGGAATGTTTCCACCGTCGGCACGTAAGTTGCCATCTGCCTTGTCGCTTCCGTAATTCAATCCCCAGTCGTGGTTGGCCCTGAATTTGAAGTTGGCAGCGGTGAAATGAACCACACCTTGCCATATACGCTGCGTAGGACTGTAAGTCAATGCTGTTTCATCGTTCCATCCCTGCGGGGTAGCATCCCCGATTACACCCCAACTGGTTTTAACAGCAGTAAAGGTCATCGTTGTAGTGTTTGCATTTAACTTGTAGTAACCGGCAGAAGAATTGATGTTTCCGGCATTGGCATCCAACTTGCCTGAACCGCCGTCACCGTAGTTGGGACCATTCCAGTTTGGCTGGGTGGCGAATTTCCAACTGTTAGAAGCGTTTGCCATGTACACAAATCCTTCCAGTTTATCGGAGGCAGCAATTGTGCTGATAACCTGTGGTGATTTGTCAGGCGACCAGTCGGCCAAGGTTGTTCCGGGATAGCTTGCGCCAACATAATCGCCGGGGATGCTCCAGGTTTGAATATCAGCCAGTGTAGTAAAGGTGATATCTGCTCCATAAGCGGTTCCGGCACTGTTGGTGGCATAAGCACGAACATGGTATGTGGTGAATTTTGTCAATCCGGACAGATTGCTGACAAAAGCGCCCAATCCTGCACCACCGGCAATTGTAGTACCGGTAATTGTCGGGTTGGCTCCGGCACCCCAGGCAAGACCCTTGGCCGAAACTGTACCGCCACCATCATAAGTAACAGCACCACCGGATACTGCAGCTATTTTGGTAACACCGGTAACATCAGTAGTTGTTACAACCGGCATATCCACCAATGTAGTAAATGATACTTCCGGACCATATGCTGTACCGGCGCTGTTGGTAGCATAAGCACGAACGTAATAGGTTTTATTTCCTTTCAGTCCTGTCATTGCGCTGACAAAGGCTCCGGTACCGGGTTTTGAATCGGCTACTTTGGAATCAGCAGTTGTCGGGCTTGCATTCAAACCGTAACAAATACCGCGGGCAGTTACATCGGCTCCTCCGCCTACTGTTACATTACCACCGCCGGTGGCTGAATTGCCTGTGATGGCAGTAATTGCAGCTGTTGTTAGCGTAGCAACTACCGGTAAAGTGGTAAAATTAAGCTCGTCACCGTATATCGTACCGCTTGCATTGGTTGCATAGGCACGTGCATAATATTTGGTTGCATAGGCAAGTCCAGGTAACGTAACACTAAATGCCGCTGTAGTGCTTGTACCCGCAAAAGCAACTTTGGTGTTTGAAACGGTCGGTGCCGGAGCAGTACCGTAACAAATACCCTTTTCAATAAATCCATCTCCCTCGGCAACAACAAATCCGGTTACGGTTGCAGTGCCGGATGTAACTTTCTGCGACTGCGTTGTAGCGAGCGCTGGGCTTAATTTTACATTCGCTGTTTCCTTTGTACATGCTACTACAAAGAGCGTTGCAGTAATAAGGACGGCAAATATTCTGTATAATGTTTTTCTTTTCATGAGAAATTATTTTAAACGGTTCAATTAGTTGGCGTGAAAGTGGCCTTCATTGGAGTTGTTTCCAGGTAAAGTTTAATATTATACTTCCCCGGAGTAACATCATCAATATTCTGACTATCTGTTTTGCCATCATTCTGGTACAAATTGTTCAGGCTATGGCCTGCAGGATTGTATGCAACATTGACAGCAGCCCAACTGTTATGGGTCCGAAATTTGATTCCTCCGGCTGTCACAGTCTTGGTAACATTCCAGGTATGATCCGTGAAATTCCAAATCATTTTTGTATCATCACTCCAACCACCAACTGCATCGCCAATTATTCCGATGGTAACATCAGCTATTGTCAGTTTCATTTTACCCGTATTAATATCTGCAGTCATGTTATATGCTCCTGCATCCAGTTTAATTGCAGGTCCATTTTCAGTCAAATCACAGGATACTGCACCGGCAGCTAAAACACCGCCGTATTTCTTGCCATCATCATTGTTTGTAAACTGGAAAGCAGTTCCGTCGGTATAAATCCAACCAGTATAAGCCTTATTGTCGGCAGCGGAAACAATTCCCTGCAATTTCCCTGCAACTGTAATAGACAAGGTGGGCGGACCATAGGTAGTTACATCCGCAGTTTTGGCAGGGGAACTGTATACATAAGAACCGGTTCCACTACTCAGAGAAAGCACTGACCTGATCCTGAAATCCATTGAAGTTACCAGATCGGCAGGAATATTATTTTTCAGTAAAATACCATCAAGATCAGCAACAGTAAGTTTCATGGAAAGATCCTGTTTGTCACTTAAGATCAGGATCGGACTCTGAAAATTATTCCCTTTTAAACATGTTTCGAGGTAATAAGTTGCAGAAGCCTGAAATCCGGGATCCACAGGAGTACCGACAAATTCCAGCATGTTGACGCCATTGGCTCTCTTCAGCGTCAGATTGGGCAAACTTGCAATAGTCGGAACAGTTGGATTGTCTGATAATACCGCCTTTGTTCCTTCCTTCTCGCAAGAAAACAAAAGTCCGATCAACCCAATGAAAGTCAGATATATAAATATTTTTTTATTCATTGTTATAAAATTTAGAAGTTTAATTAATAACCAGGATTTTGTTTTAAAGTCGGATTAGCTCCTAAATCATTGGAAGGAATAGGATAAAGGTCGCGGAAACTTTCGGTTGAAGCTCCGGCAGCTACTTTACCTTTCCATGGCCACAGATAGGCACCGCCGGTAAACTTGGCAAAGCGGATAAGGTCGGTCCTGCGGTGTCCTTCCCAGTAAAGTTCACGGGCACGTTCATCCAGGATGAAATCCAGTGTCAGCTGGCCGGCAGTGATATTGCCTGTGGCATTACCATAAGCCCTTGTGCGAAGAGCATTTACATATCCCAGTGCTGTTGCGGCGTTGCCTGTTGTTGCACCTCTGAGAACGGCTTCAGCGTACATCAGATAGACATCAGCGAGCCGGAACACCGGATAGTCGGTATCCACAAAGTCCGGATGAGCATGCGGTGCGGCTGCACCGGTAGAGGTAAGATTGGAGTATTTCGTAATGGCCCATCCGTCGGTAAACTGACCAATGTCGTTGATTTCCAGTTTTTGTCCGTCAGTCCAGAACATGGCACGTTTGTCGGTTGCACCACTTGTATCACTGAATTTGGCGACAAAGGCCTTTGTAGTGCGAACACCACCCCAGCCGCCGCTGATACCGAATGCCGCAGGCGACATGCTTCCGCCAACCGGGGCATGTACCAAATAGGTCATACCACCGTAGGATTGGGAATTTTGACCATCCGAAGTGATAGGAAAGATCATTTCGGGACTCAGATTGTTGTCTGCTGTGAAGTTGTTGGCATATTTTGGCGCCAGTGCATATCCGGAGGCAATTACTTTGGCACAATAGGTAGCACACTCAGAATTCTTATCCTGTCCGACATATACTTTGGCATTCAGGTAAAGCTTGGCCTGAAGGGTCCAGCAGGCACCCTGATCAGCTCTTCCATATTCAAATTTCGGAGCGCCCAATAGATTTTCGATTGCCTTTAGTTCAGTCTCAACATAAGTAAATAAGGCAGCGCGTGTTGTCTGCTTCGGGAAAAACGCACCGGGAGAATCGGCTTCAGTTACAAACGGCGGATTACCGTATAAATCGAGTGCATGGTAATATGCAAGGGCACGGAGATATCTGGCTTCAGCATTGTATTTCACCAGATCTGCATCAGTTTTGCCGGCAGTTGCACGGATGAATTCATTACAAAGTGCAACCGTGTACATGATCCTTGAATACAAGGCAGAAATAAACACATCATTCGGGGCCCATGTTTGCCAGTGGAAATCTTTGATAGAGGCGTCATTCCATGACATCACGGCTTCATCGGTAGATAATTCCTGTGCATTCCAGTATTGACGGAGATAGTTCGAGAAACCCTCATCGATACCTGCAATATCAGCCTGTCCTGCCGGACCCTGCTGGCCGCTTAAGGCAAATGTAGCATACAGTTTGGCCAACCCCTCTTTATATGCTCCCGGGGTATTGTAAACTGTTAAAGATGTTACGATATTGGGATCTTTCGGCGTAACATTCAGGTCTTTGACACATGACATAAACATCAGAGTGACGAAGATGACAGCTAATGATTTTATTTTATAAATTTTCATGTCGTATTCTTAATAAAAGTTAGAATGTAAGATTTACGCCAAGTACAAAAACTCTCGGACGGGGATAAAAATTATTGTCAATACCGTTACTCACTTCAGGATCTAATCCTTTGTATTTGGTGACCTTAAAGGCGTTTTGTACGGTAAAACTCAGCCGTGTTTTCACATACTGATCGAAATTGTATCCGACACTCATGTTATCCATTTTAAAGAAGGAGGCATTCTCAACGTATAAATCGGAGAAATACTGTGTGTTTGTGAACTTCGCATTGTTAATCTGCTTGGCAATATTGTTGTAAAATCCCGATTGGTTGTAAACGGTTGAATACAAAGCGCCCGAAGCAACATTGTTATAAACATAGTTCCCGATGTTGGCCCTTCCTGAGAACGAGAAGTCCATTTGTTTGTAGGTAAACCGCGAGTTAACGCCCAGGGTCCAGTCCGGGGCCGGTTTTTTGTAATGGTATTTGTTCAGGTTGTTACTGGTAACAGTCCCGCCTGAACCTGTACGGTCGACATACAGTCCTTCGATCGGCATACCGTTTGAACCGTATACCTGCTGGAAGACATTAAATGAGTTACGCGGATACCCGACACGCTGGTTCTGAATAAAGTTTCCAACACCACCGCCAATTCCTCCGACATCCACACCCGGGTAGTTCGGATCGTCAGTTAATGTCAGCTTTGTGATCATATTTTCATTGTAGGCAGCATTGAAGCCAAAATTCCAGGTCAGATCTTTCTTGGAAATAATCAACGCATTTACAGAGAATTCCACCCCTTTGTTTTCAAGATTTCCGACATTGGTTGTCAGGAAGTTTGAAAAGTTGCTGCCTGCAGCAATCGGGATGAAATTCAACAGGTCTTTCGTCTCACGTTTGTAAGCATCAATTGAACCTGTCAGCCTGTTCTTCAAAAAGCCAAAGTCGAGTCCGAGATTGTAGGTTGTGGTCTGTTCCCACTTGATATTGGCATCATAAGGGTTAGGACGTAAAGTTTTGATAAAAGCGTTTCCAAACTGATACTGTGCAGTTGCGGTACTTTCTCGGTAAACAGGCAGATATGGGAAATCACTTCCGACATCCTGTTGGCCAGTGACACCCCATCCCAATCTAAGTTTCAAGTCAGAAACGGCGTTCACATTTTTAAGGAATGACTCATCTTTAATTTTCCATGCAAGCGCTGCTGCAGGAAAAAGTCCCCATCTGTTGGCTTCAGAAAATCTGGAAGATCCGTCATCGCGAATGGTAACCGTCAGCAAATAGCGATCCAGCAAGGTATAATTCAAACGTCCGAAGAAGGAGACCAGATAGTTTTCATTAATGAATGTTGTGTGGTTATCTGAAATTTGAGTTCCGTCGCCGTTACTTGAAAAAGATGTACCGTCTTTGTAAAAATGCTGCCAGGAGTAACCGGCTGTGGCATCAATCCTGCTTTTGACCGATTTAATATCTTTCACATAGTTCAGATAGAAATCCAGCAATTGGGTCTTCCCGGTCTGGCCATAGGTACTTACTCGGCCAATACCGTTGCGATAAGTAAAACCTGCTTCATTGGGTGCATTGTTGTGCCCTTTGGTTGTGAAATAATCATAACCGGCATTCATATTTGCTCTTAGTTCAGGGAGAAAATGAAATTTATAATCCACCTGAACATTTCCAATGCTCCGATATACATCGGATTTGTTGTCTGTCTGGTAAAGCAGGGCAACAGGATTGGCTACGCCGATAGGATTCGGTTGGCCGTTTGGATTCATGGAACCATCAGGCAATACATCCGACAAATTGATCCAGGTATTATAACCGCCAAATTTGATATTGTTGTTGTAAACCGGTTGAGTTGGATCATAAAAAACTGCAGAACCTACGGCACCTTGTTCACCAAAATTCTGTTTGGTGTAGCTGCCTTTCAGGTTTACATTGATTTTCAGATGGTTGTCAAAGAAAGAAGGCTCAAGGGCAACTGCCGCTGTTGAACGCTCCATGTTGGTTGTTTTCAGAATACCATCCTGGTTGGTATAACCAAGCGAGGCCCTGTACGGCATATTTTTTGCGCCGCCGCTGAAACTGAAATTATGGTCCTGTGCATAAGCTGTATGGTAAACCTCTTTCTGCCAATTGGTATTCTGATTGCCGAGGCGATTTAATGCGCCCATGTTCAAACCAACCTGATTTTTTGAGGCAAGATCCAGTGCCATTGCCCGGAACTCATCACCTGAAAAAACATCCATATAAGCAGGAATGGAATTAGCAGAGAAGGAACCATTGTACTCAATTTTCATTTTCTGACCTGCTAATCCCTTTTTGGTAGTAATCAGGATTACCCCGTTGGAAGCTCTTGATCCGTAAATAGCTGTAGCAGAAGCATCTTTTAATACTGTAAATGTTTCGATGTCATTGGGGTTAATGGTAGAGAGCGGGTTGGCCAATCCGGAAACTCCCGAGTTGCTTACCGGAAATCCGTCGATAATGATCAGTGGATCATTGCTTGCAGACATAGAAGAACCACCTCTGATCCTGATTGTGGATCCGGCTCCGGGCTCACCTCCGTTGGAAGTAACCACTGTACCGGCACTTTTCCCGACAATCAGATCCTGTGGTGAAGTAATCCCTCCTTTGATAAAGTCCTTGGAACTAACCGTGCTGACGGCGCCGGTGGCATCGCTTTTCTTGACAGTACCGTAACCAATAACTACCACTTCATCCAATCTCTGTGTTTGAGGACTAAGGGCGATATTAATGGTCGTTTGTTGTCCGACAACTACAGTTTGAGGTACGTATCCGACAAAAGAGAATATAAGTTTCTGTCCGGGATTAACCTTAAGGGTAAATTTTCCGTCAAAATCTGTAGCGACACCGTTAGTAGTACCCTCCACCTGGACGGTAACGCCAATCAGCGACTCTTTGTTGGAAGCATCGGAAACAGTTCCCGAGATTGATTTTTCCTGTGCAAATGCAGGCAGCGTAAACACCGCGAGAAGGAAAAACCAAAGCATCTTCGTCTTTGCTAATTCAAATTTCATGTGAATCAAATTATAGGTTCATAAATCATGGTTGAAGATTTTAATGCATAGCGCATCCTTTTATAATCAAAAATAAGAACGTTGAAAATCAATTTGTTTAGCGCCTAAAACCTTCCTAATACCATTTCAGAAGTGCAAATAAAGATAATTTAACAATCATTTAATCCGTAAACCTTGCTTGTTTCAAAAAAAATCTTCCGCAATCGTTTGCGGTTACGTTTGCATCAAATATGTTATACAACATGTTTATAGCTTTCGTGTTTTTTCAAGAGAAACCTAACACAAAAATAGTATGTTGTGCGAATAGGTATAAATGTAATTTAGCTGTACCTGGTTTGATCTCTATTCTCAAAGTGAATACCATTTGTTTGATTAGATGTTATATAACTTCAAAAATAATTTGCATAATTCACGCTTTTGCATGGGTAAGTTAATGGCCTATAAACCAGTAATCAACTTTCTGAATTTGGATTATCAAATAATATCAGACTGATGTCTTGAAAAATACGATTATAAACTGTACATTATTTTTACCTCTGCCCTGGTGCAGGGATATGCAAACAATTAGCCAAAATGTTCGAAAATTGATTATCTTGGCACTTGTAATAATCCAACAAATGATTGCTGTGCATGAGTAGTCCGGTCACGATCAAAGACATCGCTAAAGCGCTCAACATCTCGGCTTCCACGGTCTCAAGGGCCTTAAAGAATCATCCTGATATCAGCAGGGAGACCAAAGATGCTGTCAATGATCTTGCGACCAAACTCAGATACAAACCCAACGCAGTTGCACTATCCCTGAAGAACAGCAAAACCAACACGATCGGAGTTATCATACCGGAGGTGGTTCACTATTTTTTCTCCTCAGTTATCAGCGGAATTGAGGATGTGGCCTATGAATCCGGATACAACGTGATGGTATGCCAGTCGAATGAGCGGTATGCCAGGGAGGTGATCAATGCGCAAGCCCTTGATTCAAACCGGGTGGAAGGAGCATTGGTATCTGTCTCCAAAGAGACGCAGGACTTCACCCACTTCCAAAACCTGGAAGAGAACGGTATGCCGATTGTTTTCTTTGACCGTGCGCCTGAAAATCTGGATGTTGACCGCGTTATCATCGACGACCGTAAAGCTGCTTACAATGCCACTTGCCACCTTATTGATACCGGCTGTAAACGGATCGCTCACCTTGCGGCTCCCCAAACGCTGGGGATAGGACTCCAGCGTTTTGAGGGTTACAAACAGGCTCTTCTGGATCACGGAATTCCGTTCAGGGAAGACTGGGTAGTGGTCGCCGATTCTTTCGAACTTGCAGGTGATGCAACCCGCAACCTGATGCACCTCGCCGTACCGCCGGATGCCATCTTTGCAGTCAATGACATGACAGCCGTTGGGGCCATGAAAACTTTACAGCGCATGTCGATTGCGGTTCCGCAAAAAGTAGCCATCATCGGTTTCTCTGCCGGCTTCTTTTCAGATATCACAACGCCAACATTAAGTTCTGTTGACCAGCACGGGTACGAAATGGGCATCGAAGCAGCAAAGCTTCTGCTGGAACGGATCGGAAAACCAGCAGAAGGAAAACACAAAACGCACTACATTGATACCCATTTGGTGATCCGGGAATCCACCAAAAGAAAGAGTTAGAGATACAATTTTTGCAGAAAAATCAAAATAAATTGTATTTTAATTAATTCTTTTTATACGTTTGTAACCGAAAATCATTTTGTTTAGTCCCTTTTTAACCATGTCCGTCCGGGCGAGGTTTTCCCTTTTTATATAATTGCCATTTCAAAACCAGATCTTTTGTTCATCCACAAGGTCTGAAGGTTGATACGTTAAACCAGTTCACATTTCGTGGCTGGATTATCTGTCTCACCTCAGACCCAATATAATTCATCACAATGGCAAAAAAACCAACACTCTCCTTCTGGCAAATCTGGAACATGAGTTTCGGGTTCATGGGGGTCCAGATCGGTTACTCCCTCCAAAACGGCAATACCAGCAGAATTCTTTCCGCGCTGGGCTCTGATGTCGGACATTTGAGTTACTTCTGGCTGGCAGCGCCGCTTGCCGGATTAATTGTACAACCCATCATCGGCCTATCCAGCGACAAAACCTGGACGCGTTTGGGAAGAAGGATCCCGTTTATACTGGCAGGAGCCATTGTTTCTGCATTGGCGATGTTTTTTATGCCCAATTCGGAATTTTTCGCACACCTTGTTCCGCCGCTGTTTTTTGGTGCCGCCATGCTGCTGCTGATGGATACCTCCTTCAACGTAACCATGCAGCCGTTCAGGTCGCTGGTCGGAGATATGGTGTCTGAAGAACAGCGCAACATCGGATTTTCCATTCAGGCTTTCCTGATCAATGCCGGTGCGGTTGTCGGATCTCTCCTGCCATTTATCCTTACCTGGCTGGGTGTCTCCAATGTTCCGCACGAAGGCGAAAAAGTAGCGCCAACTGTTATCTGGGCCTTCTACTTCGGTGGAGGCGCCCTGTTACTGACCGTACTATGGACCACCTTCACAACCAAAGAATATACACCCAATGAGTATGCTGTTTACAACAATCTGACCATCGGGGAGGAAAAGAAAAGCTCCTTCCTGACTTTACTGAAAGATACGCCCAAGACTATGCTGCAACTGGCTTTTGTCCAGTTCTTTTCCTGGTTTTCGCTCTTTCTCATGTGGGTCTATACAACACCCGCGATTGCCCAGAATGTCTGGAATACCCTGCCGGGAGACTCCGTTTCGGCCGGTTATAACGAAGCTGGTAACTGGGTCGGTGTCATCTTTGCCGTGTACAGCCTCTTCGGCGCCCTGTTTTCTATCGTGATGGCCCGTTTGGCGACACGTTTCGGAAGAAAACCGGTTTACATGTCAGCATTGATTGCCGGAGGAGTCGGATTGTTCTCAATGGTTTTTGTCAAAGACCAGTATGGACTGATTGCTTCCATGTTAGGAGTTGGTATTGCCTGGGCAGCGATCCTGGCAATGCCTTACGCAATGCTTTCCGCTTCACTGCCTGCCGAGAAAATGGGTGTTTACATGGGAATCTTCAACGCGACGATTACCATACCGCAGATTGCCGCAGGCTTATTGGGCGGAGTGCTCCTGACCCTTTTGGGGGGTCACGCTGTTTATATGCTTGGCCTTTCCGGTGTCTGTATGGTAGTTGCCGGAATCTCCGTATTTTTTATCAAAGAGAATAAGTATTATAAAAAACTCTGATAGTGAGAATATTAGCTTGCATATTTGACCTGGACGGAGTAATCGTCGACACCGCCAAGTACCATTACATCGCATGGAAAGAGATGGCAGCGGATCTGGGCTTCGACTTCACCGAAAAGGAAAATGAATGGCTTAAAGGGGTGAGCCGGATGCGGTCACTCGATATTTTGCTCGGGTTGGGCAAGATAAGCAAAACGGAAGAAGAGAAGCGTCAGCTGGCCGACAGCAAGAACAGGCGCTACCTCGAATATGTCTGTCAAATGACGGAAGAAGAAATTTTGCCCGGCGTCATCCGGTTCCTGGACGACCTCCGAAGCAACGGAATACTCATTGCTCTTGGGTCCGCCAGTAAAAATGCGCCCCTGATCCTGGACAGGATTCATCTGAAAGAGAAATTCGACGTCGTGGTAGACGGAAACTCAGTTTCCAAAGCCAAGCCGGATCCTGAAGTTTTTCTGCGGTGCGCGGAACTGTTGAGGGTTGAACCAAAACAGTGCCTTGTATTTGAAGATGCCCAGGCCGGAATCGAAGCAGCCTTGAACGGAGGAATGAAGGTCATCGGAGTTGGCTCCCCGGACGACCTCTCCTATGCCGACCATTTTATTCCGGGTTTTAAAAAATTAGACTACGAACTTATCTCCAAGTGGTATATCTGATGCTGAGATATGAGACATGAGATATGAGACATGAGACATGAGATATGAAATATGAGAATCTCTGAATACAAAAAGATATGCTAATAGCAAAAAGCTAACGGCTAAGAGCTTGACTTATGATTTGTTATTAAACGAATTGCGAATGAAGGATTATATTGTACATGACGGATGGAAAATCATAGAAGACGGATTTCATCCCGATCAAAATAAAATCACCGAAAGCCTTATGAGCCTTGGCAATGGACGTATGGGGCACCGGGCAAATTTCGAGGAAAAATATTCAGGACTGACCCTGCCGGGGAGTTATGTGGCCGGGATCTACTATCCTGATAAAACCAGGGTTGGATGGTGGAAAAACGGATATCCCGAATACTTCGCCAAAGTACTCAACGCTGCCAACTGGATCGGCATCGATATCTGGATAGGATCAGTTGTGCTGGATCTTCATCAATGTAAAATATTAAATTTCAGGCGTGAACTTGACATGCGAAATGGTCTTTTGAACCGTACCTTCACGGCTGAACTTCCTGACAGAAAGCAGCTAAGGGTGAAAACCCAACGGTTTGTCAGCATCGCTCAAACCGAAATCGGAGCTATCCGTTATACGCTTGAGGCCTTAAACTTCGATGAAAAAGTGACGATTTCACCCTATATCGATTTTGATGTCATAAACGAGGATGCCAATTATAACGAAAAATTTTGGGATGAGGTGAATAAATCGGTTTCGCATGGCGAAGGATACATCTCCGCAGAAGTCAGGAAGACCTTCTTCCAGGTATGTACCGGCATGAAATTCAGGCTGATGAAAAACGGTGAACACCTCCGTTTTCATGCAGATACGGAAGAGCGTCAAAAATTTGTTTCTAACATTGTCCTGGTTCAGATGAAACGGGGCGATAGTCTCACTATAGAAAAATTCGGGATCAACCTTTCCTCTGAATATTGTCCCAAAAGTGAGTTGAACCAAACTGCCGCACGGTTGCTTAATACTGCTTTCAAAAAGGGCTACGATCGTCTGTTGCAGGAACACGCTGAGCTTTGGCACAAAAAGTGGGAAACCAGTGATATCCTAATCAATGGCGATGTGGCGGCCCAACAGGGCATCCGCTTCAATATATTCCAACTGCAGCAGACCTACACGGGAGAAGATGAACGGCTCAATATCGGTCCGAAAGGATTTACAGGTGAAAAGTACGGCGGATCAACCTACTGGGATACGGAAGCTTACTGCATTCCGTTCTATCTTGCCACCGCACCCCCGAACATCGCGCAAAATCTGCTCTCCTACCGCCACAAACACCTGCAAAAAGCAATTGAGAACGGCGAAAAGCTCGGGTTTAAAAACGGAGCCGCCCTCTATCCGATGGTGACGATGAACGGTGAAGAGTGCCACAACGAATGGGAAATTACCTTTGAAGAGATCCACCGCAACGGGGCCATCGCCTTTGCTATTTACGATTACATCCGGTATACCGGTGATACTTCCTATCTGCTTCCGAAGGGTTTTGAAGTGCTGTTGGCCATCTCCCGCTTTTGGTCACAGCGGGTCAACTGGTCCGAAGCCAAACAAAAATTTGTGATCCTTGGAGTTACCGGACCCAATGAATACGAAAACAACGTCAACAATAATTTCCACACCAATTGTATTGCCAGGTGGACCCTGAAATACACACTGGAAGTAATTGATTTACTGAAGAAAGAACATCCTAAGGCATTTGCCAGATTAAAAGACAAATGGAACTTCGCTGAAGAAACCGAGACTTCCCGCTGGAAAGAGATCATTGAGAAAATATATTTCGCTTACGACCCGGTCAGGGAAATTTTTCTGCAACAGGATGGCTTCCTCGACAAAGAACTGGTTCCTGCATCCCACCTGCCCAAGAATGAACGCCCCATCAACCAACACTGGTCGTGGGACCGCATCCTTCGTTCGCCCTACATCAAACAGGCCGATACGCTGCAAAGTTTTTTCCTCTTTGAAGATGAGTACGACAAGGCGGCCATCAAACGCCACTTTGATTTCTACGAGCCGCTGACCGTGCACGAATCTTCCCTGTCGCCCTGTATCCACACCATCCTGGCTGCCTCCATCGGCTATCCGGAGAAAGCCTACGAACTATATCTCCGGACCGCCCGTTTGGATCTGGATGATTACAACAACGACACAGAAGACGGATGCCATGTCACTTCGATGGGCGGAACCTGGATGTCTTTTGTACAGGGTTTTGGTGGCATGAGAATTAAAAATGACCGGCTTCATTTCGCTCCGATCCTTCCTGAAAAATGGGAGAGTTATGCTTTCCGTATCAACTTCAGAAATGCAACAATCAGTATGGAGGTGAACAGGCAGGAGGTAATTTTCGAGAACCATTCTACCGGCGAAATCGTGACCGATGTGGATGGTAAGGAGCTTGTATTGCCTCCCCAAAGCCGGGTTCAAACAGAACTCAGAAAATGAAATATGAAATATGAAATATTTTGCTGCAACATTCTTCTTCTTCCTGACAAAAAATAAAAACATCTTATTTATCACACTTCTTTAAACATGATCATTATGATACGAAACAGAGCTTTTATTATGCAGGCTTCGCTTATAATGCTGTTCTGCATGATGGCAGTTAATCTGCAGGCCGCCGCTCCGAAAACAACGCTGGAGCGGGTGGAGCCCTCCTTTTGGTGGGTTGGATTCAAAAATCCGGCTCTTCAGTTGCTGGTTCACGGCGACCAAATCTCTGCCACCAAGCCGGTTATCAACTATCCTGGTGTCATTCTGGAATCGGTGGTTTCTGTTGAAAGTCCCAACTACCTTTTCCTCAACCTCAAAATTGAGGCCAATGCCCTGCCGGGAAAGTTCGTTATCAAGTTTATGCTGAACGGGAAAGCCGTCCAAAATTACAATTATGAGCTAAAAGCCCGGGAAGCAGGCTCCGCCAGCCGGATTGGTTTCAACAGTTCTGATGTGCTCTACCTGATTATGCCTGACCGTTTTGCCAATGGCGATCCCGCCAACGACTCCAAACCTGAGATGGCCGATAAGCTGAATATGGCCGATCAATATGGTCGGCACGGTGGCGACATCAAAGGGATGCTCGACCACCTGGATTATGTCGCCGATCAGGGTTACTCGGCCCTCTGGCTGAATCCGGTACTGGAAAATGATATGCCAAGGGCCTCCTACCACGGTTATGCCACCACCGACTTTTACCGCGTCGACCGCCGATTCGGAAGCAATGAAGATTACCGACAGCTGGGCATCGAAGCGCAGAAAAAAGGGGTCAAAATGATCATGGACATGATCTTTAACCATTGCGGCACCGGTCACTGGTGGATGAATGACCTGCCCTGCCGCGACTGGCTGAATGCAGATGCAAAGACCATCACCAACCACCGGAAATCAGTCCAGCAAGATCCGTATGGCGCCCAACGCGACAAAGCTGAATTTCACGATGGTTGGTTTGTCCCTTCCATGCCCGACCTGAACCAGCGCAATCCGTTGATGGCCAGATATCTCATCCAGAACTCCATCTGGTGGATTGAATATGTGGGGCTGGCAGGTATCCGTATGGATACCTATCCTTATCCGGATCCGCAAATGATGTCGGACTGGACCCGTGAAGTCATGAACGAATATCCGCATTTTAACATCGTCGGTGAAGAGTGGAACACGAACCAGGTTCAGGTCGCTTACTGGCAAAGAGGTAAAGTAAATCCCGACGGCTACCGGTCTTATATGCCCAGTCTGATGGACTTTCCCCTGCAGGACGGCATTGTCAGGGCTTTCAGCGAAAAAGAGGGATGGAGCGAAGGGATCAACAGGCTCTATGACGTGCTGGCGCTCGATTTCCTCTATCCGGATCCGCTAAATCTGGTTGTCTTTGCCGATAACCACGACACCGAACGTTTCTTTTCCGCCATCAAAGAGGATTTCAGCAAATACAAAATGGCAATGGCCTATCTGATGACCATCCGCGGTATTCCGCAAATCTATTATGGTAGCGATATCCTTATGACCGGCCGTAAAAGCGACGGCGACGGCATGCTGCGCAAAGACTTCCCGGGCGGATGGGCCGGGGATAAAATCAACGGCTTCACCGGCGAAGGTTTGACTTCCCAACAAAAAGAGGCTCAGCAATTCCTGAAAAAACTGGTTACCTGGCGCAAAGGCAAGGAGGTGATCCACACCGGTAAGATGCTGCATTACCTGCCCAAGGAAGGTGTATATGCCTTCTTCCGCTACAACGAAAAAGAGAATATCATGGTCATTTTCAACAACAGTGACAGCGAAAAGCCGTTCAAAAGCGAACATTACACTGAAGGGCTCAAAGGCGCCACCAAAGGTTTTGAGATTATCTCGGGCAAACAGGTCGACGATCTTTCAACACTCAAATTGCCGGCACATACTGCAATGATTGTTGAACTCAGGTGAAAAAAATGAAATATGAAACAGCCCCGAAAATTCTTGGGCTGTTTCGTTATCTTTCTGCCAGGCATCGAGTTATTCAGGCTATCTCAATTCCGTGCTTCAGGATTTCGCTTAAAAAGCCGCTGTTATCCTTATCCCGTTCGATTAGGATTGGTTCTATCCTGTCGTCAATTTGTCTTCGTAGTTTCCATAACAATGGATGGATAGCAAAGTAATCGCCTTCGATATGGTCAACGACTATTGCCACATCAATATCGCTATCCGCTCTGTTTGTGCCTTTTGCATATGAGCCAAACAGGTAAACTTTTTCCAAAGGAAAATGCTTTTTGAGTAAAAGGCTGTATTCTTTGACTTTAATTATAGCTTCTCTTTTATCCATTGCTGTAATTCTTTAGTTTTAGTAAGAATCTCAATGCATTTCTCTTCGGTTAAACTTTTCAGCTTCAGAGACTTTTAAAATTTAGATTAACGGCTGGGCTATGAAATGTGTCTGGTTTTCGGATTGCTTTTCTTTCCCCAGGATAGAAAAGTGTAAACAAAAAACCCACGTTTCTGCATACAAAGAATCTGCCTTGCTTTATTGCCATTGTTATGCCCTGTTGCAAACTTCTAATATTAAAAATGGAGGTTTGTGATCATTCATTTAAAGCGTAATTTAATTTTTTTAATTAATCAAGTAGATTTGCAATTTAATTGCAAATTTACTTGATTAATCGTATTTTTGTTTTAATAATATTTTTAAAATGATCATCAAAAGAAAAAGCCTGACTGAATGTATCAAGTTAGCAGAAAATTTTCCGGTTATCGGGATAGTTGGTCCAAGGCAAGTAGGAAAAACTTTTTTGGTTAATCTTCTTCGGGAACAATTAACCAGGGACTCCATCTATCTTGATCTTGAATTGGATTCAGACTTTATAAAACTGAGAGACCCTCAATTTTTCCTTCAACAGTTTGTCAATAAAACCGTCATACTTGATGAGGTCCAAAGAGTTCCGGGTTTATATCCGCTTTTGCGTGCACTTATTGACCAAAACCGGGTGTCCGGACGGTTTATTCTTTTAGGTTCAGCTTCGCCTGAATTAATAAGGGATGTATCAGAATCATTAGCTGGCCGGATTGCCTACATCGAACTTCAGCCGGTTTCTGTCAGCGAATTACCGGAGGAGTATTCTGTCAATGATTTATGGATGAGAGGTGGATTTCCATTGTCGATCCTTTCAAATTCAGATGTTTCAGCCCAGGAATGGATCAGGTATTTCGTCAGGTCTTACATCGAACGTGATTTACCATTGCTTGGATTGCTGGTTTCTCCGGTTCAGATTGAAAGGCTTTGGAAAATACTCGCTCACTTAAACGGTCAGATTTTAAATATATCGGAAGTAGCCAACTCCCTTGGGATAGCTGTCAATACAGCTAAGCGTTACATTGATTTTATGGAAAATGCCTATTTAATCAGACGAATCTATCCAATATGGGCTAATCTTAAGAAACGATTGATCAAAGCTCCTAAAGTTTATGTTCGTGATTCCGGGATTTTGCATTACCTGCTTAATATTTACGACTTCAATAGTCTGATGTCACATCCTGCGGCCGGACATTCGTGGGAAAGCTTTGTTATACAGCAAATAGCTGCAAATTTGCCTTCCGGTATTGAGCTGTACCACTATCGGACACAAAACGGATCCGAGGTGGATTTGGTACTTAATAAAGGCATTGCTCCGATCGCTTCAGTTGAAATAAAATTAAGCGACTCCCCTAACCTGAGTCGTGGCAATACGATCGCATTCGATGATGTAAATGCCCGCATGAACTATGTCATTACTCCTTCTTCTAATGATTATCTTTTCAAAGAACGTGTCAGGGTTAGCTCCCTGAAAGCTTTTATTCTTAATTATTTACCTTTTTTATAGCGTTTTAGGCAAATGTTCAATTAATATTCAGGCGATCATACCAATTCGTCTCTAAATCCTTTCATTGTCATTCGGTCTCCGGTTTCCCTTCTCCTGTCTCCCAACTCAGTTCTCCGACAGGCAGGCAACCTGGTTGAGATTACAAAATAGAATCTCCGCGGATATAGCCATCCTCAAGGCGTATGATTCGTTTCCCGCAGGCAGCAAATTTCTCGTTGTGTGTCACCTGGATAATGGTCATTCCCTCCTTGTTCAATTCACGAAGCGTTTCCATGATCATTTCCCCTTGGCTGGAGTGTAGGTTCCCGGTAGGCTCATCGGCCAGCAGGAGCTTGGGCTTACCAATGATGGCACGTGCAATTTCCACTAACTGCTGCTGCCCGCCGGAAAGCTGCGGCGGAAACAGCTCTTTCTTGGCAACCATATTGAACCGGTCGAGCAGGTCGGCCACCAATGCCTGCCGGTCGCGGCTTTTGACCCCCTTGTAAATCAGAGGGGTTTCGATGTTTTCGTTACACCGGCAACAATCAATTGGCGATCGTTGTTTTTTACTGTTTTGCCCAAATAATCTCCCGTACCGAGTAGTTTCTCAGCGGTTGATTTTGTCAATACGCTATTGTTTTTCCCAACCAGGGCATCGGATATATTCCCCTGAAATAATTTTAACCCGAAAACTTCAAAAAACTCAGGGTCCGTATAGAGCAGGTTTAAATTACCGAAAGTGCCTTGTTCTGTTTTTACTGTTGAATCCAATTCAGGATAAATCTGAACAGCTTTTTCCACTTCAGAAACCTGTGCCGGCAACTGGGTATATGCAGTGCGGAGCCCTATCGACAGTGTGCTGGTTTTATCCTGATCATACAAAACATTACATAGCCGAAGTAAACGATCACCAGTAGAAAAATGCTTGTCGAAGCTAAACTCGTATTTCAGGTGAACCGCCAACAGTAAAACAGCACACAAACCAACCGCCAAACCCGGAATGCTGACGTAAAGCAGCAATGGGTTCCGTTTTAACAAGTGTAAAGCAAATCGTAAATTTTTCATTTTATTTTTATTCAGCTATTGTCTAAACGTTGATTCGTCTTATTTCCTGATGGACTTTGATTTCCAAATTTTCAAAATCATAGTTTTCATTTAATCATTTAATCATAGTTCGAGACTTATTCATACCGCAGCGCCTCCACCGGATTTCTCGTTGCAGCCTTCCAGCTTTCCCAGCTAACGGTTAGCATCGCAATTCCCATGGCTAGTAATCCGGCCAATGCGAAAATCCACCAACTTAATTCGGTTTTGTAGGCAAAGTTTTCGAGCCATTTGTTCATCGCGTACCAAGCGAAAGGAACCGCAATTACAAAGGCAACAGCTACCCATTTTACAAAGTCGCGGTTGAGCATGGTTAATATTTCTGATATCCTCGCGCCATTTACTTTGCGTATACCGATTTCTTTGGTACGGTAGCGGCAGCTCTGAAAAGAAATGGCATACAAGCCAATCATTGACAAAAAAACACTGATAACACAGCAGGCGCCAATTAAACGGAGGTAATTTTGGTTTTCACGATGCATCCATTCATAG
>JBBQHB010000036.1:0-45325 GCA_038323575.1 Bacteroidales bacterium | reverse complement strand
CCCTTAGCGCTTGTGACAGCCCGCAAAAAACAGCCCGGCCTAATGTATTGATTATTATGACCGATCAACAGCGATGGGACGCTTTGGGTTGTGCCGGTAATCCTGAGATTAAAACTCCAAATATTGACCGCCTTGCAAGAGAAGGCGTTCAGTTTGTGAATGCTTATTCGGCATGCCCTGTTTGTGTGCCGGCAAGGACTTCGATACTTACAGGTAGAACGATATTCAACAACAGAGTTCTTGGAAATAAAGATGTGGAAAGCGATAGTGTTCCAAAGTTACAGACATTTGATATGATATTGTCTGCAAATGGGTATCATACAGAATACTATGGGAAATATCACAGTCCGTATCAATTTGCCCGAATGTATAACTATCAGGTAAGACCAACCAACAAGTCTAAAGATACGGACATCAAATCAACTGTTGAAAATTTTCGGGAATATCTCGATAAAATTGGTGTTGCTGAAAGGCCGGCCAAAGCCAATGAATTAATTGACAATATGAGCATGCGTCCCTATGTACCATTATCAATTGATGGACGATACGGCACTAAAGAAGAACAAGCAGAAATTACCGATAATTCTAATGGGAAAAAGAATTCTAAGAGGGAAAAAGTTTCACAAGCTGAAAATTTTGGAGTCTTTCAAGGCCCGGCAAATGGTTCTCTTGCTGCTTACGAAGGAACCGAAGCATTGGAGGCATTGGAACGAATGAAACCCGGTGAGCCTTTTTCTTTAACCTGTTCGTTTGGACCTCCCCATCCTCCATATGTAGTTCCGAAACAATATGCAGATATGTATACGGCAAGTCAATTGTCAGTACCCAAAAGCATAAACGACGATTTGCTTAACGCTCCTTACCAGAGGAATAAAACACCTTTCGATTTGCGTTTCCAAAATCCGGTAATGGTGCAACAAATGAAACAGGTTTATTATGCTATGGTCACCCAGGTTGATGAGTGGGTTGGCAAGTTACTCGATGAACTGGATAAAAAAGGATTGACCGAAAATACGCTGGTAGTTTTCGTAAGCGATCATGGCGAAATGATGGGGGATCATGGACTTAACAGCAAAATGAAAATGTACGAAGGATCGGCACATATACCTTTAATTATGCGGTTCCCAGGAGTGATACCTCCCAAAACAAAGGTGAATACACCGGTTTCGCATCTCGATCTTTTCGCTTCAATTTTGGATTATACCGGAATGAAAATTCCTGAAAATGACGGACGTAGCCTGCGCACCTTGATAAATGGTAAACCTGATCTGGTTGATTTTGCGATTTCAACCTGGGGAGCAATAAACAACGGAGGACCTTTTATGCTACGGAAAGGAGACTGGAAACTAATTGTTTATCTGCAAATGGGAGATAAAAAACAAAATGCGATCAACGCTTTGTACAATCTGAAAACTGATCCACTGGAAGTAAATAACCTGATTGGTTCGAATCCGGACAAAGCGAAGTACGAAAAAGTTACGGGAGAGCTAAAGAATACACTTAGAGATTGGATGATAAAAACAAAGACACCATATTTAAACGAATTGGATCATACAAATCTATAAGTCAAACTGATTTTATAAAAATCGTTTTAATGAAAAACTTCAATTATTTCAGTCTGCTATTTCTTGGTGCACTTGGCTCTCATAGCGCTTCTGCAGGTTCACAAACATCGACCCGACCAAATGTGTTGATTATTTTGGCTGATGATTTGGGTCATGGTGATTTGAGTTGTATGGGAGGCAAAACCCCAACGCCAAATATCGATAAAATTTTTGCTCAAGGTACACGGTTTGGAAATTTTATGACTTGGTCGGTGTGTAGCCCGACACGTGCCGGGTTATTGACTGGTTTGCATCCGTTGCGTACCGGACAAGGACCGAATACAGACGGAACATTGGATCCAAATATTCCAAATCTTGGAAATTATTTTCAAAAAGAAGGCTATAAAACCGGACTCTTTGGCAAATGGCACAACAGTCCATCACCACGCGTTCATCCCGAAGCAATCAGTGTTAATAAATATGGCTTCGACCGTTTCGTTGGTTTCTATGCCGGTGGAATTGACTATTTCACAAAAGGTTATTCGGGTTGGTTCCATGATGATAAGTTGATAGAAGATGAAATGGACTATTCAACCGATTTATTGTCGAAATACGCCATTGAGTTTATGGATAAAAATCATAAAGCAAATCAGCCATTTTTATGCTATGTTCCGTTTAATGCCGTTCATACTCCTCTTGATGTAAAAGAAGAAGACTTAAAAAGAGTTCCTGAATCTATAAGGAGTAAGATTGTTAATATGAGAACTGTGGATGAATACCACCGGCTTACCAGTTATCCGCCTGAAATCAGAAAGTACAATTTGGAAAGATTTAATGATGCCACCTGGGAGCTGCAAAAAGAGAAACTCACGCCCGAGGAAACTGCTCTTTTGTATTCGGCAGTGCTAATTTCGCTTGACGATAATGTGGGGAAAATTATGGATTATCTGAAACAAACCAATCAATTGGACAATACCATTGTACTTTATTTCTCGGATAATGGAGGAACGCCTGATGCCGGAAATAATTATCCGTTCAAAGGGTTTAAACATTCAACGGATGAAGGCGGAATTCACTCAGCAGCAGCCATGATGATTCCGACATCGGTTTTGCCAGATTCGAAAAAAGATGTGAATGAAATGTTGGGCTATTTGGATATGTTTCCGACTTTAGCCGGATTGACTAAATGTAAACAGCCGATACCCGCAAATTTGGACGGTAAAAGTATTGTTGATAAATTGAAAGGAACAGCCAAACCTCAAACCGCCCGGTATTATTATTGGTCGTGGCGCGATCACGATGTGGTGCGCTCCGATAAATGGAAATTGTCACGCTATTTTGATAAAGCGGAGTTGTATGATATGGAAAATGATATCAGTGAAACGAACGAAGTATCGGCTTCAAATCCCGAAATTGTAAAGCAACTCATGAAACAAGTTGATGTTGAATCACGCAAAATAGGAGTTGCCAATGCATTTTTACCGTTGAATATCAAGCATGAAAATCCAAAACCATCAGGTAGCGCCATCGCTGTTAATTTCGACATAAAATCGGCTGATGACCAGAAAAAACAAACCCTTCATATTTTGAATATGCCATTTAATATTTTGGCCGATTACTACCTTGAATACGATATTAAAGTGGAAGGAACTGCCATCCCATCTGTTTGCTTTTTCTCACCGTTAAAAGCCGATAAACCAATTTTTGATGGAAAGCAGGGTGTTGATTTAAGCGGTAAATTACTTCAATCGCCAACAGAAATTGATTCAAACTGGAAACATGTAGCGGTTGGACTATGTGCTTTTGCACCAAATAAATATGGCCCGTTCGGATTAACTTTTAAATTCAATTCCATTGGGAAAGCCACTGTTTATATGGATAATGTATTGATTAAAAATACAAAGGGCGAAGTTATTCATGAAATTTTTGTGGATAAATACAACAAAGAAGGATTTAAATCTCCGAATGTTTCAATTGTACAACTATAGTAGGAAATTGCAGCCAATAAAGTACATCAATAAAACCGATCCCGATTGGTTTCTGAATGCAGGTTGTTCAACACTGTAATGCTTGTTCAGATTTCCTGAATAGGAAGGTGGATTCCCGGTTTGCGGTAATTTCCCGCAGAATTCCGGAAAAACCTGCTTCTTTTTATCATTTTGCTGTCCCCGTTAATGTTTTATTAATAATAAATTATACCAGCGAGGTTATATTTGTTGTTCCAAACTGATGAAAGCTGAATGAAGTGAGAAATATTACAGGGAAGATTGTATCCGAAAATGTATCTGCATACCTGTGCGGAGGCTTATTATTATTGGCCCAGCCCGTTTTAGGCCAGGTAAAAAACGATCAGCCCAATATCCTGATTATAATGACCGACCAACAGGCATGGAATGCTGTGGGATATTCGGGAAATAATCATATAAAAACCCCAAACCTCGACCGGCTCGCCAGCCAGGGTGTGAATTTTTCGCAGGCAGTGACACCCTGCCCTGTTTGCAGTCCTGCCCGCACTTCCATCCTGACAGGACGGTTGGCCGAGACAACTACTATCCACGATAACACGGATGTCAATAAAAATGATTGCTATTATCCGACTTTTGATGAGATACTGGTAAAGAGAGGGTATCTGGCAGAATGCCACGGCAAATTTCATTCTCCCGAACATATGGCGGCCGTCTATTCCAATCCGCCTGTTGAGGGCGTCTCAGGTATAGAGTTGATTGTTAAGTGGGAACCTCTTTATAAGAAATACCTGAGTCAGAAAATCGCAAAACGGCCGCTTAAAGCAGGGGAACTGTATGAGTCGTCGTTTTACGGTGGAAATGTGCCATATAAGTTGGATCCCATCGATCGCCGGTATAAATACCTTCCATCAGGGGAAATACCAGAAGCGGAGCTGAAATTAAAGAAATTAGGCCAGGATGATGTTCACGGTGTGTTGGATTTGCCGGCCGAATATACGATAACGGCCATTCAGGGCAAGGAAACACTTGATGCACTTGAACGTCTGAAGGACAAGAAATTTGTGGTCACCTGTTCATTCCATTGTCCGCATGTGCCTATTACACCATCAGAGCCTTATGCTTCGATGTATGAAGCCCAAAAGATGATTACACCTCAGTCTATCCGCGACAACAGGGACAACTCTCCTTACAAACCCAATCCGCTCGAAAAGGTTTATACTGAACCTGAAAATGTTAAATACATGGCCGCCAATTATTACGCTTTTGTTACCGAAATTGATGATTGGGTGGGTAAAATTCTCAGGAAACTCGATGAGCTGAAATTGGCCGATAATACCTTGGTTGTATTTGTATCCGATCACGGTGAAATGCTCGGGGCACATGGTATGCGCGGAAAATTTTGTTTCTATGAAGAGTCCGTCAGGGTGCCCTTCTTGATTCGGTATCCAGGGAAAATTAAAGCCGGGCTCCAGATCGAAACGCCGGTTTCCACTTTAAATATTTATCCGACGATCCTCGATTATGCAGGTCTGAAATCCATTCCAACGGATGGATATTCACTGAAACCGGTAATGGAAGGCTTGGCACCAAAGTACGATTTTGCAGTTTCCGAATGGACCTGGGAAAACAAGAATGTACCCTCGATCATGATCCGGACAAAGCTCTGGAAATTAATGACTACCCACAGGGATGGGGGAAAGAATGTTGAGGCGCTGTTCGATTTGAAAAATGATCCATATGAGGTGAATAACCTTCTGGGCTTAAATCCGGAACGGTTCAAATACAAGCAGGTTGTTGAAGAACTGCGGACCAAATTAACCGGATACCTTAATGATGTGAACTCCCCGCTAACCAAAGGAATCGCATCGCGTGAAATGATCAGGCAATAAACAGAAGTATCTGAATACAGATATTTAATTATATATAATAGATAAATGCAGAGTTTTCGAAACATCATTTTGGTGATAGCCATTGTCCTGTTTTCATTTTCGATAGTTTCCGGGCAGGAGGATTACACCAAATATGTAGATCCGACAATTGGTAATGTATCCCAGTTGCTGGTACCGACCTATCCGACTTTCAGCCTTCCGAACCAGATGGTTCGTATGTTCCCGATTAAACCTGATTATATAGCCGATCAGGTTACGGCATGGCCGTTTCAGGTCGAGTCGCACCGTACTGCCGGCATCCTGAAAATGAAAGTATCCCTTGGTGAGATTACCGATGAATCGTGGGATAAAAAGATGACCATCGATCATGACCTTGAAGTGGTTCGTCCGTGGCACTATTCGACCTATCTGGTTGATGATGAAATCACGGTAAGCTTTGCTCCGGCAAAGAAATGTGCCATTTACAAAATTAATTTTCCTGCTGCTGCAAAGAAAAACATCCTGATTTCGGGTACTAATGCCATGAAAAGTGAAGACCTTGGGGAGAACCGTTTTTCAATGGTAGAGCAGTACACCTATAAAACAAGGGGAATTTCACCTGAAACCCGCAGAATGTCAGCTTTTTGTTATGGTGAAATTGCAGATGGCGCCGGCGCCCCGATTAAGGATCTTCAGATCAAACCATCCAACGGCAGGATGTCTGTAACCATTTCAGGAAATACTCCGAAAACAGTACTGATCAAATATGCCATTTCTTATATCAGTATTGACCAGGCAAAGAAGAATTTCAAAACTGAAATTGCAGGTCAAAGTTTTGACAATACGGTCACAAATGGTAAAAAAGCCTGGTCAAAGGTGATAGATCAGATTCAGGTTGAAGGCGGCACAGAGGCACAGAAAAGATCGTTTTACACCGCTCTGTACCGGACTTACGAACGAATGATTGATATCAACGAAGATGGACAGTATTACAGCGGATACGATGGAAAAATGCACAAAAGTGACCGACCATTTTTTGTAGACGACTGGATCTGGGATACCTATCTGGCCAAGCACCCGCTGAATTCCATATTAAACCCGCAAATGCAGAGTGATATACTCAACTCATATGTGCAAATGTTTGAGCAGAGCGGATGGATGCCGACCTTCCCTGAAACACTTGGCAACCACATGTGTATGAATAGTTACCATTCTTCATCGTTGTTTATTGATGCGTACCGTAAAGGTATTGCCGGATTTGATATGAATAAGGCCTATGAAGGAATCAAAAAGAATTTAACGGAAGCAACCATACTGCCCTGGCGACAGGGAACCCCCAAGTGCGGGCTGGATGATTTTTACCACGAAAACGGATTTTTACCGGCACTTAAACCGGGAGAAACTGAAACAGAACCTCTTGTTGACGTATTTGAAAAACGGCAATCGGTCGCGGTAACGCTTGGAATGAGCTATGATGCCTGGGCATTTGCCCAATTGGCCAAAGAACTTGGGAAACAGGAAGATTACATAAAATATGCAGAAGTAGCCAACAATTACAAAAAACTTTGGCATCCCGGAATGAGGCTTTTTATGCCCAAAGATGCCCGGGGGAATTGGATCATGATTAATCCTAAATTGGATGGTTGTCCCGGCTTCCGCGATTATTATGATGAGAACAATGGCTGGACCTATGCCTGGCAGGTTCAACAGGACATCCCGGGCCTGACTTCACTGCTCGGAGGTAAAAAAGCAGCGGAAGAGCGGCTCGATCAGCTCTTCCGGGAACCGTTGGATGTTCCGAAACAGAAATATCTGGCTGATGCTCCCGATGCTACAGGCCAGGTAGGTCAGTACATCATGGGCAACGAGCCCTCTTTCCACATTCCTTATCTGTACAACTATTTTGGCGCTCCCTGGAAGACTCAGAAACGAATCCGGTTCCTGCTTGATGTGTGGTATAAAGACAATATTTTTGGTATCCCGGGCGATGAAGACGGGGGAGGAATGTCGGCTTTTGTGGTATTCTCTTCTTTGGGTTTTTATCCTGTTACCCCCGGCCTACCTGTATATACCATCGGCAGTCCGCTTTTTGAGAAATCCACTGTAAAACTCTCCAATAACAAACAGTTTACGGTTATTGCCAAAGGAGCGAATAAAGAAAATAAATACATACAGAAAGCCCTTTTTAATGGGAAAGAGATCAAATCACCCTTTTTTAGCCATAAGGATTTGATGGCAGGAGGGACCCTTGAATTAGTCATGATAAATAAACCAAACAAAGATTGGGGAAAGGATGCAGGGCAACTGCAGTATTAAATCATAAAACCAATGATCTAAAGTTTAAAAATAAATACTAAACCAAATTATATGGAACATTTATTCAAAGCAAATTTTACAAATCATTTAAACAATCATGCAACTATGAAAAATTGGCAAAAATTACTTGCTCTATTTGTCATTTTGATGCTCAATTGCTCCATCGTTTTTGCTCAGGCTCAAATAAGGGGTAAAGTCAGCGGCATTGATGGTAAACCTATTCCCGGTGTAAACATCGTGATTGATGGTACAACCATTGGTACTGTTACCGATATCGACGGAAAATTCAGCATTCAGGCTGAAGTGGGGCAAAAAATAATGATTCGGTTTATTGGGATGAAATCTCAGCTGATTGACATTAAAAAAGCAAACGCAGTCCTTAATGTGACGCTTGAGGAAGAAACGCTGGAGTTGGGAGAACTGGTTGTGATCGGCTATGGTACTCAGAAGAAGCAGAGTATCGTTGGCGCTATTGGTACAGTCGGAAGCGAAGATCTCAAGTCGCAGGGAAATCAGACCAATATGACTGATGCTATTACCGGTTTAATACCCGGAGTATCGATCCTTTCTATTTCAGGAATGCCCGGAGGAGATATGGTAACTACAGCATCAGCTGGATTGAAAGTCTATACTCCCTCGGAAATTCTTATCCGCGGAAAAACGACCTGGAACAATTCCGCACCTTTGATTTTAGTGGACGGAGTGGAACGTCAAATGAACGATGTGGATATTAACGAAGTGGAAAGTGTTTCAGTATTAAAAGATGCTTCAGCTACTGCGGTGTTTGGCGTAAAAGGTGGTAATGGCGTTATACTTATCACTACCAAAAGAGGAAAGGAAGGAAAAACACGGTTTAACATCGAGGCAGAAATGTCTTTTGAATCTGCATCAAAAATAATTGAAAGAGCGCCCACCTGGGAAGGAGCGGTAGCAAGAAATTATGCCATTGAGCGTACCCGTCGATTCAATAACGGATCATGGACTGAGCTTTATAACTCTGATGCGGAGATAGAATATTACAGAACCGGAAAATATCCCTATGCTTATGCCAGCCAGGATTGGCAAGATATCATGCTGAAAGATTTTACTAAATCAAACAGGGTGAATATGACTGCAAGTGGGGGAACAGCGAGGGCAAAATATTTTGCATCTGCAAGTTATAATCATGTTGGGGATATTTTTGATGGCCAGGATGTAGGAACAGGTTATGTGCCTGCCTATGCATACGACAGGTTGAATATCCGGGCAAATTTTGATTTCGAAATTACAAAAACAACTCAGTTAGCTGCAAATTTCTCCGGACAGTACGGAGTACAAACCACTCCAAATTCCAATAGTGGTGCGCTGAATGGGATATTTCCTGCTTTAACAAATCTTAGTGGAGATACACCTATAAAAGTTTATGAAGACGGGGTTCCCGGGACTCAGGATGGCAGGTTTAGCGCTGCCAATCCCTGGTACGACTTTAATTTTACGGGAACGAGCTCCTATCCGCGAACAATGATAAACATGGACTATACCTTAACTCAGAAACTTGATTTTATAACAAAAGGATTGTCTTTCTCTGGTAAGCTCGCGTATGATAATACGTTTTATAATGATGGAAAAAAAATTCGTAATGCCGGCGTTGTCACAAAAACAATAGCTAAAGATTTTTACCTCAACGGTGGCTATTACGACTATAATACAAAAATGTACATGCTGGATGGAAGCCCGGCCAATATGGACAACTGGACAACCTATACTGAGCCTACTTCAGGAAAAGAAGGCTTTGGATGGGTAAAAACTCCGAATACATACAATGCAGAGGCTGTTTCTTTAGGAAATGCAAATCGCTCCTTGTATTATCAATTGCAGATGCAATATAACAGGACGTTTAATAAGCATATTGTTACGGCTATGGCCATGTTTAGCCGCAATCAATCTGAAACAGGCAGCAACTGGCCGCGTAAGCGTGAGGACTGGGTAGGACGTATCACCTACGATTACAATAATCGCTATTTCGTTGAAATGAACGGAGCGTACAACGGTTCCGAAAAATTTGGTCCTGCATACCGGTTCGATTTTTTCCCTTCTGTTGCAGGGGGGTGGATGATATCCAATGAGCATTTTATTAAAGATCAGGTAAAATGGCTTGACAAACTGAAATTAAGGTATTCGTATGGATTAGTAGGTAATGATAACCTGAATACAGGTGGTACCTGGCCCTATTTAACCATCTGGAATACATACAGTGTGGATGACTATGAGAGAAACTGGTATGGATACCCCGCTGGTTACGAGGGATATATCAGGTACAACGAGGGAAACCCGGGTAATCCGGAATTACGTTGGGAAAAAGCAACAAAACAAAACCTGGGCTTTGAATTTGCAGCTTTTAAAAACAAGCTTACTTTAAACGCTGATATATTTAATGAAAATAGGACAGATATGTTGTTGGGAGCTTCTGACAGGTCAAATACTGTTCCTCCGATTTTTGGTAAACCAGCGCCACCGGCTAATATTGGGAAAGCGAAGTCACATGGAGCAGAAGTGGAAATCACCTACCGCAATTCAATTAAAAACAAACTTAATTATTGGATAACTGCAAACTGGGCAATTGCAAGAAGTGAGGTTATTTTTAAAGAATCTACTGAATTAACTTTGCCTCATCAAAAACCGGAAGGCAAGCCGCTTGGTCAAACTACTTCCGGCATTTCAACCGGATTTTATGAAAGTTGGGACGACATATATAGTGCAACAGGAGCTGCCAATGCTTCATCAAATAGTTTTTTGCTGCCAGGTGATTTGATCATGCTTGATTTTAATGCCGATGGAAGATACTATGGTACGGATGATAATGTTCCCTACGGTTACCCGACCTATCCTCAAAACAATTACGGAATAAACCTGGGAGCCGATTACAAAGGTTTTGATTTTAATGTGAGATTTTTGGGAGCCTATAACGCCACCCGTCGTATTTCGCCGGCATTGTTTTATTACGACAATATTTATGCACCTACTTCAACGCTTGCAAGTACCTGGACGCCGGAATATAATAATGCTAATCCTACGTTTCCTGCATTGGCGCTGTCTGCAAAAACGTATAACCCAACCGGGCAATATCCTGAGTTTGATGGATCCTTTTTTAGATTACAATCGATTCAGTTCGGTTATTCATTTCCCAAAAAATGGATTGAGCCTTTACGCATAAATAAATTTAAGCTGTATGTTAATGGAAGAAACTTATTCATTTGGACCAAAATGCCTAACGATGGTGTAGGGATGGATGATCCGGGATCTAACTATCCAACCAAGAGGCAGATAAATATTGGTTTGAATATCCAGTTTTAATCATCATCAAAAAATTTAATAATATGAAAAGATATATAATTAAAATCAGTCTGATTCTGATGATCGCTTTAATGGCGTTCAGTTGTAAGGATTATTTAAACATTCCTCCGGAAGCTGCAATTACTGAACAACAGATTTTTGGTTCTTATCCATCCTTCCAGGGATTCCAGGATCAGTTATTGAATAACCTGGTTGACTTTAACAACCATGGTGCCAGGGTGACACATGCCGTTGGTGGTGAGGCGCTGTCGCCATCAAGCCAATCTGTTTATAACGCCAATCTTGGCAACTACACTTATTTATTGACTAACCGTGGTATTTATGCATCAGCCGAAAGTGATAAATTCTCCGCCGGTTTGTATAAATCCATGTGGGAGAATATTCGTATGGCCAACATGTGCCTCGAAAAATTAGCATCAGGCATTTTAACAGATGCTACCGAGGAACAAAAGAATTGGTTAAAAGGGCAGGCACTTTTTTTCAGGGCATACTATTTCTATGAATATGTAAGATCGTTTGGTACGGTCCCTTATGTTGATAAGGTTTTTACAGCTGAAGAGCAAGATATGAAACGCCATTGGTCCTACAAAAAAAACGGGAAAACCTACAAAGATGTACAGGCAGATTTTGAAAGAATAGTCGAAGATTTTGATGCCGCTGCTGCTTTATTGCCTGCTAACTGGCCTTCACCAAATATCAACTGGGGGCGTCCCAACAAACTGGCGGCGCTGGGTTATAAGGCGAAAGCCCTGCAGTTCTCTGCAAGTCCGCTTTTTAATCAGCAGGCTACCGGGGTTTTGGAATATAACAAGGAATTACTTGACAGATGCGCAGTTGCCTGTAAAGC
This sequence comes from Bacteroidales bacterium, assembly GCA_038323575.1. Taxonomy (GTDB): domain Bacteria; phylum Bacteroidota; class Bacteroidia; order Bacteroidales; family Prolixibacteraceae; genus CAINVV01. The sequence continues at coordinate 33,450 of JBBQHB010000036.1, read as the reverse complement.
GACGATCGATTTAGCCGTAAGCCTTGTTGGCACCCAGCCGGCAGGTATGCCCGCAGCCGATGCAGACGGACTGACTAAATGGGCCGATATGCGTATTGCATTTGCTACATTTGACGGTACCCAGCCATATACGCCGGAAGTCTTGTTTCATAGGCCCAATGGCAGATTTGGCGCTCCTGTTGTCAGCCAATCTACAGCAAGAAACTATGGTCAGAACCAGCTTACCGGTCAAAAAGCTGCACAAGGCTCTCAAATGTATCTCGATAAATTTGAGATGAAAGACGGATCACGCTACCAGATTGCTTATGATAAAGTTCCTGCAAGAAGGTGGATTGACAGGGACAAGCGTTTTGCATTTAATTTTTATATGCATGGCGACAAAGTCGATAAAATTACTTTGAATTTTTCTGCTGCACAATTATCAGCTGATGGTGCAGTCAATAGTAATGCTGTTCGGAAATTTTTAAGTGATGGTGTAACCAAAAATAATCCGGGACAGGCTACCTTTTGCACTCCGTTATTGCGTTTGGCCGACATCTATTTGACCTATGCCGAGGCGGTTTTTGAGAGTACCGGAAGTTACAATACAGCTCCTGCAGGACTTACCATGACTGCAGAACAAGCAGTGAATAAAGTAAGGATTCGTGCCGGGCAACCTGCTGTAGCTGCCACCTTGCCTTTTTATGCTAATAATCCGCTTCCGGGTACTTGTGAATTGGCTTCCGATCCGGCATTCAGATTGCTTTACCGTAACGAAAGAAATGTTGAGCTTGCTTATGAAGGGGTTTATTGGTTTGATATCAGGAGATGGAAAAGGGCAGCGCTCCAGGATGGAGTACAGCTGCAGGCGCTGTATTTTGATGTTACCAGTAGTAAAGCTATTATTGAATCCTCAGTCAGACGCGTTGATGTAACAGCATACGTATTTAAAGATCAACACTACTGGATGCCGTTTGAAACAAGCCTGACAAGATTTACTGCGGATTGGGAACAAAATCCGGGATGGTAGATAATAAAAAAACCTTTATAATGTATACTATTATGAAAAGAAAAATAACAATAAAGATCAACTGTTTGATAGTGTTAATGGCATTGTCACAGATCCTTTATTCACAAGATAGTAATATTAAAACAGATACTGTTCCCGGGCAAAATAGGATTGACAAGGAGGTCAAACTGACCTTTAACACGATTACTGCGAGGGAAACAACCGGATCTGTTATTGCTATTGATGTGCAGGAAGAGCTAAAACGGGATCAGAACGGCTCAATCGGAGCGATGATAAATGGAAAGGTGCCGGGATTGTTTGGTAATTACAATACATGGGGAACAGGAAATGCTGTGTTGCTGGTAGATGGTATCCGGCAGAATGATTTTTATGTAAACAGCTTAAACCCAATGGAAATAGCGTCTATTGTAATACTTAGAGATGCATTATCAAAAGCAATGTACGGAGCACAGGGAGATTTGGGAGTTATCCTTATCACAAGCATGCGTGGAGAAGCCGGTAAGCACAAGTTGAGAGTTGTCGGGCAATACAGCGCTGCAACCCCCCGGGCAATGCCAAAATACCTGAATACTGCTGATTATATGGGAAAATATAATGAAGCACAACTGAATGACGGTATTTCTCCTACCTCTCTGCGGTATACACAGGAAGCTATCGACGCCACCCGTAGTGGAGCGAATCCTGCCCGTTATCCGGATAACAATTTCTATTCTGATGATTATATAAAAGACTATACTACCGGAACAAGTGTATTTGCGGATGTAATGGGCGGCAACGAAAATGTGCGCTACTATGTGGGTACGGGCTGGGATAGAAGCAGCGGATGGCTTAATACACCACAGGGTGACATTACTGATAATTTAAACTTTAGGGGGAACCTTGATTTTGCCATTAATGAGTACATGAAAATGAGTATAAGCACAACCGCAAGGCTCTCATTTAATGATCAACCCAATACAAATAGTATCTGGGCTACAGCCTCAACTGAATTGCCCAATAATTATCCCGTATTATGGGATCCTAACATTATCACAAATATCGAATTCCGGGATTACCTGCTTTCGCATGCCAAGCTGGCAAATGGACAATTACTGGGAGGAAATTCATCGTTCCTGAACAATGTTTTTGGTAATTTTACTCAGAATGGCAACAAGAGGCTTATGCAGCGGGATGTCCAGTTTAGCGGAAAACTTGACATTGATATGCGTTTTCTCACGGAAGGTCTTTCCGCAAGTTTTTTTGGCGGAATGAATTTCTTTAACACCATCTATTCGAGTCAGAGTCCTAGCTTTGCAGTTTATGAACCTGTTTTTAATGATGTCACCGGTGTAATTGATACGGCTTATATTCGGGGTACTGATATAGCTGCGAATAAGTACAATACGAATGACAACAATTCTACTTTTTTCAGACATGATGCTTATTATGGGACATTAAACTACGACCGTACATTCGGTGAGCACGCTGTTTCTGCCACTGCATTAATGTACACCGACATGATTACCAATCCTGACGTGATGCAGAAAGATGTATTGTTCCATACCGGATTTTCAGCAAACTACATGTATTCAAAAAAATACATGGCTGAAATGTCATTAATGGGCATTGGAAGCAGAAAGTTAAAAGAAGGCAGCCGTGTAGAGATGGCACCGTCATTCGGTCTTGGATGGGTATTGTCAGAAGAAGGTTTTATGTCAGATAACGCTGTTATTAACTATCTGAAAATACGCTCATCCTATGGTATTTCGAAAAATGACAATTGGACCGACTATAATTTATACCGAAGTACTTTTTCACGAGGCAGTAGTTTCACTTATCAAAATAGCGTTGGTCAAAATGCTGAGACAAGTTTTACCTCTGTACCCAATGACATAAAGCTGCAAAAAAGAAGAGATTTTACTTTTGGATTAGATGCAACACTCTTTAACAAAGCCATGAATATGGAATTGGAATACTTTAACAGCGCTTCGATGGATAATATCACCTTGATGTCAAGCACCTATCCACAGATTCTTGGCTTTGAAAACCTGGTTTACAGTAATTACAACAGCAGTCAAACCCAAGGTGTAAATTTGGGCATTAATTACAAATTTGATGTTTCAAAGGATTTTTCAATTACAGCCGGCAGCAATTTACTCTATATCTCACCAAAAACTACCAAACTGGAAGAACCTATCTATGAAGGTGCAGATCTGGGATTAATAAGAACAGGAACTGCATCTGATGCCTTGTGGGCATTAAAATCGAACGGTCTTTACAGCGAAGCGGATTTTAATCCTAATGGTACACTTGTTTCCGGATTGCCTGTGCCAACCTTTGGTGCGGTTAAAGCAGGAGACATTAAATACCTGGACCAAAATGGTGACAACATCATTGACCAAAAAGACCAGCGGATTATTGGTCATGGTTTGCGTACCCAATATAGTTTATACCTGGATCTTAATTTTAAAAATCTTGAATTCTATATCCTTGGAATAGGTCAGGCCGGCGATGATAATTACCGTACGGGTAGCTATTACCGGGTCTTCGGTGATGTAAAATACGCTGAAATGGCAAATGATGCTTATGGTCCTAATAACAAAGATGTTAATGCGATCCATCCACGTCTGTCAACAACTACTGCAAGCAATAATAATCGTAATTCCGATTATTGGCTGTATAAGAATAACTCATTTGTTGTTCCTACAATGCAACTTACCTATCATTTATCCGGGAAGAATAAATTATCATTTCTAAAGGATTCAAGAATATATGTAAGAGCCAATAATGCCCTGGTGTTTGGAGAAAATAAAAAATACAGCGAACTTAATGTTGGTAGCGCTCCAAGAACGAGAAGTTTCGCAATAGGTCTTGTTACCTCATTTTAAATCAATTTAAATCAAGATAAAATGAAAAAACGCAAATATTTGATATTCATCTTCATTACCCTGCTTGGTCTTACCAATGCCTGTGATGTATTACAGCCGGAAGATGAAAATACATATGATCTGAATGATGTAGAGTCAGTTGTGACTTTTGCTGAAGGTTTTTTGATCAATGCTTACCGGAATCTCCCAACTGCTCAAAACACCTTTAACTCATCCTACGCATCGGATGATGCTGTAAACAATGTTTCTACAAGTAGTATAAAGGCTGTTGTATCCGGAGGATGGACATCAAGTTCAAATCCTTTTGACGCCTGGAATACTGGTTACGAGAGTATTTTTTATATTAATACTTTTTTAGCGGAGATGGGTAAAATTGATTGGTATTGGAAAAACAAAACAACCAGTGCACTTTTTGCCGATAAACTTAAGGCAGAAGCTTATGGTCTGCGAGCCTGGAATTATTTCAATCTGCTTCAGGCACATGCCGGGAAAGGGTCCAATGGCGTGTTGCTTGGCGTGCCAATAGTTGATCATGTGTTGAAAACCACCAGCCCATCTGAATACCAGCTTCCACGTTCCACTTTTAAAGATCTTGTTAAATTTATCCTAGACGATTGTGACAAGGCTATCGCAATACTTCCGGACAGATGGAAAGATAGCGGTAATGCCAATGCCGATATTGCCACTGGTGCGAGAAACACCAATAGAATCAATGGGTTGGCAGTAAGGTTAATAAAAGCCAAAACCTTATTATATGCGGCAAGCCCGGCTTATTCTGATGGTACTTATACCTACCAGATGGCAGCTCAGGCAGCAGCTGATTTAATGGATAAGAACAATGGATTAACGCTGGTTAATTTTGCCAATACCAAAAATGTTGAGTTTTATAGTAATGCAGATGTGCCAAATGCCGGAGATCTTCATCCGGAAGTAATTTGGTATTCTACCCGCATAAGTTCTTCTACTACCTGGGAATTATCCAATTTTGCACCTTCTCTTTTTGGGCAGGGATTGACTAATCCTACCCAGAATTTGGTGAATGCTTTCCCGATGGCAGATGGAACCCCGGCACTGGCCGCCAAGATTAATTCGGGTGATCCTTACACAGGTCGGGATCCCAGATTAGCAAAGTTCATTTTATTTAATGGTGCTAATTTTAAAAGAGGAACAGCCACGGTCACCATCAATACGGCAGCCGGAAACCAGGATGCGCTGGGTAGCACAAATATTTATGCAACAAAAACAGGGTACTATTTAAAAAAATTCTTGAATGTAAGCAATGTAAATCTGGATCCGAAAGTAAATTCAGGTGGATTACATTATTATACTTATTCACGCTATACCGATGCGCTATTAATGTTTGCGGAAGCTGCAAATGAAGCCGTTGGCCCGGATGCAAATATTGGAAACTACAATGCCCGTCAGGTCGTTAATGCGATTCGCAGCAGGGCCGGGATTACCTCTTCAGCCTACGTGAACGGGTTGAGTAAGGCACAGATGACAGACCTTATCCGCATCGAGCGAAGAATAGAAATGTGTTTTGAGGAACAGCGTTTCTGGGATTTGCGTCGCTGGAAAATGACCGCCGAGATGAAAAAACCGGTGAGTGGCGTAGAAGTATCAGCCGATGGAAGTACCTATAACTATCTTGAAGTTGAGAGTCGTAATTACTCCGATTATCAGATTTATGGTCCTATTCCCTACGGAGAGACCCTGAAGTATGCCCTATTACAAAATATGGGCTGGTAATAGTAAACATCTAAATGTAAAAATTAATAAGTATGAAAAAGATATTCTATTTATTTGGTATTATAGCCCTGTTTTACAGTTGTACAAACCAGGATATAAAGTTTGATGACTTCGCGTACCAGGGCATCTATTTCCCCTATCAATATCCTGTCAGATCGTTAATGTTAGGCGATGAGGTGATTGGGGATAATTCAATCGATCTGGCACATGCCTTCAGCATTGGTGTATCAATGGGCGGGGTCTATGCAAACACAAAAGACAGAGCAGTATCTGTCGCATTTGCACCTGAATTGGCATCTAAAATAACGGATGCTTCGGGTAATAAGCTTGAGTTATTGCCGGCATCCTATTACAATGCAACATTTGATAAGATAATTATTCCTGCCGGTAGTTTTTTCGGGAAAATGAGAGTGAATCTAACGGACGCATTTTTCAATGATCCTTTAACCACTGGCCTTCATTATGTTGTTCCTGTCCGCATCACAGGCGCTGCTCCCGGAGATAGCGTTCTTCAGGGCTCTCCGGTTCCCGGCATTGCTTCTCCTGATCCAAGGGTTGCTGCACAATGGTTAGTAACACCCAAAAACTATGTATTGTTTGCCGTAAAATATATAAATCCGACACATGGTGTTTACCTGTTAAGGGGGAAAAGAACTAACAAAGCAAACCCGCAGGACGTCGCCGTCTATCATGCCCGTTTTCTCGATGACAATGACATGACCAAATTAACCACCAAGTCATTGACTGATAGTTATATGTCAACAGTGGGGGGCACCAACAAGGAATTGAGTAATGCGAAATACAGCATGAACTTATCCTTTAACAATGCGAGTAAAAGTGTTGTGGTATCACAAAAAAGTGCTTCAACAGTGGTGGTAAGCGGAACCGGTAAATTTTATTCAAAATCAGATCCCGGGGCAGAAAGCTACAATGGTGCAAAACACCGTACCATATACCTGGATTACACCTATCAGGATGGAGCAAACTCGTACCAAGCCAAGGACTCATTGGTTTATGTCGATGATGACATGAAATTTGAAGAGTTTCAGGTGGTTGTCACTCCGTAATATGTTTATGGGTTACTCCAGGGAGCCGGTGCATCCCCAATAATTAACTCGCCCGGAACTTCCCCTGAAGGCCAGGTTTTTGTATTGTTGATGAAAGGTGCATTCAGAAAATTATATAATTGATGAAAGCCTCAAAAATGAGACTATTTTCATTTCAAATTGTAACAGGAGGCATAGCGGTGATGACCGCTGGTGTTGGATATACATTTGCGGGCAATACGCCGGCAAATGATGCGAAGAAAAAACCGAATGTAATCATCCTTTTTTCCGACCAGCATAACAAAGATGTGATGGGCTTTGAAGGTCATCCGGATGTTATTACGCCCAACCTGGATAAACTGGCCAAAGAGTCTGTTGTCTTTGACCGTGCGTATTGCGTAACCGGGATTTGTGCCCCATCCAGATCTTCTTTGATGACAGGTTTGTATCCCCGGACCCTGGGTTTGCTCTCAAATGGTGAGAAATCAGCTGTAATGGATGAAGTTGTTTCACTTGCAACTGTTTTTCAGCAAAACAATTACAACACCTATGCCTTCGGTAAGCGCCATACTTCACAAGCCGTTGATGCTGGTTGGGATGTGCAGCGAAGTCATTTGTGCAACGAAACGCCCGGAAACAGCTATACCGAGTGGGTGGAGAAAAATGGATTTGCGAAGGAATTTGCGATGGACTGGTCCGCAGAATTCGGAACCGGTTCAAAGTGTTCAACCCTGAGTGATGTGAAGTTTCCGACAGCTGATCTGGGCACCCGGATTTCTGCGCTGCCGGAAAATATGACCATGGAGGCTTTCACAACCATGCTGACAGTTCAAATGATAAAAGACCAGGCTAAAAGTGATAAACCTTTCTTCTGCTGGGCCACTTTTTACCGGCCTCACCAACCTTATACCCCGCAGAAAAGGTATATGGACATGTATGATGTTTCTGCCTGGGGGAAAGGACGGATAAACGGAAGTTCAATCCGCAAACCTGAAAGTCTTTACGAACCCAAAGAAAATATTCCGCCTATGATGCAGTCGGTCAGGAATGGCGGCAATAAGGTTTGGAACGTCGACAAGGCATATGCAGACGAGCAACTCTGGCGTAATTACATTGGAGCATACTATGCCCTGGTAACAGAAGTTGACCATTGTGTCGGTGAAATACTTAAGACATTGGACGAGAATGGGTTGATGGATGAAACCATCGTGATCTACACTTCGGATCACGGCGATTTCGCGGGGAATCACGGCATGGTAGAAAAATCTGCAGCAGGACAAAATGTATACGAGGATATATTAAATATACCGTTGATTATCCGATATCCCGGGAACAAAGAAAATGGCAAGCGAGTGGGTGAACTGGTGAGCCTGGTTGATATTTACCCGACCTTGGTTGAAATGCTTGGGCTGAAATTGCCGAAGTTGAAATATCCGATTCAGGGACAATCAATTGCCGCTACCCTAACCAAGGGCAAACCAATGAAACGAGAGTATTTTGTATCGGAAAGCTGGTCGCAGGCTGCTGTGATTACACGGGATTATAAATTAGGAATCATGCTGGACCCTACCGAATATGCCAGGAGATTTGATTTCAGGGCATTCGGAGACCAGTTCTTCGTCAGAAAATCAGACTCCCTTGAAATCAACAACCAGATAAAAAACGATTTTTATAAAAGCGAGATCGGGAAACTTCGCGGGTTCTACAACAAATTTACTGCTGAAATCCCGGATATCGGGAAACAAGAAGTGATAAACGGCATTAAAAGCAGGGGAAAATGATGATGCACGAATCAATCAGAAGAATAATTATCAGTCTGGCACTGATTTTTATCGTCGGGAATACTTTTGCACAAAAGAAAGGTCAAAACGCTCCCTGGTTTTTTATTCAGATTACAGACCCGCAGTTTGGTATGTTTGAAAACAATGCGGGATTTGAAAAAGAAACTGCTTTGTATGAAAAAGCTGTTGCTTCAATAAATAAGCTTAACCCTGATTTCGTGGTTATCACCGGTGATTTTGTCAACGACTCCAAATCAGATGCGCAGATTAATGAATTTAAACGGATAACTGCAAAAATTAATCCCGGTATTCATGTCTACTACACGCCCGGGAATCATGATCTTGGCAACACCCCGGACAAGCAAAGCATCATTAAATATAAAAAAGACTATGGCAGCGATAAATTTGCATTCACACACAAGGGTTCTGTTCTTATCGGATTCAACACAAGTTTCATAAAGACTGATATGCAGCCCGACGAACAGAAACAATACAAATGGCTGACTAGAGAACTCGATAAAGGGCGGAAAGCAAACCATATTATCCTGTTCTGTCATTATCCGTTTTTCAACAAGACTGCAGACGAACCGGAAGCTTATTCGAACATCGGACCAGTGTATCGGAAAAAGTATCTTTCCCTTTTTGAATTGCACAAAGTTGCTGCTGTTTTTTCCGGACATCACCACAACAATGGGTTAAGCACTTACAATGGAGTTCAGTTGATCACAACGAGTGCTTTGGGAAAACCGCTGGGTAAAGCGCCTTCGGGAATGCGTATCGTCAAGATATACAACGACAGCGTTGAACATGAATATTATGGATTGGACGAGGTTCCGGCTTCGGTGAAATTTAAGTGAACCCAACGGTTATCGAAATTTCTGAAACTACCCGGATGAGCAGTAACCCAGGGAAATAATTAATGCTGCTCAAATAATTACTTAATTAATTTATCAACGGATGAAAACAGCTCTTTTAATTGTAATATTTCTTGTTTTTAGTATGCCTGATAGTATCAACGCACAGGTAGAAAAAACCAGCAATGAAGATAGCAGGACGATAAATTTAATGTGCTACAACCTGAAGTTTGCCAGTCCTGACTATAAGCCATCCTGGGCAGTCAGGCGCGAAATGCAGGTGGATATGATCCGCAAATATAATCCCGACATTATTGGTACCCAGGAAGGGTTAAAGGAGCAGGTTGACTATTTAATGGACCATTTGCCGGAATACATTGTTATTGGAGAAGGCAGAAAAGGGGGTGACGATGACGAACACATGGCCATCTTCATTAAGCGGGACAAGTTTCGCCTTCGGGAAATGGGTAGTTTTCAACTTTCAGACACACCCGAAATAATTGGCAGTGGGCCCGATGTTAATCCACGTATGGTTACATGGGCACGTCTGGCAATTATTAACAGACCGGCAGAGGGGAAAGAGAGCCTTAACCCAATGGATTACAGGGGACATTGGGAAAATACGCAGGAATTTTATGTTTTTAATACGCATTTTTTTAATGGCCCCAATTATCCTCAGGCAAAACTAAACAGTGCGAAACTAATTATGGATAGGATTAATTCTCTGAGCCGTTTTGGTGAATGGACAAAAGAACGTCCGGTATTTCTTATGGGAGATTTCAATTCAAAACCAGAAAGTGATGTTTACAAAAAATTTGTTGGGGATGAGGATTCCGATGATCCTAATTTGCTTATTGACAGCGTTAAAGGAGGTCTTGGAATTGATTGGATCTTGTACAAAGGAAATGTAAAAGTACTGTCCTATGAGAAAGTGGATTACAATGTAAAAGGAGCTTATCCCTCCGATCACAAACCTGTATTTGTGAAAATAGCTATTAATAAATGAAAAATTAAAGCAGATGAAAGGTAAAAATCTCGTTTTTACAGGTATAACATTGTTAGCTGCGATTAATTCTGTATTCGCCGCTAATTCAGGTGCTGACCGGGATGGGAATCCTATTGCTGAAAAGATTAAAAAATCAGTGATCCTTGCCTTTCTTGCCTTGGGGATAGTTTTTTCCTCTTCTGCACAGAAAGATTTTACGAAATACATTGACCCAACGATTGGAAGTGTAGCGCAGTTCCTGGTTCCGACTTATCCGACCATGCACTTGCCTAACCAAATGATCCGGATGTTCCCGGTAAAGAAAGATTATCTTTCCGATCAGGTGGATGCGTTCCCGCTTCAGGTAGTTATGCACCGTACTCCGGGTATTTTTCAAATGAAAGTTTCGCTTGGCGATGTCACCAATTCATCGTGGAAACAAAAAATGAATATAGATCATGATTTGGAAATTGTTCACCCATGGATCTATTCTGCCTATTTAATTGATGATGCTATACGGGTCAGTTTTGCACCGGGAGAAAAATGCGCCGTGTATAAATTTAACTTCCCTGCGGGTAAAAAGAAGAACATCCTTGTTCAGGGCAGCGATGAGATGAAAAGCACTGTCAGTAACGGAAACTCTTTTGCATTTGAAGAACTGATAAAGTATACAACCAGAGGTACTAAACCGGTAACCCGGATAATGTCAGCATTTGTTTATGCGGTGCTGACAGACAATAAAAACCAGGTGGTTGAAGATATGGTTGTCAATAAGGACAAGGGTAAATTCTCCATTTCATGTTCTTCGAATGCTCCGTCTGAACTGTTTCTGAAATATGCAGTCTCTTACGTCAGTCCTGAACAGGCCAAAATTAATTTTGAAAAAGAATTGTCTGCGGTAAGTTTTGACAATTTAGCTGCAAAAGGAAGGCAAAAGTGGGAAAAAGTAATCAACCAGGTTGAAGTTGTTGGTGGAACCGAAGCACAGAAAAGGACCTTCTATACTTCCTTGTACCGCACCTTCGAGCGGATGATCGATATCAATGAAGGAGGAAAATATTTCAGCGGGTACGATGGGAAAGTGCATGAAAGCACCCGTCCGTTTTTTGTGGACGACTGGATTTGGGATACCTACCGCGCACAGCATCCACTGCGTACAATTCTTGATCCTGAAATGGAAGATGACCTACTCAACTCCTACACTTTGATGTATGAACAAAGCGGTTGGATGCCGACTTTTCCGCAGGTGCACGGCAACCATATGTGTATGAATTCTTACCATTCAGCAGCAATTTTCATAGATGGTTACCGCAAAGGGTTGAGGAATTACGATGTTGAAAAAGCGTATGAAGGGATCAGGAAGAATCTGACCGAAGGCACTTTCATCCCGTGGCGGCAAGGAATACCCAGACAGGCGATTGATGATTTCTATCTGCAGAAAGGATATTTCCCGGCACTTCGCCCTGGTGAAACTGAAACCGTTGCGATGATGGATGATTTTGAAAAACGTCAACCGGTTCCGGTAACCCTGGGTATAAGTTATGATTTCTGGACTTTGGCTGAATTGTCAAAAGAATTGGGCAAAAAGGAAGATTATGATAAGTTTTCGCCAAAGGGAAAAGACTACCAAAACCTCTGGCATCCGCAGCAGCGTCTGTTTATGCCTAAAGATGACAAAGGTGAATGGATTGATATTGACCCGAAATCTGCCGGAGGAAAAGGATACCGCGAGTATTACGATGAAAACAACGGCTGGACCTATGCATGGGACGTTCAACAGGATATTGAAGGCTTAACCAAATTGCTCGGAGGGAAAAAGGCCGCAGAAGAACGTCTGGACCAACTGTTCAGAGAGCCCCTGGGGATGAAGAAAAGTGATTTCTACGTCGACGGCGCCAATTCAACAGGAATGATCGGGCAATTCTCGATGGGCAATGAACCATCGTTTCATATCCCTTATTTGTACAACTACTTTGGCGCTCCCTGGAAAACACAAAAACAAACCCGTTTCCTTCTGGATGTGTGGTTTAAAGATAATATCTTCGGAATACCGGGTGATGAAGACGGTGGCGGAATGACCGCATTTGTTGTATTTACATCCATGGGACTTTACCCTGTTACTCCCGGATTGCCTTTTTATACGATTACCAGTCCCGTGTTTGAAAAGACCACCATAAATCTCTCCAACGGGAAGAAATTTACTGTCGTTGCCAAAGGGGCCGATAAAACCCATAAATACATTCAAAAAGCATTCATAAACGGGAAAGAGATTAATAGCCCATTTATTACACATAAACAAATTATGGCTGGTGCAACCCTAGAGCTAATTCTGGATGAATTGCCAAACAAAGAGTGGGGATCCGATGCAAAAATTCCGATAGATGAATAATGAAACGAACATGTTGATAAATAAAATAAAGATCATCGCTGATATTTTAAATTATTGTTTAAAAAAATCATTGCTGTCCGGTTAAAATATTCAGATTCTTCGCTACGCTCAGAATGACAGGTCGTTATATCGAATTCCGGGAGGATGGGGTTGGTCGGTGGCGAAGCCGCCGATCAACCCCATCCAAAAACATAAATGACTGATTGTCATGTCGAACGAAGTGAGACATCTCAGCAATAAACAGAACGAAAAAGATTACCCGGACAACAATATAAAAAAATACAAGAATGAAAATAAATGGCCTGCGCTGGGTAATTCTCAGTTTAATCGTAATAGTCACTGTAATCAACATTCTTGATCGGGGTACTTTAAATTATATGTGGCAGGATGCACGGGACAAAACCACCGGAGAAGTTGTGCAGCCTGGTATAGTTTCGGATTTGCATATTGTTAGCGATGATATGGCTCCGGAAGAAAAGCAACAAAGATCAAAAGAAGTATTTGCATGGATAAATATCATATTCATGATTGCTTACGGTTTTAGTCAATTGGTGTCGGGAGCAGTGTACGACAGAGTCGGAACACGAAAAGGATTTAGCATATCCGCATTGATTTGGGGCGGCGCAATCTCACTTACTTCAATTGTTGGCGGTGTTCGGTTACTCGCATTTTTCAGGGTTATGCTGGGTCTTGGAGAAGCTGGTCCATGGCCGGGCACAACCAAGTCGAATGCTGAGTGGTTCCCCATTAAGGAAAGAGCAATTGCGCAAGGTTTTTTTGGCGCTGCCTCTTCAGTTGGCAATATTTTAGTGCCAATTGTTATTCCGCTGCTTTTTCTGGCCATGGGTTGGCGTCTGACTTTTGTCGTATTGGGATTATTGTGTCTTGTTTGGATCCCAATATGGTATATTGTTAATAAGTCATCGCCTAAAACGCATCCCTGGATTACGCAAAAGGAAAGGGATTATATTATTGAGGGACAGGGAGAACTGGAAAAAACAGAAACGAAAACATTAAGCATTACACAGTTATTAAAAGACAAACATAGTTATTCAGTTATCGCAAGTCGCTTTTTTCTCGATCCGATATGGTGGATGTTCATGACCTGGCTACCCATTTATTTGCAGGAAGTTTACAAATTGAATATTAAAGAAGTAGCGGCTGTTGCATGGATTCCGTTTGTGGGAGCTGTTTTTGGAAGTCTGCTCGGAGGTTGGTGGGCCGGAAAGCTAATCAGTAAAGGTCATTCTGCAATTAAAGCAAGAAAGATAACGATTGCTGTCGGAGGTTTGGTTATTGTACCGGGTATGATTGGCGCTGCTTTTGCCCTGACCGGCCTTTCTGCTTCCATTATGCTGATGTTAATTCTTGGCGGATTTCAGTTTGCCATCACCAACATTCAAACATTGCCAAGTGACTTCCATTCCGGTAAAACGGTAGGTACGTTGGCAGGAATGGGTGGAGCTTCTGCCGTGCTTGGCATTGTTCTGTCGACTTACCTGGTTCCGATGCTTACAAGAGGTGGAAACTGGATACCATTCTTTATCATGGGAGGTGTATTAATCCCTCTGTCAGTTCTTTCGGTATTCATTTTTGCCCCAAAGAATAATGAGATAATTGCTAACCATGGATAAAAATGAATTAGCGAAATTTGCCCGGATGCCGCTTAAACAATTGGAAAACCGTGTTTGGCGCACCTACAGCGGAGGAGCTTTGATCGATAAATGGAAAAAAGCTCCGGATGTGACGGATGGAAGTTTGCCTGAAGAGTGGATCATGTCAACGATTTCGGCCCGCGGCAAAAATCGTCCTGAAAAAGAAGGATTATCCAATGTAATCACCCCATTAGGGGTAGTTGGGCTTAATGAATTGATTGCTGACGATTTAAATCTTTTTTTGGGCAAAGCGGTAGCTGAAAAATTTGGCACAACCGGTCTGTTGATCAAAATGCTCGACTCAAAAGAAAGACTGACAATCCAGGTACATCCGGATAAAGCATATGCCCGTAGGATGCTCAATTCGGACTTTGGTAAAACCGAATCCTGGTATGTATTGGGTGTTCGTGAAATTGACGGAGTGAAGAGTTCCATATACCTTGGATTCAGGGAAGGTGTCACGCCTGAAATTTGGGAAAACCTTTTCAGGAAACAAGATATTAAAGGAATGCTGGACTGTCTTCACCGGTTTGAAGTACAGCCTGGTGATGCATTTATGATTTACGGCGGTGTTCCCCATGCGATTGGCAGCGGCTGTTTTTTGATGGAAGTACAGGAACCGACTGATTATACCATGCGGGTAGAAAAAATTACCCCTGGCGGACTGGCTATCAGCGATGAGTTAATTCATCAGGGCGTTGGTGAGGAGAACATGTTAAAATGTTTCCATTATGATTGCTGTTCATTTGAAGAAGCTGCGAAAAGATGGAAAATTGGGCCTCAAACAATAGAATCTTCTGATTCATTCACACACAAAACCATATTCAACAGGAAACACACCGATTGCTTTGGCCTGAACGAGCTTGATTTGGATGGCGAATTTATTTTGAAAGGCAATGGTTCTTTCTTTGTTGGGGTGATATATTCCGGTGAAGTTAAGCTATCATGTGACGGCGTGGAGTACAGTTTTTCTCAGGGCGACGAGATATTTTTCTCTGCTGCCATTGAATCAACCACCTGGAAAACGACAAAACCCACGAAAGTTTTATTGTGCTATCCTCCTGTATAATAGTTGATTTTATTTTTAAAAATTTATAACATGTAGCCGATGAGAAAATCAAAGAATTTCAATCAAACACGAAACCATTTGATTACTTGCATACTTTTTTGTTTAATGTATACGGCAGTATTTGCACAGGTTGGCGACGCAACAAAGCCTGCTGTTAAGCCTATCAATCCCGAAACAATTGACTTAACGAAACCAACCTTGTTCTTGATGCCCTACACGCATCTCGACGACATTTGGCGTTGGTCCTATCCACAAGTAATACGCGATTTTCTGAAAAACACTTTGGACGATAATTTTGCTGCCTTTGAGAAATACCCGCATTTTGTTTTTAATTGGTCGGGTGCCAGCCGCTATCAAATGATGCGCGAGTATTATCCGGAGAAATATGAAGAACTCAAAAAATGGGTTGCTGCCGGACGTTGGTATCCAAGCGGTAGTTCATGGGTTGAAAACGATGTAAACGTTCCTTCCCCGGAAGCCATGGTGCGTCAAATTCTTATGGGTTATCAATATTTTAAGAATGACTTTGGAAAAGAAAGTCGTGAGTTCATGCTCCCTGATTGCTTTGGTTTCCCTTATTCATTACCTTCTGTTTTAAGTCATTGCGGAATCCGCGGTTTCTCAACCCAAAAGTTAACATGGGAATCAGCCAATGGAATTCCATTTAATGTAGGTCGTTGGATAGGTCTGGACGGAGAATCAGTTATTGCAGCGCTCAATGCCGGTGATTATGCCGGTGTTCATGAAAAGGTATACTCCACAGATAAAAAAACACTTGAGCGCTTAGAAGAAAACGAGAAAAAATCAGGACTTCCTATTGATTTATTTTATCTGGGTGGCGGAGATAAAAACAATGCCGACCGTGGTGGATCACCAAGAAAGATTTCACTTGAAAAAATGGAAGAAGCTTATGAAACGGAAGGAGCTGTTAATGTAATTGCAGGTCAGGCAGACCTTATGTTTAGAGCAATTACAGATGTGCAGGCAGAGAAATTTCCAACGTGGGAAAAAGATTTGTTGCTTGTTAAACATTCAACCGGAGTATTGTCGTCGCAAGCTTATACAAAGAAGCTAAACCGCGACGCCGAAATATTAGCTGATGCCAGCGAACGAGCAGCTGTTGCCGCTCAGCTGTTAAATGGAGCCCAATATCCTTACGAAGCGCTTAATAATGCCTGGGGACTCATGCTACGTAATCAGTTTCATGATAATCTTCCGGGAACCAGCATTCCGAAAGCCTACGAACATGGATGGAATGATGGAATCATTGCATTGAATCAGTTTTCCGGAGTTTATAAAGACGCTGTTGGCGCATTGGCTCAGTCACTCAATACCGATGTGCCCGGAGTACCTGTGGTTGTTTTTAATCCACTTTCAATTCCACGAAAGGATATTGTTGAAGCCTTTATTCCTGATGAATTAACCAATGAGAAAGCCATTGCGGTATTTGACGCAAAAGGGAAAGAGGTTTCTTCGCAAATTGTGGTAGGCTTTGACGGTAAAAATCGTATTCTGTTTCAAGCCGATCTTCCGCCGGTCGGCGCTGTTGTTTATTCTCTTCGGGCAGCAAAAGATCAAGCGAAGGAATCAGCATTGCTTGTTCGCAATGATTATTTAGAAAACAAAAATTTCAAAGTTAGCATTGATACCAACGGCGATATCTCAAGTATTATCGACAAAAGAATTGAAAAAGAATTGCTCGGAAAACCGATACAACTTGAATTTGGACAAGATTTCCCTGATACAAAACCGGCATGGCGTATTTACTGGAAAGACATAAAACAGCCCGCCCGAAGTGTGGCTAAAAACCCGATTTCAGTGAAGATTGTTGAAGATGGTCCGGTTCGTGTTGCTATCGAAGTGGTTCGTGAGAACGAAGGATCAAAAATAACACAAAGAATAAGACTTTCAGCCGGAGCAGATGGCAGCCGTGTTGAGGTGGCCAACCAGATAGACTGGAAAAGCCGCGGAACTTTGTTAAAGGCTGCATTTCACTTAACAGCCTCGGCATCCGAAGCAACTTACAACCTTGATATGGGGGTCATCAAACGTGGAAACCGAAACGAAACACAATATGAAGTTCCTCAGCATGCATGGATCGATTTAACCGATAACTCAGGCGAATATGGTGTTTCTATACTTACGGGAGCAAAATACGGAAGCGACAAAGTTGACGACAATACCTTACGACTTACATTAATTCATGGACCGGATACCAAAGAAAGTTTACAGGAAGTACTTGACGATGGCACTATGAGCGAACAGAGATGGCAAGACTGGGGACGACATGAGTTTTCGTATGCTGTTACTGGGCATAGAGGCGACTGGCGCGATGGTAAAGCACATTGGGAAGCCATGCGCTTTGAAAAGCGCCCTGCTGCATTTGCTGTAGCCAAACATAAGGGAAATGGCAGTTCATTCTCACTTATAAAAATAAATAACGACGAAGTAAACATTCAGGCTGTGAAAATGGCCGAAAATGGTTCGGGTGTTGTTGTAAGACTACAAGAATTAAATGGTAAAGCTTGCATTGGCGCTAAACTTTCGACTGCCTTCCCAATTCTTACAGCCGAAGAACTTGACGGAGCTGAGCGCCCGCTTGACATTCAACTTGCAACAAAAAAAGGGGCACTCAGCATAGACTTTACACCTTATGAATTGAAAACAATTCTATTGAAGGTTTCCGAATCCAAAGCTATGCCTGCTGCAGCAACTCAAATAGTAAAATTGAAATACGATACCGATATTTTCAGCTATAATAGCAGCCGCGAAGATGGATACCTTGATCGCATGCCGAGATCTGAAGGCCATCGTGGAAGTTTTGATGGCAAAGGAGCAACTTATCCTGCCGAGATGATTGGCGACACCGTTAAATTAGGCAATATCTCCTTTTCCATAGGTTCTCGTAAGGAAGGTGAATATAATTCAGTTGCATGTGTCGGACAACGTATAGATTTACCCGAAGGAACACGCGTTTTACATATTTTGGCAGCTGCCGATGTTGATACAGACCTTACCTTCAAAGCAGGCGAAAAGGAATTTCCTTTAACCATAGGTGGTTGGTCAGGTTATATGGGATTATGGGACAACCGTGAATTTGAAGGAGAAGTTGCAGAATTATCTTATTCTATGCGCAATAATCTAAAAACCATTCATCCGGCATTTATCCGCGATCAACGTATTGCATGGTGTGCCTCGCACCGTCATCTTCCTGCAGGTGATGCACTTTATGAATACGGTTATTTGTTTGCTTATCGTTTAGAAATACCTGAAGGTACAACAAACATAACTCTACCAAACGCTCGGTTCGTTCGTATCGTTTCCATGAGTGCAGGCGATGAAGGATATGCCAAAGCCTTGCAGTCACCTTTCGAAGACCTGCACCGTGATGCTGCATTTCGCAACAGATTTGAAAAACCATGAGATTGAGATAATTGAAACAACAATCAGTCAAATTAAATCATTTATTTATGGGAATGAATAAGTTACTGCCAACCCTTCTTCCTATTTTGGCCATTGTGGGTTGCCAAAATGATAAAGCGGCAATAAAAAGGCCTAATATCATTTTTATAATGCCCGATGATCATGCATTGGCTGCAATCAGCGCCTACAAAGGTTTCCTGGCAAATGTAGCGCCGACGCCAAATATAGATCGCATTGCGAACGAGGGGGTACGCATCAATAACATGTTTTGCACAAATTCCATTTGCGGTCCTTCAAGGGCTTCTATCCTTACCGGAAAATACAGCCATATTAACGGGTTTTATAAAAATGAAGGAGGCGGAGACTTTGACGGGTCGCAGCAAACTTTACCAAAGCTGCTGCAAAAAGCCGGATATGAAACCGCTGTCATAGGAAAATGGCATCTGGGCACCTCGCCAACAGGATTTGATTATTACAAAGTCCTCTTCAACAAAGAAGGTCAGGGCTCTTATTATGATCCGGTATTCGAAGAAACCGGCGGGAAATTAGTAACGGAGACCGGCCGTTACTCCACAACCGTAATAAAAGAAGATGCCCTGGCTTGGTTGAAAAACAGAAAGGATAAGGACAAACCGTTTATGTTGATGTACCAGTTTAAGGCGCCGCACCGCCCATGGGAACCAGGTCCGGGATATGAAAATTATCTAAATGAGGTAACGATTCCGCAACCTGAAACATTCGACGACGATTACCAGGGGCGTAATGCCGCCAAAGCTGCATGGATGCGTATTGACGGGCATATGAACCGGAAGGATGTGAAAATTCCAACCCCGAAGGGTCTGTCACCCGACGAACAGAATGCCTGGAACAGTTATGGTGACAACGACGGAGAATTCTGGACTCCCGACACAAGTATGACAGATGCCCAACGGAAAGATTGGAAATACCAGCATTTCATTAAAGATTATCTCAGGTGTGTAAAGGCTGTTGACGATGCAGTAGGCGAAATGTTGGATTACCTGGATAAAAGCGGACTGGCGGAAAATACGATTGTTATTTACACCTCTGATCAGGGCTTTTACTTAGGTGAACATGGTTGGTTTGACAAACGGTTTATGTACGAAGAATCGTTTCATATGCCCTGTCTTATCCGTTATCCCGGGAAAATTGTTCCTGGTACGGTAAACAAAGATTTGCTGTTAAATGTGGATTATGCACCTACCATACTCGATATGGCCGGCGTCGGCATACCTTCCGACATGCAGGGAAAGAGTTTCTTGCCGGTCATAACAAACAGGACAAAAACTCCGTTTCGCGATGCGGTGTACTATCATTATTATGAATATCCATACTGGCATCATGTTCAGCCGCACTACGGAATACGTACCGACCGGTATAAGCTGATCCATTTTTACTACAATATGGATCAATGGGAATTATTTGACCTGGAGAAGGATTCCAATGAGCTGGATAACCTTTATGGAAATCCGGCGTATGATAAAATTACTGATGATTTAAAGGTGCGTTTAAGTGAACTGCAAAAGGAGTATAAGATGGACAAAAGCATGGAGGAACTAAGAGCAATGACAGACGCGCAGATTAAGAGATTGTATAAAGCGGAGGTGGCAAATTAGCTAAATTTAATTATATTGTTAAAATGAAGTTGTAAAATACATTTGGTTTATAATTTGTTCAGATTTAGTGTTTTGGCTCGTTTGGCGAAGTCAGTTTATTTGAAATATTAACAATTAAAATTGAGTATGTTATGGAAGAAAGAAGAGCATTTATCAGGAAAGTAAGTGCCGTAGCGGCACTTGGTCTTGTTGCTGATTGGGTTTCTGCAAGTCCGGTTAAGGATAAATCAGGTGATATCTTACCTCAGCGACAATTGACAAGAAATGGTGAGAAAGTGACTGCATTCTGTTTGGGCGGATACCATTTAGGATTTACAGAGAATCCATTGGAAGCCGAAAGAACGATAGAACGGGCGATGGAATTGGGCGTACGTTTTTTCGATAATGCCCGAAAGTACAACAATGGACGATCGGAAGAATACATGGGTAAATTTTTAACGCCAAAATATCGCGACCAGATTTTTCTAATGACCAAAGCACCCGGTAAAACAGGAGCTGAAGTTCGTCAGATGTTAGATGAGTCTTTAAAAGCGCTGAAAACAGATTATGTCGATTTGTGGCAGATTCACGCATTAAATACTCCGGAAGACGTTGACAAACGCATGGAAGCCGGTGTCCTGGATGCGTTTCTTGAAGCAAAACAAAAAGGGAAAGCCCGATATATTGGTTTTACGGGGCATCAAAGCCCAAAAACCCATTTGCATTTTCTAAAAAGACTGGATGACTTAGGTATTGAACTGGATACCTGTCAGATGCCTTTAAATGTTTGTGATCCTTCGTTTGAATCATTCCAACACAATGTTTTACCTGTTTTGCTTAAGAAAAAATACGGTGTTCTTGCAATGAAAACGATGGCTGGCGGCAGCATGATGGGAGGAAGAATTGATACAACCCCGGCTGATATCTTAACTAAGGATATACCTGATGTTGTTACCTGTACTGATCTTTCTCTGGCAAATCTTCATCAATATGTCTATTCTCTTCCAATTTCATCGCTGATAAGTGGTTGCAGGCATATTTTTGAATTGGAGCAGAATATCGAGGTGCTTAAAAATTTCAAAACGCTTTCGAAAAATGACATGAAAAGGCTGGAAGAATATGCTAAGCCGTATGCAGGATTAGTCGTTGAGAACTATAAACGGGTTTTAAAATAGAGGCAAAATTGAGCGCTTGTACAAAAAAGCAGGTGCGAATGAAATTCTTTTAATTAACAGGAGATGTTAAACATGAAGAACAAATTATTCTTTACAGGATTGATTTTGATATTAGTCTGTTTGAATATTTCAGCCCAAAGCAAACATGCCGTAAAAAGCAAGTTTATGAGTTACAAAGGACTGGTAATGGCCGGATACCAGGGGTGGTTTAATTGCGAAGGCGATGGCGCCGACAGGGGCTGGACACACTACAATAAAGGGGGAAAATTTGAGGACGGGAGCTGTACCATTGACTTTTGGCCTGAAATGGACGAGTACAAAGTAAAGTATAAAACACCGTTCAAATTTGCCGATGGTTCATCGGCATACGTCTTTAGTTCATACGATGAAAGTACCGTTGACCTTCATTTTAAATGGATGAAAGAATATGGCATTGATGGTGTATTTATCCAGCGCTTTTTTTCGGTACTTACCAGTGCAAACAGAATAAATCACAACGATAAGGTTCTGGCTTCAGCCATAAAAGCTGCCAATAAATATGGGATTGCGATTTCCCTGATGTATGACATTGGAAGTATGGACGACAGCAAATACAAACTGGTTATAGACGACTGGAAGCATCTGGTGGACGACTTAAAGCTTACAAACCAGGGAGCCAAAACCACTTACCTCTTTCACAACGGAAAGCCTTTGGTTGCATTTTGGGGAATCAGCGCAGGGACAAGGGAATCAGGGCATATTCCTGAAATATTTGACATTATGGACTTTTTTAAAAATGACCCGGTTTACGGGGGTTGTTCCATTCACCTCGGAATTCCTTCACGGTGGAGAACACTCGGATCAGATACAAAAGGCGACCCAAGGCTGCACGAAGCGATCAAGCAGGCAGATGTAGTTCATCCATGGCTTGTTGGGCGTTATGATGAGAAAAGTTATGAAAAATACAGGCAGGAAAATATTATCGATGATGTGAAATGGTGCAAAGAGATGGGGAAGTCGTATGCTCCTACCGTTTACCCGGGCTTTTCGTGGCACAACATGAAAGATGACAAATCGGACAAGATACCAAGAAACAAAGGTGAATTCTACTGGAAACAATTAGCAGGTGCAATTGAAAGCGGAGCAGAAATGCTTTATGTAGCCATGTTCGATGAAATTGATGAAGGAACGGCTATTATGAAGTGCGCGCGCGAAGTTCCCGTTGGGAAAAGCATCTTTGTCCCAATCGAAAAGGAGGTACCTTCTGATCATTATTTGTGGCTGACCGGCATGGCAGGAAAAATGCTGAGGGGAGAAATTCCTTTTTCAAAAGAGATGCCGGTAAGAAAACAAAGGCAATTGAAAAAATAAATCACATGTCATGATGGAATCCCTTCAAATTAAAGGAATATCAGTATTTAAAAGGATTCTTCCTGTATTCTTCATTCTAGTATTGTGTGTCCCTGCTATTGGTGCAAACGATTCAGGATTTATCAGCCTGAAGAAAAATAATTTCAAAATTGTTTTTTCACAAAATGAAGCTGGTCCGCTGAAAATTGCACTTGAGGCATTAAAGAACGATTTCAGAAGGGTGATGGAATTTGAACCAGTTGTCGTTAATAATGTTGACGAAGACAGTAAGATTCCGGAAATAGTTATCGTTAACAGGGCATCCGGCGCCCTAGATATGCCCGTCAATAAAAACAAAAAACTTGACGGATTTGAATCGCACAGGGTTTATACCGACATCAAATCCAACAGGATCTATTTGGAAGGTTTTGATCTGAGAGGCACAATCTATGCTATTTACACCTTTTCAGAGAAAATACTGGGAGTACCCCCCCTGTATAACTGGAGTTCATGGGTTCCTGTTACAAAGGGCACCCTTACAATTCCTGGCGACCTGGACATGTTTTTCAAATCTCCGCAGGTGAGATACCGTAGTATCTTACCTGGCGATCAGGATTTCTTTAATCCCTGGAGGAAGATTCAGGGAAACGATAATGTCTGGCTCGAAACAGTGCTGCGCCTAAAGCTTAACACAGTTGAGACTTATTCGACAATTCAACCGGGATATAAATTAACCGATTATGCGTATTTAATTGACAAATACGGTTTGGTAATCACTTCCCATCATACCAGTGGTCTTAATACTTCATTCGGTAGCTGGGAAACTTATTGGAAGGAAGTTCGACACATGGAACCGCCGGAATTATTACTGGCGAATCAATCAGCAATTATCGATTTCTTCCGTTACAATGCCGAAACTGTTAAAAGAAGCGGAATTGAAAACTTATGGACTGTGGCGTTCAGGGGCAAAGTGGATCAGCCTTTCTGGAGTGTTTTTGAGGATGCCCCTGAAAATGACAAAGACAGGGGAGAAGTAATCAACAAAATGCTTCAGATTCAACTCGATATCATCAGGGAGGTAACCGGGAATCCCGATCCTTATGTAAGGATTACGTTTTACGATGAGATTGCGACCTTGATGGCAAAAGGGTACTTAAAACCACCCGAAGGTGAAAATATGATCTGGACTTTCGTGGCAGCTCGGCGTGATCCCTATCCGTTTGAAGACCTGGTGAATTTTAATTCGGACAAACCGGTAAAACTGGGCTACTATATGAATTTCGGATTTGCTTCGACCGGGGCACATGTAGCGCCGGCTGAAGGTCCATGGAAAATGGAATTCAATTACCGGTACATCAACAATAAATCCCCGCTTTATTTTTCTGTCGTTAACGTGGGCAATGTGAGGGAATTTATTTTGGAATTATCTGCCAATGCTAAAATGCTGTGGGATTACAACAGTTTCAATACGGATAAATTTATGCTGGATTATTGTAACCAATATTTTGGGGCAAAAAAGGCATCTGAAGTTGCGCAACTTTACAAAGCGTATTACAATGCATACTGGCAGCCTAAAGAAACAGAATTTAAAGGGATGGAACGTCAGTTTGTATTCCAGGATTTAAGATATGCACGTGCTTTTGATCATATCAACCAGGTTTTTTATTCGTCGAAGGCAGAATTAAATATGAATCCATTGCATGATATTGGTTATGAAAGTGTTCCCGGCCGAACTTTTCGGATTGATCCTGAATACAACCAAAGTAAAAACCAGGTAAATGCAATTCTGTTTGGAATGAAAACAACCATACCAAAGTTTGTGTCAGTTGCTGCTCAGTGCACTAAAATGATGGATCAGCTTGATCCGGATAAACGAACCTTTTTTAATGATAACCTAAGGTTGTACAGTTATTACATGACCCACCTCAGCAAAGCACTTTACCATTTTGTCGATGCGTATAAAAGCCAGGATAATAAAGATGTCCTGGTTAAAAATCTTGATTTGGCCAATGCAGAAGTATCCCGTGCCCGACAATATCTTTCTGAAGGACAACACGGTATCTTCTCAACCTGGTATTCCAATGCGGAACCACTTACCAGGACATTTCAGTTAGATACTTTGTTAAGTAATATTTCTAAACTAAAGGAACGCGCGCTGGTTCAGAAATAGAAAAAACGAGAATAAAGCAACCGGATATTCATAGAAAATATTGCAAAATGCCAAAGAGCCAAAATAACTAACTTAACATGAAGCCGAATTCAACCAATTTTCGTTGGGTCATTCTGGGTTTGCTTTTCACGGCTACAACCATTTTGTATATTGATCGCTCTGCTTTGGGTATTCTGGCTCCGGAACTTCAGAAAAGTATAGGCTGGTCGGAAGAACAATACGGTATCATCAACAGTGTGTTTTTGATTGCTTATGCAGTCTGTTTCCTGCTGATGGGAACGCTGATTGATAAATTTGGTACCCGGAAAGGGTATCTGGTTTCCATCGGAATCTGGAGCATTGCAACACTCGGGCACGCCTTGGCAAGGACGTGGGTTGGTTTTGCTGTGGCCCGTTTCGGCCTGGCAGTAGGGCAATCTGGTAATTTCCCGTCAGCAATTAAAGCAGTTGCCGAATGGTTCCCGAAAAAAGACCGGGCTTTGGCTGTAGGTATTTTTAACGGAGGATCCAATATGGGAACCATCCTTTCACCTTTGATCATACCACCATTGGTATTAGCTTTTGGAAACTGGCGGGTTGGTTTTCTTTGGACTTTTCCCATCAGTTTGGTTTGGGTACTGCTTTGGATTAAATATTTCAGGAAACCTGAACAAAGCAAACAGGTTTCGTCTGAGGAGCTTCAGTACATCAATTCCGACAGCGAATCAGAAGACATCAATACTAAAAAAGTAGGTTGGAAAGATATCTTGCCGCATCGTGGGGCCTGGGCTATCGCAGTGGCTAAATTTATGGCCGACCCTATCTGGTGGTTTTACCTGTTCTGGGGAGCCAAATTCCTGAATGAAAAATTTGGTCTGAACCTGAATGAAATCGGGCTTCCCTTTTTTACCATCTACCTTGCATCATGGGGGTTGGGGATTTTTTTAGGCTGGTTTTCTTCCAAATTGATGAAAAGCGGGTTTAGCCTGAACAAAGGCCGAAAATTTGGCCTGCTGGCTTGTGCCTTGTTTGCGGTGCCGGTAGTTTATGTTCCGCATACCGAAAATATGTGGCTGGCAGTTGGCTTGATTGCCCTTGCCACTGGTGGCCATTGTGGCTGGTCGGCCAATGTATTTAGCCTGATGTCGGATATTTTTCCGAAAAAAGCGATGGGAACAGTGGCCGGATTCGGAGGATTTGCCGGCGCTGTTGGTGGTGCAATTATTGCTTTTTCAGTAGGGAAAATTCTTCAGAATGTTGGTGTTGACGGTTATACCATTCCTTTTACAATTGCAGGGTGCGGCTACCTGATTGCCTTACTTATCGTGCATTTGTTGGTGCCAAGGATTAAAACGATTCAAATATAAAAGCGCAAAAAATGAACAGGAGCGAAAGAACTCAAACTGCGCTTAATCATAAGGAAGCCGACCGGATTCCTTATGATCTGGCCGGAACTACCGTAACCGCCATTACGAAAAATGCCTATTTAAGGGCGATGAGGCATCGCGGTCTTTCAGCTGAAAGTGGCGACGATGAGATTGATCCCATTCAACAGATTGTTACGCCCATAGAAGAAAACCTGGTTTTCCGGAAATCCGACACCCGGCGGATCGGAGCGCAACGTATTACCGATTACCGCAACAGCAAACGGATGAGGGAGAAATTGATTGAAGTGAACGATTTGATGGTTGCGACTGGAAATACCGAATTATAACCGATACACCAACAATGAAAACCACAAATATCATTAATCCGTTTATTCTATCCGCTTTTACAGCTTTAGGAGCGACTGCCCAAAATGCTCCGAATCTGATTTATATCATTTCAGATCAGCTACGATTAGATGCATTGAGTTGTATGGGCAATAAGATTATCTCTACACCCAATTTGGATCGTCTTGCATCCGAAGGTGTTATTTTTACCCGGGCATACAGCCAATGTCCCGTATGTGTTCCTTCACGATCAAGCATGCTTACCGGCAATAGCTTATGCAATACAGGTATTTTGGGAAACAATTATGCCTACGAAGCAGGTTCAGGTTCTGTTTTAACCGGTAATGAACCTATTTTTTCAACGGATACTTACGACGAAGTGTTGGCAAAAAATGGATATGATTGTGAGTATTTTGGCAAATGGCATTCGCCCGAACGCAAAGCGTATGTTTATTCCAATCGCCCGATCGGATCTGCCGGTATCGGTTCTGTGCCGGAGTTAGGTATTGGTTTGAAACTTATTTATACGAATTGGTGGAAGTCTGAACTTAATGTAACAAGTGCTCCGAACTTTCAAACGGGTGCACTGATCGACGGGGGTCATGATCTTTATTATATGCCTGATCCAATTGATGCAAGGAGAATCAACCCTTCTTTAACAAATACTGCTGACTATCAGAATTTTGGGGATTTATTGATTGATGATGCACACACTCCTTCAGCAATGGATTGCAAAAATACAATTGCAGCTATTGAAAAGGATAAGGATAAAAAATTCAGCATTCATTGTTCTTTTGGTCCACCACATCCCCCTTTCGTGGTCTCAAAACCGTATTACGGGTCATTAAAAGAAACTGATATGCCGGTACCGGCTAATTTTTTTGTAAATAATACGAGTTCGCCCTATTACTGGGCGAGCATGAATGATTCGCCGTATTTTAACAGTGGAGCCGGAAATGCAAATTCGTCATGGGTTCAAACTGTTGCCGGCATTCAAAATTTTCAGGCTCGATATTTCGAAATGGTAAAGGAAATCGATGCTAAGTTAGGCGAGATCTTAAGTAAATTAGATCAGTTAGGACTGTCAAATAATACCATGATCGTTTTTTGTGCCGACCACGGCGAAATGCTGGGATCGCATGGTATGTACTCAAAAAATGTATTTTATGATGAATCCGCCCGCGTACCTCTTATTATTCGGTATCCGGGAAAAATTGGGGCAGGGAAACGGGTTACAACACCTGTAAGTCTGATTGACGTCAGACCCACAATTGAAGATTACATGGGTTTACCGGCATATAATTGTGACGGTAAAACACTGCGTCCGTTTATTGAAGGCACTTACGATAAAAGTCTGTCATATTACACCGTTTCTGAATGGAATTCAACTAGCGTACCGGGGTTTATGGTACGAACCGGGCAATATAAACTAATGTTCGGTCAAACAACAGCTGCAACATCTCTTGATGGACTTTATGACTTAAAAACAGACAGTTTGGAGCAAATTAATATCCTTAAAAAGACTTCGGTCAGTGAGACTGAAAAAGAGACTGCGGAAAGTTTGAAAATAATGCTGTTACAGTGGTTGAAAAAAGTAAACTCACCTTATTATTATTCAGTTAAGGCTCGTCCTGTTGCAAAATTAAATGCTGCCTATGTTGCCTATCGGAATGATGTAGCCAAAATTAATATTGCCGGAATTACTGCTGTAAATAACCTTCCTCCTGGTATTTCATACCGTGTTTTACCCGATTATATATTGGAACTTACTGTTACAAATGCTGCAACGCCGGGAATTGTAACTTTAAAATCTACAGTATCAGGCGTTGCGAAGGACTTGCTATTTGAAATTAAACCTGAATTTGCAAGTGCTGTTCCTGCTACCGGAGTAACAGTTTCACTATGTGCCGGTTCATTGGCAGGTACCGGAGTCCGGCAGTTAACAGCAAGAGTAGAGCCATGGGATGTTACGGATAAGACTGTAAATTGGAAAACAAGTGATGCCTCAGTGCTTACGGTAAATTCGGCCGGAATAGTTACTGCTGTTGCCCCGGGAACTGCGACAATAACAGCAACAACGCAAGATGGCAGTAAATCAGGCACATTTTCTTTAACCGTAGGGAATAATGTTCCGGTTTCCGGAATAACCGTCGCGCCTGCCTTAGCAACAATAAATACCGAAAGCACCAGGCAGCTAACAGCAACAATCGCGCCATGGGATGTTACGAATAAGATAGTAAGTTGGAAAACAAGTAATGCTTCGGTTGCCACGGTAAGTACAAGTGGACTGGTTACTCCTGTTGCTGCAGGAACTGCGACCATTACAGCTACTACCGAGGATGGCGGAAAAACGGCAGCTTCACTTATAACTGTCACAGGTTCTGATTCCGATTATTTGGACACTTGTGATGCTTTAACCGGTTGGAATTCTGGTTCTACCCTCATTAGCACAGAACCGAAACAAGGTACAGGCTTACTCGAATTCACAGGGACTTCTTCTGTTGAATTCAGTAAGAAATTCACTAATCCTTATAATTCAGGTGCGACTGCTGCAAATGGGCAAGTAAAATTTTGGTATTATGTCTCAGATGTTACGAAAATTGGAACGGTTCGTGTTGAGATCGGCAGTGGCGGTGCTGCAGATGTTAATGAATACCAATGGTCAGTAACCGGACTTTCTGATGGATGGAACCAGATTTCCTTAGATATTAGCAAAGCTTCTGCCAGCGGAACTCCGGATTTAACTGCAATCAACTGGTTTCGGATTTATGACAGCAATAAGACGGGAATTATTACAACCAGACTAGATGCTATACAGGTAGGATCTTACTTAGCAACAGCAATAAATAGCATAAAGGAAGATGGGAAATTATTTAATATTTATCCAAATCCTTTACATCAAAGCATCTTGTCAATTGATTTGGTTGGCTTTGAAGATTTGAGTAATATTCAGATAAAAATTGTCAACCTTACGGGACAATTGGTTTATCAAAAAGGCTTATATAACACAACACATCTGGAGATAAACACATCAGGAATACTGAAAGAATCAATCTATATTATTTCTGTTGAAGGGGGGCAAAATATCATAACCAGGAAACTGATAGTTCATTAGTTTAATGTAATTTTTAAATGAGATATTTTCTAAAAACAAACAAATGAAGCTTAAACAGTCTCTTACTTTATAAAATTAAAAAATTATGATCATCAAAAACCGAATTCCATTCCTGAAAATAGCAGTAGTTCTGTCAATGTTCTTAGGAATTCAGAACACGACCAACGCCCAAAAACCAACCGGTTTTGTCGACCCTATGATTGGATCGGGGGGACACGGCCATGTATTTGTAGGGGCAAGCGTTCCGTTTGGAGCGGTACAATTAGGCCCCAACAACATTTACAAAGGCTGGGACTGGTGCTCGGGATATCATTATTCAGACAGTCTGATTATTGGCTTCTCGCACCTGCACCTGAGCGGAACCGGAATCGGCGACCTGGCAGATGTACTGATCATGCCTGTTGCCGGCGAAGTCTTACTGGATAAAGGCCGGCAGCAATTTCCGCACAACGGTTATCTCACCACTTTCAGCCATAAAAATGAAGTCGCCAAAGCCGGTTATTATGCTGTAAAACTGGACAATGGCGTGGCCGTAGAGTTGACCGCATCTGAAAGGGTGGGCTTTCATCAATACCGGTTTCCTAAGGGGAAAGATGCGCATATGATCATCGACCTGAAAGAAGGAATCAACGACCGCAGCACGGACACCTATCTCGAACAAACAGACGATTACACGTTGAAAGGTTACCGGTTTTCGTCGGGTTGGGCCAAAGAACAGCAGGTATTTTTTGCCATACAATCGTCAAAACCAATCCGGAAACTTTCGCTTTATAACGAAGGGAAACCTCTTTCCGGGGGGAAAGCTCAGGGAGTAGCTGTAAAAGGAGTCCTGGAATTCAGTCAGGGTGACTTTGTGGAGCTAAAAGTGGGAATTTCACCTGTCAGCGCTGACAACGCACTGGCAAATATCGAAGCCGAAATCCCTAAATGGAATTTCAGTGAAATAGTCAAACAAGCTGACGAAAAATGGAACAAGGAACTTTCCGGAATCGAAATTCAGACGAAAAACGAAAAAAACAAACGGATCTTCTACACAGCTTTGTTTCATTCCATGATCCATCCTTCGCTATTCAATGATCACGATGGGCAATACCAGGGCGCCGACAATAAAAACCACGCCAACCCGGGCTACAACACATATTCAATATTTTCCACCTGGGACACCTACCGCGCCGAACATCCGCTGTTTACGCTCATCGCTCCCAGCCGGATGAACGACTTTATCAACTCAATGCTGGCCATATTCGATGAGCAGGGGTATTTACCCATCTGGCACCTGAATGGCTACGAAACCGGCACCATGGTCGGTATCAGCAGCCAGCAAATAATTGCAGAAGCTTACCTGAAAGGTTTTCGGGGATTTGATGCCGAACGGGCATTTGCTGCCATCAAAGCAACAGCCATGTCGGATTTACGCGGCCTCGGTTACGTTCAAAAATTTCAGCCGATCCCGTCCGACAGTAAAGTTGGCCGCCCGGTAGCTCAGGCACTCGAACTGGCCATCGGCGACGGCAGTACTGCCCTTATGGCCAAAGCAATGGGTAAAACCGAAGATTACGAATATTTCAGGAAACGTGCAGAGAGTTACAAACTTTATTTCGATGCACACTCCGGATTTTTCCGCGGAAAGATGGCTGACGGAACCTGGAATCCAAGTTTTGATCCGCTTAAATCAACCAAACCCCTGGCAGCTGATTATGCCGAAGGAAACGCATGGCAATACCTTTGGCTGGTTCCGCAGGATGTTCCGGGATTAATGGCGCTGTTGGGCGGCGAAAAATCATTTGTTGAAAAACTGGATAAATTTTTTACCCTAAAAGCTGAAGCAACCGATGAAGTACTGGTTGATCTGACGGGACTGATCGGTCAGTATGCCCACGGTAACGAACCAAGCCATCACATTGCTTATCTTTATGCGTATGCCGGTCAGCAGTGGAAAACGGCCGAAAAAGTCAGGTACATCATGAAGGAATTTTACCATGATCAACCCGACGGAATCATTGGCAACGAAGACTGCGGTCAAATGTCGGCCTGGTACATTTTCTCGTCATTAGGGTTTTATCCCGTGCTACCCGCTTCAGGAAATTATGTGATTGGCAGTCCGCTGTTCGACAAGGTCACGGTTAATCTGGAGAATGGGAAAAAATTCGTTGTCGAAACGGTTAACAACTCAAACAAAAACATTTATATCCAAAAAGTTGAATTAAATGGCAGGGATTACAACCAAAGTTATATCAGGCACCAGGATATTTTAACAGGAGGCACGCTCCGGATAACCATGGGAAGCAAGCATAAATGAGGTACTTTATTAGTATAATAATACTGTTTGCTATACTTGCCAATGCAATGGCAAACCCGGTGACCAAACAATTACAGGAGGTTTTGGACAGGGGAGCCGATTTGGTTCTTGAAAAGGGAAAAGTTTATGACATTGATGCCACCCTGCAACTGAAAACCAAAGGACAGCGAATTTATACAGGCCAAATTAAAAGCATCAGAGACTATGCTACCTTGAGGGTAGTTCATCCTGAATTGGTTACGATCATTAATGCCGAAGGCCTGGCCAATGTTGAAATTAAAGAGGTAAGAATTGATGGCAATCGCGACAACATGATGCCGCCTGCAGGGAAAGTCCCTATGCAACCGTTTATATCCTTGGGGAGAAAAGGCGGCGATGACCAAACCATCAGAAATTGTATAATTACCAATGCGCGTTGTAGCGGTGGATGGGCCGCTATTCATGTGCACGAAAATGCATTTCGCACTATCATTGAGGATAATATCATTTTTGGCGCCGGTGTGGATGTTCTGGGTAATGGACGTTCTGATTCGGAAGCCCCCTTTGCATGGGGCGATGGCATTTCTGTCGCAGCTCGCAATTCTATTGTAAAAAACAATCTGGTTATTGATGCTACCGATGAAGGTATTATGGTGCAGGGGGCTCCGGGGACGAAAGTACTGAATAATGTAATTGTTGCCCTTTCGCGTGAAGTTTTCATGGGAATTGCACTAGTTGATCCCGCTGATTATTGTCTGCTTGATTCCATTGAAAATACATTCGATTACCGCGGAGTTGTTGTAAAAAACAACTTGGTGGATGCGTTGGGAGCCCGGGTTCATATAGGTTTTCCCTGCGGTATGGATGTTTGGAATCTGAATAAACTCAATAAGATTATTGTTGGGGCAGAAGTCATCGAAAATGAAATGACTGGAAAAATCGGAGGTTATGGTTTTGCAGTAAGTGGGGTTAAAGATTTTAAAGTCACAGGAAACACAGTCAAGGCTGTATTTCAAGAGCGTGGCGATGGATTACCCGATAATCCGCCCGATGAACCAGCTGCATTTATTTATGATGCAGCTAAAACAATAGCATCAAAGCTGCAATCTGATTTTGTGCCTTGCAAAAAGCATATTATCCATCTGTTACGTAATTCCAGAAAACCTGTAAATGACGCAGGATATCGGATTCTTGATAACTATGGAGAGGTGGAATCCACTGCAATTGTTCGTGCAGCATATATGGAAATGTT
>JBBQHB010000035.1:0-45587 GCA_038323575.1 Bacteroidales bacterium | reverse complement strand
AAAAGCGAAAGGAGGTAAGAAACAAAGACAAATTTTTGGGCAAAAGAATGTTGGTGCAAACCGCCAACCGGAATGGCATACCTCGAAATGAACGCAAAGCTTTAACCGTAGAAAAAAATACTATAAGCTGAATCGCTGTGTTTTATTGTTTCAATAGGCGATTATACCGCAACTATTGATGATTCGGCTTTTACAACAGGAATAACTGCTATTGCCAAGGAGACAGAACCAACGATCCTTTTATTTCCGGATGCAGTCACATTAGACGACAGTAAAATTGCAAATGTCCAGACTGCAGCATTGACGCAATGTCAGGATTTGCAGGATCGGGTTGCCGTTATGGATGTAAAAGAAAACGATTGGTTGGGAGCAACTTTCAGGAGTAAAGTCGGGATCAACTATTTAAGTTATGGTGCCGCTTACACACCGTGGATAAAAGTAAATTTACCTAAGAACGTTACTTACAATGATGTAAAAAATGTTGTTAAACGTTCCGGAGTTGCAACAACACTTGATGGTTTAACAAGCGATGCGGAAATTCAGACTGCAATTTCCAATTTAAATAAAGCGTTTGCAGATGTTGCAAAGATCGATGCCAAAACAAAACTACTGAGTCCGCCGAACGGAAATTTACGGGTTGCACTAAATACGCTAAGCGCTGCATTTACCGGAATCGGAGGTAATACAAGCGCCAATCTGAAAGCGATTTACGGATTTCTTTACAACATTGCCGCTCAAATCGACAAGTATATTAAAGCTGGCGATTCGGCTGTACTGACATTAACAGACCCCAAGACAAATTTGTTGGGGGATGTAATTGCTGCTGTGACGTCGAACTTCAATCCTTCATTCAAAAAAGTTGTTGGCCTTGAAAAAGAATTAAAGGCAGCCATCCCCGCATATGCGCTTACCGATATATCGACAACATTTGTTGAAGCAAGCTGGGCCGGCGTTACCGGTGCAGCCGCAACCAGCCTGATTCCCGTTACAGCTACCACAGATTCGGATAAACGGCAATACTCATTTAATAATCTTTTGCCTTTATTTGAAGAAATTAACCAGTCCTATCTTACACTGGTCATTGGTGCTGCAACTGCATATACCAAAAAATTGGATGAGTCGTTGGCCCTTTGTTTTCCCGTTTACAAATCAATTCTTGCCGGTGTAGGCAACAGCCTGACAATTATGCCTCCAAGTGGTGCAGTAGCCGGGGTCTATGCCGCAACTGACAGGACCAGAGGCGTATGGAAAGCTCCTGCAAATATCAGTCTTGCAAATGTTATTTCTCCTTCCGTCATCTTCTCCAAAACCGAACTTGATAATTTGAATGTTGATGCCGTAGCCGGAAAATCGGTCAATGCCATCAGAAGCTTCTTGGGTAAAGGTACACTGGTCTATGGTGCACGGACATTAGCCGGAAATGATAATGAATGGCGTTATATCAGTGTCAGGCGTTTTTTCAATATGGTAGAAGAGAGCACAAAAAATGCAACCGAAGCCTTTGTCTTTGAACCCAATGATGCAAATACCTGGGTAAAAGTGCAGGGCATGATCGAAAACTTTCTTACCACACTCTGGCGGCAGGGCGCACTTCAGGGCGTTAAACCTGAACATGCCTTTTATGTGGCTGTAGGACTAGGCAGAACCATGACGGCGCTTGATATCCTTGAAGGTCGTATGATCGTTGAGATTGGTATGGCAGTTGTCCGTCCTGCTGAATTTATCATCCTTAGATTCTCACACAAAATGGCCGAATCGTGATCGGAGGTTAATGATTAACAATTAAATATTCAAATAATTAACAATAATAGTTATGGCACAACAATATCCGTTACCACGTTTTCAGTACCAGGTAGACTGGGGTGGAGTGAAGCTCAGTTTTACCGAAGTTACAGGTTTGGACCAGCAAATTGAAGTGATTGAATACCGGCATAGCGACAGCAAGGATTTCAGTAAAATCAAGATGCCCGGCATGCGTAAATTCAGCAATATTACCCTTAAGCGCGGAAAATTTGAAGGAGATTTCGACTACAACAATTGGGTAGATCAGATATCCAATGATCGGGTTGGTAATCGCCGCGATGTGGTGGTGAGGTTGATGAACGAAAAACATGAACCGGTTGCCGTATGGAAGGCAGTAAACTGCTTCCCTGTTAAAATCACGGCGCCAGACCTGAAATCAGATGCAAATGAAGTAGCTATTGAAAGTCTGGAAATTGCACACGAAGGATTAAGCCTTGTTCGTTAGCCATGGCAGGAGCCACTGAATATTATCCGCCTTGGGGGTTCTATTACAAAGTAGAATTTGGCATCAGCAAGAATCATAATGATGTCAGGTTTCAGACTGTTTCAGGCTTGTCTGTGGAATACGATTACGAAAACTTCAAAGAGGGAGGCGAAAATCGTTTCGAGCACAAATTACCTGTGCGCACCAAGTATGCTGACATGGTTCTGAAAAGAGGGATGGTTGTTGATTCAGAAGTTATTACCTGGTTCAACAACGCTTTTCGCGACCGGGAATTTAATCCGACAGATATCAATGTGATACTGATGAACGAAAAAGGAGAGCCTTTGCGAACCTGGAAAATAGCGCATGCGATCCCAAAAAAATGGGTGGTTAGCGACCTGAATTCGACTGAAAATGCCATAGTTGTTGAAACCATGGAAATTACTTACAGGTATTTCACCGTAAGTTAAAATCCGGCAACAATTGCCATAGTCGCATAGCGTAACACATCCTATTTTAAAAAATAAATGGTTTAGCCCTATTTATTATGCCAATCGAGATAAGAGAACTTCACATCAAAGTGTCGGTCACCAATCCCAGGGCCGGGCAGCCCGTACCGGGAGCTCCATCCTCCGGAGGTGGCGGCATTGATGCGAACGGCAACGACAAAGAGGAAATCATTGCCGCCTGTGTGGACAAAGTAATGGAAATACTTCAAAATAAAACTGAACGGTGATGGCTGAAGCAGGGAAACTTGAAAAAATGCTTATACTGGCTTTTTCTGATTCCGAGAAAGCTGAAAATGGAGGGGTTAATGACGCTGATGATTCGTTTGAAGCTTTGATCAATCCTGAAAGTTATACGCTTGCATATAAGTTGAAGTTTTCGCAGGGAGGACAGGGACAAGGAACGAGTGGTGCCCAACTGAAGTATGAATATACAGAGCCTGAGGAAATTACTTTCGATTTTCTGTTCGATAATACAGGAATTATTGACGGTAAACCGAGGGCCAACATTTCTGACGACCTTAAAAAGTTCAAAGAAGTGCTGATTGCCTACAAAGGGGATTCGCACGAACCAAGGCATTTTAAACTTGTTTGGGGTGAAAATTCCATTTTTAAAGGCAGGGTGACCGAATTGTCTATCGTTCACAAAATGTTCAAATCCGATGGTACTCCAATCAGGGCAATCGCTACAGTTAAATTCAAAAGCAGCATTGAGGAACAAAAACGTGCTGCCCGCGAGAACCGAAGTTCGCCCGACCTGACGCACAGCAGAACGGTGAAAGCTGGAGATACTTTACCATTAATGTGTTACAGCATTTACGGTGATCCCATATATTACCTTCAGGTAGCTGAAGTCAACGGAATCAGCAATTTCCGACAGCTGAAACCCGGTACTGAAATCTCTTTTCCACCAATTGCAAAATCATATTAATTCCTTTGCCGAACGATTCAACAATACCAACCCCTTCATCACCGGATGTGTGTACATCGGTGATATTACTTGACGGAGCCCAGCTTCCGGGATCATACCATGTATTATCGGTATCCATCTCCCGCGAATTGAACCGGATTCCCGCTGCTGTCCTTCATTTGCGCGACGGGGAACCGTCAAAAGGTACTTTTGAGGCAAGTAGTTCCGACCTTTTTATCCCAGGAAAAAAAATAGGGATTCAACTTGGGTACCGTTCGCAGAATGATACTGTTTTCAAGGGAATTATCGTCAGGCACAGCATCAAGGTAAGGAGCAGCGGAAGTCAGTTAATCATCGAGTGCCGCGATGAAGCAGTAAAAATGACCAGCGGAATCAAAAGCAAGTATTTCATCGATAAAAAGGACAGCGACATTATGGAGGAGCTGATCGGGACCTACGGACTTCAGAAAGATGTTGAGGCTACCCTACCTGAACTGAAAGAGGTTGTTCAGTATGAATCGACCGATTGGGATTTCATGCTGTGCCGCGCCGAAGCAAATGCCCAGGTTGTAATGGTTGAAGACGGGAAAATAACGATAGCAAAACCTGCCGCAGGAGGCAGTTCGGTTGTTACGGTGAAATTTGGAACGACTTTACTGGAACTTGATGCCGAAATTGATGCGCGCATTCAAAGCAAAGGGATAAAAACCAGCAGCTGGAATGCCACAGACCAGGAAGTTGTGGAGGCTGAGGCCTCGGAACCTTCGACTACCAATAACGGAAATCTCACTCCTGCAGTATTGGCTGATGTGATCGGCGGAGATGTGCTTGAAATTCGTCATGGCGGCAAACTTACCGAGCCGGAACTGCAGGCATGGGCCAACGGTCGGTTATTAAAAGAACGGCTGTCTAAAATACGGGGGCGGGCAAGATTCCAGGGTTTTGCAGGGGTTAAACCCGGAGATATTGTTGAATTGGCCGGCATGGGGGATCGTTTTTCCGGCAAGGCGTATGTATCCGGTGTGCGGCATGAAGTATCAGGTGGTAATTGGGCGACTGATGTGCAGTTGGGATTGAATCATGAAGCATTTTCCGAAACCTTTAATCTCCGCCCAATGCCTGCTGCCGGATTGTTACCTGCAGTTTCAGGTTTACAAATTGGTATCGTCACGGTTCTTGAAGGTGACCCCGACGGTGAAGACCGGATAAAGGTCCGACTGCCAATGATAAGTACTTCAGAAGAAGGAATTTGGGCACGCATTTCGACATTGGATGCCGGAAAAGAAAGAGGTACTTTCTTCCGCCCAGAGATTAGTGATGAGGTTATTGTCGGTTTCCTGAATGATGATCCCAGGCATCCGGTTGTGCTGGGAATGGTTCACAGCAGCGCCAAACCCGCTCCGGAGCCTCCGAAAGACACCAATCACCATAAA
The DNA here is from genome assembly GCA_038323575.1 of Bacteroidales bacterium. Classification (GTDB taxonomy): domain Bacteria; phylum Bacteroidota; class Bacteroidia; order Bacteroidales; family Prolixibacteraceae; genus CAINVV01. Next base: position 40,511 of record JBBQHB010000035.1, on the reverse strand, counting down.
GGATATGTCAGCCGCGAAAAAATGAAATTCAACTTTGATGACGAAAAGAAAATCATTACCCTTGAAACACCCGCCGGCAATAAAATGGTGATTTCGGAAGAGGATAAAGGAATTCTGCTTCAGGATTCGAACGGGAACAAAATAACCATGAACGACAGCGGTATCACGGTAGAAAGTGTTAAAGACCTGATCATGAAAGCAGCTGCAGATGTGAAAATTGACGGTATCAATATTACTGCCAAAGCATCGGCAGCCTTTAAGGCAGAGGGATCTGCCACTGCCGAAGTTTCAGGCGCCAACACCACCATTAAGGGAAGCGCTGCAGCGATAATCTCAGGAGGAGTGGTACAAATAAATTAAAAAAACAGAGATCATGCCAATGGCAGCCAGAATATCAGATATGCATGTGTGTCCTATGGTTATACCGGGTACAGTTCCGGTTCCCCACGTTGGCGGACCTGTTCTTCCTCCCGGAGCCCCTACGGTTCTTATTGGTGGGCTCCCGGCTGCAACTGCAGGTGACATGTGCACCTGCACCGGTCCTCCGGATACCATCGCTGCAGGATCGGCCACTGTGCTTATAGGAGGCAAGCCGGCGGCAAGAATGGGTGATTCAACCTCGCATGGTGGTTCAATTGTATTAGGTTGCCCTACCGTGATAATCGGGTGACAAATTGTATAACTGTCAGGTTGCCTTAAAAAGTAGATTATGGAACAGAACCTTTTATTTATTGGCCGGGGATGGTCGTTTCCGCCAAACTTCAACAACGTTAGCGGAAGCGTTGAGATGCTGGAACAGGAGGCAGATATTGCTTCCAGTCTCGGGATATTGTTGGGGACTGTCCGTGGTGAAAGGGTTATGTTGCCGCAATATGGGTGCAACCTGGATGAATTGATTTTCGAAAATCTCGATACCCGCATGAAAACACTGATGACCGATAAAATTGAATCGGCCATACTGTATCATGAACCGCGGATCGAACTTGAGAAAGTAAGCTTAAACGACACCCAGGAACTGGAAGGTATCGTTCTGATTGAGATCGTTTACCGCGTGAAAACGACTAACTCACGGTTCAATTTTGTCTTCCCGTTCTACAAACTCGAAGGAACAGATATTAATCTTACGACTTCTATAAGTCTACTTACATGATAATAAGCTGATTTATGTCAAACCCGGAAAACTGTAAACTAAATTCAGATCCGCTGAAACTGATCCGCGATGGTGCCAACCAGGAGCAACGTTCATCCCTGGCTTTGGACCCATCCTATGTATCCGTTAATGAGCATGGTACAGCACATGGAATGATGTATGCGCAGGCATTGTCGGAGTTTATTAAATATTTCGACAGCAACAATACGGAGAATGGCTCCTGGACTCCTTTCTTCAGCAATGATCCTTCGCTCCGGTTGGCAGTTACTTCAGTTCAGAATATCGACGACTATAAATCCCAGATCAAGTTGTATTTCGATTTTTTAAATAATCTGGATAACGAATTAAAAGACAATGAGTTAATTAGTAATCTGAGTTACATATTCAGCTGCCTGGTTTCCCTTGCAAAGCAACTTGATGGTTTAAAAGAGGGACTGCCCGCGGAAATGGCGCTAAAGGCAACATTAAAAAACCTCATCCAAACCCAGCTTGCACCAGCCTTGCAGCGGCTTATTGCTTACCAGAAAGCCGGAGTGACATTATCTTTGGCTGCAGACCTTGCCCCGTCAGAAAGTATCAGCATAATTGGTGTTTTACCCGATCGGTTTAGCAAAGTCCTTGCAACCGGTTTTTCTGCCGACTGGATCACGAATAAAGCAGTTGATTGGACTGCATACCTTGCCTCAATTTTAGCTGAGCCTTCTGTTTATGGAGACATTGAAGATGTAAAGGAGCCAGGATGGATATTTAAGCACACAAACCATATTGCAACACATAATCTTTTTACATCGGTTGCTGATCAATTCCTTAAAGTATTTGCGCGGGTGATCAACGAAGCCCGGCTGGCATTGGAGTTTACTTTTACCGGCTGGGACCGTCACGATCCCCATTATGCACTTTTCCTCAGTTTCTTACGCCTTATGGAATATGCAAGAAATGAGGCGAATACCCTTACCGGACGACATCTCGATTTTTACTACCGTGAAGTTTTAAGGCTGGAAGAAAAACCGGCCTTGCCTGCCAGGGTCCATTTGATGGTTGAATTAGCCAAACAGGCCGCTTCGTACCAAATCAAAAAAGGTGAACTTTTCAAAGCCGGGAAAGATGACAAAGGAATTGAAGCATTCTTTGCCAATGAGCGGGACCTGATAGCAAATCAGGCAAAAATTACCTCCCTGCAATCATTTTACCGTCACGGGAATGAAGAAGTCGGATCTGATGCAAATGCAAAGAAACAAACCGGCAGGCTGCATGCTTCTCCAATAGCTAATTCAAGTGACGGGCTGGGTGCTGCAGTAACCTCAGCCGATCTTTCGTGGCATCCGTTTTACAATAAAACCTATCAGGAAGGATCATTGAAGTCAATTAATATGCCGAAGGCTGAAGTTGGTTTTGCGCTGGCTTCTCATTATTTGTTGATGGCTGAAGGGAAGCGCGATATTACCATTGATTTTGACATATCAGGTTTTAATGGAAAAATTGGCAATGAACGCGCATCTGATTTCGTTTGCCTGTTTACCGGAGAAAAAGGATGGATCAAAAAAACTCCTTCCAGCTTTAAAGCGACAACTGGTAACAATTTACGCTTAACAATCTCGCTTGCCGGTGATGATGCAGCCATTGTTGCCTGGAATGCAAAAAAACACGGTTACAATTTTGATGTCACAACTCCTGTCCTGCTTATCAAACTAAGAAATGAGGTTGCGACACCCTATGCTTATAGTGATTTTGAGCATGCAGTTCTTAAGGAGATACACTTACAAGTAACGGTCGACCAGGTAAAGATTCTGTTGTTATCAAACGATTTTGGTCCGGTTGATGCATCGAAACCGTTTCTTCCGTTCGGCGCCATTCCTGAAGCAGGAAGTTCTATGATTATTGGCAGCAATGAAATTTTTACCAAGAGAACGATTACAAGTTGCAATTTAACCTTGCGTTGGAAGAACATTCCAAACATTAAGTCTGTCATGTACCGTAGCCAGGAACAGTATTATCCTACCTCTGCATACGACTGGTATACAAAAGATGTTCCCTGGATTAATGTAACCTTTCTGAGAGAAGGAAATTGGGGCGATACCACTTCTCGGGTACTGTTTGATGGGGACAACGAAGTGAAGATAAATATTAAACCGCCGGAAGGAGTATTTAATAAGGATGACCAGCCTGACTTCCGGCTTGACAATCAGTATACAGTTAAATCCAATACAGGATTTCTGAAGTTGGCTTTACCGTTTGGATTAGGCCATAAGACTTACATTGAAGCCTTATCTGATTATATTCTGGCAGTTGCCAATAAAATTCAAAACTTAATAAAACCAACTGAACCTTATACGCCCGTAATTGAATCAATATTTGCTGATTACATTGCCAGCCAGATCATTAAATTTGATTCCGCCGATAATTCCGGATTCATCAACCGTTCTGCCAAACTGCTGCATATCGGGCCGTTCGGATTTGCAGAACAACATCCATTCCTGAAAACCAATGCTCCTGATAAATCAATATACCTGTTTCCGCAGCTCAGGCATCTGAATCTATCTGATAACTTGTTGCCCGAAAACCATCCTGTGCTTCATGAAGCTGAATTTATGATAGGGATCGACGGACTGGAACCTCCTCGAAATCTGGCTTTATTTGTCCAGGTAGCTGATGGGACAGCCAATCCGCTTACTAAAAAACCTCCGCATCATATCAACTGGAGCTACCTTAGAAACAACGAATGGATTGAATTTTATCAAAACGAAGTTGATGACCAGACGAAAGGATTGCTCATATCGGGAATCATTACTTTTTCGATACCCCGTGATGCTTCCGTTAACAATACCCTTTTCCCGGGTGGTCATCATTGGATTCGCGCTGCTGTTGCAATAAACAGCGATGCTGTTTGCCGTCTTCTGATGGTGGGCACCCAGGGATTGCTGGTGGAATTTACAGACAAAGGGAATGATCCCGCTTTCGCTTCAACTGTTTTACCTGCCGGAACAATCAGTAAACTTAGTATTCCTGTTTCTGAGGTAAAAAAAACAATTCAGCCTTATGAGTCATTTGGCGGTCGTGGTGCCGAAAAACCAGCTATGTTTTACACACGTGTAAGTGAGCGCCTCCGGCACAAGGACAGGGCGGTGAATTTATGGGATTTTGAGCGTCTGGCGCTGGAAGCCTTTCCAACAATATACCGTGTTAAATGCCTGAATCACACAGAATTCGAACCTAGTGACAGTGGAACAGGCATTTACAGGGAACTTGCTCCGGGACATGTTACCATCGTCACCATTCCCAACAAGCAATTCCATAACCTACGTGATCCTTTGCGACCATACACCAGCCTTGGAATGCTGGAAGACATTGCTGCCTTTATCGGTGACCGCGTTTCGTGCTTTGTCAAACTGCATGTGAAAAATCCAAAATTTGAGGAAGTGCGTTTAAGCATGACGGTAAGGTTTTATGATGGCTTTGATGAGACTTTTTATAAGAACCTGCTTCAGCAAAGCATCATGCGGTTCCTTTCACCGTGGGCATTCCCGGAAGGCGGTAATCCGACATTCGGCGGGAAGGTTTATAAATCGGTACTGATTGATTTTGTAGAAGAACAAACCTATGTGGATTATGTTACTGATGTGAAACTATTCCATGATGTTGATGGTGAAAAAGGAACTGTTGACCTAAATGAGATTGAAGGTTCAATGGCTGTCTCCATATTGGTATCGGTTCCTGCCGATCAACACCTGATCACTGTAATTAAACCTTCAGAGGAAATAATAACCTCTGACAAATGCAGCTGCCAATCATGAGTCAAAAAACCGTTTCCATATTAAAAAAGCCTGATCTGAAACCTGCGCAGGATTACTACCGACTCAGGAAGGAAGGTATCGGCTTTATTGAACAGATGGGTAGCCGGCAATGGACAGACTACAATACCCATGACCCCGGAATTACTATCCTCGAGGCACTTTGTTATGCCATCACCGACCTGGCCTATCGAACCGGAAAGGACATCAAAGATATTCTCACAAAGGCGGACCCACCAGCAGGTATCAATCCTTTCCCTGACCAGTCGTTTTTTACCGCGAAGGAAATCTTATCCGTTAATCCTTGGACACCAAACGATTTCAGGAGAATACTTATAGACCTCGACGGGGTGCGTAATGCCTGGGTGTTTTGTAAAGAGTGTGCCTGCGATGCCGAATACAATGCCTGGTGTGATGAAGATAAACTGAATCTTTCCTATGTGAAGCCTGATAAAACGGGAATTGAGCCTTTAAAAGTTTCATCTAAAGGACTTTATGATGTGCTGCTTGAACTGGAATCGGATCCGGAACTGGGTGACCTGAACGATTATAAAATCAAATATACTTATCCTGTTTTTGATGAGGACGGTAAGCCCCACCCGGTATTGATGGAATTGCGTTTCCCGGACTGGAAGCTTGGGGACAGTATCGGCTGGGAACTTTTTAATGAAACAAGCAGTGAACCGAATTCCGGAAATGGGAAATTTTTCAAAGTGATTAAAGTTCATTTGGGAGCCACAAAAAACTACAATGTAATTGGTGACAAGTTGCTTGACGATGATGGGAAAAACAACTATCTGAAAAGACAATGGAGAAATGTTTTCTATGCAGATTTTGAAATTGAACTTAAAGATTCGGGCAAGATAATTAACATCAACGATGTGGCTATCCGCTTTATCGGCGATACTACGGCTAAAAACAGAAGTAATGTAAATGCCATACAAGCAATTCTGGAAGACGCAGGTAATGCCGGAATAATCAGTCTCTACAAAAGGAAACTAAAGAAAATTGAGGATCTGGTAAAAATCACAAAAGACTTATTGCATGGTCATCGCAATCTTGATGAAGACTTTTGCCGGGTGAAGGGTGTTGGTGTTGAGGATGTTGCCGTTTGTGCTGATGTGGAGGTGGCTGCCGATGCCGATATCGAACTGGTTCAGGCTAAAATCTGGCTCGAAATTGAGCGGTATTTTAATCCGCCTGTTCCCTTTTATTCCCTTCAGGAAATGATAGCCGACAAGGTTCCTGTTGAAGATATTTTTAATGGACCCGAATTGCACAACGGATTTATTAAATCAGTTGATCTGGAAAATGCAACCCTCAAAAAAGTGCTCCGTACTTCAGACATTGTCAACCTGCTCATGGAAATTGAGGGAGTTATTGCCGTGAATAATCTGGCGCTTTCCAAATATGACAGTGAAGGACAGGTCGTAAAAGGTTATTGCGATCCCGAATTAATTGAAGGGAAAAATAAATTTGATCAAGATAAATCAAGTGCATTGTGGCAGTTGTTTATCAGTGAGCTGCACCAACCGCGTCTTTATCAGAATTTCTCACGGTTTCTGTTTTATAAGAACGGGCTGCCTTTTCATCCCCGGATGGACGAGGCAACCGATACGCTTACCCAATTGCGCGGTGAGGCCGAAAGGCCTAAATTTATTGATGGTGAGAATGATTTACCGGTTCCGGGTGGGACATATGCAAACACAGAAGACTATTTTCCGGTGCAGTACAGCCTTCCGGTCACTTATGGCGTAAATCCTATCGGATTACCATCTCATGTTTCTGCTCAGCGAAAAGCGGAAGCCAAACAGTTGAAAGCCTATCTTTTGATTTATGAACAACTGCTTGGCAATGCTTTCGCGCAGATCGCGAACGTTTCTGAACTGTTCTCCCTCAGTCAGGGAATAGACCGGACTTATTTTGTTAAGGAATTCAGCAAAGAGTTAATTGTTGGGTATGACGAAATTACGAAGAGCCTCAACAAAACCAATTTGGAAGGAATGGCAGAGACGCTTTCAGAATTTCAGGATCGGCGAAATCGTTTCCTCAATCACCTGATGGCCCGTTTTGGTGAGCAATTCAGCGAATATGCCCTTATGCTCACTAACCTGCAAGGGAAAACGGTTGCTTCCGCGAACTTAATAACGGATAAAATCTCGTTCCTGAATAGATATCCGTTAATCAGCCACGACCGCGCAAGGGCATTCAATTATACGCGGCAACTATGCATCCCCGGTAATATATCCGGACTCGAAAAACGGATCAGCCTTTTACTTGGCTATCCTGATCTGTCTTTCTCGTGGAAGATTAACGCTAAAAAGTCCGGTCTTTTTACTATCGGGTTTTCACTGAAAGACAATAACAATGATGTTTGGCTCAGCGGATCGCTTAACGTAAAAACATCAAATGAAAATTCCGCTAAAGAAGCAGCTTACAAGGAGATCATCCGGCAGATGGTACAGGCTGATGCATACGAAATCAGGGAGAAGGACCTGAAATTTAACCTCAACCTGAAAAATACTGCCGGGAAACTGTTGGGTTCATACCCGAAAGCTTTCACCACAAAGGCTTCAGCCCTGGATGTGATGAATGAATTGCTGGGATGGAGCGCCAATGAAAAATCCTTTGTCGTTGAACATCTTCTGCTTAGGCCTAAATTTCCGGGCGATGCGCTTTATCCTGCCTGCAGCGACGGCTCCTGTCAAACCTGCGGCGAAGAAGATCCTTACTCCTTCAGGGTAACCTATGTGATGCCCGGCTGGACGGCTCCTTTCAATATCAACCTGGATATGCGCCGGTTTGCCGACCGAACCATAAGGTACGAACTGCCTTCCCATGTACTTGGCAAAATCTGCTGGGTGGGAAATGATGGATTTATCGAAAATCCTTGCGATCCGGTAATCACGCAAGTAGCTGAAATACTAATGAAAAAAGGGCTCACCGAAGAAGGAATCAGACCATCAGAGGATGTGGCCTGCAGATGTTCGCTGGCGGCTTACACCCTCTTTTCGAATTCCTTTGCTGCCTGGTACGAAGATAAAACACTGAATTTTATTCATCAGGATGCGCTGAATGCAGTTCTTGAAAAAGTATTTTCAGCTTTGAGCCCGAAAGATTTAACCTGTTCAACTATCATTTATTCAGCTATTTGGGATGAGATCAGCAGTATAATGATTGCGTATTTTAAGGAAATTGTCCTGAATGGCTGGCAGTTCGAAAGGTTTAAAGATGCGTGGTGTGAATGGCTGAAGGAGAATGCAGCTTTCGACTGGACAGAAGAAAGGTTGCAGGAACACGTTGAGGCAATGCTTAAAGCAAACCTGTCTGTAACTATTCAATCAAACAAATACGATCTGTGCATCTGTGCCTCGCAAATAGTTAACGATTTTGGAAACGCATTCTACAAATGGATGAGTCGGAATATTGGAGCAGGCCACGAGTTCAAAGATTTTTCCGGATTTTCACATCCTGCCGTTACACTGTGTAAAAACGTTTCATTTAAAGACGGAACAGCCAAATTAATTCATGACTTTCTTACGGTCAAGTATAAATCATACAAAAGGGTATCCTATAATCTTTGGAAAGTAGTTCATCTGCTCAGCAATTTGAAGAATACCTATCCAGGAGCCACATTACACGACTGCGACGATGGCAGCGATCAAAACCCGGTGCGTTTGGGGAGTACAGCATTGGGGAATTATCCTGTCGGAAGAAATATAGTGCTTTAATGAATTCCCTGCAACGGATAAAGGATGTTCAATATTATTCAAAAACAGCATTTACCATGAAAACGATCCAAGATTCATATCCGCTTTTCGAAACCAATCAGGTGCTAACCAGCCGCCATCTGAATCAGATTTTTGATTACCTGAATGAGCAGGAACGACTTACCCGGGCCAATCTGATTGGCATAGGTATCGAATGCGGGTTGGAGATCCGGCTTGAAACCAATGGAGACAATAAAATAATTCACCTCTCGAAAGGATGCGGCGTTGGTTCCGCAGGATATATTTTAATCGAGCCTGATGATGTCCCGTTTGTTTCATACCAGAAATATACCCTTCCCGTTGAGCTGGATTATCCTCAGTTTAAATATGAATCCGGCGGAAAATCTGTTCAGTATTCTTTGTGGGAGTTGTTTCCTGACGGAGAGCCGAATACCATTTTATTAGGCAAAGAAAAGGGCTTCCTTGATAATAAAGCTGTTATCTTGTTTTTGGAATTGAAAAGTGAAGGGCTGCGTAATTGTAGTCCCAATAATTGCGATGATAAGGGCAATGAGGTGACGGCAACAGTCCGCAGATTGCTTATCGGAATTGATCACTTGTCTGCCATTATCGCAAAAGCAAATCAAATAGGCACAGAATATACGGCTACAGATCTGGAGTCGGCCCTGCTTTTCAGGTTGAACCTTCCTGACCTGCGTCTGCCGCGGTATAGTGTCCCCAATACTTTGCCGATTTCCTCGAACAATGTACTTGCAGCTTTTCATGCTGTTTTTCAAAAGAATAAATTAGCCACCAACACTGCGGAGGCACTTTCAGCAGCCTATAAAGCTTTTTTACCGCTGGTAAATGAAATATTTCCCGGCGACCCTTTTGCAGATTTTACCGAAAAATTCGGGTTTCTTGACGGTGTGCCCACCTCCACGAGCCAGGTGCGTTTCCTGCCTTATTACTTCGATTTTTTTGACGATCTAATTCAAGCCTACGAAGAATTTCGCTGGAAAGGTGCCGGCCTGATGTGTGCCTGTTGTCCCCCGGAAGAACTTTTTCCCCGTCATCTGATGCTTGGCTTGTTGGGTGCTGATTTAGTGAAAAGTCCCGGCATTTACCGCCATGACTTTCTTTCATCACCGGCAATTAAGGGTTGCGAAGAACGGAAAGCTGAAGTTGTGCAGTTGTTCCGTCGTCTTGTGGAAATGGCCGATAGTTTTACCAATAATCCTACTCCTCCGGAATTTAAAAATCTGGAAGTTGCCCGGAAATTTGTCCCGGTACGAATTACGCCGAGTAAACTGGCCGATGTCCCAATCTCGGAAAAGGCGATCCCGTATTATTACCTTCAAAACGGGGTCCCTCCCTTATTCCAGTTGTGGAACGTAGAAAAATCACGTCGCAACAGGGCAAATCAGAATCTTGGTTTCCGATCGGATGAATACAAACCAAAAGCACCAATTTTTGTCACCTCGGCAATAAATTACGATCTTGAACCTTATAATTTCCTCAGGATTGAAGGTCATTTGGGAAAAAAAGTGGAAAACGTGATGAACACTTTGATCGCCTTCAGAAACAACAACAGACTGCCGATCGAGATCATTGCACTGCGAACCGGAGAGTTCGATGCCCGAATGACCGTTGACCTGAGTAAAGAAGTTTGCCGGTTCGAAGATCTTGAAGCTATGTTCGATGCGTTCAGGGATGAGTTCATTAGTTCACTGGGCAAAACGCTGGCCTCTTTTTACACAAAAAAGGTAAGTAAAGAGGTTGTTTTGGCCGAAGGATTTAAACCATCATTGATCCATTCGTTCAATCCTGGTGTTAAAGTTGAATCTTCCACTTTCGGTGCTATGCTCGAAATGCTGGTTGCCGGTCAAAGTAAAGCTAAAACGACAAAAACAATAAAAGCGGCCAGTGCGCTTGGTACGGCTGGTGCGGTTAAAGCAGTTAACCTTAAAAATATTGCCTGGATAAACATCAGAGATGCGTTTGTAGGTGAAAGTGTTATCATTCAGGCCACTGTTTCCTATGCCGAAGTATTGCTTGATATTTGTAATTATCTTAAATACAGAACTTTAAGCGATTTTAGTCTGGCTGAGTTCCGCGATTTGTTTGTCAGGCTTGAAAATTTAAATGAGCAGTTCAAAAACCAGGACACTACAAAGAATACTGAATGGAATGACCTGTTTACCCTGCTTGAGGCCGTGCGGTATGCTAACCAGATGGAGGCCTTTAAATCAATCGGAGAGGAATACCGGAAAAGATTGATCGAGATAAAGAAAAAACTGTTTCTCAGCAATTTTCTCCAGAAACATCCAGGAATACAGCATAAAGCCGGGGTTACTTTGGGGGGAACTTTTATAGTTGTTTACCACGATGACCCAACCCCGCTGCGGATTCAGCCAGGTATCGCAGCCGGTATCGATTCCCTTAAAGCCAATTTTAGCAAGGTGGGATTTGCTTCCGATAGCTCCGAAATCATATCAAAAGCTTTCGAAAGACTGCAAGTCAAAAATGACGAAATACAGATTGATCCTGACATCCAATTGATTATTAGTGAGATGTCGAAACAGATTGTACGGACTGATTTTGACCTTGGTAGAGGAATTCATGTAAAAACTGCCGAAAAGATCATTGCCGAAACCGTGAACGAATTTGCCGATGGTACCGTTATTGCCGATTTCTACCTGCCCTATATTTGTTGTTCAGACTGTTCTCCCATTCAATATGTTATTCCCGCGGGTCCGCTTAATTTTTCCGTTAATGTAGGATGTACAGAAGCAAAAGAAGGAGCAAAGATACATGTAACTCCATGGGGAGGTTCCGCACCTTATAAAATTAAAATAGGAAATGAAGATTTTAAGGAACTGAAAGATGAATTTCTGTTGGCAGCGGGAAAGTACGCTGTGATCCTGAGAGATTCTGAAGGTACACTTTCTGATGCACAGCAAATCGAAATCGCTGCACCGCTGACCCTTGGTGAGCCAACCTTTGATTGCACTGGTGAAAATACCTATGTTGCAGTGATTGAAATTAGTGGTGGAACCCCGCCATATTCATCCAATAACGGAAAGATACTTGATAACAAAACTTTCGTTGGTGAAGATCTGTCGGGTGATAAAGATATTGAGATCATCATTACTGACAACCGGAACTGCAGTATATCGAAAATTATCAATCATTCCTGCGTCCCTGAGTTAACGTTTAATAATGATATCGGATGTACGGACGCTGACAATAATGCCCTGGTTACAATCAATATCTTAGGAGGTAAGGCGCCATACGAAATAAATACCGGGAAAAAATATTTTCCTGTAAAGGATACGCTTTCTCTACCTGCCGGGAAATACACATTGATTGTTCGCGATGGCAATGGAACTGAAACCCTTCCCCAGGATATTGAAATTCCTGCGGCGCTAAAATTAGAAATACTTAAATATGTCTGCGATACCGGAAATAAGAGCTACCAGGTGCAGATACAGGTAAGCGGAGGGACTGGCCCATACACTTCCAAAGAGGGTGAAAAAACTGCTGAAAATCAATTCGTCACCAAATCATTTGCCAGTGGAGCAGCCGGCACTTTTTCAGTTACCGATGGCAATAAATGCAGTCGCGGCATCGAATTTAGCCATGTTTGCGACCAACCTTGCAAACTGCCTTGTGAAGGTCAATCACGAAAGTGTGCTTACAGGCTTTGGTTACAACCACCCGCTGTAGGTTCTGTCTATAAGGAATACAAACAGCTTAAGGATTTGCAATTGCGTTTTAACGGAGAAACCATAATACTCCCTGCTTCTGCTGAATTATTGCTGATTCCTGTTGGCGCACTGAACAATGATTTTGTCAATGTTATGACAGATACGATAGGGAGACTAAACGAAATTATTCAGAAAGTGATTGTAGAAAAGTTGGGAGAGGAAGGCAAAAACCGGCTAGTTCTAACCTATAAGCCCTCAGAATCCGATCCTTTTGGAATACTTTGGATAGAGCATTTCGTTTGCGAAACTTTCAGCCTTGAGTTTGATTTCATGTATGTTAAATCCGGGCAAAGTTTTAATCTTAACTGGAAGTATACCACAGAAAATGATGATTTTGGTAAGCCTGTCGATGGTATGATTGTTACAAATTTCGGGACGGACAAACAAACTTTTGTTCCAGCATTCGATTGCCGCAAACGAGACCTGTGTAAAGGTACCGATTATGTAAAATTATGCGCCAATCCAAATCTTAAGGCTTCGTTTGAAATCAAACTATCAGACAACCATATATTCAATGTTGCGAGTACGATGAATACAGGCATTGTGTCATGGGTCTGGGATTTAATTAATACATCTGCAAAGGAGCCTTTCTATTTGGGCGAAAAGTTGGACATTACCGCTCCTGAACCATCAGGATTGGTCCGTCTGACTGTAATTGGGGTAAATGGTTGTTTTGCTAAAACTGAAAACCCAATCCTGAAATGACACATTTTATCCGGCAGCAATATTTTGATGTTGACATCAAAGGTTCAGAAAAAGAAGGTTTTGCATTGCAAAATCGGCTGTCTGGGTTGTACTATGATCAGATGTTGCCTGCAATCGGAAATGCACTGGATTCCTGTTCTGCTCCAGGGAGCTTATTGGTGATTGATCGCCTGGATATTGATGCAGGAACGGTCGAACTGGACCGGATTGATCAGGATCTGACAAAATCCGTGGTTGAAGCATTGCTTCAACGCATGGAGAAAGAGATTGCAGCCAACATGTCAAAGAAGAAAAACGAACATTTTGCCTGTTTTGAGGTTACAGGAGACATTACGGAAGGCTCATATTATCAGGCTTCTGAAGATAAACTTTGGGAGGTATTTATTTATTTCCTTGAAAAAGGCCATCTGCCATGGTCGTACAAATTACCGGCTGGGAAAAGTTTAGAGGAGGTGTTTTCTGAACTATTAATCAATGACGGGAGGTTGAGCAGCCAGATTCCTGTTACACGAATTACCGAAGTTTTAAAATTGCCTTTTTCGGCAAAACGACTGGACCTGCAGTTTTCAGTAACTTTCAAAAGGATGCTCCATAAAAGAATTTTTGGTGATATCCTGAAAGATGATGTTTTTTCTCCTTTTCCAACTAAGCAGGTAAACGCGTGGGAAGCATTTATTCATTTCCTGTTGAATGGTAACCTTCCTGAATCCTTTCAATTACCGATTGAAAAAAATCTTGAGATAGTGCTTACTGAACTTTTAATCCAGGATCAAACGAGTACCGGCCATCCAATCCCAGCCTCAAAAATTATGGATGTTTTTAAATCGGATTCAGCTGCCAGGCGCACGTCATCACAGTTTTCGGTGGGTTTTAACAAACTGCTTTTTCAGAAAATCTCTCCTGATATTGCAAGTGAACTGGAAAAACTGCTCAAGGTATTGGAAACCTTCTCAATGGCTCCTAAGGAGGCTGATTTTGTCAGAAAATTGGTTCTTGAAAAAATGCTTTATCAGTCATCATCAGGCGTGGCTGTTTCGAAAGAAGAAATAGCAAAACAAGTACTTGCTGAGCTGAAAAACAATAGAGATTTGCGCGCCAGGGCTGCTGAGGTTTTCACCCATACCTGGCCCGAAATTAAACTTTCAGACAATAATATACAGTTACAAATTAAGCATAAATCGAAAATTGATTTAATTCAATTGGACTCAAAAGGCTTTGAACAGAACCAGCCTGATGAAATCACGGTAGCTGAAGAAAAAATCACAAACGAAATTAGCGAAGGAATTTTTATTGACAATGCAGGTTTAGTTTTGCTGCATCCTTTCTTGTCCCGTTTTTTTGATACACTGGGTATTTCAAAAGGAGAAGAAATTGTACAACCGGAAAGAGCCCTTAGTTTGCTTCATTATTTAACAACCGGACAAACCAAAATTCCGGAGTATGAATTGGTTTTGCCAAAAATATTGTGTGATGTTCCGCTTTTAACATCTGTTCAGGTGGACTATAAAATAGCTGAAAATGAGATATCTGAAGCCACCGCTTTACTTGAGGCGATTATAAAACACTGGGAAGCTCTGCGCGATACCAGCCCGGATGGATTACGCGGAACGTTTCTGCTCCGTCCCGGAAAACTTGGTATGAAAGAAGACGGAGATTGGCTGTTACAGGTCGAATCGCGGACTTTTGATGTTCTGCTGGATTATTTGCCCTGGGGTATTTCAATGATCAAGCTTCCTTGGATGAAGAAAATGCTGTGGGTAGAATGGGAATTTTGAATTTCAATCAACATTAACTAAATGAAGACAAGTGCCGAAAAATCATCTCACACTACTTCGACCGCTGAACATCACCGGTCGTTTCAACCTTTCTTTACAAAGGCCGGCGGAGGTGATTTTTTTGCTCCAGTAAGGCATTCCGGCACACCAACCGTTCAAACCAAGCTAACAGTAAACAAACCCGGTGATAAATTCGAGCAGGAAGCCGATAAAACTGCTGACAAAGTAA
The DNA here is from genome assembly GCA_038323575.1 of Bacteroidales bacterium. Taxonomy (GTDB): domain Bacteria; phylum Bacteroidota; class Bacteroidia; order Bacteroidales; family Prolixibacteraceae; genus CAINVV01. The sequence goes on along the minus strand of JBBQHB010000035.1, from coordinate 25,384 downwards.
TGCGGATGCCGGATGCGGCAGTGCCGTCAAAAGAGGAAAAAATTCAGCGCCAGGCTGATGATAAATTGCAAAAAAAGGAGGAAGATAAGATACAAAAGTCTGCTTTACCGGAAGAGAAGGTGCAGAATTCATCCTTACCGGAAGAGAAGGTACAGAAAAAAGATGAAGAGAAATTACAGCGATCCGGTGGTGATGGCGCTTCTTCAGTTACAACAGCTACGCAATCAGGTATCCGAAATAAAACCGCCGGTGGCCAGCCGCTCTCCTCCGAAGCGCGAAGCTTCATGGAACCCCGCTTCAATGCCGATTTCGGCAATGTTCGCATTCACAATGATCCCGAATCTGCAGGACTTAGCAATCAATTGAGTGCTAGGGCATTTACTTATCAAAACCATGTCTTTTTCTCACGTGACCAATACCAGCCTGGAACCAGTGAAGGTAAGCAGCTACTTGCACACGAGCTTACCCATACCATTCAACAGGGACATGCCGTGCAACGAAGTCCGCAGATTACAACAACAGTCGCTCCTCCGCCTATTCAGCGCTTAGGTATTCAGGATGCACTGGATTATTTCGCAGATAAAGCTTATTATATTCCCGGATTCCGGATGCTCACCATATTAATGGGCTTCAATCCGATTAATATGCGCTCAACTGATCGAAGTGCTGCTAACATTTTACGCGCGTTAATCGAATTAATACCCGGAGGCCATTTCATTACGCAGGCACTCGACAATCATGGTGTTTTCACCAAGGCCGGTACATGGGTTGAGCAGCAGCTTGCTACCCTGGGAGATATTGGCGGAGATATTGTCTCAAGTCTTAAACGATTTATTGATTCACTCAGCTGGACGGATATCTTCGACCTCAGCGGCGTGTGGGACCGTGCTAAACGCATCTTTACCGATCCGATCGGGCGGTTGATTTCATTTGCCGGAAGAGTAGCAAGTGGTATTCTCAAACTTGTTAAGGATGCTATTCTGAAACCGTTGGCAGCACTTGCACAGGGGACCAGGGGTTATGACCTTCTGAAGGCACTCCTTGGAGAAGATCCGATTACCGGCGAGCCGGTTCCCCGTAATGCCGAAACACTTATTGGCGGGTTTATGAAACTGATCGGACAGGAAGAAGTTTGGGAAAATATTAAAAAAGGCAATGCCATAGCGCGTGCCTGGGCATGGTTCCAGGGTGCGCTGAGTGGGTTAATGGGCTTTGTCCGGACTATTCCCCGCAGGATTATTGATACCATCACATCACTCACATTCCAGGATATTATCACCATAGCCGGAGCGCTTGGTAAAATTATCGGGGCATTTGTCAATATAGCGACTGATTTTATCAGTTGGGGATTGAATCAGGTATTGAGCCTCCTGGAAATTATTTTCTCTGTGGTTGCACCGGGGGTAATGCCTTACATCAAAAAAGCCCAGGCCGCTTTTGTAACAATTATCAAAAATCCGATCGGTTTTGTTAACAACCTGGTACGTGCCGGAAAATTGGGTTTCGAGAAGTTTGCTTCCAACATCCTCACCCATCTGAAAACAGCATTGATTAAGTGGATCACCGGACCTTTGGGCGAAGCAGGCGTCTATATTCCGCAGTCGTTCTCACTAATGGAAATCATCAAATTGGTGCTGTCGGTACTTGGACTTACCTGGCAAAACATCCGGAGTAAACTGGTGAAAATCATCCCTGAACCTGTTTTGGTTGGCCTGGAAAAAACTGCCGGTATTTTGGTTACCCTTGTTAAGGATGGTCCGGCAGCCGCCTGGGAACAAATCAAGACGGAACTCAGTGAGCTGAAAGACCAGATGATCGCCAAGGTTACCGAAATGATCTCCGTAGAGGTTGTTAAAGCAGCTGTGATGAAACTGGTGAGCATGCTGAATCCTGCAGGTGCAGTTATTCAGGCTATTATAGCGATATACAATACGATTACCTTCTTTATCCAGAAAATCAACCAGATTGCTGCAGTGGTTGCATCATTCATTGATTCTATTTCTGCCATTGCAGCTGGTCAGGTAGAAAATGCGGCCAAAAAGGTTGAGCAAACCATGGCAAATACACTGGTAGTTATCATTGCATTTTTGGCCAAATTTGCCGGGTTGGGCAATATTCCGGAGAAATTAGTCGGAATTATCAAGAAGATACGGCAACCTATTGATAAGGGGCTGGATAAGATTGTGGATTGGATAGGGAAGATGCTTGGAAAAGCTAAAGCGGCTCTTACAGCGTGGTGGAAATCTAAAAAAGCATTTACGACAAAGGGTGGTGAGAGTCATGAAATCTCCTATTCAGGAAACGACAAAGATGCGGTTCCGATGATTGCCAGTAAAAATCCTAAACCAATAGCCTATAAACTTGCTGAACTTGCTCAGCAATCGAAAGCCGCAGATGCTACCGAAGAACAAAAGAAAGCTTCAGATAAAATCACGAAGACGCTCAATATGTTGAAAGTCAATCCGGATGACCCACTGATAATCTCGTCAATGAAAGAACTTTTTGAGCTATTCGAAGAAGAATCATCGGGACCGGATAAGGAGGCTGTTTATCAGCAAACAGAACGCACGCTACCCGGTGATCCCACAATTGTTGGTGCCTCTATGCGAATTGACTGGCTAAGCACAGATTTCATCAAGAAACACCCGGGTAGTCCACCAGGATCGGGACAGAATGCGCTTATGGAAAAACTGGTGGTTGATCCAAAAAAACGAAGCAGTTTCAAATATGTACGGGGTCACCTTCTTAACGAGAATCTTGGGGGAAAGGGAGAGAACAAAAACCTGTTTCCAATCACTGCCAATGCAAACAGCCGGCATTTAACATCAACAGAGCGTGAGATCAAAAACTGGATTCTGCCGAAGGAGGGAAAGAAAAAAAAGAAACAGTATGCTCTGTATGAAGTTAATGTGGAAGTTAGGGATGTAAGATTAATGAACACTGATATTCAACAAAATGTTGTCAATTCCACTTTCCATAATCGGGTAGTACTGAAGGATGAATCCGGAGTAGAAAAGAAAAGTTTTATGACTTCAATCGAATCTGAATATATGATAAAGAAGGATGCTGCCCGATTTGGTCTTTAAAATTAAAATGAATGGACTTAAACACTGATGAACTACAATCTGCATTCGACTGGTTTGCCCTTATTATTACAGGATGCCTCAAAGATTATTTCGGCAAAACGGAGAACTTTCAAATGCCCCCGTTTATTTTTTATAAAACCAACACTTGGCTGTCCAACTTTCTTCAGCAACATAATCCTGATGCAGAGGAGCTTGCCATACTAATGCTTGCCATAACTCCCCACCTGCGTCCTGAATTTTTCAGCCACATTATTGCTGAATATCTACCAGAAGGCGGCAATTTCCCGGAATTCGGAGGGGTGAAAGCCACTAATCACCGGGGTATTTTGCCTACCGGGGAAACTGCCCTGTTTATTATTGCGGGCGACGACCTGAAAAAAAGGTTTGAAGTGCAGCGCATCCTCAGCTGTGACCATTGGTTTGTCCAAAAGCATATTCTCTGGTTGGAGCCTGTCCGTGAAGGAGAACCAACAATGAGCGGACGTCTGATTATTGATCCGGAAGTCGTTGAAACGCTTACAACGGGAGTTGTTTCCAAACCCCGGTTCAGCATTGATTTCCCTGCAGAATATATTGAAACCGAAATGGATTGGGACGACCTTGTGCTTCATCCCAAAACACTTCACCAGATTAAGGAAATAGAACACTGGATTGCCTACAACCAGACACTTCTCCACGACTGGGGCATGAAAAAAAGGATCAAGCCGGGGTACCGCGCCTTGTTTTACGGTCCTCCCGGTACCGGGAAGACTTTAACAGCAACATTGCTGGGAAAATATACAGGTAAAGATGTTTTCAGAATAGATCTGTCACGCGTCGTTTCTAAGTATATCGGAGAAACGGAGAAAAACCTGTCGCGCCTTTTTGATAAAGCGGCAGATAAGAACTGGATCCTTTTTTTCGATGAAGCCGATGCCCTTTTTGGCAAACGTACAGATATCCGTGATGCCCACGATAAATACGCCAACCAGGAAGTAGCATACCTGCTGCAACGGATTGAATCTTACAACGGACTAGTTATTCTGGCCACCAATCAGCGGGGCAATATTGATGATGCATTTACGCGCCGTTTTCAGACGGTCATTCATTTTCCGATGCCGGGTGCCGGCGAACGGGAAGAAATTTGGAGGAAAGCTTTTCCAGTGCAGATTGAAATAGCAATAGAAATCAATTGGTCTCATATTGCAACCCAATACGAACTGACCGGCGCCGGCATCATCAATGTTGCGCATTATTGTGCCGTTGAGGTATTGGCCGGCAAGACACATCATCTGAGTCTTAAACTTTTGGAGACTGCCATTATGCGGGAATACATCAAAGAGGGGAAAGTAGTGTAATGCTGTACTAACCAATAAAATTAAAGAATTATGAATCTGACAGAACAACAAAAACACATTTGCGAACAAGTTATCAATGCATTCGAATCGGGCAGTGCTGCCGGAAAGTATGGGGCTATAAGTGTCATGGATGATGGTCCGCACCGGGTACGGCAGATATCTTACGGGCGGTCGCAAACAACCGAATACGGCAACCTGGAGGAGCTTCTTGATATGTACGTGAACAGCAACGGCTCGTACAGTGAAGCAATAGGACCTTACCTGCCAAAGATAGGCGTAACACCACTTGTGGATGATGCAGTTTTTAAGAAGTTGCTCAGGGATGCCGGTAAGGATCCGGTGATGCAGCAGGTTCAGGATCAATTTTTTGATATTCGTTACATGCAGCCGGCGTTAGAATGGTTGGACGAAAATGGATTTATCCAACCTTTATCGGCTTTGGTAATCTACGATTCTTTCATTCAAAGCGGCAGCATCCTGCCGTTTCTCAGGAAAAGGTTTCCTGAGCGTCCGCCAAAAAAAGGAGGTGACGAACAGACGTGGATCACTCAGTATGTAGACGCCCGCCACGCCTGGCTTGCTAATCACAGCAATCCCCTGCTGCAGAACACCGTTTACCGCACCAAATGCCTTAAAAATGAAATTACCAGAAACAACTGGGAGATGGACAAATTACCGATAATGGCCCATGATGTGGATATTTACGGATAACGCTAAAATTGTTTTAGGGTTATGCTATTTTATCATCCTCAGTTTTATTACTCTTCAGTTTTTTGGTATAATAGAATGAGACTCCAAGAATAATCAAACCGACACAGATGAAAGCCACGATCCGGTAAACTACGCCCATCTTCGAGATATCGAAAATAAACAGATTCAAAACGGCTGCAATTAATGTCGAAAAGGACAGCCATCTGTATTTTATATTCTTGAGAATCACGCTCATAATCATGTAAGCAATGGCGGCAAGTCCCCATGAAATGGTGACATAATCTTTGGCAACCGCATTGTACAGCGTATAAAGCATGATGAAAAACAGGATGACCAGGTAAAAATTACGGATAGCATCTGTTTTAAGCTCCAGCCTTTTCTGCTGCCAGTTAAGGATACGAGCCGATGCAATCGCGATCAATGTAAATGAAATGTTATAGGAATCTAACGATTTGGAAGCGATAAGATAAGCCATGAGAATCGCAGTGAACAACACTGTATTCATCAATACAATGAGGTTGGATCTGAACCAGATGGCAATGGCTAAAACGACTATACTCTGCCATGCCAGAAAGATAAAGGATCCCTGAAGGTCTGAATAGCCGTATACTGCAATGCTTAATGCCATAAATCCGAAATTGACGTAAAAAAACGAGTCAAACCTGCTGTCAATCTTGTAGTTCAATACAATTGCATAGGTCAGGCAGAGAATAGAAATCCCCAGGAATATCCAAATGTAGCTTTTGGTGTAGAAGGTGAGTACCACCAGCATCAGAAGCACGGAAAATGCGATGCTGTTCAATATGATCGTGGCATTGCAGACTTCAGGTCCGATATTCCCTCTTTGTTTAAGAAACGGCACAACTGAATAGAAAATCCCGTAAAGGAAAAGGAAAATCAGATTGTTCTGGGGGGTGGCAACTGCACCCACCGGATGCCCCATCACCGGATTACCGATCAGCCAAAGGACATGTCCAATGTATACCATGAAGATTGACAGAATCAGCAGGGTATCCCAGCTATTTTTGTACAAAAGGAAAACCACTGTTCCTGTTGCTGCCACAAACAGAAGCAAAGTAACTTGCGTTTGGTCTGCAAATAGGGCAGTCATGATAAGCAATGCATAGGCGATGAATCCCATCAGTTGGGATTTAGCCGCATCGGCTTTGTAAAACAGGAATCCGATAGAAACCAGCAATAAAACAAGAACCATCCACATGTTGTTAATAACCGGATTATCCGTGAAAAAATGAAGCTTCAGGATGGAATAATATAGCAGCAGGTGAGCGCTGATGGTAAACATGTAAGCCATGTAACTCAAGCTCTTTTTCAGAAATCCGGACAGGATAAATGTAAGTACAACCGATGCCATGCCAAGCACAAAAGAAGCGACTCCTCCGAAGGCATTGTGGACAAACATCATGGTGAACATCATCCCGAGCAGTAATACGGCACTGCCAATCCATGCCAGTCCATGTTCAAAAACCTTGGATTCGGAGAGCGGATTGACAAATTCTTCTTCCTGATCGGATGAAGTTGGATGAATTGAAGATTTGGCCTGACTACCTGCTTTGACGCCTGCACCAAGCATAGCCTCGATCTTGCCGATCCGCTCATCGAAAGCGTTGATGCGGTCCAATAATTCCTTCTGGGTGATTTTTTGTTCGGCCATAACTAAGAAAATTTAGATTGTTAGTTATTACTTCAAAAGTGCCTTAAATACTTAGAGTGCCTAAAGTGCATGGAGTTATGCATTCCCAACATATGAAGTACAAAGCGTAAGTACTTTAGGCACTCTAAGTATTTAAGGCACTCTAGGCACTTTCCTCAATGTTCCAAATCCGTCTTCCTCCATGGCGGGAAGAGCCAAAGCAGGAATGCCAGGATGAAAAACGGCACGATCAGCCAGATACTGGCCATGAGAAATCCCTCGGACCCTATCAGTGATAGCTTGAAGCTAGTGAAGCCAAGGAAACTTTTGGAGAAAAGTTGTCCGCCAATCACCACATTCCAACGCATAAAGAAAATACCTACCAATACCAATACGCCAATAATAAAATAGAGCGTCTGACGAAATTTTTCTGCAGGCTTGTAAAATTGAAGGATTCCGAGCGTCGCCAGTGGCAATAACATTCCGATACCAACCTGCATAATGAGCAGCGTAAAGTTAAGGTGACCGGAAATCAGCAGTTGAATAATTTCGAAAGACTCTTCAGCTTCATAGAATCTGTGTATCTGGTCGAGCGATTCCATCGTAAAATCGATGATAATAATGTAAAACAGATATTTGGCAATCGTGTCGAGACACAGCATGTCAATTTTTTGCTTCCGGATTTTATTGATAACAATAAATAGAACCATCACAAGGGCAATACCCGACACCATGGCTGAAAAAAGGAAAATAATCGGCATCATAACTGTCGACCACCATGGATTGGCTTTGATTGATCCGAAGATAAATCCCACGTAGCCGTGAAGCAGAAAAGCCGAAGGAATACCAATAACGGTTACAATATACCCAAGTTTTTGGTCCAGTTTAACCGATTTTGGAGAGATATCGTCACTGCCCAAAGCAAGGGCTTTGTATAACCATTTCTTTATTCCGGTTGATTCCCTTGCCCAAAGTACAAGGTCGTAGCGGTAATCGAACCATATCTCCAGCAATAATACAATCATCAGATACCAGAGATAGACGAACCCGAAGATGGCCATTGCAGAGGTTAAATGGGGCGTCATCATGATCTCCCAGGCACGAAGAGGCTGTCCGAGGTGAAAGATCAAAGGCATTGTGGCCACCAGTAAAAAGGCGAATGAAGTCAACAGCGCTATAACATAAGTCGGTTTTAGTGTTTTGACGTTAAATACCCGCTCCAGCGAAGCGAGGATAAATGCACCTGCGACGAGTCCAGTAATGTAAGGATACAAAACAATCAAGATGGACCAGCTAAGTTCTATTTCATTGGGGTAGATAAATCCGTCTACCTTCGAAAGCGCCTGATATAAATGTTCAAATTCCGGATTCATATTATCTTACCTCCTGATTTAATGCGTTATAATACAATTTGCTTCCCGTATTCAAATGTGGTTTAAGCACATACACATTCTTTGTCCTGATAAATTTTGAAATGGCACTTTCAGGATCATTCAGATCGCCCGAAATGCGGGCTTTTGTTGGACAGTTGTCCATACAGGCAGGGTTTAAACCTTTCTTTATCCTGTGAAAGCAGAGGGTGCATTTGTCGACCACATGTTTTTCAGGATGAAAATACCGGCAACCGTAGGGACAGGCCTGAACACAATATTTGCAACCGATGCAATACTTCTCGTCTACCAGAACGATGCCTTCTTCGGTTTCATAGGTTGCACCGACCGGACAAACCTGCACACACGGGGATTTGGCACAGTGGTTGCACATTTTCGGAACAAAAAATGTTTTTTCGATTTCATCTGCCGGTACTGATTGGGTAAAACCGTCAATGCCGCCATTGGGTGACTCAACTTTGAGCGTACCATCTTTCCGGATGGTGTATTGTTCGACCCAACTTCTGAAAAAGAATGGTTCTGGAGGCACATCGTTCTCCGACTTGCAGGTTTTGGCACAGTTGCCGCACCCGATACACTTTTCAATATCTATTGCGATGCCGTACCAGGGACCTTTTGTATTCCGTTTTACAGCTGCGTATAATACTGCGTTGAAGGAGGGAAGAATGGAGGCAACCACCAGCGCCCCGGATGCAACCCCGGCATTCTTAAAGAAATTGCGGCGGGATAAACTTGTTTTTTTCTCTGTCATGGCTGATGGGGATTATGACATTTGGTACATTTGTCTTCGGGGTGATGATCTTTGATGTTCTGCTGTGTGATAGCCTTTTCAGGACGTGCCGGATTGATGGAATGGCACTTGCCGCAGAACTCCCTTGAGTCGGGCTTGATCAGTTTTTCCGTTTTGGGATCCTTGATGTGCTTGTAAGCAGCGCCATGGCAACCTTCGCAAGAAAGATCGCTGTGGTAACCCTCGCTTTTCATTGTGAAAATGGTGTCATGGCAGCTCTCGCAACTCTTGTTGCCTACATAATGGATGGGAAGAGCCGCAATTTCACCCATCGAATTTCCTCTGTAATGACCATACTGGCCAAAGGATTCAGGTGTTAATGCGTGTTTCAGGAGCAAAAACAGAGATACTATTACTACTCCGGTTAATAGTAACCGTTTCAGATGTAAAGGCATACACTTAATTCTTGTTTAGTTGTTTTGTTGGATAACATACCAAATATATAAATATATCGATACAAGACAAATGTCATGTTTGGAATTAAGTGTAAAACGGAATTGGTCTTAATAAAGGAAGTGATCCAAAGTGAACTAAAGTACTTAAGCTCCAATCGTGAGTGGCGTAAATCATTGAGTAAGATTCCCCCTGTATAATGAAAAAAAGTTGGGAGTCCCCAACTTTAGTCACTTTAGCTCACTTTAGCTCACTTTAGCTCACTTCCTCTTGCCAAAAGGTATCGTGATTCCCAGCCAGGGGACTGCAAAAAATCCGGACCCTTCCGTAATCGGAATTACCAGACCATAGTCGAGTCCTGCATTTTTGATGATGGTGCGGCCTCCGAAAGAGAGAAGTACCATGGTCGAACTCTCACCGCTGAAAATATAGTTTTCGGTAACCAGATAACCGCGGGGACTGATCCTGAGCATTCCGTTGATATTGATTATGGGAGCTTTGGTCAAAGAACCACCTGCAAAGCCATAACCTGCCCCCAGACTTATGTTGGCATCTCTGGATCCGAGCGTTGCTATGCCATAAAATATACCAAAGCTGGTATCTGACTCCCCCAAAACAGTGCCAGCCAGCACACCTGCTCCAAGGTTAAACTTATCTTTAACGACAGGGACTGAAACCTTGGCAGTAACATAGACCGGTGTAGGAGATCCTTCAAAAAGAAATAGCGGTATAATTCCACCGCCAACCGAAATGTAATCGTTGACTCCCACAGCAAAGGAGTTCATCAAGACCCAGATATTTTGGTAATAACCTTCTCCTTTTTTCAGACCATAACCATTGGGCGAAAAGAAGTAGCGGGTAGATTGCGGATTTTCCAACCAAATTTTATCGCCTTTCACCTGTTTGGCTTCAAGCGCAGTCAATTTTTTGATGTCAGCCTGTCGGATAGTTAGCTCTCCCAGTTTATCAGACTTGAAGACCACCTTCAACGAATCACTTGTCAGGACTTGTCCAAAGTAAGTATTGCCATCTTTAGTTTCAAGTTGGTAGGTCTTTGATACCGGTTCATTCTGGGAAAAACAAATAGTACCTGATAGGATAAAAATTAGGGTTAAGGCGATCCTGTATCTGTTGATTTTTGTTCTCATGAGTCAGGAGTTTTAGAAGTTCAGAAAATCGACACAAAGTATAAATCCGTTTCTTATTCAAATATATACAATATAATCCTCACATCGGCAAATCATCACATCGGCACATCAGCACATCAACACATCGACTCATTTCCGAATTGTCTCATTGATCCATTTTCATGCTATCCAACATTGCTTTAACCCCTTCTTCGGGGAAGGTCGTCATCAAACCGAACCGTTTTTCAAATTTTGTACTGTCGAAAATATAATCCTGCTCATACTGGTACATCATTTCGGGAAACTCCCTCATGACAGGTATAAACAGCCCGAGCAGTTTTAGCATCCAGTTGGGGATATGCTGTATCCGGGGTTCAATATTAAGCTCACGGGCAAAAAAACCGATCCATTGGTACCCTGTGACAAGTTCTTTGGTAGTCGGCAGATGCCAGACCTGGTCATAGGCATCTTCTGTATTTCCAAGCAAAGCTGTTGCTTTTGCTGCGTCAGGCGTATAAGTATAGGTATGTATCTTATCCGGATTTCCGAACGTTTGTGCCTTTTTGCCTGCCAGGAGATTACTTGCAATCATTTGACCAAGCATGCTGTTTTTGTTGTCAGGTCCGTAAAAATCGGCGGCCCGGGCAATCAGCGCGGTCAGCTTTTTTTGTTCCACTGCAGAGGTAATCATTTGGACGATCTCATTCCTGACCATCCCCTTTTTACTTGGTGGCAAAATAGCTGATTCTTCCGTCATAAAGGGGATCGCTGTACTTGCGTACATATAGACATTGTCGAAAAATACCAGTTTTGCACCGTGGGTGCGGCATGCTTCGATGACTGCCTTCATGAACCGTGGCCACCTGTCCTGCCATATCTTCAGGTTGTATTCAAAACCGATGGTGACGTAAACAATGCCGCTTCCTTCGATGGCATCCGGAAGTTTCCGCAGGTCATTCAGATCGAGCGGATAAAGTTCATCCGTATCGTTCACCTTTTTAGGATTTCGGCCTACCAGCCTTATTTCATTGGTGTATTTCTTTAATTCCTTTGCGAGGGGTATCCCGATTGCCCCTCCCGAACCGAGTATCGTTTGCTTCATAGAAGAAAATCTAATGTTAGGAATGGATACTGATTTGAATATTATGTTTATACGGTAAAGGTAACGTGACGTTACGATTCAATGTACTAATATGCCAATTAATTGGTAAATAACTGATAATCATAAATTTTTATCCACATTCAGTTTATGGAAAGTGCTTAAAAGTTTTCATAAGTGCCCAAGATAGCCTCTTTTATTGGTTTGGTAGTCTGTTTAATAAAATGATTGCGTATTACGTTTGTGTCACCCCTCCCTAATCCTTTGACGCCGCTTGGGAACCACCCCGCTCAGGTACCGCTTCCAAAATCGAAAATCGAAATTCGAAAATCCAAAATTCCCCTTTCCTTCTTTCTTCTCCCCTAAATGCCGTATCTTTGTATAAAGGACTTCCATGAACAATTCAGACACCCTCAACTACCTCAGCAATCCGCAGCTGGATCTGGCTTTTGATTTTGTGCAGTATACCGGACAGAACCTTTTCCTGACGGGGAAAGCGGGGACCGGCAAAACTACTTTTCTCAAAAATCTTAAGCTGTTATCCCCCAAACGGATGGTGGTCGTGGCTCCTACCGGTGTAGCTGCTATCAACGCCGGAGGTGTAACTATTCACTCCTTTTTTCAGTTGTCATTCGGACCCCAGATTCCGCAGGATGCTGACCGGACCCAACCGGCAGTGACCCCGTTCGCAAGCACCTCTGCTGCCAACGTAAAGCGGTTTAGCCGCGAAAAGATCAATATTATCAGGAGCCTCGATCTGCTGGTAATAGATGAAATCAGCATGGTAAGGGCCGATGTGCTGGATGCCATTGACGAAGTACTGCGACGGTACCGTACCCGTTACAAACCTTTCGGAGGAGTGCAGCTTCTTATGATCGGCGATTTGCAGCAACTGGCCCCTATCGTGAAGGATGATGAATTGGAGATTCTGAAAAAATACTACGATACCTCCTTTTTCTTTAGCAGCAGGGCACTGAAACAGTCGAAGTTCACCGGCATCGAACTGAAGCACATTTTCCGTCAGAGCGACCAGCGTTTTATCGACCTGCTTAACAAAGTCCGGGATAACCGTCTGGATACAAATGTCTTGCAGGAACTCAACCAACGTTACCAGCCAGGCTTTAATCCTGACGAAAAGGAGGGATACATCACGCTTACTACCCATAATTACCAGTCCCAACAGATCAATAGTTCAAAACTGGCTTTGCTTAAAACGCCGGTCTCCACTTATACGGCTGAAGTGAACGGTGAATTTCCCGAGTATTCCTATCCCACAGATCTTGATCTTGGATTGAAAGTCGGTGCACAGGTGATGTTTGTAAAAAATGATCTTACACCCGCAAAGCGGTTTTTCAACGGCAAAATTGGCAAGGTCACCGATCTGGCAGAGGATCAGATCGAAGTGCAGTGTCCGGGTGATGATACAGTTATTTTCGTTGATCGGGTAGTATGGCAAAATTCGAAATATAAACTCAACGATATTTCTCAGGAGATCGAGGAGGAGGTGATTGGAACCTTCAGCCAGTTCCCGCTCAAACTTGCCTGGGCCATTACGATCCATAAAAGCCAGGGACTCACTTTTGAAAAAGCGATCATTGATGCCCGTGCATCCTTCGCCCATGGTCAGGTTTACGTTGCACTTAGCCGATGCAAGACATTTGAGGGGTTGGTGCTTAGTACACCGATTGCGCTTCACAGTGTAAAGAACGACTCCACGGTAGTACAATTCAGTGAAGAGGTGGAGCAAAACCAACCCGGACCGGCCGAATTGGAGCAATCCCGCAAAGAGTACCTGCAGCAGCTGCTGGGAGAGCTTTTTGATTTCAAACCGATTCTTCGGCAGATACAGTATTTGCAGCGTTTATGGGGCGAACACGCTACCCAGCTGTTGGGAACGCTCAATTTTGTCCTGACCAAAATGGTTGCTCCGGTTGAAAGTGAGATGATAGAAGTAGCCGCTAGATTTGGAAACCAGGTTAGGAATTTGCTGGCATCAGGACCAAATCCGGAGGAGCATCCGCAGCTGCAGGAGCGTGTCCGTAAGGCATCCGAATTTTTCTTCAGCAAGGTGGAACAGTTGCTGGATCAACCACTCTCAGAGGCAACGCTCGAAACCGATAACAAAGCAGTTCGCAAAACACTGGGCGAAGCAACCGACAAACTGAGAAAGGAGATAAGAATCAAAAAAGTCTGCCTGGATCTTTGTAAATCAGGTTTCAATACCAAATCATACCTTGAGATCCGGTCGAAAGCAGCCATTGAAGCCGAGGAGACGGCACGCAGCAGGAAAAAAGCAGATGCTCCGGCAACTTTCTCTGCGAATCCCGATTTTTACACAAAACTCAAACATTGGCGTTCAGAAAAGGCAGAATTGCTGCAGGTAGAGATTGCACGCATACTGGCTCAGAAAACAATGCTCGAAATAGTTCAGAAACTGCCGGTAAGCGGCAAAGAACTGAAAGAGGTAAAGGGAATGGGTGGTGTAAGAATGAAGCAATTTGGCCGGGAGATTCTGGAAATGATTTTGGCCTACCGTGATCAGAATGGTATGGAAATACCGGCTGAAGCAGAAAAAGAGGCGGAAAGGGCAGGAATGGATTCCAGGCAACTGAGTTATGAACTCTTCAAGAATGGATTATCGATCCCGGATATTGCCCGCAGCCGGCAGATGGCCCATGGTACCATCGAGACCCATATACTGAACTTTGTGGGGAGCGGCGGCATCGCCATCGACCGGCTGGTCGACCGGCGCAAAGTAAAAGCGATTGAGGAGTGCATTGAACTCCACAATTTCAGGCAGATTGGTGACCTGAAAGCAAAACTGGGTGACGCATACAGTTATTCCGAGATCCGCTTTGTATTAAAATACCTCGAAACAGCAAGATAATTTACCACAATAGGCACATAGGACACATAGCTTTTTCTATTGTGTCCTATGTGCCTATTGTGGTTAAAGGGTTGGTTTGGATTTATGCTTCCCATCATAATAATTTTTCCGAAAATTTCGTAATTTGCAGCCCATTCTAACAGAAATTAATTGCTGAAATCGGATCCGGTTTTTTGTTTTATCCGTTTCAGTTAATTTCAAAACTCTATTTATGAAGAAATACATCCTGGCATTCGATCAGGGCACAACCAGTTCACGTGCCATTGTCTTTGATCACGACGGATTACCTGTTTCAACCGCACAAAAAGAATTTACACAAATCTATCCTGAACCTGGCTGGGTTGAGCACGATCCTGATGAAATATGGTCCACGCAGGCAGGAGTCGGAGTTGAAGCCATGACGAAGGCCGGGTTAACCGGACATAACATTGCTGCAATTGGTATCACCAATCAGCGTGAGACGACTGTGGTTTGGGACAGAAAAACTGGACGACCAATCTACAACGCAATCGTCTGGCAGGATCGCCGTACTGCCGGGTATTGTGACCAGATTAAGAGAGAGGGATTTGGCCAGATGATTCTGGAAAAAACCGGACTGATTCCGGATGCTTATTTCTCTGCAACCAAAATCCGGTGGATACTTGATAACGTGGAGGGGGCAAGGAGTAAGGCGAATAAGGGAAAGCTTGCTTTTGGCACCATCGACAGTTGGCTGATCTGGAACCTGACCCATGGTAAGTTGCATGTCACGGATGTTTCAAATGCATCCAGGACGATGCTTTTCAATATTCACACACTCCAATGGGACGAAGCGTTACTTGAGCTTTTCAATATTCCTGCCAATATGCTTCCTCAGGTGAAGTCATCCAGCGAAATTTACGGAAAGACTGTTGATCAGTTTTCTGCCGCTATTCCGATTTCAGGCATAGCAGGAGACCAGCAGTCGGCTCTTTTCGGTCAGATGTGCATTGAGCCGGGAATGGTAAAAAACACATACGGAACCGGCTGTTTTATGGTGATGAACATAGGTGACCAACCAATTGAATCTAAAAGCAAACTGCTCACAACTGTTGCCTGGAAAATAGGAGATAAAACAACTTATGCACTGGAGGGCAGTATTTTCATTGGTGGAGCTGTTGTGCAATGGCTTCGCGACAGTTTGGGAATAATTAGAACTTCAAATGACGTGGAACGACTTGCTGCCAAAGTTAAGAACAGCGAAGGGGTTTATTTTGTACCAGCATTTGCCGGATTGGGAGCTCCCCACTGGGACCAGCACGCCAGGGGTACCCTGACAGGGATTACACGCGGTTCCACCTCGGCGCACATTGCCCGGGCTGCCGTTGACAGCATCGCCTATCAGACGTTGGAGGTATTGTTGGCAATGCAAAAGGATTCAGGAGTTACTATCCGGGAATTGAGGGTAGACGGCGGTGCAACCGTGAACAACTCCCTGCTGCAGTTTCAGGCAGATCTGTTGCAAACCAATGTGGTCAGGCCGCAGATTACGGAAACCACGGCATTGGGAGCGGCTTATCTGGCAGGTTTGGCCGTTGGTTACTGGAATAATATTGATGAGATCAGACAGCAATGGAAGTTGGACCGCACATTTTCACCTGGTATTCCTGCCAGTGAAACTATTAGTCTGATCAAAGGGTGGCACCGTGCAGTAAAAGCGGCTAAGGCTTGGGCGGAGGAGGAGGAATAGACAAATTTCTAAATTAAAAGCAAAATGAACCCATTTTTCGGAGAATTCTTTGGGACCGCCATCATTCTTTTGCTGGGCGGTGGCGTGTGTGCCAATGTGTCGTTGGAAAAAACAAACGGTCATAAAAGTGGTTGGATTGTGATCGCTTTTGGATGGGCAATAGGGGTTTTCGCTGGAGTGCTTTTTGCAGCTCCTATCAGCGGCGCTCACCTGAATCCGGCGGTTACTCTAGCACTGGTTTTGTCTGACCAATTCCCGGCAGCACTGATACCTGCTTATTTTACTGCCCAATTGCTAGGGGCGATGTTCGGAGCGGGACTGGTTTGGATGGCTTACAAAAAACATTTTGATGCAACCACTGACGGAGACGCAAAATTGGGTGTTTTCTGCACTGCACCGAGTATCCGTAGTTATTGGTACAATGTTCTGACAGAGATAATCGGTACCCACACCCTGGTCATGGCGGTACTCTACATGGTTACGCCGGAAGTGGGTTTGGGAGCTTTAAATGCGCTGCCAGTGGCATTGGTGGTACTTGGTATAGGTCTTTCATTGGGAGGTCCTACAGGATATGCCATCAATCCTGCCCGCGACCTGGGACCACGTATCATGCACTATTTCCTTCCTATTCCCAACAAGCGCGACAGTGACTGGAAATATGCCTGGGTACCCATTTTGGGGCCGACATTGGGTGCTGTTTCCGCTGCAGCGCTGTTCCTTATTCTGAAGAGTTTCAAATAAGTGACTAAAGTGAACTAAAGTGAGCTAAAGTGACTAAAGTTATGGTTCGATCGAAATCTGTTCGGATTCCATAACTTTAGTCACTTTAGCTCACTTTAGTTCACTTCCAACTTCTCATGAAACTGCCTACTTCAAAATAACCTCTATCACAGGTATCTCCATCGGAGGTTTCAGTACCGGAAGCTGTAGATTCACATTTTTGCTCTCTTCACCATTGCCTGTGCGGTATTTGATCTCGGAAGCATCATGCAGAAACTGGACGTACCTGATTTTATCTGCCATGTTTTTCAACTTCAGGTTGCCCATCGGATATGCAAGCAGATGGATGTACAACCTGTTCGTTTTTTGATTGAAGGTAAGCAGCGTATTATAAGGAACTTCAAACTCCGCAGGTGCTTCTGTACAACCATAGATGGAACGGTTGTTGTACTTCATCCATTCGCCCATAGCCTTCAGGCGATCCTGTGCCCTGTAATCAAACGTGCCCCGTGCAGTCGGGCCGACATTCAGCAAAAGATTTCCCCCCTTACTGACTGATTCGATCAGCAGTTCAAGCAATTGTGCAGGACTCTTCCAGCTGGTTTCATCGCGGAAGTAACCCCAGGAACCCGAGAAGGTCTGGCAGGTTTCCCAGTACACTTTCTGTCCGTTGCGTTCAGGCCATTTCTCAACTTTGTACTGCTCCGGTGATTCGAAATCCCATCCGTAATCCTTGTCTTTCAGGTCGAGGCGGTCATCAACGATGATATTGGGCTGAAGCTGCCGTACCATTTTCAGCAAACCTTCCGAATCCCAATCGTCGTGCCCTTTGCCGTTTTTGCCGGGGAAAGAGAAGTCGAACCAAATTACATCGATCTGACCATAGTTGGTCAGCAATTCGCGTACCTGGTTCTTGAGGTATTCACGGTATTTAGCCATGTCACGTCCTTTGTTCAGGCGTGCATAAGCGGAATCTGATTCCTGGCGCTGCGGATGCACACGGTCGATGGTATAATCCGGATGGTGCCAGTCGATCAGTGAATAGTAGAATCCGACTTTAAGACCTTCGCCCCTTAAAGCATCCACATATTCGCGAACGACATCCCGGCCAAATTTGGTATTGGTCGATTTGTAATCCGTGAATTTGGAATCAAAATTACAGAACCCCTCGTGGTGTTTAGCGGTAAGCACTACATACTTCATGCCGGCTTCCCTGGCCATCCGGGCCCACTCTTTGGGGTTGTAAAGATCTGGATTGTACGCTTCGAAATACTTCTGGTACTGCTCGTTGGTCATCCGCTCATAATTCTTCACCCATTCATGACGGGCTGGCAGTGCATACAAACCCCAATGGATAAACATTCCGAAACGGGCATCTGTCCACCAGGCCATCCGTTTGCTTTTTTGTTCGGGGGTTTCTTTTTTGTAATCTGACTGTGCAAAAGTTTGCATGCACAGAGCCAGAAACAAGAAGCTGATTAAACTGATTTTCAGGATTTTTCTCATGGCTCAAAAAAATTTGTAAATTGAAAACATATAATTCCGATAGTTGTTAAATATTTATTATTCAAGTTGTGCGATCAATTCTTTGGTGCTGACCTGTTGTTTTTCTTTCAGGTAATTATCCTGATCGTGATTGCTGAAATAACACTTAGCCAGCACATAATGCCTGATTTCTTCAAGTTTATTGTTGCTCAGTTTTGCGCCAATTTTATCCATCTTTTTCAGGGCCTTTGCAGTCTTACCGGAGTAAACATCATTCAGAACGGAAATCATTTCAACCTCCTCATTAAAATCAGCCTCTTTGGATAGTTTCCGATTCTTTGGCTAACGATTTTGCTGATTCCAGGTCATTCAACCAGAAAATTTGTGCCTGCAGATTTCCTGTAAAAAAGAGCATTAAAATAATGAAGTAGGTTTTTTTCATGATGTAGGGATTAAGTTTCAGATTGTCAATATAATATACAATTCTTTGTTTTCAGAATATTGAAATTCGGTTATGGGAAATTATTAGATGTAAATATAATTACTATTACACGTGTATTTCTAATTTATTCCTCCAGCAAATTCACCTCTTTGATATTGCCGGATTTTATATTCATCCGCAGCGTTTTGATTTCATAAGGACGGAAATTGCCTGTCCATTTGCGTTTGGCAAAACTCAGGTCGAGATTGGCGGTCGCAGCAGTCCCATTGGTCTCAACGCATCGGATAATCAGATCTTCACCGATTTCTGACTGTTTTACTGCCGAAATGATGATATTTTGCGCATCCACGGAGAGGAACGAGCCTGATTTAGGCATGGTTCCCCTGTGGATTCCCTGGTAAATCAGAACAAACGGAGCCATAAACTCCTCGGCAATCCTGACCATGTTGCTGTGCTGCCAGCTTCCGACGTGGGGAACCAGCATCATCCGGAAGGTCTGAATGCCTTGATCCTGCCACAGGTGTTCGGCTTTCATATCCAATACTTTGGGATTGTGATGGGCATAAACTGCCGAACGAGCCACTGAAATCCGCAGGTCGTTTCCGGCTACATTGTAACCATATTTGGCGTCGTTGAAAACGGCTAATCCGTAGTTGGCCGATCCCCGTTTACCTGTAACATCTATCCAGCGCTGACCCGGATCTTCATCGCCATTAGTGGCGCGGATAATCGTTCCGTAGGAGGTTTCGTAAGTTGCCACCGGAGTTTCTACTTCGACCGGGAAGGAGAATTTCAGCATCTTCAGGTGTTCGTGCCAGTCGAGGGTGACGTAGGCTTCCGGATTTTTGGAATCTGCATACAGTGTCCAGTCGATGGTGAGCGTCGAACTGCCGTAGGTAGTGATGGAGCGGATTTTGCCGCGCAGCGGACCCTCTTCCAGGATTTTGATGGTGGCATTGCCAAAAGCGCCGATCTCCTTGTTGAATGTCTTGATGTCGTGGCTCCAGGTATCGCTGGGATCATCAATAATTACAGCCTTGCATCCGGAATCGCCTCCGGCAAACAACTCTTTGCCGGTTGCTTTGTCAAGGAGGCCGACAGTTCCGTTGTAAGATATATGGAGTTTGACGAAATCATTTTCGAGGGTGTTCTCGGTTACTTTCACCACGTTTTTCGGAACCGGGTTTTCGCTGTCCCAAAGGCGGATCTGCCGGTAACCCATCGGCGGAACTGCCATGCTGACAACAAGTTTCCTGCGGCTACCTGTTTCTGAAGAGCCTGGAGCCCACTGGTGCGGAAGGGCATTCCCTTTTTCGTCATCCACCCTGGATGACTTGTGCATCGTTCCCCAATTGTAATCGTACTCAACATTGCCCTTTACTTCCCAGGCATGGGGATTGAAGACCAGCAGGTATTGTGATTCGGGGTCTTCGGTTGCAACCTGCCATTCAAGTTTCTGGACAGCCATAAAGGTCGACTGATGCGAAACATCCAGCGCGTGACCGTATCCTTCGCGGGCACTCTGGGAGTGGTCGAAAAGTGAAGAGCCTGCCAGACTATCGTGAAACTGAAGGAAAAGCATTTTGTGCCACGCGTCTGTGAGCTCTTCCTTCGGGTAACGGGCGCCCCAGGCAACAGAGCCAATGGCTGATGCCTTTTCCGCAGTTACCAAAGCAGATTCAGATTGGCGGTTGCCTTTTTTGATTTCACCATCCGCAGTATAACAGCCAACTGCATGGTGCTGCAGGTCATCTTTGACTACAGGCAGGTTGAGGCTTTTGTCTTCACGGATTTCCTTGAAATAGTTGTCCGGGGTGCTGTACAAAACGGTTGGAGCCCCTTTCTCTTTTTTAATTTCGTTGATTGAACTGATATTAATTTTGGTAGCGCCGCCGCCATGGTCACCGGCCCCATAGTAAGCCATGAAACTCTTCATCGGTTGATTGCCATATTGGGCAACCAGATTCTCAACCCGGGTGTGGACTGAACCACTGTCGTTGTATCCAAACTGGATGCGGTAGGTAAGCACCTTGGTTCCATCGGTACCTTCCCACCAGAAGAGATCGGATGGTATGGTTTTTTCGCGGATTCCGGGACGCATGAAGATGTAATTCTCCATTCCCTGCGATTTGATGATCTGCGGCAGGTTGCCGGTATGTCCGAATGAATCGGGATTATAGGCAACCTTGGCACGACGCCCAAGCAAACGCTGCAAGGTTAGCTGACCATAAAGGCCCTGCCTGACCATTGCTTCCCCGGAAGGGATATTCATGTCTGGTTCAACCCACCAGCCGCCGACAGAATTCCAGCGACCTTCTTCGACCCGTTTTCTGATCTCTTTAAGCATAGCCGGGTCATTTTCTGCTACCCAGTGGTAGAACTGGGCAGAACTGGCTGTGAATTTAAAATCGGGTTCTTCTTTCATCCGGTCGAGGGCCGACTGGAAAGTGCTGTGAACGACAGAGATGCCTTCAGACCATTGCCAGAGCCAAACCGGATCGATGTGCGCCTGACCGATCATGTGAATTTTGAATTTTGATGCCTCGGCAGTCCAGGCAAAATCCGGCGAGAAATTGTTGGCAAAAAGATTGGTTGCCGGTGCCAGCGCAAGCAGGGCAGTGCCCGAGGCGGCTCCTTTGAGGAACCTTCTGCGGGAGAGTTGGTTTTTTGATTTGTTGTCCATTAATAGTAGTATATAGTTTGAAATTGATAAATCTGTCTTAAATATAATCTATTTAAATAATATTGTTGCCGGAATTGTTTGTTTTTCGATTCCCGGACCTGAATATTTGACATTCAGGAACATACCACCTCCAGCCTGGAAGTATTCCAGTTTGATGGGATGCATTCCTTCGCTGAGGTCTGTTTTCCCTGATTTCTCGGTATCGGTACCATGAGCCCCATCATTGTCGACCACCAGTTTGTTGTCTGTAAACAGACGTGTTCCATCGTTGGATAACAGGAAAAATTCGTAGGTGCCGGTTTTTTTGATCTGAATCTTACCTTCAAATTGCAGTGCAAACTGGTCTTTTTCTGAGGAGATTTTCTCCAGCGAAAATTCAAAGACTTCTCCGGTTTTGACAACCCTAAATTTGGTGAAATCGGGAAGTTTCATCCAGGCTCCTTCGAAGTATTTCACTTGCAATCCATTTGTTTTGGCATTCACAAAATCTATCTTGCTGGTAGTGACAAAGCTGGTTATATATCCTTTCCTGAAAGCCCTTGCTTTGATTACGACAGGTTGTGTAATGCTGAAGTTGTTCTTATACAGATTTGCAGATGTGTCAGGTTCTGAACCATTGGTAGTATAATAGATTTTCGAACCTGAAACTTCCGTGGAGATATTTACCCGAACAGCATTTCCAATCTTGACCAGGGTATCCCCAGGATGGATTACCGGAGTGGGGAGAATTGATTTATTCAGAAGTTTGGCTGCTCCTTTTGATTCAAAAGCATAATTGCCAGAAGAAACCTGGTAAACTGCATTTTGCCCTTCCATTTTCAGGAACTTAATGTATTTGCTTTCGGTAGCGGATCTGCCGGATTCAGTGACATTTTCCTCCTTATCAGCAAGGACTGAGACTGTTGCAGTGCTGTTGGCCGGAATGGAGATATCAAGTTGGTAATCATCCCCCGTCAATATCCAGTCCGAGCGGATGGTACCGTAACCGGAAGGATAAGAACAATTTACATAGGAAAGTGCATGGACCGGGTATGGTTTAATGAGGATATTTTTGAACCCGGGATTTTCAGGATCGGGTGAAATGCCGCCCAGACTCTTATAAAACCATGCAGTTACACTTCCGAACATAGGGTGGCTGTGAGAGGCATCGCCAAGCCAGGTTTCCCAGATGGTGGTGGCCCCTTTTTCGATCATATTTCCGAAACTCGGAAAGTCGCGCTGGTTCATCATGGTGTAGGCCACATCCACTCGTCCGAGATCTGTCAGTACATCCAATAGGAGCGGAGTTCCCAGGATTCCGGTATCAAAATGCGCTTTATTGTTGATAATTACCTTTTTTAACAGATTGCCGAATAGCGAATCTGTCCTGCTCTCTTCTGCAATTCCGAATCCTAACGGGAAGGCGTCGGCTCCCTGTTTTCCGACCGAATAATCGGAAGTATTTTTATTGAAATAGACATTGTTGATGTCGGATTTGGCCTTTTCTGACAGTCTTTTATAGTGCAACTGATCGACATCCTTGTCAAGCACATCGCTGATTTTTTCCATCAGCCGGCAGCAATGGTAGTAATAACAACTGTTGACAAAATCGGGGGGGAGGACAACCAGTTCGGGTGGAACCCATTCGCCGAGTCCCTGGTTCACCAGGATCCCATCACTGTTGAGCTGGCCTTTCAGGTATTCTATCCAATGTTTCATCCCTTCGTAATGCTCCCTCAGAATTTGGGTGTCACCATAATATTGGTACATGTACCATGGGATGATGACATAAGCCGAGCCCCAGGCGGTACCGCCGCCGCCATCCTGGTAAGGGGAGGTGTTGGGCACATAGCCGGTTTCGTGGTTTTGCGCATCGCTGATGTCGTTGAGCCATTTGGTGTAGAACTGACTCATGTCAAAGCTGTAGATGGCCGCTTTGGCCGAAATCTGGCCGTCGCCGGTATAGCCGCGGCGTTCGCGGTGCGGACAGTCGCTGGGCAACCCGCCGTGAACATTGCCCAACTGCGTATGGCGGTAGTTCTCCAGTATCTGATTCAGTAATTTGTTGGAGCATTCAAAGCTTCCTGCCGGGACGATATCTGTATTGACCGCCCTTCCTTCAATGTTTTCCAAAGTTAACGGCGTGGGGGAGCCGCTCACATCAACGTACCGGAAACCATGCCAGGTAAAACGGGGTTCCCAGGTTTCGGTACCTTCCCCTTTCAAAATGTAGGTGTCGGTTTGATCGTAACCGGGACCAAGTTCTTCTATAAAACGCAGTTGAATCTTTGTTCCTTTCGCTCCGGAGACTTTCAGCCTTGCCCAACCAGAAATCATTTCCCCGAGGTCAAAACGGTAATTTCCTTTGACACGTTCAATAACTGAAATAGGTTTGATACTCCTGATGACCCGGTCGGGCGGCGAAAGCTGCGACCTGAGCTTCCCGGCAGGGGGTTGGACCAATACAGCTTTTAACCATTTTGAATCATCAAAACCGGCCTCTGCCCATCCTTTTTGCTCCATCCGGGCGTCGTAAATTTCGCCGGAGTGCAAACCGTTGTAGATAATCGGACTTACGGCTGTTTTCCAACTTTCGTCACTTTTTATCAGTTTCATGCTTCCGTCTTCGTATTCGATTTCAAACTGTGCAAGCAGCCGCGGAGTGTTGTACCATAGCATTGTGTCGTCAGGCCGGTCGGCCTGGATGTACCAACCATTGCCGAGGATCACACCAAAGGCATTTGCCCCTGTTTTCAAGTTTGAGGTGATGTCTAATGTTTCATACAAAACAGTAGTGGTCATGTTTCCGATTTTAGGCTCGCTCCATTTCTCCAGTTTCCGTTTGTCGTAATTGGTCTGGTTGGGCGAAAGCACATGGTCGCCGATCTTCTTCCCGTTGATGTAGAGTTCGTAATATCCAAGTCCGCTGATATAGGCCCTTGCTTTCTTGATGTTTTTAGAGAGGGTAACTTCTTTCCTGAACTGGGGTGCCGGAAGCTGCCATTTACCGGTGTTGACAGATTCAGGTGCGCCGATCCAGCCGGCCTTCCAATCGGCCTGACTGAGCAGTCCCATCTCCCAGGAGGCAGTTTTGCTCCAGGCAGAAGTGTAATGGCGTTCATCGCGGATTTGTACTTTCCAGAAAACTTTCATGCCGGATAGAAGGGGTTTGCCATTGTAGGGAAGCTGAACCGACTGGTCCGATTTGGTCATCTTTGTGTCCCAGAGGTCGGGTGTCTCTTTTTGCAGCAATTCCTCGCTGGTGGCCGCCAGGATGTGGTAGGACGACTGCATGGCGCCACTGCGGGATGTGGTCATCTTCCAGGATAACCGGGGTGAACACACGTCAATTCCGATGGGGTCAGTGAGGTATTCGCAGCGGAGGTCAGTTACCTCAAAATCGGCTTTGTTGGGCGAGCAGGAGAGGAAGACCGGGAGAAATAGCAGCAGCAGGTATTTTCTCATCGATAAGGCAATGTTAATAGTTACGTTAAAAGTAAGAAAATTCTGCTTTTTGACAGGTTTGTGGTTGAAAATTTCTGGATGCGGTTGAAAACCGCACCACCCGATCTGACTTAAATATTGACATGAATTCAAAATTTGTCAATTTTGCAAATATGGGACTTAGGATACCTTCCTATTCATTTTTTTAGGGCTGAAAGCCCGAAATATCCTAGCTCAAGGCAACACCATGGGTCATTGAATGGTTCCGGAATTCAACGCCCTGAAAGGACAATATTATTATTAATCAATATTTTAACCCAACTTGCAGTTAATCCGAACGGAATTGTTGTTTATCAATGAATTGGCAGTTTTCGAGTTCGGATTTGTGTACTACAGATTTTCGTTTTACGAATGGAGCATATTTATATTTTAGTGCATCGTAAAGGTTACG
>JBBQHB010000034.1:0-46889 GCA_038323575.1 Bacteroidales bacterium | reverse complement strand
ATATCTTCGGTAATTTCATGCACTGGAATTTTTGTTACCCGTTGTAAAATCTCTGGTAAAATACTTTCGTGCGTAGGGTCGAGATGCTGCACCAGCACATACGCCATTCCTGAAATTTCGGGTATCGCTGTGAGCAAACGTTTGAAGGCATCAAGTCCTCCAGCAGATGCACCAATACCTACAATGGGAAAGTTCTGCACGGTGGCAGAAGGTTCCGAATTCGTTGTATTTTTTTTCGGAGTAGCCATTTTTATTTTTTTATATGGTTTATTTTTTCGTCCATTCTGTCTGTCAGTTATTATGTTTTTGTTTGTTGGTTCAAAGATACAAAATTTGAAGTTAGCTGTGTCCCTTTAGAATGACGCACAACTCTATTATTTGCGCAGCAAAATGTCCTAAAGCATAACATCGGTGGTATGATTTACGAAATTAGGTTGCGGGTTATTTTTCTCAAATATAACGAAAAATTACAAATCATCAAAGGGCGATTTTATTTTTTCCAGGCTTTTTTCGGTCACATGCGTGTAAATTTCAGTCGTTTTACTGCTCTTGTGCCCTAACAACTCCTGAATGTATCTTAAATCAGTACCGGATTCCAACAAATGAGTGGCATAACTGTGCCTTAACCAATGTAAGGTTACCGGTTTTCGATTTTTTGTTTTTACAAGAGCATGTTTTAAAACCATCTCCAAACTTCGCTCACTATACTTTTCTCCTGCTGTTTGTCCTTCAAACAACCATACTTTCGGCCGATAGGTTTTAAAATATTCTCGCAATATCCCAATTAACCGGTCCGATATGGGAACTACACGGTCCTTCTTGCCTTTCGCATCCAATATCATTAACAAATGACGCTTCGAATCAATATTTACGGGTTTCAGGTTCAATAGCTCACTTCGGCGTAGTCCACAGGCATAGATCAGGCTCAGCATCATTTTGTGTTTTTGGTTGGCAAGGACTTGCAAAAGATCCCTTACCTCCTCCTTGCTCAATACATTGGGCAATTTGTGCTCGCGGCGCGGCCGTTCGATCTGTTCGGTGATGAGTTTGGATCCCTGTATTGTTTTGAAAAATAACCTTGCCGCGTTGACAGCCTGGTTCTGGTAGGATTGGCTGAGTTTTCGCGGAATCATGTATCGGTGTACATAATGCACCATATCATCGTTTGTGACCTCGGCACTGGATTTGGGTTTGACAAACCGCAGGAAAGTACCAATCGCCTGAATGTAAACCTTGACGGTCGACTCGCTGTATCGCTTGTGTTCCATCCATTGTTTGAACACTGCAATTTCACGCTCATTTTCCTTCCCCAACAATGGTAGTTCTGCTAAAATCACTGTAGTTTCGTAAACCGGAACAAAGGATGGCGGTGGTGAAACAATTGTGCGGATGGTTGTAATCCGTTCGTTGAAGTAATTTTTCAGCAGTTCAAGATTTCTGCCATAATTGGGCAGGATCCAGCGATATTGAGCTTTATCCCAGCGCACAAATTTGAAAGTCAGGATAAACTGGACATCCGTTTCGTTTTTGGGCATCCTGACCGAAATTCGCTTGGCTGATATTTCGATGTCTATATCGTTAAAATTTCTTCGCGGAATTGGCGATTCATCTGGTTTGGCTTGTTGGAAAGTTTGGTCGTTTTCCAGGTGAGTTGCTATAGGTTGTCCTGTATCCTGTTTTGTAATTTTCGGCAACTCCACATCCGGAAATATCTTTTTAAGTTCCAGCAACGATTCTGCCGAGTATGGAATATGCCAGCCATTGTGAGTCCTGCTCCAGGCAGCACCTTTGATTTGCCGGATCTGATTGGCGACTGCCTCATCATAAGGAAAATCCAGTTTTAGCCGGTCTTCGCCGCGATGGTGGATTATATAAGCCTTTATCATTTTTCACGGTAGTTGGTATCTCCCTTAAGTTACCGGATTTTCTTGTAAAAAACGAATTTTGGCAAGACAATATTCTCATCTGATTTTCAGTCAACCAACCGAAGAATTAGCCTATTTGAAAGGCGAACCTCATTCTGTTTATCCTGATAATCTGCAATGAGGATTAGCGTCGGAAATTTAATTCAAGTTTTAACTGCTCAACGAGGTTGAATACTATCGGGCAAACTGAATAATTTTGTATTACCCCAAGTAATCTGCTTGTGAATTGCTTTTTTTGAGTATGCGGATAAGAGGCGCAATCATCCGGCCGGATCTCATAAATGGTGCATTTTCTGTCAACCAGAAATTTGCAGGGCCTGTGCGCAAAAACAGGTTCTTCTTCGTCAGAAGTATCGATGTAATTATCAATAAATTCATGTTCGGAAAGCCCAACATATTCACTTATTCTTGAAACATCTTTTTTTGTCAGCAATGGACTTTGTTCAATGCAGCAATTTCCGCAGGTTGTACAATCAATTTGCTTTCTGATTTCTGTGTCAAGCCTATGGACTATATCATCAATGTCATCACGATCATTAAACTTTAAAAAAGAACGGAAATCAAAATTTCTGTCCCTGTTTTTCTGTCCCCAATATTTGATCTTTTCCAGATCTATCGTCAGTTCTCTCATCATTGATATTGCATATAAATGAATAGTAATCTGTTATGAAATAGGATATTACTGATTCTTTTCTTTTGGTAATATCCGATTTTATAGTTCCGTTTTGTTAAATAATTCCAATGCTTTCAGCGTATTGAAATTGATAAACAATAGTGGATATTTCTGAATCAGTTGGCTGACATCCTGATATTCAGATTTTGCAGCACGCAGGATCCTGTGCAGGGCAAGATCTCCTGCAGTAAGGGCCATTTCAAAATGTCCGGCCAATTCCTGATGATAGATACCGGCCAATGGCTCCATAACCCCGCCGTGGATCGGGATCACGGCTTGAAAAGATGCTGCTTTTCCGAGCATAATGTCAATCAGTTCCGGTTCCAGGAAGGGGAGATCGCAGGCAATCACGATATTCCAGGCGGTTCGGGAGCTTTTAAGTGCAGCAGCAATTCCGGCTGCAGGCCCCTTTCCGGAAATATCATCCACTATCATTTCAAGACCGAAGCGGAGATAATCAGGGTTGGACGAACTGATCAGGATCCGGTTGGTATAGAGGGATAACAGATCAATACCGTATTGAATCAATGGCTTTCCACGGAAGTCAACAAGCCCCTTTTCCCTTCCCATGCGGCTGCTTTTTCCCCCGGCCAAAATGATGCCGGTCAATTCGGAGCGATCTGTCAAGATTTTACGGTATTAAAAAATAACTTCAATGGCATAATAAACATCGGGGATAGGAAAGATCTCACCGCCAAACATTCAGTTCATGTAAATGCAAATGTAAATGTACAGAATTATCAGGTAAAGAATCCTGCAAAGGATTTTTCTCAATTCACCCCTTTTTTTATAGTTCAAATTGAGTTAATCTTGTTATAATTTTAAATAATCTAAACAATATCCAATGAGTGGTTTCTTTGGCAGTGTCTCAAAAGACGATTGTGTTAATGATGTTTTTTACGGTACCGATTATCATTCCCACCTGGGGACTAAAAGAGCCGGGCTGGCTTTTTTTTCAAAGGAAGATGGATTTCAAAGGGCAATCCATAGTCTTGAGGATGGCTATTTCAGAAATAAGTTTGAAAATGACATTGAGAAGTTTTCAGGGAACAGCGGAATCGGCGTGATAAGTGACACAGAAGCACAACCTATTGTCGTTAATTCGCATTTGGGACGTTTTGCGGTGGTTACAGTAGGAAAAATCGTAAACATTGACGAGCTGGAGAATCATTTCCTGAAAAAAAATCACATTTTTTCAGAAACCAGCCTGGGAACCGTTAACCCTACGGAGTTGGTTGCCATGCTGATTTCCGAAGGGGATGATTTTCTCTCTGGCATCCAAAATGTGTACGATCGTGTAAAGGGCTCCTGTTCATTATTAATTTTATCCGAAGACGGGCTCCTTGCTGCCCGCGATAAATTGGGCCGCACACCCATTGTTATTGGAAAGAAGGAAAATGCCTTTGCAGCAGCTTTTGAAACCTGCGCTTTTTCTAACCTCGGTTTTGAAATTGAAAAATATATCGGACCGGGTGAAGTTGTGCATATAACTGCCGAAGGTCATGAGCAGTTGAGAGAACCTAATACAAAAATGCAGGTGTGTTCGTTCCTTTGGGTTTATTACGGATATCCGCCCTCCTTCTATGAAGGTATTAATGTTGATGAATGCCGGTATCGATGCGGTGCAGCACTTGCGAAAAACGATCATGTTGTCGCTGATTTTGTAGCCGGGATACCCGATTCCGGCATCGGGCACGCTATGGGTTACAGCCATGAGACCGGTATTCCGCTCAAACGGCCGTACGCCAAATACACGCCAACCTGGCCCCGCAGTTTTATGCCTCAAAGCCAGAATATGCGCGATTTGGTGGCAAAAATGAAGTTAATTCCCAATAAAGCTGTCATTAACAATAAAAGAGGAATCTTTTTGGACGACTCTATTGTTCGCGGAACGCAATTGAAAGACAATGTGCGCGACTTGCACCATGCAGGGATTAAAGAAGTTAATATGCGTATTGCCTGTCCTCCGCTTACTTATGCCTGCGAGTTCTTGAATTTCAGCCGTTCCCGGTCAAACCTTGATTTGGCTACCCACACGGCCGTAAAACAACTTGAGGGAAAAGAAGGGGTCGACATGAAAGAATATTCTGACAGCAGCGACGGGAAATACAAGGCAATGGTCGAAAAAATCAGGGAAAACCTCGACCTTACCTCACTTACTTTCCAGAAATTGGACGATCTTGTTGAAGCAATCGGTCTCCCCAAAGAAAAACTGTGTACCCATTGTTGGGATGGCTCGAGCTATTTTTAATTAAAATATCGCCGATGACAACCTTCCTTTCATACAAAGAGGCGCTTGCAAAAGCAACCGAAATCTGCAGCAGGTCGGAGAAATGCAGTTTCGATATAGTGTTGAAATGCCGCGAATGGCAGCTTCCCCGGGAGGAAACCGACCAATTGGTTGCCTTTCTCATTCAGGAAAAATTCATCGACCAACAGCGGTATGCCGACAGCTTTGTCAGCGACAAATTCCGGTTCAACAAATGGGGCAAAATCAAACTGGCCTATGCCCTGCGCCAGAAACAGATGGAAGAAAAGTACATCAGGGAAGCGCTGTCGCGGTTGCCGGTGGATGCCTACCGGGAAGTCCTGTCCGACCTGCTTTCCGCGAAAGCGAGATCCGTCATCGCTAAAGATGCCTACACCCGGCGCAACAAACTGCTGGCATTTGCGCTCAGCCACGGGTTTGAGCAGGAAGAAGCGATCAGGGTTATCGGGGAGATGTCGAAAAAATAGTTTGAATAGTTTGAATAGTTTGAAATGTTTGAAATGTTTGAAAAAATTATCCGGTCACTAAGCGAAATCGAGGGGGAATGTTTGAACCCGAAACCCTGTAAACTTTATAAACCATAAACTTTTCAAACTTCTTCGGTGGGTGAGTAGTTTACCGGATTAGCAGATTGATGGTTAATTGATAACTTTGCAGAAATTTAAACGCAACAGCAATGATTTTGAAGGAGCAACTCAAAGAGCTTGTTGAGCGCCGGGATGCGCTGAGGAGGTTTCTTTGACATCGACAGCAAATTAATACGGGTAGAAGAAGAGGAGTTGAAAACCCGGGATCCGGATTTCTGGAACAATCCCAAAGAAGCTGAGGCCCACATGCGGCTGATCCGTACGATCAAGGCATGGACAGACAGTTTCGCTGCAGTCGACAACCAGGTCGAGGAAATGCAGGTGATTTTCGAATTCAGTGAAGCCGGTGAGGCCACCGATGAAGAGGTCGAGACCCATTTCAGCGAAGCGCGCACAGCCATTGAAGACCTGGAAACCCGGAATATGCTCAGGCGGGAAGAGGACCGCCTCGGGGCTGTCCTGAAGATCAACGCCGGCGCCGGGGGCACCGAGTCGAACGACTGGGCCGATATGCTGATGCGGATGTACCTGCGCTGGGCCGAAAAACACAAATACACGATCAGGGAAGCCAGCTTTTTACCGGGCGAGGATGTCGGCGTCAAAAGCGTCACCCTCGAAATCGAAGGGGAATTTGCTTACGGCTACCTGAAGAGCGAAAACGGCGTGCACCGCCTGGTGCGCATCTCTCCCTTCAATGCCCAGGGCAAACGGCAAACCTCGTTTACCTCTGTCTTTGTATCACCGCTGGTGGACGACACCATCGAGATAGAAGTCAACCCGGGTGATATCTCATGGGATACCTTCCGTTCGGGCGGGGCAGGAGGCCAGAATGTCAACAAAGTGGAGACCGGAGTACGGCTGAAACACGCCCCATCAGGCATCATCATTGAAAACACGGAGTCACGCTCGCAGCTACAGAACAAGGAAAATGCCATCCGTTTGCTGAAATCCCAACTCTATGCCCTCGAACTGCAGAAGCGCATGGAGGCGCAGACCAAACTGGAAGCCACCAAGATGAAGATCGAATGGGGTTCGCAGATCCGTTCCTATGTGATGCAACCCTATAAACTGGTGAAAGACAACCGTACGGATTTCGAAACATCCAACGTCCAGGGCGTGATGGACGGGGATATCGACGGTTTTATCAAGGCGTTTTTGATGGAGTTTTCGGAAAAGGAGAAGGAATAATGAAAGACAAACCTGATTCAGATCCCCCGGAACGGATCAAAATACTTGAAAGCCAGCTTTCCGATTTACATGAAAAAAACTATTTTCTGGAAGCCGGTTTAAAAAGTAGCAGAGAGGAGAAGGAAAAATACCAATTGATTGCGGATTTTGCCCAAAACTGGGAATTCTGGATTGATCCGAAAGCCAATTTTATCTGGATATCACCTTCCAGCAATGACATAACCGGATTTACTGCGGATGAGTTTTTTAAAAACCCGGCCCTTTTTTATGAGTTGATTTTTCAGGAAGATGAGCAGAATGTCCGTCATTTTATCCACGACTCGATCAGTTTCATGCAGATTGGCCAAACCATAGAGTTCAGGATTCTAACCAAAACAAAGCAGCTGCGGTGGTGCGAGATGAACAGCAAAGCCGTTTTTGACCGGATGGGACAATACCTGGGACAGCGCGGTTCCATCAGGGACATTACCCGGCTCAAGATGGCCCTTGGTCACATCAGGGAGATCACCGAGCAACATGTATATGAAACGAAGGCCAGGCAGCGCTACCGCGATGAAATAGCCGGTAAAGACAGGGAACTTGTTACTTCCCTTATCAGGATTGCCCAGAAAAATGAAATTGTATCCTATGTGCGGAAAAACCTGTCCGTTATCCGGACGACCCTTCCTGCCCCGATGCAGCAAAAGGTGAATGCCGTGCTGGTCAAAATCGAAGAACACCAGCGCATGCAGCAATCCGACAAAGAAGAATTCAGGGTTCATTTTGAGCGGGTCCACCAGGGATTTTTCAAACGGCTAATCGGGAAATTCCCACGTTTGACCGCCAAAGACCAACGTTTGTGTGCCTATATCTACATCGGATTGTCAACCAAAGAGCTGGCCGGATTGGTCAATATCACACCCGAGAGTGCCGAGATCGGCAGAATCCGGTTACGGAAGAAACTGGGGCTGACAAGGGAACAGAATTTGGGTTCTTTTCTACAAACTATCTGATTTAATTGGTTAAAATGTTGAACGCAGTTGTTTGAATCCGGAGGATTCCTACATCTTTGATGAGGGATTTATTTTGGTTGCAAGTGCAATTAATCCCTTTTTTGTTGAAATATGATATGTTATATAATATTGATATAAAATTTATTATAATCAAATGTTATATAAAATGCTATAATGTTAGGTTAAAATTGATATTTATTTGGTAATTGCTAATTCAAATCAACTTCCTTTGCTTCCAATTCTTAAAACCAAACTATGGAAGCACCTGCCTACCGTAAACTAACCAACGAAGAGATTGGACAGTTAATACTCCAGGGTTGTTATTGTGAAGACTGGAACCTGATAGAAGTCATTCCCGGTTTTTTACCCGACAATGTCAGGTTTGCCAAATTCTCGGGGGCCAATAGGTTGGGCCGTTTTGAAGAGGAGATTACGCTCTACGGAGGAGTCAGGGTAAAGACCGGCATCATCCATGCCCATATCCACAACTGTACCATCGGGGATAATACATTGATCAGCAGTGTTAAAAGCTACATTGCCAATTATACCATAGGGAACCAGGTGGTTATCCATAACCTGGATCAGTTGGCTGTTGAAGGTTTTACCTCCTTCGGGAATGGTACCAGGGTAAAAGTGATCAATGAATCAGGCGGCCGTGAAATTCCGATCTACGACCACCTGTCAGCTCAGGTAGCCTACATGCTGGCCATGTACCGTCACCGGACGAAAGCGGTGAACGTAATAGAAGGCCTTATTGACAATTATGTCGGGTATATTTCGGCCTCTGTCGGAACGGTTTCCAACGGTGTGCAGATGATCAACTGCGGAACCATCCGGAATGTAAAAATCGGCCCGTATGCCTTTCTCGAAGGGGTTGCCAAACTGAACAACGGGAGTGTCAACAGTACCGCTGCCGATCCGGTGAAGCTTGGTCAGGGTGTGATCCTCGAAAATTTCATCGTTTGTTCAGGAACGTGCATCACGGATACCACCTTGGTATCCAACAGTTTTATTGGTCAGGGCTGCATCCTCGACAAGCATTATTCGGCAGTTGAATCGGTGTTTTTTGCCAACTGCCAGGGCTTTCACGGAGAGGCATGTTCAATTTTTGCCGGTCCCTATACTGTTTCGCACCACAAATCATCGCTGCTGATTGCCGGACTCTTTTCCTTCATGAATGCAGGAAGCGGCTCCAACCAAAGCAACCATCTCTATAAACTGGGCCCGATCCACCAGGGAATCATCGAACGGGGCGCCAAAACAACGAGTGATTCCTATATTTTGTGGCCATCCCGGATAGGCGCCTTTTCCCTTGTCCTGGGCAGACATTACCGCCATTCTGATACGACCGATTTCCCGTTTTCCTACCTGATAGAGGAGAAAGATGAGAGCAGGTTGATACCCGGTATCAACCTGCAGAGTATTGGCACCATTCGTGACTCGCAAAAGTGGCCACAGCGTGACCGCCGGAAAGATACCAACATGCTCGATTCCATCAATTTCAACCTGCTGAGTCCTTATACTATCCAGAAAATGATCAATGGCCGGGCTATTTTAATGGAACTGATGCTTGCCTCGGGCGAATCGTCTCCCCACTATACTTACAAGGGGATGATCATTAAAAACAGTGCCCTGGTACGCGGGATTGAGCTATACGAAAAAGCGATCTGGAAATTTCTTGGGAACTCAATTATTTCCAGGATACAGCGAAGGAAAATTAATTCACCTGAAGAATTGCACGAGGCACTGAAAAAGGATACCCCATTGGGCGGCAACTGCAAATGGCTGGATCTGACAGGCATGATTTGTCCCTCCGATGCAATCGATCATCTGCTGGATTCTATCGAGAACAGAAAAATAAATTCTTTGGAGGAGGTAAATGCCGCCATCAGGTCGATCCATGAAAATTATTATACCTACGAATGGTCGTGGGCCGTGGACATCATTTCGCAGTTTTATCCGACCCCGGTTTCTGAATTTTTACCGAAGGACGTGGTGGATGTGACCAGGAAGTGGATGAAGGCGGTTCTGGATATCGATAACCTGTTGTACAACGATGCGAAAAAAGAGTTCTCACTCATCAAGCAGACCGGCTTCGGAATTGACGGCGACAAACTGGTCAGGCAGCTTGATTTCGATAAGGTCAGGGGCGAATTTGAGACCCATGCAGAGGTCAGTTCCATCCGCGACCACATGGCGAAAAAGGAGGCATTGGGGAATGAAGTGATTGCGAAAATGGAGAAAATCCTGCTGCTCCAAAACATTAGTAACTAACAGGCTATGTGCGGAATAGTAGGTTATGTGGGTAAAAACAAAGTATACCCTTTTCTGATACAGGGACTCAAACGCCTCGAATACAGGGGCTATGACTCAGCAGGTCTTGCCATATCCAACGGCTCCCTTTTGGTGCACAAATGCAAGGGGCGGGTTGCAGATCTGGAAAAGCATCTGATTTCGAAAGATGTGGCCGGGACGGTTGGCATCGCTCATACCCGTTGGGCCACGCACGGAGAACCCAACGACCGGAACGCGCATCCGCACCTTTCCATGAATCACCATTTTGCGTTGGTTCACAATGGCATCATCGAGAACTATGCTGAGCTGAAAACGGACCTGGTGAAAAATGGCTTTCAGTTTCAGTCTGACACCGATACAGAGGTACTGGTTAACCTGATCGAATTTTTTTACTGCGGGGGAAAAGAGATCAATGCGGAAATCGCTGTGCGGCTTGCGCTCTCTAAAGTTGTGGGAGCCTTTGGCATCGCCGTCATCTGTGAATCGGAGAAAGATCAGCTGATTGTTGCGCGCAGGGGAAGTCCTTTAGTGATCGGCATTGGGCAGGGGGAGTATTTTGTAGCCTCCGATGCCACTCCGCTTATCGGTTATACCACCAATGTAATTTATCTGAACGACAATGATGTGGCTGTCATCACCAAAAACAGTCTGACCTTAAAAACACTGGAAGATAAGCCGGCTTCTTTCAGTATTTCACAGGTCAGCCAGTCAATCGGCGAGATCGAAAAAGGTGATTTTGCCCATTTTATGCTCAAGGAGATTTTTGAACAACCCAAGACGATTGAGGATACTTTCCGTGGCCGGATAACACCTGACCATCATGCCATCGTCCTGGGTGGTTTGCTGGATATATTTCCCTTGTTAGTGAAGGCCAAAAGAATCATCCTGATTGGCTGCGGAACATCGTGGCATGCGGCTTTGGTGGGTGAGTACCTGATCGAGACCTATGCCCGCGTTCCGGTGGAGGTTGAATATGCCTCTGAATTCAGGTACCGGAACCCGATTCTTGCATCCGGTGACGTGGTGATTGCCATCAGCCAAAGCGGTGAAACTTCAGATACCTTGGTGGCTTTACGCATGGCACGGGAGAAAGGTGCGACCATACTGGGCGTCTGCAATGTGGTCGGTTCTTCCATTGCCCGTGAGACGGATGCCGGCGTTTACACCCACGCCGGAATTGAAATCGGTGTTGCATCGACCAAAGCCTTTACGGCAC
Organism: Bacteroidales bacterium; assembly: GCA_038323575.1. Taxonomy (GTDB): domain Bacteria; phylum Bacteroidota; class Bacteroidia; order Bacteroidales; family Prolixibacteraceae; genus CAINVV01. The sequence goes on along the minus strand of JBBQHB010000034.1, from coordinate 35,744 downwards.
AGGTAACTGTTTTAACCCTTTTTGCGCTTAAGCTGGCTTTTGAGAAAGGAGAGATAGCTGCTGAACACTATTGCGAACTCATTCAGGAATTAACAGAAATCCCCGGCAAAATCAGGACAATACTGGCCGGTCATAAGCGCATTGAAGAGATAGCCGCCAAATACAAAGATGCTGCTAATGCCCTGTACCTGGGCAGGGGTGCCCTTTTCCCGGTTGCACTGGAAGGTGCCCTCAAACTCAAGGAAATCTCCTACATGCACGCCGAAGGATATGCCGCCGGTGAAATGAAACATGGTCCGATTGCATTGGTAGACGACAACCTCCCGGTAGTGGTGGTCTCACCAAAGGATCACTATTACGAGAAAATTGTCAGCAACATCCAGGAGGTGAAGGCGCGGAAAGGGAACATAATTGCCATTGTCACGGAAGGCGACCAGGCATTGAAAGAGATGGTTAACGATGTTTTCGAAATCCCGGATTCACATCCTGCAGTAACACCGCTGCTTGCCATCATCCCGCTGCAGCTCTTTGCTTATTACATTGCCGTAATGCGGGGATGTGACGTGGATCAACCAAGGAATCTGGCTAAATCGGTCACCGTGGAGTAATTTTTAACTAATATTAACTATCATTATATATATTTATTTAATATTAACATGTATTAGTATTTATTAATGAAAAATAATTTGCATTAGGAGGGTGGAAGATATTAACTTAGTAGTCCCTTATTATCGAAGTGATATAAGTGATAAAAAACTTAATCATGAACCAGCAGGAGTCTTTTATGATTTACAAAAGGAACCTTTACACCGGTAAGTTATTTAAGGAACCTATTAAGAAGGAGTCAGTTAATTCCAAAATGTCCTTCCCTGATTTTTATCAGGATTACCGGGATGAAAGGACTTCGTTTGTTGTGGATTGGGAAGTTCAGGAGGTTGAAATGCAAAAGTTCGACGATCATTCAAACCCTGACTCCGATCCCGATATCTCCCAACGTAACGTTGAATTTGCACGATCCGGACGGGATTCACTTGCAGAAAAAATTGCATCATTTATTCCTTTTTGGTAAATGACCATCCTGGATTTCGTGGGTTTATTTTAACAGAATTATTTAAGGTCCCGGGTATTTTGTTGATGCTGCCAGCCGGGTCCTTCAGCGCATGGACAATGTTCGTTTCGTGATGGCCGGTACCGGTGATCTGATGGGGCAGATGATCAGCCGTGTTGCAGCATTGAATATCTCAGATAAATTTCATTTTGCAGGTTTCCTGAAAGGTAACGATGTTTACCGTATGTACTGTATGAGTGATGTGTATGTCATGCCTTCTGTTTCAGAACCATTCGGCATCTCTCCGCTTGAGGCCATGCAGGCAGGCGTACCGGTAATAATTTCCAAACAGTCGGGCGTCTCTGAAATCCTTTCACATGCCATAAAAGTAGACTTCTGGGATGTTGATGCTTTTGCTGATGCCATTTGCGGAATACTGAAATATCCGGCATTGGCAGGAATGATGTCAAAACAGGGCATGGCGGAATCATGTAAACTGAAATGGACTGATTCGGCAAATCATGTCAGGGACATTTACAAAAGTCTTGTAGCGTGCTGATTCACCACCTAAACATAAACCTAAAACCCAACAGAATATTGCAAATTTTCGATTTTCGATTTTATAATGACGCCGTCGGCTCATCGGCGATAACCTAACCCTTTTCATTATATTTATATTTTATAACTTTAGTCACTTTAGTTCACTTTAGTTCACTCCTTGATAAATTTCTCAACTTAAAATAACCCTTCAGGGAAAGTTGAGACAAAAATGTGAACAAACCCAAAGAGGATTTTATTCGGGATTATCTGAAATAGAACGAAATTTTAAATTCAAACATTAATAGTATGAAAACAAAAAGTATTCTTCTTGTAATTTTTCTTTCATGCGCCCTCCTGGTAAGGGCAGAAATTAAAGTGGCTTCCATTTTGGGCGACAACATGGTACTGCAGCGCAATACAGAAGTGAAAATATGGGGAAATGCCAAACCCGGCGAAAAACTAACCATCCTTACCGGATGGGACAAAAAACAGACCCCTGCTGCCTGCAACGAAAAAGGGGAGTGGACCGCTAAAGTGAAAACCGCTGAAGCCGGCGGCCCGTATGAAATCACAGTGTCCACTGCAAAAGAAAAAGTGATTTTGAAAAACATCCTTCTGGGCGAGGTCTGGCTGTGCTCCGGCCAGTCAAATATGGAGATGCCCATAGCAGGATTCAAAGATCAGCCGATCAACGGCTCGAATGATATTCTTGTGGACGCCGACAACAACAGCATCCGCCTGTTTACCGTGAAGAAAAATGCAATTGCCACGCTGCAGGATACTGTTTCCGGGAAATGGGAAGTTGCTTCTGCTATAACAGTCGCACGTTTTAGCGCGGTAGGCTATTTCTTTGCGAATCAACTGCAGAAAAAACTGAAAGTCCCGGTAGGGATTATCAATTCAAGCTGGGGCGGGACCCGTATCGAACCCTGGATGAACAAAGAATCTATCACGCAGTATCCGGAGGCTTATACCCGTTCGACCCAGGAAAAGGTGGCCGTCAACCAGCGGGCAACCAATCTGTACAACGGGATGATTTTCCCGATCATCAATTTTGCCATCAAAGGCGCTATCTGGTACCAGGGTGAATCAAATATCGGCGATTACAAAGAGTACGCAGCGCTGATGGCCGGAATGGTCAGCGGTTGGCGCAAAGATTTTGGCGTGGGCGAATTCCCCTTTTATTTCGTTCAGATTGCACCCTATTTTTACAACAACAGTAAAGCGATCAACTCTGCGTTGCAACGCGACGAACAATTAGCCGCCATGACTTTGATTCCGAATTCGGGCATGGTTTCAACCATAGATATCGGTGAAGAAAAGAGTATCCATCCCGCCGAAAAACTGATAGTCGGGAAACGGCTGAGCTATTGGGCATTATCCGAAACATACGGGTTTAAAGGGATCAACTTTAAATCCCCGACCTATAAAAGCATGAGTGTAAAGGATTCCGTTGCAACCGTTACGATCGAAAATACGGTCAACGGATTGTGCAGTTTTGGCAATGAAGTGGAGGGTTTTGAAATTGCAGGAGAAGACAATGTGTTCTATCAGGCCAGGTATAGCCTAAAAGGCAAAGACCAGGTTCTGGTCTGGTCGCCGAAAGTTAAAACGCCCGTGGCTGTCCGTTACTGCTTCTGCAATTTCCCGGTAACCAAAGGATTTCTGTACAATACTGCCGGTCTGCCTGTCCCTTCCTTCAGGACGGATAACTGGGAAAAATAAGCGAAATGGTCAAAATATTACTTTAACAATCAATCAAATATGAAATCATTTTTACTTATTCTGTTATCATTGACTGTGTTGAACCAAATTTCAGCGCAATCCGTTAATATCATTGCCGTTCAGACCCAAAAAAGCGAACTGGTATATACCGTCGGCAAGGATCAGAAGGTGATGCAGCTCTATCTGGGTGAAAAACTCAGGGACCATACAGAATTTACAAAAGCCAGGAATCCCCAGCATGAAATGTATGTCCCGTTCGGAACGACTGACCTGTTCGAATCGGCCATCCGAACCACCCACAACGACGGAAATCCATCCATTGTGCTGAAATATGTCAAACATGAAACGGTAAAAATTGATGACAATGTCTCCGAGACCATCATTCAGCTGAAAGATGATCAGTATCCTTTCGAGGTAAAGATGCATTTCAAGGCTTATTACAAGGAGGATGTGATTGAGCAGTGGGCGGAAATCAGCCACAACGAAAAGGAACCGGTCACGCTCTTCATCTTCGCATCAAGTATGCTGCATTTTGATGCCAGGGCCTATTGGCTTACGCAGTTTCATGGTGACTGGGCGAAAGAAATGCGGATGGAGGAGAGTCAGCTGACATCCGGTATCAAAGTGATTGACAGCAAACTGGGCACCCGTGCGGATTTGCATCAAACCCCGTTCTTTATGCTGGCGCTTAACAAGCCTGCAGATGAAAATTCGGGTGAAGTAGTGGCCGGTACCCTTGCCTGGACTGGTAATTTCAAGTTCAGCTTCGAGCTCGACAACAACAACGCCCTTCGCGTCATTTCCGGCATCAATCCATATGCTTCGGAATACAAACTGCTGCCCGGAAAAGTCTTTACCACGCCTGCCTTCGTCTTTACCTACAGCAATGCCGGGAAAGAGGTCACCAGCCAGAATCTGCAGCGATGGTCGCGCAAATATGCTTTGCTGGATGGTGACAAACCCCGGATGACGCTGCTCAACAATTGGGAAACTACCTTCTTTGATTTTGATGAACCAAAACTGACCCAATTGATCGGTGATACGAAAAAACTTGGCGTTGAACTGTTTTTGCTTGACGACGGATGGTTTGCCAACAAATATCCCCGCAACAACGACAAATCCTCTTTGGGCGACTGGGAACCCAACAAAACAAAACTTCCGAACGGGGTTGGATTTTTGGTAAAAGAGGCCGAAAAACAAGGAGTTAAATTCGGAATCTGGATTGAACCCGAAATGGTCAACCCCAAGAGCGAGCTTTATGAGAAACATCCCGACTTGATCATCAAATTGCCCAACCGCCCGGAAGATTATTCGCGCAACCAGCTGGTACTCGATTTACCCAATCCCAAAGTGCAGGATTTTGTCTTTGGCGTGTTGGATAAACTGATGGTGGAGAATCCCGGCATTGCCTACATGAAATGGGATTGCAACCGGCCGATGTCGAGTTCTTATTCACCGTACCTGAAAGACAACCAGTCTGCTATTTACGTCGACTATGTCGAGGCATGGTACAAAGTCCTGGACAGGGTAAGGGCGAAATATCCGCATTTGCCCATCATGTTGTGTTCGGGAGGTGGCGGACGGATTGACTATAAGGCACTGAGTTATTTTACCGAATTCTGGGCCAGCGACAATACCGATCCGTTTGAACGGGTATTTATACAATGGGGTTATTCCTACTATATGCCTGCAATTGCGACCTGTAACCATGTTACCTCCTGGGGTAAACAGTCCATTAAATTCAGAACCGATGTGGCCATGATGGGCAAGCTGGGCTATGATATCCAGATCGCCCACCTGAACGAAAAAGAGCTGAAATTCAGTCAGGATGCGGTAATCAATTACAACCGGATCAGCGGGGTGGTCTGGTACGGAAACATGTACCGGCTTATCTCTCCCTATGAAGGCAACCGGGCAGTGGTGATCTATACCAACGAGTCAAAATCGAAAGCTGTTTTATTTAGTTACAACCTGAATATCCGGTACAGGGAAGCCTTCAATCTGGTGAAACTGCGTGGTTTGGACGAGACCAAAAACTACAAAATTGAAGAAATCAATCTTTTCCCGGATACGAAATCCAGGTTTCCTTTCCAGGGAAAAACCTTCAGTGGCGAGTACCTGATGAAAGTGGGATTGAATGTGTCAGGGTCTGATGCATTGTCCAGTTCGGTATTTGAAATTACGGCACTGTAGAGACGTTGCATGCAACGTCTCTACAGCATGTAACAGCAATTCAATTATTACGTAAAAACCAATAAAAATCTTTGAAATTATGGATAGCAATCAACCTCAAAAATCACGCCGCCGGTTTCTCAAAACATCTGCACTTGTGGCAGCGGGCAGCACACTGGCACCATACCTCTTTGCAGGGGATAGGCCTGGGATGGCAATACCACTGATGAAAAGAACTTTTGGCCGCATCGGTTTCCAGGTAACCACACTTGGACTGGGCGGACAGGCTTCCATCCAGTGGACGCCTGAAAATATTGATCCGGTGGCCATCATCCAAAAAGCCTATCACCTGGGGATTAATTATTTTGACACCTCCAATGCGTATGGTCCGAGTCAAATGAATTACGGAAAAGCCTTCCGTCAGTTGGGTCTGGTCCCTGAGACGCCCAACTACAATGTATCCAAGCGGAACGAGATATTTCTGACGACCAAAACCATGCTCCGTTTCGGGAAGGGCGGGGAGGACAAACCAACCGCGATGGGTTTTTCAAACGGTCCCAGGGGTTCAAAAGCACTTGACGATGTGCGTCGTTCCCTGACCCAGATTTTCGGAGACGGAAACGGGAATTTTCCGAAGGAGGCTTACCTGGACATGGTGCTGATTCATAACCTGAACAGGATGGAGGAGGTTGATGCCTTGTACGAAGGATATTCCGGTACGGATCCGAACGCTCCGGCCATCGGCGCCATGGCGGCGCTCAGGGATGTGAGGGACGGGACCAACAAGACCGGACTCAATCCGAAAAATGAAAAACTAATCCGCCACGTCGGCTTCTCCTGTCACAATGATACAGCCGTAATGATGGAGATGATCCAAAGGGATTCCGGGGATCTTCTCGACGGTATGCTGGTGGCCATCAATGCCAATGACAAGCAGTACCTGAATATGCAGTACAATGTGATTCCTGTCGCAGCTGCAAAGAAAATGGGCATCATTGCCATGAAAGTCTTTGCCGACGGCGCCATGTACACCAAAAAAGCGGAATGGTCCAACAGCGTTCCCCACGTGGTGCTGGATGTCAGCAGCAGCGAAGTGCCCGCAAATGCGCTGATCCGCTATTCTTTGACCACTCCCGGCATACATACGGCCATCATCGGAATCGGTAAGATCCATGATGATCCTGAAATGTGCCAGCTTTCCTACAATTTACGGCATGCCCAGGTAAAACCTGACGCTTTGTCGGAAGCAGAGCGTACCGGAGTAGAGGCAATTGCCTTGCGTGCCAAAGAGGGTAAGACCAACTATTTCCAGAAACCCTTCCAGATTCTGACACCTCCGCGGGAAGTACAAATTACCAAAAGCGAAAAGAGTGCGGTCATCACCTGGCACACTGCCTATGCCGGCGATGCGGCCATCGACCGGTACGAAATCTGGAGGGACGGGAAAAAAGTTGAGGCGATCCCCTTCAAACCTCAAACGACCAAAGTGCCTTATCAGTTTGAAGACAAGCACAAGTCAGCATCTGCTTCCGTTTATGTGGTAAAAGTGGTCGACAAAAAGAACCGGGAAGCTGAAGCGAAGGTTTGAAAAGGTTGAATCCTCACAAGTTTGATTTTATTTTACCGCAAAGGATACAAAGGTCAGCAATCAGAATTTTTTTTTGTGCTCTTTGTGCCTGACTTTGTGTCCTTTGTGGTTGAAAAATTGTATTTTAGAAACCTGAATTTATTCTTTTAATCAAACGATTTTGTCCCTAACGCTTAACCAATCTATCAGAAACCTTTTTAATCCCGACCAGTTTCAGGGAGAAGGAAAGGAGAAACGATACTTTGAAGGCTGGTACTTCAAAGTAGTGAATCATGCCGAGACTGCTGCCTTCGCCATAATCCCGGGAATTGCCATGGATGAAGCGGGCCAGAAACAGGCTTTCATCCAGGTATTGGACGGAAAGAAGCAAACCTCGGTTTACCACAGGTATGAATTTGAAAGTTTTACCTCTTCCAAAACATCCTTCAATATTGCCATAGGGAATAATTTTTTCACCGACAAATTCATTGAATTAGACCTGCCGGGAATGTCCGGAAGGCTGGAGTTTTCTGAACCAGCTCCCTGGCCGAAACCCTGGTATTCACCCGGTATCATGGGACCTTATTCCTTTGTCCCGTTTATGGAGTGCTACCATGGCATTGTCAGTTTGGATCATACGGTTACAGGTAGCCTGACAGCCGACGGCATTCAAATAGATTTTGAAAACGGGCGCGGTTACACTGAAAAAGACTGGGGCAGGTCGTTCCCCAGCGCTTATGTATGGATGCAGTCCAACCATTTCTCCCAGCCGGGGATTTCGGTAAAGGCATCAGTGGCCAACATCCCCTGGGTCAGAAGTTCTTTTGTCGGCTTTATCGCCGGGGTATGGCTGCATGGCCGGCTGATCCGTTTTACCACCTACAATGGTTCCAAGCTGAAGAAGCTGCAGATTGATGCTCAAGAGGTGGATCTGGTGCTCGAGAACAGTCGCTATTATCTCTCCGTCATTATTCGCCGCGAAGCTGCAACAAGCCTTGCTTCACCCATTCAGGGGCTGATGGATGGCCGCATTGAGGAGAGCATGACTTCTGTGATGGAAGTTTTTCTGAGCGATAAAAAAGCCAGCCAGATTATCTTCATGGACTCCGGCCGGAATGCCGGATTGGAGGTTGCGGGAGAGGTCAGTGAGATTGTGAAATAGACCATAAATATAACAAGAATTGCAATGGGGAGGTGCGATCGGCGGGGGTCGAATAAATCAAACTTTCAATCGTTTCTGTAAACAGGTGGTACCTCCGTATTCATTGGGCAGATCCTGGTAAAGATACTGTTGGCTAAAGCCGTTTCCCCCGCATATTTTTAAGCAGTCGGTTAAAGCAGGCGTCCAGGGAAAAGCAAATCCTCACCTGTGCAGCGGGAAAATATATATTTTGATAAAAGGAATATATTTATTGATATTCAATAAATATTTATTATATTTGCAGCATCACTTTTTAAAATTGAACTGTTATGGAAATTAAAATCAGTACCCGGCAGATGCTAAAAATATTGTATGTCGTCTCGTTGATCCTATTTATTGGTTTGAGCATTGAAGCCGGCAGCTTTATATTCAATGCTTTTTTTACAATGGTCCTCAATCCGGATAATGCCGGATACTTTGGTTTAACAAGTCTGTATGAATACGACCACGGATATTTATTGGTTGAGTTATCGCTGATGACCATTGTAGCGTTAATGAGGGCTTTATTATTTTACCTGATTGTAAAAATATTACACGACAAAAAGCTAAATCTGTCTCAGCCTTTCAACAAAGAATTCGGACGTTTTCTTTTTAATGTATCTTATCTGGCCTTAGGGATAGGCTTGTTCTCCAATTGGGGTGTAAATTATACCGATTGGTTCATTGGTAAAGGAGTGAAAATGCCCGACCTACAACATTTGCGCTTAGGCGGAGCCGATGTCTGGTTGTTTATGGGCGTTACATTGTATGTAATTGCGCATATTTTTAAGCGGGGAATAGAAATTCAATCCGAAAACGAACTAACCATCTGAGCCATGCCGATCATTGTAAACCTTGATGTAATGATGGCAAAACGGAAAATGTCGCTGAACGAACTTTCCGAAAAAGTGGACTTAACGCTGTCCAATCTTTCCATCTTAAAGACCGGAAAAGCAAAGGCAATCCGTTTTACCACCCTGGAGGCTATTTGTAAAGTTCTGGACTGCCAGCCCGGCGACATTTTGGAATATGTTGACGGAAAGTAATCATTTACCAGTCTTGTCGGTTCGGATGTCCACAAAATATTATCAACAAATAGACACAAAGAGAGGCAAGTAAACGTGCCTTTGCCTGAAAACACCGGGAGATCCATGGTGCAGAGTGACCGGGTGACTTGGAAGATTATCTTCAAATTAAGCCGGGTGGCTCCGGGTCACCCGGTCACTGCATGAGCCCCTGCGTGGGCCTCCTCATCCTTCTGCCCGCAGCCTTTGGCTCTGAAATCCTAACCCGCCAACCAAATAATCCGTACCGCACCGGCTGAGGAAATTACCAGACGATTCCGGTTTGAAATTTCTTCTGACCTCGGAGAGGTCATATGTCTATAGAAAGGATTGTATTAAATAAGGTGCGACCCTGGCCAGGGTCGAATAATTACATCAATTATCATTTCCTATAAACATGTGAAACCTCTGGTTTCATTTAACAGATATTAATCAGAACCGGCACTTAAGGAATCAGAAATCATTTAACAACGTCGCCAATTCCCTGATATCCTTTACCTCCAGCACCTGCTTGTCAAAACCTTCCGTCACGCTGTTAACCATGGCCCGGCCGACCTCCTGCAAGGTTAATACATGGTTAGGCATGAACAGCTTCATCATGGGGTACATCCATGCTATCAGGCCGTAGTAGCTTTTCACGTTTTGCTGTCCGGGGCTTGCCTTCATAAATCCGGGACGGAAATTGTAAACATTTTTAAACGGCAGCCGAATCAACGCGTTTTCGGTTTTGCCCTTTACGCGGGCCCACATTACCTTGCCGGTTTCGGAACTGTCTGTCATGGCCCCTGAGACGAAATCAAAAACCATCTTCTTGTTCAGGCTGGCCATCTTTTCGGCAAAACGCAGGGTCGTGTCGTAGGTGATGCGGGTGTATTCTGCTTCATTCAGGCCGATAGAACTGATGCCTGCACAGAAGAAACAGGCATCGTAACCGGATAAGCGGTCATCGAGACTATCCAGTTTTAAAAAGTCCTGTGCAATCAGTTCTTTCAGTTTCTGATGTTTCAGTGCGAAAGGCCTGCGGTTGACCATCAGAACCTCCTGCACGGCAGGATTCTGCAGGCATTCCAGCAGCACCCCTTCACCCACCATGCCGGTGGCGCCGGTAATAATTACTTTGATTCCCATGATTTAATAGGTTATTACCTTGTATCCCCGTTTCAGGTATTTGGTCAGCGGAACGCCTTCACCCTTCACATCAATCTCGCAGACTTTGAGGTCGTTGGTCACACTGTACATGTTGGCACAGGCAATACAAGCCTCTACGATGATGCCGTCTTTTTTCATTGCTGCGACCTTATCTTTCAACGTTGCATTTTCGATAACCGCTTTCTCCGAAGGGCCCCAGATAACCAGGATCACCTCGTTGAACCATTTGTACTTTTTGGCGGCATGGGCGTACATCAGGCATGATTTCATGGCGACTTCGGGATCACCACTGGCCCAGACGACGACAAGGGTGTCGGAGGCGGTGTTGATTTTTGGTTCCTGTGCATGGAGGATTTTAGAAGAACCTGTTATCAGCAATAGCACAAACATCAAGTAATGGAGTTTCATGGTAATGGATTTTATATGTTTTAGTACATGCCATTTTCTACGGATCTACAGACAGGAGGTTTCCCTGGCAGAGACCGGATCAATCAACAGTATTGGTATTTATGTTTCGTTCAGGGTTCAACGGGTGACAACAGCAGTATCCTTGCCTCATGGCTTTTTACCTTCACGCCGGTGTAGAACTTTTTGAATTTTCCCAGGTCGCGGTTGGTCCAGAGGTCGGTTACCCTTTTGTTGCCGCTGATGCCGATTTCATCCCATTTGACGGAGATGTCGGCAGGAATACTGCCCCTGTTGAACAACGCGATGGCAAACCGGTTTCCTTCCAGCTCTTTGACCCAAACCTCGAGATGGCCTTTCTGCCTGATTCTTTTCCCTTGCTTTCCAAGGGGATCCTGGTCGACGGCGATCAGCGCCTTATTGGTCAGGATACTCTTGATCTCCGGGGCCATGCTTCTCAGGTCGTTCCCGGCAATCAGCGGGGCGGCCACCATGCACCACATGCCGAAATGGCTTTTGTATTCAGTGAGGTTCATGTATACAGGTGATATCTTGCCCCAAAGGCTTTCTTTGGTTTCGTTGCCCACTTCCAGCATATCCGGATCATTCCAGTAGCCCGGACCGGCATGTTCCCACAAATCGGCGGTCAGGTCGAGGCAGTAAAGCATCCTGGTCCAGTTGTTCTTGATGTCGTCGCTTACGCGCTGCATGTTGGCCACCGTTTTAATCCATGCGATATCCCGGTCCTGGTCACCTTTCTCGCATTCATCATTTACGCTGTAGAGAATCGGACGACCGGTATTTTTCAGGCACTTTCCCATCAGTTCAAAAGCAGCACGGCAATCTGCAATGGGCGTGTTCAGTGATTCCGGCTCTTTGTCCGGGTAGTTGCACCAGTCGTATTTGAGGTAATCGACACCCCAGGCGGCATAATCATTTGCATCGGTTTGCTCGTGCCCGATGCTGCCCATCAGCTTTTGACAGGTGAAACTTCCCGGAGAGGAGTAGATGCCGAATTTCAGTCCTTTGCTGTGCACGTAATCGGCAACGGCTTGGATGCCGTTGGGGAATTTTTCCAAATCCGGAATGATATGGCCTTCGCTGTCCCGTTGTTTGGAGGCCCAGCCATCGTCGATGATGATGTACTGATACCCGGCCTCTTTCATGCCGGAACTCACCAGGGCATCTGCCATCGCCTTGATTTTGGCTTCATTGATGTCTCCCCGGAAGCAGTTCCAGCTGTTCCATCCCATGGGCGGTGTGGCTGCGATTTGGAACGGATCCTGCCCAAACAATAAATTGCACAACAGTAAGGATGTTGCCAATAGAAATAGTCTGTTCATAGTCGGTAGTTAAATGAAAAGTGAAATTCAAACGGAATAAAAAATATTTAAAAATACATCATGAATTAATTCCAGGATTTGGAAGGATTACAAAAGTCAATTTATTAGCAACAAAGCAAAATTACAAAACGTAAAGGTCGTATCAAAAATTTAAGCATAGTTACTAGCTTTGAAATCTAAATAATCATCAAATTTTCTATTCTATGAGAGTTCTTTTTATCCTAGTAATCTTTCTATTTGTTTTAGCTCAACCACTATTTGCCCAAAAATCAATGAATGGCTGGGAGAAATGGCAATACCTGATGGGTGAATGGAAAGGCGAGGGGAGTGGTCAGCCCGGGGATGGCAGCGGAATGTTCACCTTAAAACCAAAATTGGAAGGGAATATCCTGGAAAGAAAGGGCAAAACTGAGATAGCAGCAACACCAAACAAGCCTGCAGCAGTTCATGAAGATGTTATCATCATCTACAAAAACAGGGAAGGGAATCCCGTGAAGGCCATCTATTTTGACAATGAAAAGCATGTCATCAACTATGAAATCACCTATTCCGACAGCAGGATTGTGCTGACAAGCGAGGCAACGCCTGGCACACCGCGTTTTCGGCTAATCTATGAAAAACTGGAAGACAAACTGATGAACACACGTTTCGAAATGGCCATGCCCAATGCACCGGAGGAGTTCAAAATGTATATTGAGGGGAAGAGCAAAAAAACGAAAGAGATAAGTGAGATGCCGAAATAGTTAAACTTTCAAACCCTTCAAACAACAATCAGTTCGAGATACGGATAGATTGGATCTTCAAACCCGTATTTCCGGTAGAGCGGTTCGCCGTCTTTGGAGCAGTGGAGGGCCACCTTGCTGACGCCCATGGTTTTGGCTTCCTTTAGCAGTTCTTCGAGTATGCGGGAGGAGATCCCTTTGCGCCGGTATTCCGGCAGGGTGTACATGTTCAGGATATCGCCCTCCAGGTAGGTGGATTGGTTGAAATCGCCCGGGATTTTTTTGAGGATCATACCGCCGTAACTGACTACCGTTCCTTCGTATTCAGCCAGCAGGGCGAAAAAATTTCCTTCCTTTATTGATTGTGTAAAAAAGTGCTGAAGGTTTTGCTGCAGCTCCTGTTTGTACGATTCGATCCTTTCTCCCTGCATTTCCGTCAGGTAGGCAATCCGGGTTGCGCTCATCAGGGGAATGTCGGATTCTCCAACCAACCTGATTTTAAGCTTTTCAATTTCCATTCTGTTTCCAATATTTCGCCTTTACGCGGCTGAACCCCACTTGCAATTTGCAATTCGATCCTTTTTCTCTGTTTTTAATTATTTGTTATTCAAGACGCAATGCATTGCGTCTCTACATATACATCCTTTCTCCGTTATCCGGCCTCCGGTTTCAGGGCTATCACACAGGATCGCCCCTACACATTCCCTAATCCGAAAATCCCTTCATCCGACGAATCCAAATTCAGACATCATTGACCTTTAATCACCAGGAACCTGCTGACGAAGTTAACCAGCGAAGGTGCGCTTGCGCCGCCATGATCCAGGTTGGCCATTGGTAGGTAAGTGACAGGCAGTGAAGGATCAATTTTCATCAGGTCTTCATACAGCTGCTTCGACATGATCGGGTTTACGTCGGTGTCTGCCTGGCCGTGGGTAAGTACGAGGGGTGTTTTGATCCTCCAGGCTGATACGCTGCTGGCAGCCAGTGCGTCGAGCATTACCTTGTATTTGGGGTTGGTATTGAACGTTGACCGGAAATCAGCCGTAAAAAGCTGTGGTATACTGTACGACAACTGTTCGTTGATGGCCCCGCCGGAGTTGATCCCGTTAAACAGCCCGTCGATCCGCGACGCATAGGGTTCGTTGAAGATATCTGAGTAAGGGTTCGAAAAGGCTACTACAGATTTGAACCCTTTCATGATATAGGCGATGTAATAGGGCTGCGGATAGTAGGAGACGGCGAGAACTGCTTGAGTGATCAGCGGGAGGTTGTAGGGTCCGGCGCCGCAGCCGACCGCTTTCAGGTTAAATTCACTGCTGTAACTGGTTTCAATTGCTTTGTGCAGCTGGAGGGTTGCGAGTCCTCCCTGTGAATAGCCCATGAGGTAGAGATCTTTCGAGAGTTTCAGGTTTAAATCTGTTTTGGCGCTCATCTCTTTGACGGCCCTGAACAGATCGAGGATGGGGCCGACAGTCGATTCCACTTGCAAATAGGGGTGGAAAACCTCTGTTGATGCGCCGAATCCAAGGTAATCGGGCAGCACGACCACAAATCCGGCGGCTGCAAATCCGGTGATCATTTGTGTTGTATAACTGCCTGCATTCAGGGAAGGAGCATTGGCATAGACGGTATTGGTCCCGTTCTGGAAACTCAGGATCGGATAGGTGCCGCCGCCGTCAGGGATACATACCAACCCCGATGCGGTCAGTTTTTTTGTGCCCAGCGTAGTTTTGTACCTGACGGAATAAACTTTGGCGCCGTTCTTCACATAGGGAAGGATACCTGCCACGTCGGGGTAAACAGACTGCACCGGACTAAAGAGATTGGTAACCTCCTGTGCAGTCATCGACCTGACAAAAGTATAACTGTCGAGGTAAACGTCTTTTACCTGTTCAACCGGAGCATTTCCGGTATCTTTGGAGCAATTTGAAAAAAGAAATGCGCCAAAAAAGAGAAAGCTGATAAAGTATATTTTGCGTGTCATCGGATCAATTAATTAGCTTCTAAATTATCTTCGAATTTTTCTCAACCGCTCCGGTTATCATGTTTTTTATGGTTGAATTGAGTTCTTCAGGAGTCATCGCTGCTGGATCAACGGGTGGCAAAAATTCAACAATAATTTTTGAGCCCGCTTTTATCTTTTTCTTTCCCGACGACATGGCTTCATAGGCGCCTGTAATCGCAACCGGCAAGATGGGGATGTTTAATTCCGTGCTGAGGATGGCATAGGTTTTTTTGAAATCGCCCATTGTACCTGTGGTGGTCCGGGTACCTTCAGGGAAAATCATTATTTTCTTCCCCAGTTTGACTACTTCCGCCATCTTGTGTATCGACTCTTTCAGATCTTTGGTCAGGTCCATGACAATTACATTGGTCCTTTTCGCTGCAAACCGGCGCAGCCCGCTTTTGACATGGTCCTTCTTGGCATATGAGTAGGTTTCTTTCAGGGTCTTTTTGTCGAGGCAGGAGAGTACCAGGAAAGCATCAAGCTTGGTTTGGTGGTTGGGGGCGATAAAGCAGGGTCCATCCGGTATATTCTCAGTGCCAATTACTTTAAATTTAAAGAATAAACTAAAGAAGCCGCGAACTGATGAGACGATAAATTTCAGCAGAAAAGAGAATCTTGGCAATTCAACCGGAGAACTCTCCTTCAGATTTCCTGACCAGGAAGAACTTTCCTCCCGGTGAAACAGTTTGTTCGCGCCGATATATTCGGCAATCTTCGCGATAGACGGGAACTTCAGCAGCTGCTCTTCATCGAATTTGATTCCGAAGGTGCGTTCAATAAAATCGATCAGGCTCATCTTTCCCATGGAATCCATGGCAATATCGAAAACAAGGTGGTCATCGGGTGAGATATCCAAATCAACCTGACTTTCGATAAAAGTCTTTACAGCCAGGTATTCTGCACTTACAGGATCCTCGCTTTTGTTCTTTTTGCTTTCCGTATCTTCTACCAGCTCTTCCAGTTTGAAGCGTTGAAGTTTGGATAACCTGGTCCGCGGCAGATCCGTTTTGACGAGGGTAAACTGCATGACCCGTTTGTAGGAGCTTAGCTCAGTATTGAAGGGCGACATTACCTCATCCCTGAAATACTGGTTCATGTCGCTGACACCGTTGTCTGTAAGAAATTTAAAATCAGGAACGATGGCGGCATGTAACATTTCCTTGTGTATAAACACGCCGGCTTCTTTGATGGCCTTGGAGTAAAATTCCAGTTTCTGTTCTATTTCTACCGGATTGATATTCTTCCCGTTAGGCAGAATAATGATCTCTTTTTTCCGGCCTGTGATGTAAAGGAATCCCTCCTCGTCAAACCGGCCCAAATCACCGGTGAAGAGCCATCCGTCCTTTATTACTTCGGCAGTTTCTTCCGGTCGGTTGTAATAACCCTTCATCACATTGGGCCCTTTCGCCACGATCTCTCCATCCCTGATTTCGACCGTCATGCCTGGTAATGCCTCGCCGGTTGAGCCTATTTTCACCCTTCCCGGGCGTGGAAAAGTTATCATGGGTGCGGCTTCTGTCATGCCAAATCCTTCTAGTATGTCGAACCCAATTCCGTAGAAGAATGTTCCGACTTCCTTGTTGAGGGCTGCGCCGCCGGCAATCATGAATTTCAGGTGACCACCCAATCCGTCGTGCACTTTTTTGAACAGCGTCTTGCCCAGTTTACGGCTCTTTGTCGCATAAACCAGTTTCAAAAAGGTCTTGGCCAGGAAACTTTTGTTGATTTTCGCCATCAGTCCCTTGTAGATCAGTTCATACAAACGGGGTACTCCCAGAAAAACCGTGACCGAGTTGTCTGCCAGGGTTTTCATCAGATCGGCAGATTGCATGGACGGGGAGACTACCGTTGTTCCCCCGGAATAGAATGTTGCCATCATTGAGCCCACCAGCGGGAATACATGATGAAGCGGGAGCAGCACCAATACCTGACTTTCATTGTGGTATATTTTTGCATCGACAACGGCCTTTATGTTGACCAACAGGTTGGTGTAGGAGAGCATAACTCCTTTCGGACTGCCTGTCGTGCCTGAAGTATAAATAATAACCGCCGTGTTTTCGTTGTCATCTGATCCCAGCCAGGAAGAAGCATCCTGGTCATGAACCGGCGGGTGATTTTCGAACCAGATTACTTCCGGCTTATAGCCGTTTTTGTTCTCCACCTTGGCATATGCCTCACGCATACCCTCGCTTACGAACAGCAACTCGGGCTTACAGTCGTTCAGAATATAAGCGACATCCTCGGCCGATGCCATAAAATCAACGGGAACCGCGATGCAGTTATTTTGCAGCGCTGCATAAAAGGCAAAGAACCATTCAACCCGGTTCTCGGCATAAATGGCTACTTTGGAATAGCCTTTGGTGTCGAACAAAAGGGCGTATTGCCTGATGTTCTGTAAAAGCTGGTGATAGGTAAAATCTCCCTGCCGGGAAATAATTGATTTCTTATCAGGATCGCCCCTGTAAATAATTGGTTCAGTCATCATTAGTAATTTTTTAGTAACAGAAAGCGTTCCGTGCCGTATTAAATAAAAAACCTGCAGATAGTATGCCTTTGCGGACAAATGATTTGGTGTCTTTAAGAGCTTTATACAAAGTAAGAAATTATTAGGTTCATTACCAAAAGAAGTAAGCGCGACTTCAATCGAAGTAAAATATTAAACTGTTTTCATGTATTAGTGAAAAGGTTTGATATTTTTACTGTGAATCTTCATGCTAAAAAAAAAATAACACACTAAAACCCGGGATTTATCATGGAAAACGACTACGAAAAAAAAATCTTTCCGCCGTCACAAGCGGTTGTTGATCAGGCAAATGTAAAGGAATATGATAAAATGTATAAGTATTCGCTTGAACAGCCTGAAGCCTTTTGGTCCGAGCAAGCCGATCAGTTATCCTGGTATAAAAAATGGGACAAAGTGCTTGACAAAAGCAATCCTCCTTTTTTTAAATGGTTTGAGGGGGCCAAAACAAACATCATTCTGAATGCCATCGACCGTCATCTCACTTCGGCTACCAGGAATAAACTGGCTGTTATATGGGAAGGCGAACCGGGCGACTCCAAAACTTATTCCTACCATGCTTTGAACCGTGAAGTATCCCAGTTCGCCAATATCCTGAAAAGTATGGGTGTGAAAAAGGGAGATGTCGTCACCATTTATATGCCGCAGATTCCTGAACAGCTTTTTGCCATGCTGGCGTGTGCCAAGATTGGCGCTGCCCACAGTGTGGTATACGGCGGATTCAGTCACGAGGCGCTTGCCGACCGTATCAATGATGCCAATAGCAGGGTCGTTATTACCGCCGATGGCGGATACCGCAGGGGCAAAGTGGTGGAGATGAAGAGCGTGGTCAACAAGGCCATGGAATTGTCGCCGACGATGGAGATTTGTATTACGGTCAAACGCACGGGTGTTGATGTTTACATGGAGAATGACCGTGACTACTGGTATCACGACCTCAAATCACTGCCCATCGCTTCCAATAAATGCGAAACAGAGGTAATGGATTCGTCCGATATGTTGTTTCTGCTCTATACTTCCGGCTCAACCGGCCGACCCAAAGCACTGGTCCATACCCACGGAGGATACAGCGTTTACACCGCAACCACCCACCGTATGGTGTTTGACATCAAACCGGAAGACCGTTACTGGTGTGCAGCTGATCCGGGCTGGATCACGGGTCACAGCTATATCGTCTATGGTCCGCTGATTAACGGTGCAACCATCATGTTGTACGAAGGCGCGCCCAACCATCCCTATCCCGACAGATGGTGGAAAATGGTCGAGAAATACGGCATCAATATTTTGTATACCTCACCGACGGCGATCAGGGGATTGATGCGCTTTGGCGATTCATGGCCAAACCGGAATGACATCAGTTCATTAAGACTGCTCGGTTCAGTAGGAGAACCAATCAATGCTGAAGCATGGAACTGGTACCACAAAGTGGTAGGACGTGGTAATTGTCCGATCATGGATACCTGGTGGCAAACGGAAACCGGTGGATTTGTTATAACACCGCTGCCCATCACCACACTGAAACCCGGATCGGCCACCAAGCCGTTTTTCGGCAACGACCTTGCTGTCGTGGATGATGCAGGCAATGATGTCCCGGCAGGAGAGGAGGGAACCCTTGTGATCAAGACCCCATGGCCGGGTCTTGCAAAATCGGTTTTCAACGATCCGGAGCGGTTTATTTCTACCTATTGGGCAAAATATGCAAAACAAGGGTGGTACGCCACCGGCGACTCCGCCAAAAAAGATGAAGACGGCTATTACTGGATTATCGGCAGGAATGACGATGTGATCAAAGTGAGCGGTTACCGCCTCGGGTCCGCCGAAATTGAAGGAGTGATGGCGCGACATCCCGCCATTGCAGAGTCTGCTGCCATCGCGCTGCCACATCACCTCAAAGGGAATGCCATTCACATTACTGCTGTTCTCAGGAGCAATTACCAACCAAGCAAAGAGTTGGAACATGAACTCATCATTCACATGGAAGAGCATCTGGGCAAAATCGCGCGGCCCGAAGCAATCCAGTTTGCGGATGTACTGCCAAAAACAAGGAGCGGCAAGATTATGCGCAGGCTTCTGAAATCAAGGGCTTTGGGACTGCCTGACGGGGATTTAAGTACCATGGAGGAATAGAAACTATTCAGACATTTCAAACCTTTCAAAAAAATGGCAAGACGAATTATTGGGATTCATGAAAAGCTTCCGCTGCTGGAAAGCTTGCCGCTGAGTTTTCAGCACTTAACTGCTATGTTTGGAGCGACCATACTCGTTCCGATTCTCCTTGGTGTTGATCCGGCCATCGCCCTGCTGATGAATGGTATCGGCACCCTGATATACTCCTGGGTTACCAAAGGCGGCATACCTGCCTACCTTGGTTCCAGCTTTGCATTTATTGCTCCAACTTTGCTTATTATCAGTACTTACGGCAATTTCAGCAGTGCCCAGGGTGGATTTATCTTTTTCGGCTTTTTCTTCATCGTCATTTCTTATGTGGTCAAAATATGGGGGATCAAATGGATTGATGTGATCATGCCTCCGGCAGTGATGGGTGCAGTGGTAGCCATTATCGGACTGGAACTGGCGCCTGTTGCTGCACAGCAGGCGGGACTGGCTCCCTGGCCGACCGCGGTTGGTCACGTCGTAGAGGCTTTTAAAATTTCTCCAAATGTATTGGTTGTATCACTTTTCACCTTGTGTACAGGCATTATCGGCAGTGTAATGTTCAAGGGTTTCATGCAGGTGATACCTATTCTGTTTGCAGTTATTGCGGGTTATTTTCTGGCCTTGTTTATGGGGATGGTAGATATTTCTGCAATCAGCAACGCTGCCTGGATTGAACTGCCCAAACTTCATACCCCTGTCTTCAACCTGACTGCTATTTTAATCATCGCACCTGCATGTATCGTTGTGCTCGCCGAACACATCAGCCACCTGATTGTTACCAGCGAGATCACCGGAGCGGATCTGATGAAGAAACCGGGTCTTCACCGCTCTTTACTTGGGGACGGGATCAGTAATGTGTTGTCGGGACTTACAGGTTCGCCGCCCAATACCACTTACGGCGAAAATATCGGTGTGATGGCCATTACCAGGGTCTATTCGGTATGGGTTATCCGCGGTGCGGCAATTATGGCAATTGCTTTTTCATGTATAGGGAAAGTATCCGCAGCCATATCTACCATTCCAACACCCGTAATGGGAGGAATAACCATGTTGTTGTTTGGCGTTATTGCAGTGCAGGGCTTCAGGATGTTTGTTGAGCAGAAAGTCGATTTCAGCAGGAACAGAAATATGGTTCTGGGTTCAATTACCTTTGTCATCGGCGTTAGCGGTGCAGCCATCAATATTGGTTCTGTTCAGCTCAAAGGGATGGCATTTGCAACAATCGTCGGAATAGTTTTAAGCCTGATCTTCTATCTTTTAGACAAAATCGGAATGATGAACAAGGATTCGTGACCGACGACTTGGAGAAGATACCTACTTTGGCTGCCTCATTCGGGGTGGCCAATTTTTTTTAAAACCAATTTTGAGTACCTTCATAAAAAATATCTTTTGAGATGGGAAATGATCAGCAAGTGTTGATTGATAAGTGTATCATTTACGTAAAAGAAGAGCTTTCCGGTGGTGAAAAAGGACATGACTGGTGGCATATCGAACGGGTGTGGCGAACGGCGCAACTGATAGCCAGGTCAGAACCTGTTGACCCTTTTGTTGTTGAACTGGGAGCGCTGCTCCACGATATTGCGGATTCCAAATTTCATGGAGGTGATGAAGAGTTAGGTCCCCGAAAAGCAGCATTATTTCTGAAGTCACTAAATGTAGAACCATCCGTTGTTGAACATGTGATTCTGATCATACGCAACATCTCTTTCAAAGGCGGAAACCACCACTCTGACTTTTCTTCCCCTGAGTTAAGTGTTGTTCAGGATGCCGACCGGCTCGATGCCCTTGGAGCTGTCGGAATTGCAAGGGCCTTTCATTACGGCGGTTTTAAAAACCGGCTGCTCTATCATCCCGATATCAAACCTAATCTGAAGATGTCACGGGAGGAGTACAAAAACAGCGATGGCCCCACCATCAACCATTTCTATGAAAAATTGCTGCTGCTGAAAGATCGGATGAATACTCCTGCCGGGAAAGCCCTTGCAATCAGAAGACATGCATTTATGGAACAGTTCCTTGTCGAATTCAAGGAAGAATGGAATGGGGAATGTTGAATTTTGGATTTTCGATTTTCAATTTTGGAAGTACGCCTTGATTTAAATTCTCTATATAATTTTGTAAATTGAAAACTTGATAATGGGAAGGATGTTTTGGCATAGATTTCCAAAATCGAAAATCGAAAATTGCTCAGCCTTGACTTAAATTTAAAATATTGAATATGAGTTTTTTTAAAAAATACTTTTCTGCTTTCTTTGGAGGGATAGCAAAATTCTTTCACGACCGCAGCCTGTCACTTTCTTTCATTGGTGAAAACGGCAAATTGGTTCTTCAGGCGCTCTTTACCATTCTTTCCATCGCGGTTGGTATCTGGTTCATCAATCACCAGAAAACAGAGCTGGTTGAGATTAATCACCTGCTCCGGTCGGCAGAATGGCAACTGGTATTGGTGGGTTTGTCTCTTACCGCCGTTTACATTGTGATACAGGGATACATGTATGTTTGTTCTTTCGCTACTTTCCGCCATAAATTGCCCCTGCACATCGGAATCACCCTCTTTCTGAAACGGAATTTTATAAGCGTTTTCCTGCCTGCCGGCGGTGTTTCTTCACTTGCTTTTTTTACTGAAGAAATCGAGAAAAGGGGGATCACTAAATCACACATCCATTTTGCATCAACGGTCTATGGTTTTGTGGGAATTCTTTCCGTTGTACTGGTAGCTGTCCCGGCTTTCATCTATGCACTCGCCGATGGCAGTATCGGGCAGGGTGAATGGATCGGACTTTTCTCAGTGATATTTTTACTCGGATTCCTCTTCATTGCTTATCGCTCGTTTGTAAAGAAGGGTCCTGTTTACGGCTGGCTGATTCGGTTTTTCCCTTCCCTCGAAGAGCTCATTGTCGAACTGGATGATGCAAAACTCAATAAAAGAGAACTGCTGAAAACCCTGGTCACCTCTATCCTGATTGAATTTGTAGGTATTGCCCATCTTTACGTAGCAATGATGGCCCTGCATGTTGAGCCTTCTTTGTTCGCAGCTTTCCTTGGATACATTATCTCGGTCATTTTTCTGATTATTTCGCCTTTTCTGAGGGGTCTCGGCCCCATAGAAGTATCCATGGCCTTCGTTTTGGCGAAATATGGCTTTTCGAACATTGAAGCAATCGCCATTACATTTCTGTACCGTTTCTTCGAGTTCTGGATGCCGTTGATAGCAGGCGCCGTAACTTTTCTCCTGAAGATCAACAAACTGATCATGCGGATTATCCCGGCATTACTCCTTTTTGCCCTCGGTATTGTTAACATTATATCAGAGTTGACGCCTGCCATACATGAGCGGGTATTGTGGCTCAGAAATTTTTTGCCGGTCGATGCGATAGTCGTGTCCAATTATTTTGTGCTGGTGCTCGGGCTGATTTTGCTGGTAACTGCTTCCTTTATGCTCAAAGGATTAAAATCTGCATGGTATCTTTCCGTTTTTCTCACAGTTGTCTCTTTTATTGGAAACTTAAGCAAAGCTGCCGATTATGAGGAGGCATTACTGGCGTTGTTTGTATTGGGGGTGCTTATTTATACCCGCAAAGACTATTACATCAGGAACAATCCCAAACTCAGGACTGTAGGCGTCCAAACCGCTGTATTAAGTATTGTTGCCGTAATTTTATACAGCGTAGTTGGGTTTTATTACCTGGATAAAAAACACTTCAACATCGATTTCAGCCTTTGGCAATCTATCGGATACGCCATCGAAAATTATTTCCTGGTAGGAAGCAGTGACCTGATCCCGGTCGACAGGTTTGCATCGAGATTTATCCTATCCATCAATGTCAGCGGATTTCTCTCGCTTGCTTTTCTTTTTTATACCTTGGTTCGCCCATATATTTTGAAAAATACACCGTCCAAAGAGGAGTTGGAACGGCCTAACCATCTGTTAAATGCGTATGGAAATTCTGCCCTTGATTACTTCAAAACCTACCAGGATAAAATGATCTTTGAACCAGAGGGATTGGATGCCTTTATTTCCTACCGGATAGCCGGAAATTTTGCAGTGGTTCTCGAGAATCCCGTTGCCGGCGGTGCTGATTGCATGAGGGAATGTATTAGGTTGTTCGACAGGTTTTGCTATGAAAACGGATTGAAAAGTTTTTACTACCGCGTACCTGAAGCGAGTTTGCCCGTTTATAAAAGTTTGAAAAAGAAATCAATGTTTTTGGGCCAGGAGGGTGTGGTTGATCTCAGTCAGTTCTCACTGGAAGGGGGCGCCCGCAAATCCATCCGGAATGCAATTTCAAAAGTAAAAGAAAGGGGATATAAAATACTGTTTCACTTTCCGCCGATCAAGGATGGCCAGCTGCAAAAAATTAAATCTGTTTCTGATGACTGGCTGGTTGATACCGGAAGGAGTGAGATTATCTTCTCGCAGGGCATGTTCGATTGGGAGGAGTTGAAACAGCAAACCCTGATAACGGTCGAAAATTCGGAGGAGAAAGTTGTCGCATTTCTGAATATTATTCCTGACTATGCCAAAGGTGAATCTACTTACGATCTGTTGCGTAAAACAAAGGATGCACCCAATGGGGTCATGGATTATATACTCGTCGAAATGTTCAGTCACCTGAAATCAGAGGGTTTTGGAACCGTGAACCTTGGCTTTGCACCCATGTCAGGATTGAAAGATCCGACAAAATTTTCAGAGAAATCAATGAAGTTCGCCTACGAAAAACTCAGGAATTTTGCGCATTACAAAGGGATGCGCGAATACAAAGAAAAATTTGCAACCGTCTGGTACAACAAATACCTGGTCTATGACCATGATTACGATTTGATGCAGGTTCCGCGCGCGCTTTCTAAAGTGATCATCCCATGAGTATTTTCAACCTGCTGCTCTTGCTTTTTTTAATTCCCGGTTTGAATTCTGCTGAGATTCAAGCATCCTATTCCCATGGATTTTCCGAAGCAGAGCCAATCCTGAATGAACCTTCATCCGGGATACCGCAAAAAATTACTGTCGGGGATATGCCCCTGAGGGTGTTTGGTACAACTCCGGCGTCCGGACTACCGATGATTGTCTACATTTCGGGTGATGGCGGCTGGAATAAATTCAATGCATCGTTGTGTGATTATTTGAATGAAAAAGGAATTCCGGTTCTTGCACTTGACGCACAAAAATATTTTTGGGAACGCAAAACCCCTGAACAAGCAGCCGCAGATCTTACGGCGGCCATTGAGAAGTACCAAAAGCTATGGAAACGGGATAAATTTGTCCTGACAGGATTCTCCTTCGGTGCCGACGTCCTTCCGTTCCTGTTAAACAGGTTTCCCCCAAGGATCAAAAGCAGGGTGATTTCATCCTTCCTTATCTCTCCTGATAATAACTGTGATTTTGAAATACACCTGTCAGACATGCTGAATTGGGGAACTTCAAAGGGGAAATATGATGTAGTCCGGGAAATACAGATAAGTGACTTCAAGAATTTTACGGCAGTTTTTGGCAGTGATGAAGACAATGATACCAGGCAGTTGTTTGAGTTGACCGGTGCCAAGGTTAAAGTCCTGCAGGGAGATCATCATTTTGACAGTTCCTTTGAAATTGTGGGAGATTTGATTATTGCGGAAATGGTAACCAAGGAACATCATATACCGTAAAAGAGTCAATAAATTATATGTTAATTCGCGTATGAATGAATAAATCTACATTGTTTGGAAATGCACTCAGAATGGGAACCTTGGTGAGCCTTTTATTCTGTGCTGTTACAGTTTTTGGTCAGGAAGCCGCAAAACTGGATACGATCACTTCCGGACCGGCAGGAATCTATATTTTGCTTAAACCCTCCTGTATGCCCTGCCATTCGAACGAGGGAAGGGATAAACCCCGGAACGCAGTCAATTTCTCAGTCTGGGAAAAATACAGTTCAATGGAAAAAATGATGCTGGCATCCTCGATTCAGAATGAGGTCCAAAAGGGGAATATGCCTCCGAAAGGATTCCTGAAAACACATCCTGAATCCATATTGGATAGTCTGCAGATTATTAAGATTACACAGTGGTGTGATTCCCTGAAGGCCACACCTTAGCATTTAATTTCCGCTACTGAATGACAACTCCTTCTAACCGGGACATCTGGCAAATCGCCGGGCCGATCATGCTTAGTTTGCTGGCGCAGAATATCGTAGGTGTGACGGATACTGCATTCCTCGGCAGAGTTGGAGAGGTTGAACTGGGGGCATCCGCCATCGGCGGAGTTTTCTATCTGATCCTTTACATGGTTGGTTTCGGATTTACAACCGGTGTCCAGATCCTGGTTGCAAGAAGATACGGCCAAAAGAATTATACTGCGATTGGCCGGATTTTTGACAACAGCTTTTATTTTGTGGGATTGACCTCCCTGCTGATTACCGCTGTGATTTTTTTCTTCGGATCCTCCTTTCTGCGGCTTGTCTTATCTTCTGACGATGTATACCAAGCCAGCGCTGTGTTTTTGAAATACAGGGTGCTGGGGCTGTTTTTTGCTACTTCAACACTGCTGTTCCGCTCTTTTTATACCGGGATATCCTTTACGAAATACCTGAGTATCAGTGCTGCCATCATGGCGTCCCTGAATATTGTGCTGGATTATCTGCTGATATTCGGCCACGGCGGATTTCCAAAAATGGGCATTATGGGAGCCGGAATCGCTTCATCTGTGTCGGAAGTATCAGCTTTACTCTTCTTTGTCTGGATAACTGCCGGAAACAGCAAGCTCAAAAGATACGAGCTGTTCAGACTGGCAAAGCCGGAACTGGCGATTGTAAAGAAAACACTGAGTATATCCATATTTGTGATGATGCAGTTTGTGCTCTCTATCGGCAGCTGGTTTGTTTTTTTTATGATGGTAGAAAAGATGGGCGAGCGTCCGCTTGCCGTGTCCAACATCATCAGGTCCCTGTACATATTTATGATGATACCGGGCTGGGCCTTCGGTTCAGTCACAAGTACGCTTGTCAGCGGAGCGCTGGGTGAGGGGAAACCTGAGAGCGTGATGCCAATTATCGGTAAAATTGTCAAAATCAGTTTTTTGATTCTGGTGGTAATTGTCTTGATTGCAACGTTTTTCCCCAGGGCAGCAATTTCAATATACACCAATAACCCATCCCTGGTTGAGGCTTCGGTTCCCTCGTATTATATTATTTTGGGTGCTCTTGCTATCTTTTCTGTCATGAGCATTTTTTTCAGCGGGGTTTTAGGTACGGCGAACACCAAAACCTCATTGGTGATTGAAATCGTCACTTTATCTGCATATTTGGGATATACCTGGCTGATCGCCGTACACCTGAAATATGAAATCGAATGGGTATGGATTGCCGAATATGTATACTTTTCATTGATTGGCCTTCTGTCGCTCTGGTATCTGAAGAAGGGCAACTGGAGGGCGAAGATGATTTGAGGATGTGATGATTAGCAGATGTGCCGATTAGCTGATTAGCTGATTAGCTGATTAGCTGATTAGCTGATTTGACGATGTGATGATTTGCAGATGTGCTGATTTGATGATTAGCAGATGTGCAGATGAGCGGACTAAATGAACATCATGGAATTTAACTTCGACGGTAGTCGACGGTTTTTATCTGTGTCAATTTGTGAAATTTGTGGTTTGAAGAGTTATATTTTGTTAATTAGCTTGGTTGTATGAGCCAAAGCAAAACGGAATGTTATATTTTTGTTTGTACAAGTCAACTAAAAATCAGCGATTAATTTAAAATCAGGTTATGAGAACAAAATTTATTATCGTCTTATTATCGGCAGCCGTGCTGGGATCATGTGTAAGTTCAAAGAAGTTAAAGACATGTGAACGCCAGGCTGCCCAGGAGTTATCGGCTCATGCCCAAACGAAACAGGCGCTGTCTGATTGTGAAAACCAGCGGAAGTTATATGAATCAAAGGTTGCTGACCTGCAGGCACAGCTTTCAGCTATGAAGGACCAAACCACCTTCCTGAAGGAAAATAATACACAGGCGCTGAGGCAGTTGGAAAATCTCTCTGTCATTTCCAGTTCTCAGGCTGAGAGCATCAGAAAATCAATGGAAAACATGGGTGTCAAAGACAACATGATTTTCAGTCTGCAATCATCACTGGCGCAGCGCGATTCCCTGAATATGGCACTGGTCATGAACCTGAAGGGAGCCATCGGCAACCTCGATGACAAAGATATCAACATCAAGGTTGACAAGGGAGTTGTTTACATCGACATATCAGACAAAATGCTCTTCAAAAGCGGAAGTTACAACATTACCGACAAGGCAAGCGAAATCCTCGGGAAAGTGGCGTTAGTGCTCAAAAACCAGAAGGATATTGAGTTCATGGTGGAAGGCCATACCGACAATGTTCCGTTTAGCCGGGGTGATCTTGTCGACAACTGGGATCTTAGTGTCAAAAGGGCTACTGCAGTTGTCAGGGTGCTCCAGAATAAATACGGTTTGAGTCCCTCCATGATGACTGCTGCCGGACGAAGCGAGTACCAACCGTTGGGTCCGAACGATTCAGCCGAAGGCAAGGCTGCCAACCGACGTACCCGGATTGTGATCCTTCCGCAATTGGATCAGTTCTTTAAATTGCTTGAAAGGCCCGCAAGGTAAAAGAAAAGTAATTCCTGAACATATAAAAAAATTACCATGAAACCCCGGATTGTCGCCTCTCTGTACTTATTCATGCCGGTTGGCCTTATGGCGCAAACTTCGCTGACCTATACGGAAAATTCGCTTCGTACTTGTGATTCAAATAATTACAGGGAGGTTCAGCTTTCTGATCCGGGTAATGCCGGTGCCGGACAAACATGGGATTTTTCCAAAACCCAGGATACAGAAAAAAATTCAGCCAGCATCATTCGCGATGCTCTCCTGCCAAAAATGAAAGGCGTAAATGATTATAATCTGTTGCTTACTGAGAACGGTTATGATTATTTCATGAATTCGTCTGAAAAGGGATTGGAGGAGTTAGGCTATGAAAACAACGAACAAAAATTGGTGCTGAGATATTCCGATCCGGTAGTTAAAATGAAATATCCCTTTTCATACGGAGATCATTTTACCGATCATTTTGTCGGTGTAGCCTGGTACAATGAGTCAAGTACCATTGACCTTTCCGGAGATATAACTGTTGCAGCCGATGGATATGGCAAATTAATCCTGCAGGATCAGGTGATTGACGGTGCATTGCGCGTTAAATCGGTAAAAAAGGGTTTGCAGATCAACATGTGCGGAACAAATGATTTCAACATCACAAAATACAGTTGGTATGCACCCGGTTCAAGGTATCCCGTTTTGAACCTCAATATCATAGCATACAGCTTAAACGGCGGAGCTCCGGTTATTACCAAAACAGCCAGTGTCAACACACAGCAGTTCAGTGTAAAGAGTGCAGTATTAGGGACCGATTTGCTTGCCCAGACAAAAGCAGCAGCCGCAATTGCGGAAAAACAGGAGGTCAAAGTGGTTGTTTCTCCCAACCCCTTTACCGAAAAGCTGAAATATGAGTATGTATTGACCGAACCAATGAATGTTTCCGTTGAAGTTTATGATGTTTCCGGTAAATCATTTGGTTCGCTGGTTAGTAATCAGCTTCAGCAATCAGGATATCAAAACGGAGAACTTAGTGCATCGGCCTATGGTCTCATTTCAGGGGTGTACTTTATGAGGTTTACATTTAACAAACAAGTAGTTATCTGTAAAGTTGTAAAGTTTTAGCAAGGATATAAAAAACGAACCCCGCCGATATTCACTGATATCCGTAGGGTTCTGTTTTATTTAACCTAACTAAACTACTCATTTGACAGTGAAATAGCTAAATAGTTTAATGCTAAAAGAAAATATTATTTATTAAGTCAGTGGTGTGTAAGATTTGCTGATTCATGGACCGCTCCAACCGGCAGCCAAATCCCAAATCCCAAATCGAAAATCATTTCCTCAGGTCTCCCCTTGCCATTGAAAAGTAAACTCCAACCAGGCTCAGTCCTGCAAACACAAGGTAAAGAAACCTGATGGTGCCTGTGAACAATTCGTTCGGTACCTCAGCAATCTGTGTGCCGTTAAATCTGGCAGAAAATATAAGCATTACCAGTGTCATGCTGATCATCTGGCCAACGATGCGCATGGTGGAGGCCGTGCCGGAAGCGGTTCCCAACTGTCTTTTTTCGACGGATCCCATAATGGTGTTCATGTTGGGAGAGGAAAAAAGGGCAAATCCTAATCCCATAAAAAGCAGCATGGCTATGATGACCGGTTCAGGTGTCTCCTTGCTTATGAAAGCAAGAAAGAGCAGTCCGACTGCATTCAGGAACATACCCGTTGAGGCCAGGAGGCGGGGTTCGATTCTGTCCGAAAGTTTCCCGGCATAGGGTGACAGCAGGGCCATCACAATGGGTTGGGAGACAAGA
This sequence comes from Bacteroidales bacterium, assembly GCA_038323575.1. Lineage (GTDB taxonomy): Bacteria > Bacteroidota > Bacteroidia > Bacteroidales > Prolixibacteraceae > CAINVV01. Next base: position 5,738 of record JBBQHB010000034.1, on the reverse strand, counting down.
ATCGCACCGGCTGTCTGAGGTGGAAGTCCCTTTACTTTCTGCAGAAACAGACTCATAAGGAAAATGATAGATGCGGTGGTGGAGTAGTTGATCAGCGCCGCCAGGTTGGAAAAGGCAAAAAGTTTGTTTTTCGTAAAGAGGGTTGTATCGAACAGCGGATGGGCAGATTTGCCGCACTGGACGATGAAAAGTACCAGAAAGAGGATTCCCAGCAAAAGCAGGGCAAAGCCATACCGGGAACTCAGCCGGGATGCGTTGTAAACGATGAGAACCAGGGCAGATCCATACAACAAGGTTCCAAAATAATCAAACTTTCCGCTGCTCTTCTGTGTAAGTACATTCTTTAGTTTCAGGATTGTAAGGATGGTTCCGAAAATCCCCAGAAAAGCAGAAAAGAAGAAAATGGAGCGCCAACCCCAATGTTGGGTAATAATACCTCCTACAAACGGACCCATGGCCAGACCGAGATAAACAGCTGCAACATTAAAACCCAGCACCTTCCCTCTTTCAGAAGGCGGGAAAGCTGAAATCAGCAGCGGTGCACTGGTTGTGGCAGTCATACTGGCGCCAAGTCCCTGGAAAACACGAAAGACGATCAGCAACATCCCGGTAGGGGATACGGCACAAAAAAAAGTGGCTGCCGTAAAAATAATCATCCCCAGTTTGAACAGCCGCACTTCACCGGTCAGGTCGGCCAGACGGCCGATAGGCAGCAAAAACACAGCAGATGAAAGCAGGTACGAGGTGATGATCCAGCTAAGTGCAACCGCATTCAGACCAAACTCACTTTCTATGGAAGGGAGGGCAATGTTGATGGATGATATCAGGAAAGGTCCTAAAAATGAGGTGAGTGTTGCTACAATCAGAACTGATCGCTGTGTATTGGTATGGGTAGTTGCGGGCATATACTGGAGAAATGGGAAGGTGCCAAAATAGGAATTTAATGTTAAAAAAACATGCATTATCATTTAATTAATTTTGAAAGGATTAACTTTGCACTCTGATTTTTGTAAATAGTTAGTGTGCTATGAATGAGAAAGATAAAAGGATACTTACCGAATTCCCTCCTGTTACTACTGCTGCCTGGGAGGAACAAATCAACATCGATCTGAAAGGAAGGGACTACGAAAAGAGCCTGATATGGAAAACCAACGAGGGTTTTAACGTACGTCCATACTACCGGGCAGAAAGCATCAAGGGATTGGATTTTCCGGAGAGTATCCCCGGTCAGTTCCCTTACGTCCGGGGAAAAAGCAGTGCCGGAAACTACTGGCAGGTCAGACAGGATATCACTGTTACAGATTTCGTATCTGCCAACCTGAAAGCGCTCGATGTCCTGGAGAAAGGGGTTACTTCGCTGGGTTTTGTCTTCAAGGGTTGTGTTCAGGTAAGTGTGGCCGACCTGAAATCAATGGTGAAAGGGATTCATCTCGAAGCGGTTGAAATTAATTTTGTCCTTTCATGTAAACACAAATTGTTCTTTGAGACATTGATGGCTTTGCTGATCGAACTGAAACCCGATCCTTCGGATCTGAACATATCCCTTAACCATGATCCCATCGGCCGATTCTGCCTTCGCGGTAAATTGTGCCATGGAGAAGCCGAAGCATTTGAGAAAACCAAAACCATTGTAGAATGGGGCGAAAAATATCCCAATCTGCAGCTTCTGGCTGTCAACGGCATATATTTCAACAACGCAGGCGCTTCCATCGTGCAGGAGCTTGGCTTCTCACTCGCCATCGGTGCGGAATATATGTCACAGCTCACCGATTTGGATGTCGATGCAGCGCTTGCTGCAAAAAAAATCCGGTTCAATTTTGGTATTGGCGGCAACTATTTCATGGAAATTGCCAAACTTCGTGCAGCACGTTTGCTCTGGTCCAACATTGTAAAGTCCTACAATCCTGTCTGCCGGTGTGAGGGTTCAAAGGGTGACGGTGAGTTTTGCCAATGCGCAGCCAAAATGGTTGTCCATTGTGAAACTTCATCGTGGAATAAAACAATTTACGATCCCTACGTGAACCTGCTTCGTACACAAACCGAAGCCATGTCGGCGGTTTTGGGCGGAGCTGATTCTTTGACTGTGCTGCCATTTGATTCGGCTTATGAACAACCCACCGCTTTCGCGGAACGCATTGCACGGAACCAGCAGGCGCTTTTGAAAGAAGAAACTCATCTTGACAAAATTGCAGATCCGGCGGCCGGATCCTATTATATTGAAACGCTGACCTCCTCGATAGCCGAACAGTCGTGGAAGCTTTTCCTTGAAGTTCAGGAAAAGGGAGGATTTATGGCTGCTTTCCGGGAAGGATTTGTCCAGTCGATGGTAAAAGAGATGGCAGGGAAACGGAGTAAGGCCATCGCCTCCCGTCGCGAAAATATTCTCGGTGTAAACCAGTTCCCAAACATCAACGAAGCGCTCGAACCCGGATTGGATCTTTCCCTTTTTGAAGTGGAAGACCATACGGCCGAAGGCGCGGAAGTGGAAACCCTGAAACTTTTCAGGGGAGCCCGTCAACTGGAGGCTGTCCGGTATGCCACCGATCAGTTTGCAGCTAAAAACGGAAGGCCGAAAGTATGTATGCTGCCAATAGGGAATCTGCCGATGCGGAAAGCACGGGCACAGTTCTCCTGCAATTTCTTTGCGGCTGCAGGTTATGAGGTGATTGACCACAACGGATTTGAAACAATAGGAGAGGGCGTTGCTGCGGTGCTTGAATCCGGGGCCAAACTGGTTGTTTTGTGCAGTTCGGATGAGGATTATGCCGAGCTGGCTCCCGACCTTTTTGGTCAGCTGAGGGGCAGGGCAATCATGGTAGTTGCAGGTGCGCCTGCCTGCATGGATGAACTGATAGGAATCGGAATCCGGAACTTTATCAATGTCAAAACCAATTTGCTGGAGGCGTTGACAGAATACAATAAAATGCTGGGAATTAATTAATTCGACAATTCGACGATTCGACAAAGCGAAAATGTTGTACGCGCAAAATCGAAAATCGAAAATCGAAAATCGAAAATAAGATATGACTCCAAACTTTAAAGAGATAGAAATCATTGGATGCCTGGATCCGGTCGAATACAAAGCGCCGAAGTTACCCCCGGCTGATGAATCCGTCTGGATGACGCCCGAGTTGATTCCGGTAAAAGGTGCCTACACCAAGGCCGACCTGGAAGGAATGGAACACCTCGGTTATGCGGCCGGTAAAGCGCCTTTTCTCCGCGGACCATATTCCTCGATGTACGTGATGCATCCCTGGACCGTCAGGCAATACGCCGGTTTTTCAACTGCGGAGGAGTCCAATGCCTTCTACCGCAGAAACCTGGCTGCCGGACAGAAAGGATTGTCGGTTGCCTTCGACCTGGCGACCCACCGCGGTTATGATTCTGACCATCCCCGGGTAACAGGCGATGTCGGAAAAGCCGGGGTTGCCATCGACTCCATCCTGGATATGAAGATTCTCTTCGACCAGATCCCGCTCAATAAAATGTCGGTTTCCATGACCATGAACGGAGCAGTGCTGCCCGTTATGGCCTTTTACATTGTCACTGCGTTGGAGCAGGGAGCCAAGTTGGAAGAACTTGCCGGAACCATTCAGAATGATATTCTCAAAGAATTCATGGTAAGGAATACCTACATCTATCCGCCCGAATTCTCCATGAAGATCATTGCCGATATTTTCGAATTCACTTCGGTGAAAATGCCAAAATTTAACTCCATCTCCATCTCAGGTTACCACATCCAGGAGGCTGGAGCTACCGCGGATATCGAGATGGCTTATACCCTGGCCGACGGCCTGGATTATATTCGTACAGGTATCAAAGCGGGGCTGGATATTGATGCCTTTGCCCCAAGGTTATCGTTTTTCTGGGGTGTAGGGATGAACCATTTTATGGAGATTGCGAAAATGCGTGCCGCACGGATGATCTGGGCCAAAATGGTCAAACAGTTTAATCCAAGGAACGCCAAATCAATGGCATTGCGCACCCACTCCCAAACATCAGGCTGGTCGCTTACAGAGCAGGATCCGTACAATAATATTGGCCGTACCTGTATTGAGGCGCTTGCAGCCGCACTGGGTCACACCCAGTCGCTGCACACCAACGCACTGGACGAGGCCATTGCGCTGCCAACCGACTTCTCCGCCAGGATCGCCAGGAACACGCAGATCTACCTGCAGCAGGAAACGGAAATATGCAGGTCGCTGGATCCTTGGGCTGGTTCTTATTATGTTGAATCGTTGACCAATGAGCTGATGCGGAAAGCCTGGGCGCTTATCGAAGAGGTAGAAGAACTGGGCGGAATGTCCAAAGCCATTGAAACCGGTGTGCCAAAAATGCGCATTGAGGAGGCAGCTGCAAGGACCCAGGGGCGTATCGACTCTGCATCTCAGGCTATCATTGGCGTGAATAAATACCGGTTAGAGAAGGAAGATCCCATCGATATACTGGAAATAGACAACAGTGCAGTGCGTCTCTCCCAGATCGAGAGGTTGAATCAACTACGGGCCAACCGCAACGAAGCCTTAGTGCAGGCTTCCCTGGATGCCATAACCGCTGCTGTTCAGTCGGGCAAAGGCAACCTGCTGGAACTGGCCATCGATGCCGCTCAAAAGCGTGCCTCACTGGGTGAAATTTCCTTTGCCTGCGAGAAAATTGTCGGAAGATACAAAGCAACCATCAGAACCATATCAGGCGTGTATTCATCAGAAGCTAAAAATGACAGCGACTTCACAAGGGCGAAGGAGCTTGTCCAGCAGTTTGCAGAAAAAGAGGGTCGTCAACCGAGGATCATGATTGCCAAGATGGGCCAGGACGGCCACGACCGCGGGGCCAAAGTAGTTGCCACCGGATATGCCGACCTCGGGTTCGATGTCGACATGGGACCGTTGTTCCAAACCCCGGAAGAGGCAGCCAAACAGGCTGTCGAAAATGATGTCCACGTGATGGGAATCTCCTCACTCGCCGCAGGCCACAAAACACTGATCCCTGCCGTTATTGAAGAGATGAAGAAACTGGGGCGTGAAGATATCATGGTGATTGCCGGTGGTGTGATCCCATCGCAGGATTACCAGTTTCTCTATGATGCTGGAGTTGTGGCGATATTCGGTCCGGGTACATCGGTTGCTGCGGCGGGTCGGAGAATCATGGAAATATTGATAGCGGCGCAATTGTAATTGCGGGGAATAATTTGATTGTTGACGGGTGGGTAGAGACGCAAAACATTGCGTCTCTACGTTGATATTCTGCGTTTGAATTAGACGCAAAACTTTGCGTCTCTACATTCAGGAATTTTCTGGACGAAAATTTCGTTTTTCTACCAAATATTCGGTAACTTATGGTTGACAATTATTACCCTCAATTGTTAAATACCATATACCATGTCCGACAAATTCCAAGACAGGTACCGCATCCCTTCTGCCCGTGCCCATTGGTGGAATTACCGCAAAAGAGCCGCCTATTTCGTTACCATTTGTACCTATAACCATGAGTGTTTGTTTGGAGAAATTTACGATGGGGTGATGCATTTGTCGGGGATTGGGGCAATTGCAGATAATTATTTTTCAGCTATACCAAAACATTTTCCATTTGTGCAGTTGGATAAATTTATTGTAATGCCCAACCATGTTCATGCGATCATCTGCATTTCCGGCACCCATGTTCAACGAACAAATCATGTAGAGACGTTGCATGCAACGTCTCTTGCAACGTCTCTGAACCAATATTCAATAACCCCTCCT
>JBBQHB010000033.1:0-48091 GCA_038323575.1 Bacteroidales bacterium | reverse complement strand
GACTATTTGAGTTATATACAAAGGATGATAGCAGGTATGATGTTTCATTCTTAACAGTAATTTATACATGGGCATTAGACTATTATTTTCTTACACCTGCGCAGATAGCGACGACAAATATTACACATTATTATCCACCTTATTGGGCAACAACAGATGCGGATATCGCTGCATGGAGGGCAATTGATCCGCTACGCAGAGCAGCAACGAAAGTTCACAATTTCGACAATGTAATGTTTACTGATGTTAACAACCTTGCAAGGCCTGTTTTGAAGAAATTTATGGATCCATCAGCTCAAATCTCTGCAAAGGCAAGTCGCAGGGATGTCTTCCTGGCAAGATTGGCTGAAACTTACCTGAATGTTGCGGAAGCATATTTCAAAAAAGATGGAAACGGAATAAATGCTTTAAGCTACCTTAACGAGGTTAGAAGTAGGGCCAAAACGGCTTTGGCAACCGCCGGAAACATTACCATCGACTATATCCTTGAAGAGAGAGCCCGTGAAACAGCCGGAGAATATAATAGATGGAATGATCTTAAAAGGACAGGTAAACTGAAGGAATATGCTTCTAAATACAATTTGGATATTAAGAGTCTAATTAGCTTAGGTACTGATCCTTTCAAAGGAGCCGATGGTAATGATAAGATTTTGCGTCCGATTCCGAGCACAGCTCTTGATGCCAATAAAGCAACTGTGAAGCAAAATCCCGGATACTAATTAGTTCAAATGTATATAAAGAACAAACCTGATTAGCAGTATTTTACTCTGTCAGGTTTGTTATATATTTAATTTTCACAAAAGATTTTAGCTATGAAAAAAACGACATTTTCATTTTATCTTATCATAATTATCTCATTACTTTCAAACATTTCGGCAAACTCGCAGGATAAAATTCTGCTCTCTGATAATTTTTCGAAACTTGATACAGGATTGGTTATCCCCCCCGGGATAGGTCCTCATGCAGAATATCATTTTCTGAAATCGCTTATGCCTAAAGGAAACTGGAGTGTTACCTGCTTTCAAAGCAGGGAGGCAGATCATGCCTGGAGTGTTAAGGTCGTTGATGGAGCAAAGGTTATGGAGCAAACATACAATAGAACAATTGACTTTTCTCATCCGACTATTGATGCCGGAAACATTTTTTGGGGTGATTATAAGGCCGAGGTTACTATGAGCCCTCTTGCCCTTGAAGGTCGTACAGGACTATTGTTTCGCCTCCATAATGACCGCTGCTATTATTTTTATGGGATGTACAACCAGAAAATTGTTATTCTTAAGTTGAATCATGGTGTAAGTTATCGTAAAGAAAACAGACAGGTATTGGCGGAACAGGAATATCCATGGAAGCTTAATCAAAAATATACCTTAGCTGTTGAAGTAGTTGGTAATACTTATACTGCCAGTTTAAACGGGAAGAAGATATTTACAGTAAAAGATGACCTGTTTGCAAGGGGCAAGATAGGCCTTACTTCTGATAAGCCGGCAAGATTCTATTCCGTAAAGGTTACAACCAATGCTTCAGAAGCAGAACGAATTGCGAAGGAAACTAATGCACAAAGCATGGAGTGGGCCGATCTGCAGACAAAAAACCCTAAACTTAAGCTTTGGAAAAAAATTGATATCAAGGGTTTTGGCACCTGGCGCAATGTCCGTTTTGGCGATCTCAACGGCGATGGTCAGATTGATGTATTAATTGGGCAAGTAGAGGATCATAGCCTTCCATACAATTCATTTGTTGAATTAAGTTGCCTGACAGCTATTACATTGGATGGGAAAATTCTATGGCAGACAGGTACCCCTAAGAAAATTCCGCATGAACTGGCTAATGATGTTGCCTTTCAAATATATGACATCGATGGTGACGGGAAAAATGAGGTAATCTATACGATGGGATGCAAATTGATCATTGCCGATGGAGCTACCGGTAAAATCAAAAAGAGTGTGCCCACACCTGAGAGAAGAGAGGAACAGACTGATAGAATAACAAAGAAAGTGGTAAAAGTGTGGGACAGAATATTAGGGGACTGCCTTTTTATCTGTGATCTCAGAGGCTTAGGAAGACCTCAGGATTTGGTAATCAAAGACAGATATGAAAACTTCTGGGTACTCGATGAGAAGTTAAATGTAAGATGGACTGCCAAATGTACAACCGGTCATTATCCCTATGCACGTGACATAGACGGAGACGGGAAAGATGAGCTATTTATCGGATACTCAATGTATAAGGATTCACCCAAGGCAATATACTCATGGGATAGCACCATAAAGGATCATAATGATGGTGTTGCCGCCGTGAACTTCAGGGCGACTCCGGATTCCAAAATTGAGGTGATGTCAGCTGCGAGTGACGAAGGAATGATCTTTGCAAATACCAAAGGCGACATTCTTAAGCATTATTACGTTGGTCATGTTCAGAATCCTGTCATCGCAAATTTCAGGGATGATTTACCCGGGTTGGAAACAGTGACTGTCAATTTCTGGGGCAACCAGGGTATCTTTCACTTTTTGGATGCCAATCACAATATCTATTATGACATGGAGCCTGTTAACTACGGAAGCATGTGTCTGCCTGTCAACTGGACAGGCAAAAGCGAGGAATTTTTTATCATTTCAGCCAACATTAAGCAGGGAGGTATGTTTGATGGCTGGGGTCGTAAAGTAGTTTCGTTTCCTGACGACGGGCATCCTGATTTATGTAATGCAGTCCTCAATCTCACCGGTGATGTCAGGGATGAAGTCGTCGTTTGGAACGAAACTGATCTTTGGGTTTATACGCAAGATGACAGTCCTAAAAAGGGGAAATTGTATAATCCTGTGCGGAATCAACTCTTCAATGAATCAAATTATAAGGTTAGTGTGTCAGAACCAGGATGGAGTAAATGAAAATGAAGAAATCGATATTTTCAGTTTCGCTTTTCATTATTGCAGCCTTGTTTTTCAACAACACAGCCAGCGCCCAGGATAAAATTCTGCTCTCCGACAATTTTTCGAAACTTGATACAGGATTTGTTATTCCGCCGGGGATTGGTCCCCTCGCGGAATACCACTTTCTGAAATCGCTTATGTCTAAAGAAAATTGGAGTGTGACCTGCTTTCAAAGCCGGGAGGCCGATCATGCCTGGAGTGTTAAGGTCATTGATGGAGAAAAGGTTATGGAGCAAACATACATTAGCACAATTGACTTTTCTCATCCGATAATTGATGCAGGAAACATCTTTTGGGGTGATTATAAAGCCGAGGTTACCATGAGCCCGCTTGCCCTTGAAGGTCGTACCGGACTATTGTTTCGCCTCCATAATGACCGTTGCTACTATTTTTACGGGATGGATAACCGGAAAATAGTTATGCTTAAGTTGAATCATGGTGTAGGCTATCGTAAAGAAAACAGACAGGTATTGGCGGAACAGGAATATCCATGGAAACTTAATCAAAAATATACCTTGGCTGTTGAAGTAGTGGGTAATACTTATACTGCCAGTTTAAACGGGAAGAAGATATTTACAGTAAAAGATGACCTGTTTGCAAGGGGCAAGATAGGCCTTACATCTGATAAACCGGCAAGATTCTATTCTGTTAAGGTTACAACCAATGCTTCAGAAGAAGAACGAATTGCAAAGGAAAGTAGTGCACAATGCACGGAGTGGGCCGATCTGCAGACAAAAAATCCGAGACTTAAGCTTTGGAAAAGAATTGACACAAAGGGTTTTGGCACCTGGCGCAAGCTCCGTTTTGGCGATCTCAACGGGGATGGCCAGATTGATGTATTAATCGGACAGGTGGAGGATCATAGCTATCCATACAATTCATTCGTCGAATTAAGTTGCCTCACTGCAATGACCTTTGATGGAAAAATGCTGTGGCAGACAGGTACCCCCAAGAAAATTTCGCATGAAGTGGCCGGAGATGTTGCCTTTCAAATTTATGACATCGATGGAGATGGAAAAAATGAGGTAATCTACACGATGGGGTGCAAATTGATGATCGCCGATGGCGCTACCGGTAAAATCAAAAAGAGTGTGCCCACACCTGAAAGAAGACAAGAACAGATAGACAGAATAACAAAGAAAGTTGTCAAAGTGTGGGACAGGATTTTAGGGGACTGCCTTTTTTTCTGTGATCTCAGAGGCTTAGGAAGACCTCAGGATTTGGTCATCAAAGACAGTTACGAAAACTTCTGGGTACTTGACGAAAAGTTAAATGTTCGGTGGACTGCTAAATGTAAAACCGGCCATTATCCCTATGCCTGCGACATAGACGGAGACGGGAAGGACGAGCTGTTCATTGGGTACTCCATGTTTAAAGATTCACCAAAACCAATTTACACATGGGACAGTACCATTAAGGATCATAACGATGGAGTTGCCGCTGTAAACTTCAGAGCTACTCCGGATTCCAAAATTGAGGTGATGTCAGCTGCGAGTGACGAAGGAATGATCTTTGCAAATACCAAAGGCGATATTCTTAAGCATTATTACGTTGGTCATGTTCAGAATCCTGTCATCGCAAATTTCAGGGATGATTTACCCGGATTGGAAACGGTGACTGTCAATTTCTGGGGCAACCAGGGCATTTTTCACTTTTTGGATGCCAATCACAATATCTATTATGACATGGAGCCTGTTAACTACGGAAGCATGTGTCTTCCAGTTAACTGGACAGGGAAAAGCGAGGAGTTTTTTATCATTTCAGCCAACATTAAGCAGGGAGGTATGTTTGATGGTTGGGGCCGTAAAGTGGTATCTTTCCCGGACGACGGGCATCCCGAAATATGTAATGCTGTTCTTAATCTCACCGGAGATGTAAGAGATGAAATCGTTGTTTGGAACGAAGATGGACTTTGGGTTTATACGCAGGATGACAGTCCTAAAAAAGGAAAATTGTACAATCCTGTGCGTAATCAACTGTTCAATGAATCAAATTATAGGGTTAGTGTGTCAGAACCAGGTTGGAGCAAATGAAAATGAAATAGCCATGACTTGACAATCTTCAATTGAATGGAAAATAAGCTTCATGGCTATTCCATCTGGCCATCAAAAAACAAATTAGAAACAGATGAAAAGAAGAAATTTTATTGCCAATTCCGCATTGTCTGTGATGGGAGCAGGTTTGATTAACGATGAAATCTATGGTTCGGGCAGTCTGCCTGAACCCGATGATATCAGAAGCTACCTGGAAAAAATTCTTTACACCAAAGAAGAGGTTGATGCATGGTTTGCAGGTAAAGCTTTCCCTTTTTCAAGATTTGACAGTGAACTTGGGTGGCTATTGGACAATAATTCTTTTCAGGATGGTTTGAATAATTCATGGTCCGTTTACACCTACGAAGGAAAGGACGGTGGACGAATCATGAATAATTACAGGGACAAGCCTTGCCGGATCAATACTTACGGCAACAGTTTCACCCAATGCCATCAGGTCAGCGATAATGAAACCTGGCAGGAGGTCTTAGCCGCCCATTTACAGGAGCCGGTCAGGAATTTCGGAATCGGAGGCTGGTCGGTATATCAGGCCTATCTGAGAATGCTGAAGGAAGAAAAGCGTTCTCCGGCAAAGTATATCCTATTTAATATTTATGTCGATGATCATTTAAGAAACCTCGATTCCTGGAGGAATATCAGAGCCGCTAAACATTCACAACATATAGAGGCAACGTTACCCTATCTAAGAATAGAGATTGACAAAAACAGAATTATTGAACATAAAAATCCTTGCCCAACGCGCGATTCATATTCTAAATTGTGCAATATTGAGGAGGCTTTTAAGCTCTTTAAAGATGATTTTGTACTTAAAATTATGGTTGCCCATGAAAAGTCAAAACAAAATAATCCGTCGAAGAACTATGAACAATTGATGGAGTTGTCCAAAACACACGGCATTGAAACAAGAATTGATACCAATAGTTCTCTTTCGGAAGTAGCTGACAAGCTGCATAAAGAAGCAGGATTATTTTCGACAAAAAAGATTGTTGAAAAAATCGAAGATTTTGCCGGAATGGGTAACAGAAAAGTACTTTATGTATTATCGTATCCCTCTGCTTATATCGGGAAATGTTCAACTGAAGGAGCCAGGTGGGACCAACCATTTATTGATTTCTTAATAAAGGAGAATCTGCCTTTTGTTGATTTAGCTCAGGCTCACATGAATGACATGAAAACATTTAAGCTGGGGATGAAAGATTACCTGAAAAAATATTTTGTAGGACATTATAATCCGGAAGGCAATTTCTTTTGTGCTCATACATTACGGGATAAAGTGGTCGATATGCTTGATCCAAAGCCATTATCTTATAGATCAATCAAATAGAAAGAGGTAGTCTCCTTGTATTCATAGATTTACTTTTGTGCGTTTCCAGCTTAACCGGTTAGCTGATGAATAAATATTGTGATAGATCCTATCTCCAGAATATGTTCTGTTTTCCAATTCTCCCCATTCTTGTTTGAATAGAATAAGGTCATATTCGGAGGCGGTGATTGTCTGGAAAAGTTCAGGAAAAGGAAGTTTACGGGATGAGCGTTTAAATACAAATTGGTTTTTATCTTTGGAAGACGCAATTACCAATAGTGAGTATAGGAGAATAATATTTAACCCAATAATTTCCGGTAAAACATCAAATATGAGCGACAAAAATAAAATGGTAATCTGGCTGATTACCTCCATGAGGATCGTTGTAGGATGGCATCTCTTTTACGAAGGTATCTCCAAATTATTTAATCCGAACTGGTCGGCAGCGTCCTACCTGATGGAATCAAAATGGCTCTTCTCCGGTTTCTTTCACTGGCTGATCAGCAACAATACTTTGCTGCAAACCGTTAATTATTTAAATATAGCGGGATTGTTAATTATCGGCATGTTCTTGTTCATAGGTATTTTTACCCGTGCTGCAAGTATCTCCGGGGCTTTACTGCTCTCCCTTTATTATATCGCCAATCCTCCTTTTGCTGCTTCGTCCATGCCTTCGTTGAGCAATTTTTACATCATCAATTACAACCTGATTGAAATTGTCGTATTGATCGTCATCGCTTCATTCCCCAAAGATTATCTTTGGAGTGTCCAACGATTGATTGTATTCTATCATACCAAACGAAAAAATCAGAAATTTCCGGTCAGCGCCAACCATGAGATGCTGGAAACTTCAGAAAATTCCAGGCGTGAGTTAATCAAGAACCTCGCAGTGGTTCCTTTATTTGGCGCCGTATTTTTTGGCATGGCAAAAAAAAGAGGTTGGGTCAGTTTTGAAGAAAACAATCTGGCAGCCAAACCCGATGCAATGACCAGTGCAACGATATCGTTCGGGAAGGACTACTCCATCAGTGAATTAAAAGGGAAGGTGCCGTCAGGAAAAATAAAAGAACAGACTATCAGCAGGATCATTGTTGGCGGAAACCTGATAAGCGGATTTGCCCATTCACGCGATCTGATCTATGTATCTTCCTGGCTTAAAAAATATTTCACAGATGAAAAAATCATTGAGACATTATGGCTCTGCGAAGCCTGTGGAATCAATACTGCTAATTTCAGGTGCGACCCGGATACAATAAGGGTTTTGGAAAAATACTGGAAGCGCGGAGGGAAAATCCAATGGATGGCTCAAACCTATCCAAAAGGTGATGATTTGACCAATGTTAAATTGGCAGTAGATCATGGAGCCATTGGCGCTTACGTTCAGGGTAATATTGCCGACAAGCTTGTTTTCGATAAAAAGATTGATGATTTAATAAAACCCGTTGAATTTATCCGTAGCCAGGGATTGCTTACTGGTACGGCATCACATTCAATCAGAGTGCCGGTTGCCTGCGTGGAAAATGGAATTAATGTCGATTTCTTCATGAAAACCTATCATCACAATCATTACTGGTCGGCCACGCCGGTAGACCCTTCCAATACCGAACTGCCACCCCAGGGCAAGGATCATAATATGTCGCATGACAATATCTGGTGCATGTCGGATAAGGATACGGCAGATTTCTTTAAAAATAATTCTACCCCTTGGATTGCCTATAAAGTACTGGCAGCAGGCGCGATAAAACCGGAAGACGGCTTTCGCCATGCTTTTACCGGGGGTGCAGACTTTGCATGTATAGGAATGTTTGACTTTCAGGTTATTGAAAATGCAAATATCGCTTTTGGTATCCTGAATTCGGATTTGAACCGCGAACGGAAGTGGTATGGATAACAGCAAGTCGTGTGTTTTAACCGCTGATTAATCTGACAGTCAGGGATATTTTATGGAATCCTTTGATTACCAAACACCTTTTTTAGCAGTGTGGTTACCTGTGCATTAGATTGTGTCCGGATCTCCTTTTCACGTATTGATATCTTCAGGAACATTCCTTTTAATGCTTGTTGCAACAGGTAATCTTCCAGTTTCACATCCACGGTTTTAAAACCGGCCATCCGGCCCAGCGTTGATGCGGCCATTTGATTCCATCTCATGGTTAATTCGTTCCACGATTGGCTTGTTGAAATTCCTGCTATCAGCCCTAATAACATCATTAACGAGTTTCTCGCCTCCCGGGATTATGGAAAGATGGTCTGTAATCTGTTTCGCTTCCGGTGGAAGCAGAATTTTTACAGTAAGATCTTTGAGGTAACCTTCAACGGCTGACAAGTGGGCGACAGAACTGTCAGTCGCTACCAGCAAAGCCTCTTTAAGTCCGTTCACAATTTCAGTATTGGTAAGCGGCAGGTTTCTATTGGTCAGTTTTTTCACTAACTTCGATAGCTGGGCTTCTGAACCCAGTGAAAACACAAGAATGACAAGTGAAAGAATTGCTATTTTTCGCATAGGAATGGATGATTAATGCCCCGCAAAAGTAACATGAACATTTGGTATTTGGAAAGGGAATGTCTTCATTTTGCAGAAAGTTCTGCTGAGCATTTCACTTCTTACCGGAAACAATATCAGATCCAAAAATCTTGCCCGGTTTCGCATTATTTTCCCTAAACCCGGAGATATAATAGTTATTGGTTAACTCTATAGAGACGCCGGTCGCGTGTAGTTTCGCATACACGTTATCCCCGGTAGCCTCCCCTGTCATTCTATGTGCGAAGTACGAAGCGTACACATGTACTTTCCCACCTCTGTTGTCTATTCCGGGAGCGCCCGACCGTTGGAAGTTTGCCTGTTGGAAACGTACTGTACCGCTATTGATGATAGCTGCTATGACAGGACTACCCCAAAACGCACTGTTGTACAGGATAAGTTGAGCATCAGGGTGAACTTTGTTGGTTTTAACTTCGCCTCCCATCAGCACATATGACCTGACAGGCTCGGCTGTCCGCGTACAAACCAATTCGGAGTTGATCGCGATTAATTTGGTGTTTTTGCCGGCGTCTTCAACAAATAAAGAATACGAGCACCCGTCCGAACCGTGACCTATAACTGTCATTTCTCCGGGATCCTTTCCGGTTATTGCATCTTTCAGAAAATGTAATCCGTAGAATGACCCGTAGACGAAGTTGTTGAAAATTGTCTGATTTTTAATGTCGGCAAATTTAAGCGCACTACAATTGGACTGTAAGAAACGTGTCAAAGAAATTTTCGGATATCCCTGTCCGTCTTTCGGGAGTCTCGATCCGTAATGCGGATTGAGCTGCATATTCCGGATAAATCCACCTTCAGCGCCTCCGCCTACCCAAATGCCTGCCCTTGCGAGTACGCCGCCCAAATAATCAACATAGTGTCCGCTGGTATTGTACGATGCGAGGTCTATTCCTTTATCGCCGACCTCAGTCACATTAACAATGTATACGTTTGGACCTTGTCCCTGGATCAGGAACGGAGTTATTCTTGGATTCTCAGCGGTAAAACCGTCGGTTGCCAAATTAAGCTGCGCGATGGTAATTCCTCTGATACCTGCACCTGCCTCAAGTTGTATAAGCGAAGCGCCTTTTTCTCCTGCAGCGCCGCCGTCATAAGTTGTCAATATACCCGCACCGCCACTTTGTGTATGGTGCTGTACATCCCATGTTCCTCTCAGTTCAACACCTGAAGGAACTTTAACAGGATTGTTCACCAAATATCTTCCACCCGGCAGGTACAGTGTACCGCCGCCCGCTGCCTTAATTTCGTTGAGCGCCGTTTGCAATCCAACCGATACATCTTCTGTCGGCAGGTCGTTGTTAAAGCCTGTAGCTTTAGGCAGATCGACTTTCAAAACATTGTTTGATGCCGGTTTCGGGTGTACTTTAATATCTGTTTTAATATTTTTAGGAATCGGATCGAACGAATATTTTTTACCGTTGTTAATCTCAACTTTGGCGGATTTGCTGTTGTTTTGGATTTCCAATTTGCGCTTATAGCCCGAGTTCACCGATTTGAGCGTATTCACCTCTGTCCCCAGAAACAGATGACCGGCTGGTTTTTTAAAATCGCATTGAGTGAGCAGCACGTTGCCATTGTTTATTTTAAGCGCGTATTCGCTGTATTCGCTAAACGTACAACTTTCGAAGGATATAACTCCATCGCTTCCATCGCTGACGACAGGTCCGGTGAAATCGACACCATTGAATTGAACGGAAGTTTTGAAATCGTTGAAGAAATAAACCGCTTTACCATCTTTTTCAGCTCCGAATGTAGAATTGGATATCAACAAACCGTATGGGTTGACGGCCTGAACATATAAACCGGTTCCGCAATTTTTGATATGAATTTCGTACAACTGTGCGTTTGGCGTATCGGCATAACCAGGTTCTCTGCCGACCCACATGCCCGTCTTATAACCTGAGACATACAGATACGACACATATTCCCAATCGGAACGGTGCATATTGAATCCTGTGCCGTTCGCTTTCGTGTACCCGGTAACCTTCTCAAGCGTGGGTGAACCGGGAAGCCCCGAATTGGCCCAGTATTTCGGGTCTATTCTGACATTCTCGATACGTCCGATGTCGGTGCATACATGGATTTCGATTCCTGTATGGAGGGCGGTCATGCAGCTGTTCAAAACATAATGCAGTTCGCTCGGAGCAGAATAGAAACCGTTGTAGGCGTTTACGAGGGTTACATTTTCAATGGTCGCACAGTCGCTGCTTGGTTGAAATAAAGTCCAGGGATATGGTTTTACGTCGTCGATATCCTGTTCGGGATACCAGATCGACAGGTTCGTTACGCCGGTTCCCGAATTCATATCTATAAATCTGTCGGCAATGCTGGTATAGGTAGTGCGGAGTGCGTCGCCAGCCTGGGCATCGTTCCACCAGCTTTCGACAGTTCCGTTACAATTGGGTGCGTTTTTGCCAACGCGCACTTCAAGGATGGTTCCGAGAACTTTCCCGTCGTTTAATTCCGGATCCGACCGGTCGCCGCGGAGCTGCACACCCGATGGAAGATTCAGGACATATTGGTAATTAAAGTCTTTCATTGTTTGTTCAGTACCTTTGCGAACTCTGACATTCCTGGTGGCGGTTTGCGAACTGCGGAACTCGTAATTGCCGGCCGGAATATACACTACACCTCCGCCGTTGTTATTTGCGGCATCAATAGCAGCCTGGAAAGCAGATCTGTTGTCAAACCCCGGCTCGGCTTTCGCGCCAAATGTCGGATCGGTTACTACAAAGTCAGATATAACCCAATCTTTTGTGGGATAAACAGTTTTTATACTTTGCCGGATCGCTCCCGGACTATTTGCCCCAACCTGGGCATTAGCAATGTCTGCAATAAACATTGCTATAATGGCCATCACAACCATTTTACCCAACTTTGAAACGGTTTTTGCAATTCTAAAATTTACCCTGCTCATATGGTTCTTCATACTTACACCGATTTTGAAATGAACGCTTGTTCCCATTGTGTTGTTTAAATTGCTGTGCTGTTCCATAACATAATTACTTTTAAAAGATGACGTAAGATATACTGATAATTAATAACAATCAATGGTTTTGAACAAAAAATCATAAATATTAATTCACGGCGCATAGCTGCTTTTTCTTTGATAGGTTGTGGAGTGGATTGTCCATTTACATTTAGATCAGACACAGGTCGGTGTTAGTTGACACCGACCTTAAGCACATCAAAAAATCTCATTTCCCCCAAAATACTGGCACCAAACTGGCACCGGAATTATTACACAAATCTCATGTTGAAGTGCAATAGCCGGACATCATGAGCACCTATAGCCACTCTTTTATCATTTATGAACAAATGGGTTGGGTTTTCGGTTGACGATGCAGGGCAAACGCATGAAGTTCCTGCGATAAGAAATTTCAGACTTGTATATTCGAAAAAAAAAACATATATTGTTAAACTCCCAATTCTTAGTTTAACAAATTAAGAAGTCTGTACCATTAAAATTCGACATCGTCATAAAAGGATTTGATTTTGAGAACACAGGGATATTACAATCAACAGGATATTTTTCTCATTTTGAACTCTGGGTTTCTTCATTTAATAGCAAACAGAAAACAGGAAACGAGGTATTCGTACTCAGGTAATCGCTATATAGAAATTTAACCTACTTATTATGAAAAAATCAATAATCAAACAAATCATTGCCATTTTCTTGTTTCTCTTTTTCGTGTCGTGTAAGAAAGACGATGTTGGAAAAACCGATGGTTCAACTATTCCAACTTCGTTTGAAATTAACGTTGATAATGCCGCGGCCACAATAAAAATACCCAATTTGATTGAGGTCGTTATTCCGCAAGGCGCATTTAGCGGCACAGCTACCTTTAAAGTAGTTTCAGTTCAGGCAAGTACTTTGCCTGCACCAACCGATTTCGATATGTTCGAAACTTTCGAAATCACCTCAACAAGCGGAAAAACATTTGCCAAAGACCTTGAAATTACCATAAAATACGACCCAACAAAAGGACAGAAAGATGCAATCCTTAACGGAGCAGCTTTTTACCACGAAGATTCAAAAAAATGGATCCCTTTTGGCGATGTAACCGTAGATGCAACTAAAAGTGAAATAAAAATTAAAAGCAACCATTTGACCAAACTTGGCCGATTTAGTTATACCAAGGCGCTGGGCTATACGCATTGGTCTTCTTCATTGCATTTTTTCTATTATTGGAGCGAACCGGGAGTCCAGGGTAATTCCCAATATATTTCACCATACAAAGATGTAAACGTTGGAACTGATCCACATTATATTCAGGACATTAGTTCTTATATGGAAGCGGCCCATAAAGCATTCAAGGATGCGAATCTGACATTGCCAAGTGGAAAAATCAATGTATATATCAAGAAACTAGACAAAGGCACCGACGGCATGACTACTTTCCTTGGTAATATTTACATCAACGAGAACATCGGAAACAGCAATTACGCCACCACAGGTGAAATTCTGCCTTCGGTATGTGCCCACGAACTTTTGCACTATGTTCAGGATTACTATTATATGCAATTGTTTTCCGATTACACGGTAAAATGGTGGCTCGAGGCTACTGCAGTTCAGGCCGACAGGTTTGTATGGCCATCAAATAAAAAATGTGAAGTAATCGAATACGCACAAATTCTTTATCAAAACCTTTCTACACCCTGGGACGATTGCAACAGCGATCCCAACTTTTATATTGCCGGTAATTTCCTGAGCTACCTTATCTATTTTCGCCCTGTGACAAAACTTTCACTTCCTGAAATTATTATTGGAGGAGGAAAGGCTACCAACCTCAGTTTTATGCGTACCATTCTCGACCAAATGGTTAAGACAAAATTAGGCTCACCTGGAATAGGCGAGGAATATGCCAATTTTATAAAATGGGCCATTGAAGGCAAATCGGAAATTAAACTAATTCCTGAAAGACCAACCCCGACTCCTGTTTATCCAAATTTCAGAAATTCAATCTTTACCACCAAATCTCAGAAAGAAACGAAGAATGCAAACGTCCCCAGATTATCGGTTGGATTCTTTAAAGGATTAAACAACGTGAAAGAAAAGCTTGAAATGATTGCCAAGCTTGACACAAAAAGTGACCAGCTTGTGGCCTGGGCTTACAAAATGAACAACAATGGCACTGCAACTTTCCTGAAAGAACTTAAAGCTAAGGATAGCGTTATTGTTGAACTTACAGATATGCAGGAATGGGCTGAAATTATTTGTGTAAATAAAACAAAAGATGATGAAGGGACTGCCTCTGTTTCCTTTAGTTTTAACCTGCAGCCACGAATAACTGCAATTACGCCGAGCAAAGCAAAAGCCGGAGAGCTTGTTACCATTCAGGGAGCGAACCTTGGCGCTAGTGCCTCCTCATCCATTTACATCAACAATCAATTAATTGACCTTGCAAAAAATCTAAAATCATGGGCAAATACCCTTATTGAATTTACTGTTCCTGATAATGCCTCAAGCGGTGATGTATACGTTAAAACCAGTAACATACCCAGCAACAAGCTTCCATTTGAGTTTATAAAAAGCCCACCACAACTCGACATGGTCGGTGTAAATATGTCAATGGCAAACTTCAACGGATATCAGGCTTGGGGTGGGTTCGATCAATACGCAACAAAGCTCTATATTATGGGGAAAAATTGGTCGAGAGACCCTGCCAAAACTACCGTGAAAGTAAATGGGAATGTCGTTCCAATTATTGATTTTTCAGGAACTACATTACCGGCTGATAAACTTGTAATTGGTATGCCAAACATTGAAGGAAATATAAGTGTAACAGTTGTTTCGGAAGGATTGGAAAGCGATCCAAAGATTTTTTACAGAGGAATCCCTCTGAACGTTCTTCAGAAAATGCCATTATCAAGTTTTAAAAACCAGATACGATTGACCTATAACGACTACCGAGATGGCAACAAAGTAACAATACACTCAGTATCAAAAACTATCAGCAATAATCAAATTGACAATTTTGAATACAAATGGGTTGGTAATGTGCTGACAATTAACGGGAATGGACTATATCTTGGTTCTCAAACTGTTGTTCTCACATTCAATGAATTTGGAACAAAAGTAAATACCGTTGAATACGAAGTAAAAGCACTAAATGACAATTGGAAATTAACTGTTAATGACCTAAATGCTGAAATAATTTCAGGTGGCTATCAGCTTCGGTTCTCTCGTACTGCAATCGCTTCCAGCGCTTATAAATCAGTTTCCGGATCAACACAAACAACCGCACCAGTATATGTGTTTCCAATTACAGGAGTAGCCGAAAACGAATCCTATTGGCCCAATGAAGTAATGCTATGGTTCGAATTTAAAAATTAAGCGTCTGCCTTTTGTCTGAAAAATATTTCTTGTTTGGGCTGCTCTCCCTATCTGGCTGGTATAAAGTAAGGTTAAAAACGTAAGTGTTTGATTTTGATGTGGGTCCGGTAGGACCTGACAGAAAAGATTTAGTATTGAATATCAGCGCATTACATTATATTACAAAAATATAGACCTAAAATTCAATTTGCTTTTTAATCATGAAATTTAATGGATTTCATACAAAAATCAGCTGTAAAGAAATCTTTTTATTTTCAAGGTGGGGGTTCTTTCGAAAGGTTCCACCTGTAAGAGAATCGTTTGTACCTGAGAGAACTTGTTGACGTGTTTATTGACGTAATTTTGAAGTTCGGCCAGTAAATCGTTCATTTTTTCATTGTAAAGATCGGCCTGATCGCGGAAAACCTGAAATTGGGATTCCAACTCTTCTGCGTTCAATCTGACAAGCGCTACTAACTTTCCTTTCCGCTGAATGACCAAAGATTCCAGCACATTTTTAAAATTATTGATAACAGATTCGATCTCTTCAGGATAGATATTCTCACCGGTAGAACTTACAATCATATTTTTCAACCGGCCTTTAAAAGCCAGATATCCTTTTTCATCAATCGACCCCAGATCGCCGGTTTTAAACCATCCATCCTGGTCAATGACCTCTTTGGTCAATTCCGGATCCTTGTAATAGCCCTTCATGACATTAGGCCCTTTCACCCAAATCTCTCCCTGTCCCGTCTCCTTGTTAGCAGAATTAATCCATATCTCATTGCCAGGCATTGGCGGTCCGATGGTATTCAATCTGGTGGCATTCGGCCCTGCACCGGCGATCAGCGGTGAAGTCTCCGTCAATCCGAATCCTATCGAATAGGGAAATTTTGCTTCATGCAAAAACTTCTCTACCACAGAATCCAGTTTTGCCCCGCCAATACCAAAGAAAACCAGTTTATTTCCAAATGAAAGCTTAAGCTTTTTCCCGATGGCACGATTGATCAACAGCCTGAAGGGAGGTACTTTGTACATCAATTTCACAAAAATATTGGAGGTAATTTTCGGCTCAATCTGTCTCTTGAAGAGTTTTTCGATGATCAACGGAACAGAAAGGATGACGGTTGGTTGAACTGCCTGCAAAACAGGAAGCAATACCGCCGGAGTGGGAAGTTTCCGGAGATAATGAATTGAAGCGCCATACATTATAGGAAAAATAAATCCTATAGTATTCTCATAGGCATGTGAAAGGGGCAATAAGGATAGAAACCTGTCGCTCGAATTGATCTGATGAATTAATCCCCCATGTTCGGCATCCCAAACAATGTTTTTGTGGGTAAGCATCACTCCTTTTGATTTTCCTGTTGTACCCGATGTGTAGATGATGGATGCCAGATCATCCTCTTCAATAGGTGCCAATTTCAGTCTATCAATAATTTTTATCCCGGAAACTTCTAACCCGGAAATTTTGGCAAAAGTTTCAATCCTAAAAATCACTTTCGATTGATCCGAAAAATATCTTTCAATTTTTGACAAAAGATTCTCTGATACAAAAAGCAACTTTGGTTCTGAATGATTGATAATATTGCTGTCGTTGGTGGAAAAATCAGGTAGAATCGGAACAACAACTGCACCAACAACAGCAACGGCAAGGTAAACTACTCCCCAATGGGGCATGTTTGAACTCAATATTGCCACTCTGTCGCCTTTCTGTATTTCATATGATATCAGTAAGTTGACAACATTATTGACCTCAATTTCAAGCTGTCTGTAGGTTCGGTTCTCCTCACAGGCAAACACAAGCGATTGGTTCTCGGCAAAGCTTTTAAAACTGTTCTCCAGAATAAATGGAATCGTATACCTGCCAACCTGTTCCTTCATTTATAATCGTATAATTTTAATGTTTACACTGACATCTTGAAGTTATACATTTTCAATTGATTTTACCTCAACTATGCGCCCATCAACGAAATTTTCTGGTAAAACTGAAATATTTGCCGGAATCCATGCCGTTTTTCTAGCCTTTGGAAGTTGTACGCAGACCACACATTCACCATTTTTTTGATCCTGGCAGGGACAATTACAAGCTTTATGTTCATTAGGAATAATGTTACGTTTAAATGGTTGACAATTATTTACAATCACAAACCTTACAAGCCAATATTAACGGCAACTCTGGAAATAAATATTGGAATTTTTGCGTAAAAAATTGCAAAGCATTTGTAAAGTAAAGTGTACTCAAAGGTACAAAACAAGGCTGTACAAAGCAATATACAACAAGAAAAAGGGTTACAAATTTTTTTTCAAACCTTGTAACCCTTTGATTTTCTTCTTTTCTGAGGGTGGGCCCGGAAGGGCATGATCCTACGACCCCCTGATTATGAGTGTTATTATGTTATTAATTCGATGAAGAGTATCAAAAAAGACACCTGATTATTTGCATTAATGTATCAAATGTGTTACTTTTGAGATGTGAAAATAATTGCCACTATGGAAAAAGTAGATGTTTTGGTACGTCCCAACCAGGATGGTTGGTGGGCAGAAGTAAGTACGCTGCCTGGTTGCTTTTCAGAAGGTGATAACTTAGAAGAATTAAAAAGCAACTTACTCGAAGCAATAGATTTGCATATCGAAGGCTTACTTGACTCTGGTGAAAATGTACCGGATGGATTAGTACAAGGGCAATATGAACTCGAACTGCATATCAATGTTCAGGATTTATTTGAATACTTCCCATTAACTATAAAAGGAGTTGCAGAGCGGGCAGGCATGAACCGGACCCTGTTAAACCAATATGCCAAAGGGGAGAAAACGATGTCTGAAAAACAGGCTTTACGCATTACGGAAGCGATTCAAAAGATTGGGAGCGAACTGGCAGAACTTCAATTTTAAAATTCTATTTTATAGTGTGTCGGTTAATAGGAGGAGGTCACTGGCACCAACAAAAAAACACCCACATTTTTACAACGTAAGTGTTTGATTCTGCGGAGGGCCCGGTAGGGCATGATCCTGCGACCCCCGGGTAATGAATATTATTATTTGACTTTTAAGTAATTACACAGGTTTCTATTGGTTTGTACCCCTTAGATTCAGGTTTTTATAGTCTATAAAAATTTACACTGGTTTGTACTGATTTGTTGAAATTGAAAGGGGTTGTACACCAGGCAAGTTTTGACTATTTTTGCCAATATGTGGAATAAGAGGTTAGTCATATTATCCCTGCTTTTTACCTATTTAATTGTAATAGGCCACAGCGTCTTGCCACACGACCATTTCGAAGATTTATTTTCCTTCGGACAGCATCATGATTCAGAAAATGAATGCGACCATGGTCACCATTTTCCATTTTCCCATGATGTTTCTTTGCATGCTTCTTTAGATAAGCAGACTTTCTTCCCCGGTTATTCTCTAAAAAATACAGTAAAAAAAACATTCTCGGATTATTCCGAATTGATTCTGTCAAATAAGGCCCACCCTTTTTTCAATTGCAGTCTGAACGTTTATTGGGCTCATTACGATTCATTTATCCCCGACGAAAGACAACTGTTCCCCTCCTTGCGGGCTCCCCCACGATCAATCTAGATTTATATTCCTGATCTCAGCAGGACTTTCAATTTTGCATTTTCAATTTGCATACGATGAAAACTCGTAGTGCAAATTCCGTATTGCAATTCAAATCAACTGATTTTAAAACTATTTTAAACAATACAGATGAATAACTTTCTTTTCATTCTTACCGCTATTTTGCTCGTCTCATGTGGTGGTAAAACTCCTTCAAAGGAGGCTGCAAGCGCTATCACTGCGAATGAGCTTCCCGCTCTTTCGTATACTATTTATACAGGCAAAACCGAATTATTTTTAGAATGTCGCACCTTTGTTGTTGGAGACACATCAAAGATTGCTGCACATTTTACCTGTACAAAAGAACTATTCTCGGCAATTACCGATGGATCCATTAATATGACTATTCAAGCTGATGGAGGCAATGTTTCCCAAACAGCAAAAGTCTCTTCCTCTCCTGGAATTTTCAGGTATGCCATTGTGCCTAATCATGCGGGCATGAGTAAATTAATTTTCGATATTCAAACACCTGAATACACGGATAAGATTGTAATTGACAAAATCCCTGTATACCCGGATAAAAAGACAGCAATGGCTTCTAAAAAAGAAGAACCTAAAGCCAATGAAATATCCTACCTAAAGGAACAGGCATGGAAAATCGAATTTGCCAATATTCCTGTTGTACGGCAAGATTTTTATGAGATCATCAAAACAACCGGCGAAATATTGCCTGCCCCGGGCGATGAAATGATCGTCGCAGCCAATGCCGATGGCATTGTTATTTTTTCAGGAAATAGGGCAGTGGTTGGAACATCTGTTGGTAAAGGTGAAATGCTTTTTGCTGTTTCGGGAGCGAACCTTACCAATAGTAATACTGAAACCCGGTTTCAGCAAGCAAAAGTTGCTTTTGAAAAAGCCAAATCTGAATTCGACAGGGCACAGGAATTGACAAAAGACAATATTGTTTCCCAAAAAGACTTTTTGGAAATAAAAGCCAAATATGAGACAGAACAAGTCAATTATATGAGTCTTTCACGTAACTACCAGACAGGTGCACAAAAAGTTGTTTCTCCAATTTCCGGATTCGTGAAAAACGTACTGGTAGTTGAAGGCCAATATGTATCCCTTGGCCAACCATTGGCAAGTATCTCGCAGAACAGGCGTTTGGTATTGAAGGCCGATGTTTCACAAAAATATTTCTCCAAACTTCCAGCTGTTACTTCAGCAAATTTTAAAACTGTTTATGATAATAAGACTTACAATATTGAATCACTAAATGGTAAACTACTCTCTTATGGTAAAAGCAATGGAGCCACCAGCTTATTTATCCCTGTTACTTTTAGCCTTGATAACAAGGATGAAATTGTTCCGGGATCTTTGGTTGACGTCTTTCTAAAGTTACACCCTATCCCCGGAGCAATCGTTGTTCCTGTTTCAGCTTTGATTGAAGAGCAAGGATTGTTCTTTGTTTATGTACAGACAGCCGGAGAAAGTTTTGTTAAACGCGAACTTGCTTTAGGAGGATCAGATGGAATTAATGTTCAGGTACTGTCAGGTTTACATGAAGGTGATCGGGTTGTTACGACGGGGGCATACCAGCTAAAACTTGCAACTATGTCGGGTACAATTCCTGCACATGGACATGCTCACTAACAAGTTAAATCAGAAAATATGCTAAATAATATAATAACCTTTTCTCTAAAGAACCGGCTGCTGGTGCTGCTTTGTGCTGCCTTGCTTACCCTTGGTGGTTCTTTTGTTGCTTCCGAAATGGAAGTGGATGTATTTCCCGATCTAACTGCTCCAACAGTCGTTGTGATGACTGAGGCTCATGGTATGGCTCCGGAAGAAGTGGAACGATTGGTTTCATTCCCGATTGAAACAGCCGTAAATGGTGCTACTAATGTTCGCAGGGTCCGATCCTCTTCTTCTGCAGGATTTTCAATTGTTTGGGTAGAATTTGACTGGGGTACGGATATATTCAAGGCAAGACAAATTGTAAGTGAAAAACTTATTTCCATTGGTGCAGGATTACCTATTGGAGTTGGAACACCTACCCTTGCTCCCCAATCATCGATCATGGGGGAAATCCTCCTTATAGGTCTCACTTCCGATTCAACTTCCCAGATGAATTTGCGAACGATAGCAGAATGGACCATCCGTCCTGCATTGCTGGCAACAGGCGGAGTATCACAAGTTACTACAATTGGTGGTGATTTTAAACAATACCAGATATTGGTCAATCCGGCCAAAATGAAGTATTACAATGTGTCGCTGACTGAACTCATGAATGCTTGTAACGGCATGAACAACAATGCTACCGGTGGAGTCATGTACCAGTACAGCAATGAATATATTATTCGTGGAATGTCTCGTACCAGCGATATTGGTGAAATTGGAAAATCAGTGGTCAAAGTAGTAAACGACTACCCAGTAAAACTGGAAGATGTTGCTGAAATAACCATCGGATCTGCCCCAAAACTTGGATATGGATCATTAAACGGTAAACCTGCAGTAATACTTACTGTACTGAAACAGCCCAACACAAACACCCTGGTGCTTACTCAAAAAATTGATGAGAATATAGCCAACCTTAAAAAAAGTTTACCAGGACATATCAATATTGACACCCACATCTTCCGTCAGGCCGACTTCATTGAATCCTCCATCAATAATGTTCAAAAGGCTCTTATTGAAGGTTCAATTTTCGTAATTATTGTTCTGTTTGTGTTTCTGATGAATTTTCGAACAACAGTAATTTCATTGGTTGCCATTCCTATATCTCTTATAATTAGCATAATTGCATTAAAATTGTTTGGTTACAACATCAATACAATGAGCTTAGGTGGTATGGCAATTGCTATTGGCGCCTTGGTTGATGATGCTATTATTGTTGTGGATAATGCTTACAAACGTTTAAGACTCAATGCCAGGCGTGAACCTCAGGCAAGGCAGGAAAATTCAGAAGTTATTTTCAAAGCCACCAAAGAGATTATGGCTTCTATCCTCAACGCAACATTGATAATCATCGTTGCGTTCATTCCTTTGTTTTTCCTTTCGGGCATGGAAGGTCGGATGCTGCAACCCTTGGGCGTGGCATTTATAGTATCATTGTTTGCTTCTCTAATTGTGGCAGTATCGTTAACCCCTGTCTTGTCATCATACTTGTTGACAAGTCCGCAGATGCTTTCACGCAATGAAAAGGGAAGTCAGGTAGTACAATGGCTTGGAGAGAAATACGAGATTTTGTTGCGCCGCGCCATGAATACAAAAAAGACAATTCTTTGGGCTACAGCTCTTATGGTATTGGTTGCTGTATTCTTGTTTTTCTCAATGGGTCGAAGCTTTTTACCCGATTTTAACGAAGGCTCGCTTAATATTGGCACAGTAAGCCTACCGGGAATTTCCCTTGATGAAGCCAACAAAATAGGCGCAAGTGTTGATAAAGCACTCTTGTCAATCCCCGAAATAACTTCGGTGACACGCAGACAAGGGCGGGCAGAACTGGATGAACATGCTTTGGGTGTGAATGGCGCTGAGATTGAAGCTACCTTCGCGCTCAGCAAAAGACCACGTAAAGATTTCTTGCTCGATTTACGGAAAAAGATGACTGGAATATCCGGTGTAAATATTACCGTTGGTCAACCGCTTAGTCATCGTATAGACCATATGCTTTCCGGAACACGTGCAAATATCGCTATTAAACTCTTTGGAACTGACCTTGCCAAGCTATTCACTATTGCAAACCAAATAAAGACCAATGTAGAAGGAATAGAAGGTTTAGTAGACATAAGTGTTGAGCAGCAAATCGATATCCCACAGATTCAAATTAAACCAAAACGTGATATGCTGGCTAAAAATGGTATCACAATTAACCAGTTTACAGAATTTATTGATGTAGCATTTGCCGGTGAGAAAGTTTCGGAAGTATTTGAAGGTAACCGCAGTTTTGACCTTGTTGTACGCTATGATGCCGACAATCGAGGGTCTATTGAAAATATCCGGAATGCGCTGATTGACACAAAGAATGGGGGTAAAGTTCCATTGTATTATGTCGCCGACGTTATTTCTGCAAGTGGCCCAAGCACCATTAACAGGGAAGATGTTCAAAGAAAAATTGTCGTTTCGGCCAATGTTGCCGGTCGTGATCTGAAGAGTGTTGTTGATGACATTAAATCTAAAGTCAGCCAGAACATTCAACTACCCGAAGGATATAGGGTTGAATATGGAGGACAGTTCGAAAGTGCTGAAAAAGCTTCAAAAATGTTGCTAATCACATCGTTGATAGCCATTCTTATTATATTCCTTTTGCTTTTTCAGGAATTTAAGAATACAAAACTTGCAGCAATAATTTTGCTGAACTTGCCGCTTGCACTTATTGGGGGAGTATTCAGTTTATGGCTCACAACAAGTATTGTAAGTATTCCATCAATTATAGGCTTTATTACTTTATTTGGGATTGCAACCCGAAACGGGATTCTGCTGATTTCAAACTATCAGACACTTAAAAGCCATGGATTAAGTCTGTTTGATACAATTATCATAGGTTCACGTGAACGATTAAGTCCGATTCTAATGACCGCCTTAACTGCAGCCCTGGCGCTTATCCCACTTGCCTTATCAGGTGATGTAGCCGGAAATGAGATTCAAAGTCCGATGGCTAAGGTTATTTTAGGCGGATTGTTGACTTCTACTATGTTAAATATCTTCATTGTACCAATTGTTTATTACATGGTCAATCACGGTAAACAACAACCTAAAACAGAAATTGTATGAAACGGATGATCTATCTATTTCTTTTGGCTTTCAGCATACAACCCACTTTTTCGCAGGTATCGTTTCAGGCTGTGTTAAACAGTGTGGCCGCAAACAACAGAACCATCGCTGCCAGCCGTCAGTATTACGATGTGCAAAAGATTGACGCCAAAACTGATATCTATTTAGCCAACCCTTCGGTGTCTTTCGATAAGCTAAACAACCCTTCGGGAAGTTATACCGAGTTTGTCGTTTCGCAGTCGTTCGATTTTCCGACAGCATATCTTCACAAAAATAAGATAGCCAATCTTTCGATTTTGCAGGCTGATGAACGTTTCCGCCAATCGAAGCTCGATATTTTAACTGGTACGGCACAGGTTTATGCTGAATTGATTTCGCAAAATCGAATCATTTCTATCCTTGAACGGCGCGAGCAAATGGCTGTTCAATTGCAAACGGGTATCGAAAAAAAGTTACAACTTGGCGATGCCAACGTTTTTGAGGTAAACCGCGTACGCACCGAATTGGCCAAAATTCAAAGCGAAAAAAACATCGCCCGAAGCCGCCATAAATCGTTGTTGCTTAAATTGACTGAATTAAACGGAGGCATCGGTATGGTAGTAAAGGATACTATTTTTCCTGAACGGGCTGGAATTTATGTTTCAGATACGGCTATGAATGATCTGGTGATCCGGAACCCGCAGGTAAAACAGTGGGAGACCGAAAAGGCGATCGCGCAGCAAAATATCGACCTGCAAAAGTCATTGAGCCTGCCAAAATTCGAAATCGGCTACAGGCAGGATGCAAACACAGGACAATCGTTCAAAGGATTTCATGCTGGTATTACTATTCCTCTGTTCGAAAACAAGAACACAATCCGTTCTGCCAAGGCCCGCGGGTTGTACACCATCGAGGCAACAGAAGCTTACAAGCTTTCGCTGAAAAACAGTCTGGAACAGTTGTATTCCGAATTTCAGGCAGTGCTGCAATCCGTTTCAGGATTAAACCAGGTTTATAAAATGCTCAACACACCGGTATTACTGGTTAAAGCTTACAATTCCGGGCAAATAAACTATACCACATTTTTTGCCGAATACGATAACTACCAGCAAACCGCCCTTTACATGGAAGAATTGAACAGGAAAGCCACCTCGCTGCAATTGCAGATTTACGTGCTAAGTAATTATTAATGAAGGTATTCTTCATAGAAAAAACGATCATTTAGCTGTTGACTACCTGGTATTTACACCGTTTTGTATTGGTTTGTATTGGTTCGATTTAGGTTTTTGGATCGTATAAAAATTTACACTGGTTTGTACTGATTTGTATAAATACCGGCACCAAAGCTGGCACCGGAATTTCGAAGTTTGTGATCAAAAGTTGTGGTTTCCCTTGACCCAAAGCAAAAAAGCTCAACTTATGTCTCCGGCAACGGCAAAAGATTTTAGAATGAGAGCCGATTTTGATGGTGTAATTTTCAATTGGGAAAAGAAAGGGCACAAAGCCGAACTAATTGGAAAATAGAAATTTATAGGTACCGATGTATACAAAATCAAACTAACCGAACCGATTCTCGCGTATCACTATTCTTGCAGGTATTTACATGTTTCACATATTGCCTGGGATGAAAGTCAGGCATGCTTTGTATCTTTACTCAGAATATTTTCCTTATCAATTTTCTCCGGATCAAACTTGACATCTTTTTGTCCACCCAGGAGAATGGCCATCCATCTGGTATCATCACTTTGCTCGAGCACAATTTTCATGGTAATAGTCAGCGGAACTGACAAAAACATCCCAACGGTACCAAGAATAAACCCCCAGAAAATAAGTGAAAGGAATACCACCAATGGAGATAGTCCCAATCCTCTCCCCATGATCCTGGGTTCAAGGAAATTTCCAAGAATATTATTCACTGCCACGAAAGACACCAGTGTTCATAATGCTCCTCCTGTTCCCAACTGTACCAGGGCAAAGAGCAATGCAGGTACACCAGCCAGGATGGAACCAATATGTGGTATGAAACTCATCAAACCCGCTGTAAGTGCCCATAAAATAGCATAATCAACACCAATAATTGACAAAGCAGCATATATCAGAATGCTGGTGACAAAGCAAAGGATCGTTTTGATGGCAAGATAGTGACGGATGCTGGTTATAATTTTTGCAAGGTAATCCAGAGACTCTTTGGGTCCATGGTAGATTGCACTCACTTTATAAGGGATACTGGTTAGTTCCAAAAACATGAATAGGATAATGAGAAAGATCAGGAAGAAATTGCCCGTTATATTGACGAGTCCGTGTACTGCCTGAACCGTAAAATTTAAGATGCTCGAAGGTTCGAGCAGTTTTGTATATTGGTCATCTGCAATATTTATGCCATGATCATTCAGATGGTGAATAAAGGTGTCGCTAATCTCTTTAAGACTGGCCTCATACTTAGGGGCGTTTGATGTAAAGGAGGAAATTGCCCCTCCGACAAAGTACCCGAATCCCAGGAATAATGCCAGAATGGCGATCAACATGATAGTAATTGCCAGCCCGCTTGGAAGCTTCTTCTTTTCAAGCCAAAAAATTGGTTGCGCGCAAATAATGCTGATGAATAGCGCTAACAGGAATGGAATCAGTATTGCTTTTGCATACATAATCCCAGCGATAATGATGATGAATGCTGCTATTTTCAGCACAGTTAACGAGGGCTTGTCAGTCATATTCTTAGGCATCATGTACGTTTTAAAATTTTTCACATTCCTTTAATCTGCAAATAAATAAACAAGGCTATCGCAACCACGATAACGCCCAATCCGACTATCCGGTTGACCAAATACAAAACGTTGATATTAAACTTGTGCCTGAAAATTGCGGCAAAACCCGTTAAAGAAGTCCACCAAAGTGAACAACCGACAAAAATTCCTGTAATGGTCAATAATGCTTCAAATGGATGAGAGAATTGGAAGGCAATGCTATAGCTTGTGAAAATTGCGACGAAGACTAACACGGAGAGAGGATTTGACAACGTAAATAAAAAAGTGGTAAGGAAATCATGAAATTGCGAAGCACTATATTCTTTATTTTCCTGGATTTGCTTGGGATGATTTGACCTGAAAATATAGATACCTAAACAGATCAGCGTAACTAATCCGACCAATTTAAAGTATAATTCATAGGTTCTGATAAGATTGATGATAACAGATAGGCCAAAACCCGCGATAATTGAATAAACTGTATCTGCCGCGGCAACACCAAAACCTGAAAATATACCGGATTTCCAGGTATTATTTACAGTTCTCTGTACACACAAAATCCCAAGAGGACCCAAAGGAATTGATATA
Organism: Bacteroidales bacterium; assembly: GCA_038323575.1. GTDB lineage: Bacteria > Bacteroidota > Bacteroidia > Bacteroidales > Prolixibacteraceae > CAINVV01. The sequence continues at coordinate 21,298 of JBBQHB010000033.1, read as the reverse complement.
GCCAATCCTATAATAATTCCAACCCAAATTAAATTTATATCCATAGTCGAAAAAGTGCAGCCTAATTAGGATAATGATTCAGATATATTCAGTTCCCTATGACTTTTGGGGCGCGAAAGCAAAGTTGACCTACATTGTTCTGTATAGCATTACATAACAATGAAAATAAATTACATCTTTCTCACTTAATTGATTGGAATACGAAAAATATCGGAGCGCTTTCGCGGAAGGAGTTGGCGTTTTAGCATTGAAAGGCGAAAATGCATTTGGGCAGGATCAGGATGATATTATCCTGACACCTTATATTTTAGAGCTTTAGTCAGTTCATAGGCAATATTATGGCTTTCGAGCCTCATCATGCTTTCTTCAGCAGTTCCGTAACTCAATAAATTTATACTTCCATACCATACAATTTTTTGATCCACCACCGCAAACTTCTGGTGAATATTTGATTTCAGAACGATCGTTATTCCTTTACTTCTTAATAATTCAATGGTATCCTGCCAGGCACCAAGATCCTTCCCTTTATATTCCTCAGCGGGTCTTGTTATTAAATTTACTTTCACCTTATTTGCAATAGCAACCTCCATATTTTGAACCATTTGCAGGCTACGTTTTCTTGTAACAAATGGACTTACGATCAGAATTTCCCTGGAGGCATTTACGATATCGTTGGAATATACCGGTAAAAAATTGTTTTTGTCAAAAATAATATCAACACTTTCATTGGCAAAACTTTCTCCTTTAGCTTTATATCCAATCGAAGCATATCCGTTAAGTCTCCTTTGATACATCTTTTCAAACATCCTGACATGAATATCCACATAATCATAAATCAGCACTTCATCCTTCCCTTCAAACAACCGGTGAAGTCTTCCGGCATATTGCTGTAAAGTCCCTTTCCAGGATATTGGCATAGCCAAAAACAAGGTGTCAAGCCGTGGTTCATCAAAGCCTTCACCGATGTATCTGCCTGTCGATATTAAAGTCAGCGGAATGTCTTTTGGCACATTCGAGATTAGGATCATTGCTTCCTTTGTTTCCTTTGCTCCCATTGTTCCCATAACTGAAATCACATCCGGAATTCGTTTGCTTAACTCCTTTGCAAGAAATTCAACATGAATTGTTCTTTCTGTCAGGATGATACAATTCCGACCCTTTTCATGACATTGTACAACATCACCGATCAGAAGCTGATTTCTCATTTCATCTTTCACAATCTCTGCATACAAATCAGTAATTGACAGATCTTTCTCTTCTTTGTCCCACCATGCCGGAACTTTGAAAGAGGTGAATCTTGGTATGATGTAATGTCCAAAAGGTCTCTTTTCAGCTTGTTTTTTTGCATCATCCCTGTATCTTATAGGTCCACATTGCATCACTATTATAGGATGATGACCATCCTTTCTGGCAGGTGTGGCAGTTAATCCATACACGTATTTTGCATTCACACTTTTCAGTACCAACTCAAAACTGAACGCCGAGACATGATGGCACTCGTCAACGATAACCATCCCATAATTTTTCACACACTCTTTTACTTCACCTTCCCTGCTAAGTGATTGCATCAATGCAATATCAATAATACCTGACAATTCATTCTTCCCACCTCCCAATTGGCCAATCATACTGCGAGATTTCTTCTTCTTGCCTTCACGAATCAATTTATCCGGTAATGTCCCATTTATGGTCAGAAATTCAGATAGTCTGTCTTTCCATTGTGATACCAAACTGATTTTATTCACCAGGATCAAAGTGTTCACCTTTCTTTCAGCAATCAGCTTAATTGCAACAATCGTTTTACCAAAAGCTGTTGTACCACATAGAATTCCATTGTCATATTCCAACAATTTTGCAATAGCCAATGGTTGTTCGTCCCTCAGGGCACCATTGAATTCAACATCAATTCTTCTGCCGTTATTAGTTTTGTCTGTCCAAATAATATCCAACCCTAATTTCTCTGATAGTGCATTTATATCCTCCTCACATCCCCTCGGAAGACATAAATATTCGGGTGTTTCATCAGCACAGCATATAATCCGAGGTTTATTGAAGGTGGATAAATGCATAGCCTGAGCTTTATAGAATTCCGGATTTTTGAAAGCTGCCAAACGTTTCAACTGGTTCAGTGCTCTTTGAGAAACAGCTGTTTTTGGAATTAGCAGCATATTAGCCTTGACAATTTCCAACTTCTTTGGAAAGTCTCTTTGTGTCAATTTGATTTTTTCTTCTTTCGAAAAATTTTGTTCTTCTTCCTTGTCTTCTTTCAGTATGCCCAGTTCATTTCCTTCGCATAATTTAGTAATCAAACTGCCGAGTTCACCTTCCGAAAGTTTTCGGATTGAAGCTAAAAATGACCATTGGTCCTGATATGGAATAAATTGATTGTCTATGAAAACACTGTTGTTATTTGCCCTTGCTGCTTTTTGTAAAGGAAGGGCAATTAAATTTCCGAACCCACCTTTGGGCATTGAATCCTGATTAGGGAAAAGCCTGTCATAAGATTTGAAAGTGACTTCATGACGAATATTCATGGCATAGGTAAGCATCGAACTCCCAAATTTTCTCGCCAAAGAAGCGGCTATTGGATGCCCGAAGAAAAACCAGGCATGGGCTCCATTGCCTGACCTTGACCGTTCAAACGCAACAGGAATATTAAACCGGAAACAAATATCCCGGAGTGCAGTGATGTCTTTCTGCCAGCCTTCATCATCAAAATCAATGGCCAAGAAATAACAGGTATCGTTCAATAACAAAGGATATATCCCGGCAACAAATCCATTCCTGCCAGACAGATGATCTTCAATGACCTCCTCTGTCAACATCAGGTAATCTTTATGCTTGCATTCTGAACATGACATTTTGGGCTTCTGACAAATGCCGGATTTCCACTCGTTTGCACAAACAGGAGAATATCCGGCTGCCTCTTTCTTTTTGTTTTCCCATCTCTTGGCATAAACATCATCCCTTCCTCTGAAAAGAGATTTAAATAGCTTGATCTTTTCTGATGAATCTGACTTCTTGTTTAAACGGAAAATTGGAATCTCAATCTGTTGGAAGTTTTTTTCATCGACTTTAATTTCAGGATCCGGACAGAGAACTTCATGATCGTCCTTCATCAATTCTCCACCACCAAGTTGGCTATTTAAGCTCCTTATTTCTTCCTTCAGTTTACTGTTTTCAAGTTGAAGCGCCTTATACTTATCAAGCAGTTCTTTAAAATCCATGATTAATATTTGAATCCAGTATTTTTCATCTCCCGTACTAAATATATTAATTATTTGGATATGAACATGATTGGAAAGAATGGTTTATGCCATGAGCCAAGAGTAAGAAAATTCCGTGGTTGTTGGTTATACGGCAAAAGGAGATCCTTTTACAAAGGTTGAGATAAAAGATCGTGTGAAAGCCGCTTCTAAAAGAGTAAAATCCGGCGATTTTATTTCTCAGGATGAAATGGAAAAGGAATTTCAAAATTGGTAGCCAGAATTAAGCTTCCCATACGTTGGGATAGGTTAGCCAAAGAAAGCCTGGATGATATTTACGAAGTTACAGCTGATGCCATTATTATTGCTGATATATTTAGTACTCACCAGCACCCTTCAAAGATTAATAGACGGATTTAACCATCGAAGGACTAAACTCTGCCCTATAATTTTTTAATAGTACTAACGCTAAATACAGGACCAGAGCCATTTTCAGTCGAACTTTTCAAATTCCACGGGAAAAGCAGTCTATCCAAAATTGATCAAAACAGAATACAACCAACCACGCAAAAACCATCACTTCCCCCAAATACTGGCGCCAAACTGTCGCCAACAAAAAAACACCTGCGTTTTTACAACGTAAGTGTTTGATTTTGAAGTGTACCCAGTAGGGCATAATCCTACGACCCCCAGATTATGAGTCTTTCAACAGATTTTCAACTTCGACTTTCAAGATTGGTATTTGCTTTGAGACAATTCCCCAGATAATAACTTCATCAATCTTGTCATATCCATGAATTACCCAATTTCTTAAATCCACAATTTTTCGGGCATGATTGATATTGATATCCGGCTCAATTTTTAAAATTCTGCTAGCAGCTTCACCTATTATCTCTAATTCTCTCTCGATTCCACGCCGCAATAATTTGTCGGAATTATAATAATTAAAATCCCTCTTCTCGTCCAAGAAGTCCTGGATCGAATCTATCGAACATTTTATATCAAACAAATATTTTTGAATTTCAAGCTGCATATATCAATTGCTTTGTTTGCTCTATCCCTTTAATAAAGTATGGATTCGACAATGAATTTTCAGTCAATAAATCGATATCACGTTCAAATAAATCCTGAAGTTTATAATGTAAATCGAAATAGTTGTCAGTGTATTGTTCAATTGTTAGATTTTTGAATGAAATCAGAAAATCTATGTCGCTCTTTTCATTGAATTTATCAGTACAAACTGACCCAAAAGCGTACATAGTACTTACTTCGTACTTTTGACAAAGCATTTTCAACTCTTCGACTTTATCTGATAAAACCTTGTTCATGATTTCTTTGTTTCTATTCCTTTTTTAACAAAGATAATTCTTTTTAAATTAACGGAATGACTAATAAATTCAAAAGTGTTTTGTTGAGATTTGAACGCTAATATTCCTTCCCTCAATTCGGTTAATGATAGGAGATCCGAAAGTCTTCTCAATATTAACATTGAGTTTCCCCCCAAAATACTGGCACCAAAGCTGGCACCGGAATTTTGTAGCATTTTCTTTGAGATTAATTGGTTCCCTGCTGACAATAACAACAAAGCAACAGAGATGAAAAAACGAAACCCGATTGCTTGACTTTCGTCAGGGACAACCGGGACTATGATGCAAATTTAATAATAAATATCCGATGGATGTACCCGGAAGACAACTCTGTATAGTTTTTCGCAAATTTGTACTATGAAACCTCGTTTATATTTTGACACTTCAGTGTTCGGAGGAGTATATGACGAAGAATTTGAGGAAATTTCAACCTTGCTTTTCTAAAAAGTAAAACTTGGATAAATTATTATGTGTTTATTCAGACCTTTCAGAGACGGAAATAAAAAATGCACCTGAAAATGTCAGAAATTTCTTTACTAATCTGCCAAAAGAAAATATGGAATTTGTAGAAGTAACAGAAGCAGCCTATTTGCTTGCAGATATCTACATTTCCGAAAAAGTTGTCGGACAAACAAGTGCCGACGATTGCGTACATATTGCAACTGCCACTATCAACAAAGTAGATATTCTGATAAGCTGGAATTTTAAACATATAGTAAACGTTTTTAGAATTCGTGGGTATAATTCGATAAATATCCGCTGTGGTTATCCGCAACTTGACATCCGTTCACCAAAAGAAATTGTAAACGATGAAAACGACAATTAAAAAAGAGAAACCCTTTGATACCGTTAAAGTTTTTCGGGAAATCAAAGAAAAAATTGCCAAAGAAACCGAAAATATGACTTTTGTGCAGTTCAAAGAATATTTGATGAAAAATCGCTTAACTGCTGCTAAATAGGGGCTGTTGCTATTATTCTCCTTCCTTATTTTACTACACAAAAATTTCATTCATCCTAAAATACTGGCACCAAACTGGCACCAACAAAAAAACACCCACGATTTTTACAACGTAAGTGTTTGATTATGAGGTGGGCCCAGTAGGGCATGATCCTACGACCCCCTGATTATGAGTCAGATGCTCTAACCAACTGAGCTATGGGCCCGAATTCATTGCTGAATTGGAGGTGCAATTTTACTCATTTTTGGAGAAAATGCCAAATCTTTTTTGCCGGATATTTCAGCAATTTGTTGAGAGGTGACCAAAACGCGAAAAGTTTGTTCCCTAAAGTAGGGAACTTATTTCTGCCAATTCGCGACCAACCTGTTTTTGAGCTTCTGTAAGCTTTAAACTATTCGATCCATTTAAATAAATATCACCATTTGTAAAATATTTTGGTGTACTAATAAAGTTACGGTAAATCAGTGGCAAAAAAGAATAAAACTACAGGTATGTTTATTCGAATTTAAGTTATTTAGATATCGCCACTCCGTGGCTCAGATTTGTGTTGTTATCCGTTTTCTACAGAGATGCCGCAGCTAACGCAGCTGGATGGTGGTTGGCGGCAAATTAAACTGTTGGTATTATTTTTAACAGCAAATTTATCACATTGTGCACATTGTGACCAAAAACCTTCAGGATCTCTTCCCAGGAAACAGGCGTCTCATCCTCCTTCCAGCTGTCGAAGTCGGTTGCCATCGCAGTGGCTGCATAAGGTATTCCCATTTCATTGGCCAGGATGCATTCGGGGGCTGTGCTCATGTTGATCATATCCCCTCCCCAACTTCTGAACATCCGGGATTCGGCCCGCGTCGAAAACCGCGGTCCCTCGATGGTGATGATGCATCCTGCCGGGTGAACCGGCAAAGCCAGTTCTTTGCCTGCTGCGATCAATTTATCCCGAAGCTCTTTGTCAAACGGGTCTGCCATCGGTGTATGCTTCATTTCTCCCGGCTCAAAAGCATCGAAGAAAGTGATTTGACGGTGACGCGTAAAATCGATAAACTGATCAGGTATTACCAGATCTCCCCGTCCGATATTTTCTCGCAGACTGCCGCAGGCCGTGGTAGCCAGGATATGGGTGCATCCCAGTTGTTTGATGGCAAACAGGTTGGCCCTGTTGTTGACGTTTGACGGAGTTATCGTGTGGTGCCGTCCGTGCCGGGAAAGCAATACCACCTCAACCTGGCCGATCGATCCACAGATAAAATCCGAACTCGGATCGCCGTAAGGCGTCTGTACCTTCCTGCGTTCTGAATGCTGCAGAATATCAGGATTTTCAAGGCCTGACCCGCCGATGATTGCTATTTTCGTCATTACCTGTAATTTTGTAAATGCCTTTTTTTAAGATTTAGCTGTCAGCCTGCAAATCAATGCCTTTTGATTCAGAAACATGAAACTTTCCAAACATTTTAAACATTTCAAACTTTTCAAACCCTTCAAACCCTTCAAACCTATTCCAAAGCCAGTATCGCCTTAGCTGCATCCTCAACAGTCTTTCCGAAGGCGATCACTCCCTCTTCATGACCGCCCATCACAATGATTTTTTTCTCCAAAGTCTCCGGCAGGGTCATTATTCTGCCAATTTCAAGTGCCATCTCGGGGGTGCCGTATTCTACCTTTTGATCCGTTGTCGGGAGTACATTTTTGTATTTTTCCCACAAATGACGGTTGTGAATATGAACCACCGCACCTGCATCAGGATTCGCCGTATAGATAGCGGCGTGACTCATCGACTCTGCGGATGCCCGGATCAATCCCCGGCACCAGATGGTATTCTGGTCAGGGCTGCATTTTTCAACCAGCGGATAGTGCATCTCTCCAAGTTCGGGAATTCCTCCGGTAGCAGTACCGGAGATATAAAACTGATCACTTTCCGGCAGCCGCACCGAGATGTTTCCGTACCCGATCCCGTCGGGATAACATCCGATCAGTTGCTTAAGCCACAGTTCATTGCGCCAGTGGTTCATGGGTTCAAACAGAAATGACGGGATGGAAATAGCTTGCTTTGTAAGGTGACAGTCAAATTTTACATAGCCTTCTTCCGGTCGGGGAATTTTCTTTTCGGGGAATAATTTCAGGATATCTTCTTCAGTCGCTTTGCAAATTCCCCTTTCGGTGATCATTGCAGTGACAAATCTTGAAGGCGTTACATCAAAACCGTAATTGACGACGGATGATTGCCTGTTGATGATGTTAACCCTTCCAATCAGTCCATTTTCAAGCACGCCCTCCATCCAGCTGACCTCATCTCCGTCACGCTGTTCGATGGGTATTTCGGTTACCCCGTCCCGCATTGTGAAATCGATCGAAGAGGACGGGAGTGCCACGTAAAACGGCAGGTGGTTGTCGAAGGCCGCCAATGCCTTGAGATAAGTTCCAATTTTGTTAGCCACATCGCCTGTTACTGTGGTCCTGTCGCTTCCCACGATGCAAAGGTCAACCATTCCGTGCTGCATCAAATGCCCGCCGGCATTGTCCGGAATGACGGTATGCGGCACACCTTCCTGTGACAACTCCCAGGCGGTCAGCCGTGCTCCCTGGTTCCGCGGCCTTGTCTCATCTACCCAGACATGGATCGGAATTTGCTTGTGGAATGCTTTGTAAATGGGCGCAGTAGCTGTACCCCATTCAATGCAGGCAAGCCACCCGGCGTTGCAGTGCGTCAGAATGTTAACAGGTTGACCCTTTTTCTCAATACCGATCGCTTCAATCAGGTCGCATCCGAAATTTCCGATTTCTTCTGACCAGGCAATCTCCCTTTGCTTCATGCGGTTTGCTTCCGCGAAGGCTAGTTCACAAGCCATCTCCAAGGTTGAACAACCTGCCAGGGAAGACAACATCTCATCAATCAGCAGAGCCAGGTTTACTGCCGTCGGACGTGATGATTTGAGCTGCTGAGCTGTTTCTTCAAGATGATCCTTCCAGGTTACCTGATCACTATTTATTAGTCCGAGATAAATCCCGTACGCACCGGTAACACCAATCAGCGGGGCACCCCGGACCGTCATGTTTCGGATCGCACCGAAGGCCTCTTCCGGAGTTTTGATGTCGATGATTTCAAATCCGAACGGTAACTTTCGCTGGTCAATTACCTGAATGATCCTGCTGTTTTCGGGATGGACCCAGATTGTATGGTAATTTTTACCGTTGACGTGCATAAGAGATATTTATTCTTTGCTGAATGCGGCATCGAATGCCAGCGAACTCGGCGAGAAATCTATCCTCTTCACGAAGGCACACGATTCGGCGGCCCCCATTTCGCGGTCCATGCCGCTGTCTTCCCATTCGACGGAAAGCGGTCCGTTGTAGCCGGTGTCGTTAAGCGCACGGATGATGTTTTCGAAGTTGATGCTGCCGCGGCCCACACTTCTGAAATTCCAGAACCGGCGGCTGTCGCCGAAATCGAGATGTCCGCCGAAAACACCTGAAGTACCCGGATGTTCGTTCCAGCTGACATCTTTCATGTGTACATGGAATATCCGCTCCGCAAAGACATAGATAAATTTGGTATAATCGACTCCCTGGTATCCGAAATGGCTCGGATCGAAATTGAATCCGAAGGCCGGATGGTTGTTGACCGCTTTCAATGCCCTGCGGGCTGTCTCAATATCAAACGCAATCTCGGTCGGGTGAACTTCCAGCGCATATTTCATCCCCATCTTCTGGTAAGCATCAAGGATCGGGATCCATCGTTGTGCAAAATCGTCATAGCCTGCCTGGATCATTTCCTGTGAAACAGCAGGGAATGAGTAAAGAAGGTGCCATATAGAACTGCCGGTAAAACCGTTCACTACTTTCAAGCCAAGACGTTTGGCGACCTCCCCCGTTTTGATGATTTCGGCTGCAGCTCGCTGACGGATGCCTTCCGGCTGGCCATCGCCCCAGATCGCTTCCGATAGCATACCTTTGTGCCGGATATCCGGGTTGTCGCAAACAGCCTGTCCTACAAGGTGTGTAGAAATGGCGAACAGTTTCAGGTTGTATTTTTTGAGCAATGCCAGTTTGGCATCACAATAGGCCTGGTCTGCTTTTTCAACTTCGATGTGGTCGCCCCAGCAAGCCAGTTCCAGACCATCGTAGCCAAAGGCAACGGCTTTTTTGCAAACCGCTTCCAGCGTTAAATCGGCCCACTGGCCGGTGAATAAGGTAACATTTCTTTTCATTTCTTTATATATTTTATGATGTGTTGATGTGCTGATTAGCAGATTAGCAGATTAGTTGATTAGCTGATGTGTTGATTGGCGGAGTTGATCGTATGGTAATTATATATCATTCATATATTTAATCAATATTAATACATTCTTCATATTGAGGAAATGATTCTGTCATCACGATTCCCCAATCAGCACATCTGCTAATCAGCACATTAATTAGAATTTCACCCATTTCACCGCATCATCATATCCCGCCTTAACAACAGCATCGATAAACATCATTCCACGTATGCCGTCTTCAATGCCGGGGAAATCAAGACATTCCGGCCGGGCTGCATGACCGTTCATTTTGGCCCTCACCGTGTAGGAGAAGTTGCGGTAGATGTTGGCAAATGCTTCGAGGTATCCTTCCGGATGACCGGCCGGAGTACGCGAGTTGTGTTTGGAGGCAGCACTTGCATAGCCTGTACCTGTACGGACGATCTCCGCCGGACGGTCGGCCCATTTGACCAGCAGCGTATTGCAATCATATTGGGTCCATTCGATGCTCCCCAGATTGCCGTATACCCGGATTTTAACAGAATTCTCCTCACCTGACCCTACCTGTGTGGCCATCAAAACCCCTTTGGCCCCATTGTCGAACCGCAGCAATGCGGCGCCGTCATCGTCAAGTAGCCTGCCGGGAACAAAGATGTTCAGTTCGGCGCACAGCTCAACGGTTTTCAATCCCGTTACATATTCTGCCAGGTGGTGGGCATGGGTTCCGATGTCGCCCATACATCCGGCTTTGCCGGAACGTTTTGGGTCGGTGCGCCAGGAGGCCTGGGCATTGCCGGCATCTTCCAGTTTGGTGGAAAGCCATCCCTGCGGGTATTCGACATATACTTTCCTGATTTCGCCGATATCCCCTCTCCTGATTCTGGCTTTCGCCTCCTTGATGGCAGGATAGCCTGAATAGGTATGTGTCAGGGCAAGGATCAGTCCGGTTTCATCTAACTTTGCTTTTAATTTTAAGGCTTCCTCCAGTGTAAAGGTGATCGGTTTATCAACCACCACGTGAAATCCGCGCTCCAAAGCCATCATGGCCGGTTCAAAATGTGCGAAATTCGGCGTTACGATGGTGACAAAATCCATTCTTTCACCTTCCGGCAGCAATATTTCCTTTTCAAACATTTCCCGGTAGGTATTGTAGATCCTGCTCTCCGGCAAATAATAGGATAATCCCGAACTATGTGAAATATCAGGATCGATGCTGAAGCAGCCACAAACCAGTTCAATCTGGTTGTCCATAAAAGCGGCCAGCCGGTGGATTGCCCCGATAAAAGCATCACTTCCGCCACCAACCATTCCCATCCGTAATTTACGATTCATCTGTTTATGATTTGAATTATACTTTGGGGAATAAAGTTAAGAAAAAAGTACTTAAAGTGAGCTAAAGTGACTAAAGTGAACTAAAGTTTGGGACTTCGAACAATTTGACATTGCAGCTCAAGTACTTTAGTCACTTTAGTTCACTTAAGTTCACTTTAGTCACTTATTATTGTTCATAAGTTTTGGCAAAGCAATCCATTTTCCTTCTTTTCGCGTACGAATGGTTTTATATTTTTGGCATTTATAAGCAAAGTTCAGATTAAAGATTGTCAGATTTCTCTTTTTGTTCAAAAACCAAACATACAGCCTCTTCGTTAATGAGAAAGTTAAAGCGCCATCTGAAAAATAAATTGAAAATATCCTTTGTGATTTTGGCCGGCCTCTTCTTTATCTGGTTGTTTATCGGTTTGGTGATCCGGATCAATCTGAAGCTCACCAACTGGCAAAGGCTGAGTGAGATCGAAGAGGTTGATCCCGGCAGCTACCGCACATTCAGCCGTTTTATCGATAATATTGAATCGGAAACTGATTGGAATGTTGTTATAATAAGCGGATTAAGGTCACGGGAAAAACAGAAGGAGCTCCTGCGCGAAAACTCCAAAAATGCAGCCATCGACAAAAGCCGCCATGTGATGGGAAGGGCCATCGATATTAATCTTTACCGAAAAAACTGGTTGTGGCGGATCTGGCTAAAGAAATTCAATTCGGGCAGGGACTGGCGCAACACAGGTGTAGTCAAAATTTCCGAGAAATACGGCTTGCTCTGGGGAGGGAGTTACCGGAATTACCACGATCCGGTACACTTTGAAATCAAATAAGGGAAGAATCAAAAGGATAAAGGATAAAGGATAAAGGATAAAGTGGGATTAGTGCAGTGGAAACATAAGTGCCTGAATAACAAACTTAAAAATAAAAAAACTCCGAAAATTAAAGTCTCGTTTGAAACATTAATCTTCGGAGTCCCCTACTTTATCCTTTATCCTTTATCCTTTTTTCTCTTCTTTGGGTTTTCCAGGTACGGGGATAGTATACGCCTTAAGGTCGTAAGCTCCCAGTTCCAGTTTTTCCGGCATCAGGCTGACAGCTGAGTTGAAAACCTGGTCGTAGGTTACCTCATTTCCTGTATAAGCTGATTCGCGGCCCATGATGGCAGTCAGGCATGAGATGGTTGTATCAACAGCCTGGTTCAGCGGTTTCCCGGCACGAATGTGGTTGATAAAATCGACATGTTCGAGTGTATACGGATCAGTTTGTTTGTGCTCGGCTTTCTCCTTTTCTACATCGGATTTCCAGATTACATTGCCCTGGAGATCTTTGATTTCATGGTTATTGCCAGCACCAGCACTGGTCCACGATCCCAGGGTTCCCTGGATAAATTCGGATACATTGTTCTTGCATCCGTCGATCTGGCGGCACATGCTGTGAAGGTGAATTCCGCCTTCGTATTCGTAATCGACGCTGAACATGTCGTACTGGTCGCCTGTCAACCTTCTCTGGCGGGCTCCAAAACCAACACATTTAACAGGTTTCTTTCCGGAGAACCAGTTGAAAACATCTAAATTGTGAACGTGCTGCTCAACAATATGGTCGCCCGAAAGCCATTTCCAGTTTACCCAGTCACGTACCATCAACTCCATGTCGCTCCATCCGTTTGCCCGGTTTCTGTACCAAAGCATGGACTGATTCCAGTAAACATTTCCTGAAACAATTTCGCCGATCATTCCTGCCTGAATCTGTTGGAAGGATTCAACGTATTTCCTTTGGTGGTGACGTTGTGTTCCTGTAACAACGACTAACCCCTGGGATTCAGCTTTCTTAGCTGTTGCCATTACGGAGCGGGCACCCGGACCATCGACGCAAAGAGGTTTTTCGATAAAAACATGCTTGCCCGCCTCAACGGCAGCTGCAAAATGAGTAGGACGGAAAGCCGGAGGTGTGGCTGTGATGATCAGATCAATGTCGCAGGCGATTACTTTTTTATAGTTGTCGAAACCGGTGAAACACATGTTGTCGGGTACATCTACATTGAATTTGTTTTTCAACGTTTTACGGCAACCGTCGATGCGATCCTGAAACAGGTCGCCAAGGGCAACAATCTGTATATTCGGACCGGCGCTTAAGAAATTTACGGCTGCCCCGGTTCCTCTGCCGCCACATCCGATCACACCTGCCCTGAGAGGCTTGCCATCGTTGGCATAATCCGAAAGTTCCGGAATGTAAGCATTGGACAGACTTGCCAATGGCACCAACACTGGCTTTTTATCACCTCCCCCGCAAGAGGAAAGAATGGCTCCTCCACCCAATGTTCCGGCCGCTCCAACTACCGCGGCGCTCCTGAAAAAATCTCTTCTGTTAACTGAATTTTTACTCATGATGTTAGTTTGTTATGTTGCTGAAATTTAAATCCTGATCAAATATATAATTAGTAACCCAATTTATGATGCTATGTTGCTGAATAACATTTTTGTCCCTACCACAAATTTTACAAATTCACTCAAAAAAACCCATGACCACTGATTTTACAGATACACAGATTAAAACCCAAACCACAAATTTCGCAAATTGACACAAATCAAAACCCCTAACCACTGATTACGCAAATTAAAATCGAATTATCCGGGTTTTTCTCATTTTCCGTACTTGACCAATTTCCCTTTAGACTCGTCCAGTCGTCCAGTCTTTTCTACTTCCCCAAACGCCCTAATGTTCCTGCGTTTCCCGTTTCGACTTCACTATCCAAAGACCCGGGTTCGCCTTCTCCAAGTCTTCTAAGTCCCCAGTCTTCCTGTCGTCAAGTCGTCAAGTCGTCCCGTCCCTCCGTCTTACTTCAAGTCACCGGCTTCGCAAACTACCCTGAAACCAACCCCTTTGATGTCGGAGAACCACCAGATACTTTTTGGCTGCTGCGGGTCTGTTTTCAGCCAGTTTGCTGTTTGGGTGAAATCCCTCGCTGCTGAGCGCAGGGCGCCGGCTTCTGAGTTGTAATTTCCTCCCCTTACAACATGTTCTTCGCCGGATTCGGGTCCTTTCGGATCGGTTACCACGTTTGAGGTAGATTTGTAGGCATCTGCACTATACCAGTCGGAGCAATATTCCAACACATTGCCAGACATATTTTTAAGACCGAAGGGATTGACTTTGACGAAAGGCGGTTCCTGCGTTTTGCCGGATGAATTCAGTGCATAAACAGTATAACTGTTGATCAGGGTGGTGTCAACACCCATTATTTTGTTTCTCAAACCCTTGTTGACAAATCGTTTTGGATCTCCCTTGAAAAAATAGGGGGTTTCGGTTCCTGCACGGCAGGCATATTCCCATTCGGCTTCAGTTGGAAGACGGTATTTTTTCCCGGTGACTTTGGAAAGCCACTGACAATAGGTCTGTGCCCCGTAATGTGTCATGGTAATGGCCGGTCGGGAACCGCTTCCCCATCCCTGATCGGGTATTCCGAACGGAGGTGTGGGGCCGCTGATGGCATCCGGATTGCCCGCATTCTTTTCCATGACTGTTACCGGATCCAGCCGCCCTTCAGACATGGTAGAGGCATAAAATGCCCAGTATTCATCCCAGGTAACTTCGACTTCACCCATGAAAAACGGAGATACAGTCACGGTACGCACCGGACTTTCATCATTGTTTCTCAAAGGTTCCTGCTCTTCGCTCCCCATTTTAAAAGTACCTCCTTTGACCGGAACCATGGTAAAAGCGATGGCGGTATTCGGAATGTGCTCCGTAAATTTCGTGAAAGAGGTAACTGCTGCCGGCTCTGTAAATAATTCCTTTGAAGTGGCAGCAACAGGGAGTCCCTGCATTTTCTGGTGTTTGTAATTCGGATTGTAATGCCCCACGAAAAGGTGGCAATTGATGCACTTAATATTCAATTTTTCCGCATTGTTCTCGTAGTAGAGGTGAGCCGTTCCGCCTTCGGGAGACAAACCTTTGGAGAAAAGGGTCTGGTGACATTTCAGGCAGGATTCATTGTAGACGATCTTCACGGCATGTTCCAGTTCTCTCTTTGCCTGCCAATTGAAGGAGGCACTGTCTTTGAAATAAAAACCGTAAAGGTCGGTTAATCCTGTTTTAGCTTTCACTGCCAGGTACTTAAAACTCCCTTTCGGGGGAAGGTGGCACTCCACACAATGAACTTTTACCCCGCTCTTGTTGTAAAAGTGCGTCGATTTTTTCCATGCATCATCTGCCTGCGGATGAATGTGACAGGAAACACAATATTGATCTGTACTTGAGTAGGTAAGGGCTTTTTCACCACCCCAAATCACGGATATGCCAATGATTATCCCAACCAGAAAAAATATACCTATAAATTTCCCCTTCCCTTTTTTTCTCATCATAAGTGCTTGGTATTGTTGCTATATCCTTGTTACTCTCAGGTAAAACACCCAAAATTAAGAAATAAATCTGTCAGAGGCTGAGCAAATACGGCAATTTAGAACCATTATTGATTCTGAGGCTCAGGCTTTGTAAGCGATCAATGTAAGTTGGGGGGGCAATTGGAAACCGTTGGTCCGGATTTTTTCTTTAAGGTCCCAACCGCGGGATTCGTAATTGGCACTCAACGGCAAATCTCCGGCTGAAGCTACCAACTCATCAATGGTATGGGAAAACTGCCAGATTTTCTCCCTGGAATTGAGCATCGGAGGCTCATCAATCGCGAGTATCGACTTTTCAACTTCAATACGAGACTCCAGCACCAGTTCAAACAGTTCCTTTTTGGTGTAATAATACCTGTGGTAGTTACCTTTGGCTTTGTCAATATCAACTTTGAGGTTGTAGTATTCGATGTGCGACTGCTGGGCCGGATTCAGTTCATCGCAGATGGTCTCATTGATCAGCAATCTTCCTCCATGCACCAGCACCCGCATCATGGCCTGTAATGCCTTCACCGGCATTTCAAAGAGGGGCAAAGCGTTGGAGACAGAAACAAAATCAAAATAATTATCCTCGAAGGGAATTTTGCGCACATTTCCGAGTACCAGGTCAACTTTATACGGGAAGAGCTTGTTTTTGGCTGCTAAGAGACTCTCCTTACCTGATTCGAGGCCGGTGGCAGAATCAAAAGAGGCAACGGTGTCTAACAGGAAACGGAGAAAATCGCCTTCACCGGTGGCCACATCCAACAAATGGCCCACGCCTGCATTCTCCAGATAAGATCGAAGTTCGCTGAGCTGGTACATAACCACAAATGAAAAATTATTTCACTTCCAGGCTGGTTGTCCCGATATTGTTGCCATCTGCAAAGAGGTCGATGGTATACTGTCCAGCAATGAGCGCCGCCTGGCTTGTGTTGTCCCAATAAATACTGACCGGCAGATCCATCCCTTCATATTCCACTTCACGCATGGCAGAAAAAGGTATTTTCAATCCTTCAAAACTAAACAGGTCCTTGTCAGTTTTGGTTAAAAGCAATTGGTCCGGACGCTGAATTCGCAGGTATATGTTTTTTGTACCCCGCTTGGCTGTCAGGTTTTTCGCGAGGGTGAAGTCGACTTTGATGCTCTCGATCTTTGACGCTTTGGTTTGTTCTTTCCCTCTTTTGTTGGTTCCCAAGGCTTTCAGGTTTTGGGCTTCAAGAGTGGCGGCAATGGTAACGGTCTGTTCCAGTTTTTTCTTCTCCTGCTCCAGGGTCAGATTCTGGGTCTTAACCTCTGTGACTTCTTGTTTGACCGAACTGTTTTCGGCCATCAACCGCTGATTTTTCTGGTTAAGGCTATCGATTTGAACAACATAATCACGCATAATCTTCCGCAGCGTAGTCATCTCATCCCGGTATTTTGATATCTGCCTGAAACTGGTACTCTTCACCTGTTCAATTTCGGTCAGCAGCTCTTTGACTTTGTTCTGGGCCCCTTCAAATTGTATATTCAGGTTCGCATTGTTTCGTTTCAGCGTGTCGTACCCCAGTACCATCCCGTTGAGTTCGGTTTCGATGGCTGCTTTCTCCTGTGTAAGCTGTTTGGTAACTTCCTGGTGTTCACTGCGCTGCCAGAAAAGAATTGCAACAACGACAACCAATAAAATGGCCAAAAGGATAACCAGTGCGTTTTTTCTGGGGTCAGACGGGGTATTGTTATTTTCCTGCGTAAGCATATCGAATATTGTTAATAGATGATTTTGTCTCAAATTTAAGAATATTTTGCCCCTTATCAAAAGATTTAGGTAAGAGTGGGTGGATGTTTTGAAACCCGGAAAGACAATAAGCGTAAATAAGAAGTGACTAAAGTGACTGAAGTTTTCAGGCAACACAAAGTCCGGAGTTCCCAACTTTAGTCACTTTAGTTCAATTTAGTTCACTTCTTATGAACTTAACCAATATCCGCAAAAATTACTCCCGTGAAACGCTCAGCGAAAAGTCGCTGCACGATCCCTTTCCATTGTTTGAAAAATGGATGGAAGAGGCCATCGAAGGAAAGATAAACGAGCCTACGGCCATGATGTTAAGCACGGTCTCCGAAGCGCACAAACCCTCCTCCAGGATTGTCCTGCTGAAATTATTTACCGGCGAAGGATTTCACTTTTTTACCAATTACCACAGCCGGAAAGGGAATGAAATCAAGGCTAACAGCCAGGTGTCGCTGCTGTTTTTCTGGCCTGAACTTGAGCGGGAAGTACGTATTGAAGGGATCGCTTCTTTTTCTTCTGAAGAAATATCCGACCGGTACTTCAGTGAAAGGCCATACGACAGCCAGATCAGTGCGGTAGTATCGCCGCAAAGTCAGCCGGTTGAGAGCCGTGAGGCCCTCGAACAGCTTTGGAAAAATAAGAAGGAGGATACCGGTGGTGCAATACTGGAACGGCCTACCGGATGGGGTGGTTACCATGTCCGGCCCGAAAGGATCGAGTTCTGGCAGGGCCGACCCAACAGGCTTCACGACAGGGTTTTGTTTGTGAAAGACGAGAAAGGATGGATCGTTTCGAGGCTGGCGCCGTGAGGAAGACTGGACGACTGGACGACCAGACGACGGGAAGACTGGACGACTGGACGACCAGACGACGGAGACTGGACGGGGAACGACTGGAAGACCGGGAGACTAGGGTCACGCTGCTCAAAAGTCAAATCTAAATGGAGTCAAAGGGCTGACGAAATCACCTAAATAATCAAAAAACAACCTTGCAAATTTCTTTTTAAATTTTTTTTGGTGTAAATTTATGTATGGGAGTGATGGACAAAGACCTGTCAGGTTTTGGAAACCTGACAGGTCTGTAGAACATTAAGGTTATGAAAGAAATTTATACCTTTTTACGAAAGAATAGGAAGGAAGTATTAATTGCAGCTTTAATTTTGTCAGTCTTTTTCATTTATCAATTCGGCAAGAGAATTGGCGAATTTCTTTATTCTGTATTTAATTGAATTCTATTTACTTGGTTCAAGTGCCGAATCGAGAATTCTTATCCTTTCCTCGTATTTCTGTAAGGTCTTATCTCTTTGGCTTTGGGGTTGGCCACTAACGGCGTTTTTATCCTGCGTCCTTTTTTCTCATGGAAAGCGCCTTTGAAACCGGTAACAGCGAGCTTTTTCAACCTATCCATCTCACGGGCTAACTCCTGCAGTTCGCTTCTGCTTGATTCAACCACTTCTACCTTTTCAGGAACCGGGAGTTCGGTAAGTTCCATCCGTATCAGCTCTTCGATGTTTTGAAGGTGAAACTCTTCATCGGGTTTTACGAATGAAATAGCCACTCCATGCTCATTGGCACGGGCCGTCCGTCCGATCCGGTGGACGTAATCCTCGTAATGGGTAGGCAAATCAAAATTAATAACATGGCTGATCAGCGACACATCAATTCCCCTGGCAGAGACATCGGTGGATATCAGCACCCTGACGTTGCCCTCCTTGAATGACTGAATGGCATTGATCCTCGTATTTTGTGCCTTGTTGGAATGGAGCACCCGGACTTCACCGTCTACCTTCCGGTCCAGCACTTTGAAAACAAACTCGGCATTCTCTTTGGTGGCACAAAAGACGATTACCCTTTTGTATTCTTCAATGTTGGTCAACAGGTAATTGATCAGATTCAGCTTGCTCCTGAAGTTGGGTAATCGGTAGAAATATTGTTCCACATTTTCCACGGTAGTAGCAGACGGCGCCACTTCTACCCTGGCGGGGAAGGTGAGAAACTCGTTGCTGATCAGCTCGATTTTATCCGAGAAGGTTGCAGAAAAGAGCAGGTTCTGCCGCTTGGGGGGAATCACTTCAAACAGTTGGTTCAGCTGGGGCATGAAACCCATGTCAAGCATGCGGTCGGCTTCGTCGATGACCAGAATCCTGATTTTTTTTAACCTGAGCGCCCCGATTCTGTAGAGATCCCACAACCGGCCGGGTGTTGCCACGACAATATCTACGCCGGGTTCTACCAGCTCTGCATGTTTGGTCCAGCCGATGCCGCCAAAAACAGCAGCCGACCTAATATTTGTATAGGTAGTCAGTTCTTCAATGTCTTCGCCAACCTGGATCGCCAGTTCGCGCGTTGGTACCAGGATCATGGCACGGGGATCCGTGCCTTCGGCTTTCACCAGTTTCATAAGGATGGGAATCAGGTAGGCAGCGGTCTTCCCGGTGCCGGTCTGGGCGATACCCAAAATGTCCTGTCCGGATTTTATCACCGGAATGGCCAGTTCCTGTACCGGAGTCGGTGTGTGGAAACCTATCTCATCCAATGCCTTCATAATGGACTTACCGATCCCGAAATTGTCAAAAGTCGTACTCATATTTCTATTTATCCTGCAAAGTAACAACTTTTTAGGCCAATTTGAACACTTTTCCGGGAAGGCATTTCACAATACCTGAAAATTCAAGCGCCAGCAGTACCGTTGAAATGCGGTTGACGGGCAATCCTGTCTTCTGACAAAGCAGGTCAATCATTGACTCGCCTTCCGACTGAATCACGTCCACCACTTTTTTTTCCTCTTCCGTTAAATCGGTGAAAAGCCGCGGCTGGAAGCTATCCGGGGTACCTGAACCCGGCTGCCAGTTCATGCAGTATTCGAGATCGTTTACGTTCTCGATCAGCCCGGCCCTGTTGGATTTAATCAGGAAGTGGCAGCCTTCGCTGTAAGTCTCTCCCACCCTGCCGGGAAACGCAAACAAATCGCGGTTGTAGGAAATGGCCAGTTCGGCTGTAAGCAAAGCGCCCCCTTTGTTGGCAGATTCAACCACGATGACGGCATCGGCCATTCCGGCAATAATGCGGTTGCGGCGAAGGAAGTTTTTGCGGTCGATCACCGAATTGCTTACGAAATCGCTTACCATGCCGCCGTTCTTTTCGCACATCTCCTGTGCAATGGTACGGTGTAGCGTGGGGTAAACGGTTTCCAACCCGTGAGCCAAAACACATACCGTAGACAGGTTGTTGCGCAGCGCTGCGCGGTGTGCCTGGATGTCGATGCCGTAGGCCAGTCCGCTGACGATTTGAATATCATAGCCTCTTTCGGCCAGCGAAAGAATGAACTTATCCGTCAGTTGCCTCCCGTATTCCGTGGCATTCCGGGTGCCGACAATGCTGATAACTTTAGAAAAATTCAGGTTGGTTTTGCCTTTCGAAAACAGGAGAACAGGTGCATCGACACAGGATTTGAGCCGCTGCGGGTAGCTTTCGTCGAGGTAAAAATGGGCTTCCACCCTGTTTTTCAGGATAAATTCAACCTCCTTGTCAGCCCTGGCTATTACTTTCGACTGAAGGATGTTTTTGGCCAATACTGTACCAATCCCCGGGATGGCACGCAGGATTTTCTCCTTCTCCCTGAAAACCTGTCCGGCGCTGCCGCAATACGCAATCAGCGATTTGGCAGTGATGCAGCCAATGCCGGGTACCAGCGAGATGGCTATTTTATGCAGGAGATCTTCGGGCGGATTTTCGATGTTGGCCATACATAAATATACGGCAAATCGGGGAGAAAAGGGAATTTTCGGAAGGGTTTTTCGGCAAACTGAGAATCTACAACACTGGTTTTTTACATTATTTGGACACTTCCATCCGAAACAATCTTACCGCTTTTTTCAATTTCCTACCGCGGACGGCATTATTCATTTAATCGTTTAACCCGGGTTCTCCCGAAACTTCAGCGATTTTTTAAGCAATATTCATTTTAGTCTTTCCAATCTAAAGTGAATATTGTTGTTTTTTCGGCAGTTTCCATTTCCATTTTGCAACCTCTTTTTAAGGAATTAATGTCCAAAACACTTC
>JBBQHB010000032.1:0-48487 GCA_038323575.1 Bacteroidales bacterium | reverse complement strand
TCAATACCTGTCCGCTCTGCAAACTCTTTCATCAGCACAAGATCGGATCCTTCGGGTACCATGGCTCCTGTCATGATCCTTGCACACTGGTTTTTGCCAATAATTTTCCGCGGAACTGATCCTGCCGGAATTTCATCAATGATAATAAGTTCATTCCCAAGGTCCTCTTTCCTGCAGGCAAAACCATCCATTGCCGACTTGTTGAAGGGCGGCATATCGGCGTCAGCAAACAGGTCCTCTGCAAGCACACGGTTGAGAGCGTCCGGAAGGTCAATGATTTCGATGGAAGTTGGCAGAGCTGCCGCAAGAACAATTTCCAGTCCCTGACTGAAAGGGATTAAAGTTTTGGTATGATTATCCATTTGTTTGCTGTGTAAGTAATTGTGCCCGGATCAAAATCAAGCGAAGCTCCGTCAAAGGTAATCCATTGATGGGCCAGCGGTTTTAAAGTAAGGGTGTCCGGTTTGAATTCCGTCCTGTCACTGCGGTTCATCATCAGGAAGAGACCGGGTTCCAGAAAATGCCTGAGTCCGCCCGATTCACAAACCACTGCCTGGTTTGCGGGGATCTGGTTTGCGATGATTTGGAATGCCTGCAATACCTTTTCTTCAGCGGCCATGGCAAAATAGACGCTTTCTGCGCCGGCGCCCAGCATCAGGGAGCTGTCTTTTCCGCTCTCTTTTTGTTTTTCTTCCGTGATAAACAAGCCCTCCTCCTCAGCGATAATTGCACCGGCACTGTTTTTTTCATGGAAGTGAGGTGTGATTTTGATGGCGGTGACCTTTTGTCTCTGACTGATATTCCTGATAACATCGCATACCAGCGTTGTTTTACCTGAATTTCTTCCGGTTCCGGCTACCAGTAAAAGTTGGGGCATCTTGTTTGTCATCGCGTTAAATTAAAAAGAGTTTGATGCTGGCAACCAGTAAAGTAGCTGCAAGAATGTATTTTAGCTTATTGGATTGTATCCTGAAACTGCCGCTGTAGGAACCGGCAATACTTCCGATAATTCCGACAATGATCCAGGAAATAAGGTGTGAATCAAAATTATAGCCGGCATGCACCAAGCCTGACAATCCGGACAGGGAATTAAGGAAAATAAAGAGTGCTGAGGCAGCTGCAGTCTCTTTCATGTTGGCCCAGTGCATCAGCAGCAGTATCGGACTGAGGATAATACCTCCGCCAATGCCTATCATACCGGAAAAAAGACCAAGGAAGGCTCCGATCATCAGGGAAACAATGAAGGGAGGTTCTTTTGATTGTTCAGTCACTGCGCTTGGGATGAAGAGCATCCGGCCGATAGCTGTCAGCAGAAAAATCCCGAGTATAATTTTAAAAGTAGCCGGATTGATCTTGATACCGGCACCAACGAATGCCATCGGAATGGAGGTGAGTAAAAACGGGAAAATCAGTTTAGGCCTGAAATACCCGCCTTTGTAATAAGCCACAAAAGCAATAAAGGAGACAAAAATATTCAGGGTAAGTGCGGTGGAACGCATGGTTTCGGGTGCCATCCCGAAGATAGCCATCAGCGCCAGGTAACCGCTTCCTCCGCCATGTCCGACCGAAGAGTACAAAAATGCGACTACCAAAAGAGAAATAAGAAATAAATATTCCATAGAAACAGAAATTTTCTCTCATTTCCCGGTGCAACAGGGGGAATGGCCAATTGAGCCGGCTTATCGGCCGGTATCCGGCATTTTCTCCTTTCCAAAATTACGGAATCCTGTTCCATCGGGAGGCACGGTTGTTTCCATCCGTACCCGTCGGTCTTCAATTCGTGTGATTGCTCATTTAGAAATGAAGACTCGGAGAGTATTTACAAAAGTATTAATTCAAATGTTAATTCCTAGCATCCTACCTCGCACCCTTTTCTATTGTAATAGTACCAGTTTACAAATAACGAAATTTGCAAATAAATAATTTTGATTCCTGAAATAATCCAAGCTGACCAAATTACCTAAAAAAAAGGTTCAGAATTTTTAAGCAAACCCTATTGAAATATGGTTAAGTATATATACAACTACCTAATTATGAATGGTTTTTCTTAGGGATATAATCCTGCAAGATTGAGTATAACATAGCGGTGGCAATTATGATCCATCCCACAAAAGCTACATACACAAAAAATGAGGGAATTACCATTAAGAAAGAAACATCAAGTGCCTGAGAGAGTTTAATGGTACAAACGGTATACATACCCATTGGGAAGACCATTCCCCAGTATTGCGGATGATATTTAAAAGGAAATTGTTTAAATATATGACGCCAGATACCTAAGATAACAATGAGTGGTATCCACCAAGTACCAGTAACCCAAAAGAAGAGTGTAAATCCCTTGAGAAATGGGAGTATAGAGGTGATGAAATTTAGTTCATGAGTATTTAGAATAATCGTTGATCCTGCTAAAGTCGTGATGGCTACGGCTCCCATATTAATCCAGTAAGGAGGTGCAAACTCTTCGGCTTTCATTTTAAAGAACGACATCCGGTAAACAATAAGTGTTATTAAGATGATATAAAACATGCAGCCGCAAAGAAACATGATTAGTGAAAAAAAGAGTGTTTGATCACGATCAAATGGCAAGTAGTCAGCGAGTTGAGTTCCAAGGATAGAAACCGATTGAGTAGATACGATGATGAGTAACCACACTCCGCTAATTGCATCATTAATAGCAGGTTTTACTCTCTTTACGGTAATAACAGTAAATATTAAATAAATGAGTATGAGCCAGGAAACTACGCCTATATAATACAAAAGAGCAGCAATTTGCAAATTACCTGAAATCAATACAAATTGACTCCCTAGTACACAACTACCGGCAACGAAAGTTAGCAGACCCGGACTTCTGGCATGATCACTGGCATCAGCCCTAAACTCTGGAAAATAGATTATTATCCTCAGCAAGTATATAATACATAATGAAATATAAGCTACAATATTGAAGTCGAATAGTAACTTCGAAATTAGATTGAAGTTAAAGTTATGAGCGGCAATAGATACGATCCCAGTTGCCATCACGAGAGCGAAATAAGCAGTAGGAAGATTCTTAAGATCGTTCAGGAAAGTCTGGGTAATAAGCTTTGTTTTATACATCAAATTTCATTTTGGGAAATATATGGTAAAAACAGGTCTTCCTCCAAATTTGTCGGTTAATATACCTGCAGGCAAGCGGAAGATTGATCCGGTAAGCACCGGAATACCCAGAAGCCAGCCAATTTCAACCGGGCCCCAGTCGAATATCTGATTCCGTGTTAAGAAAGTTACCAATACACCATTGAGCATCCAGCTGGCAAAACAGATGGTAAACGCGATGGTATTTAAGGTCAACATCCGATGCGCTTTTCCTGTAACAGCTGCTTCCATATTCCAAGGTCTATTAGTTATTTCTAGGCTTGATTCCTTCTCTCGTATTTTTCGATGCACGCATTTCTTTCATGTTTCGATTCCAGATGACCAGTTGTGTATTTCGCCACAGGTAATAAACCGGGTAAACTAAGAAGTGGATGAGGCGGGTAAATGGAATCAGTCCAATAAACACAAAGGCCGAAATGACATGTGTTTTTATCATCCATGGCAAGGTTGTGGCAACTGAAATGTCAGGAGAAAATAGGAATAAAGACCGCAGGTATGGTACCAGTGAAGCTGCATACCAACTGGTTCCCCACCGGTAAAAGAAGGCCACTAATAATCCGGTTATTACCTGAATAAACAGAATTCCATATACAATCAGATCCATTTTTGAAGTTACAGCGTGCAAGCGGTCAACCTGAATACGGCGAACAATCAGAAGTACAATTCCGGTAAAAGCCAGAAGGCCGAATGCAAATGCTGAAATCTCGATAATCATCAGCCAAAGCGGAATTGAAGTAGCAAGGATGATGGTTTTGGGGATCAAAAAACCAATGAGATGCCCAATCAGCAAAACCACAATACCCCAGTGAAAAAGCCGACTTCCCCAAAATAACCTGTTCGATTCCAAAAACTGAGAGGAATGGCTGGTTACTGAATATCCCATATATTTAACCCGTAAAATACTGCCAACCAGAAATATGATTATCGCGGCATACGGCAGTCCTATTAACAGAAATTGGTCGATCATAAGTTATGTTTTAAATTTTTTAGCAGATAGCTTCGTAAAATCCATTCCGCAGGAATAAATGTTCTGACACGCGATTTCATTTTGGTTGATTTTATAGGGTTCAAAGGCCGAACCTCCAAAATCTTCCAGTAAAATTTCGGATAAAATTTCAAGTAAAATCTTGTAAATATTGGTTTCAGTCCTGAAATTACTGAGCATGTGTTTCAAGGCAGGTAAAACAAGCGAAACAACCAATTCTTCCCTTAATTCGGCATCTTCCATTTTTGGAAGTAAGGTGAGTACGTTGGGTAAATGATCGGCAAACTCGGTTCCGCAATCGTTGTTCGCTATTTTTTGCTCACTGCGCATGTACAACAGAAATTGTCCGCGTTTCGATTCCTCACCAAACAACACATACCCAATATCGAGGTAACAGGCTGCATTTACATCAAAAGTGCGGATGTAATATTCCTGATGTTCGGATACCGGTTGTGTTAAAAAATGCGTGGCCACCGGTGTAAATTTTTCAGTTGCTCCTGAATATTTTTCCAAACTTCCCAATAATCCGTCAACGACATCCTTCTGAGTGTTGTCAGGATAACTGAATAATCTGGCCAGATGATTATAAATTTCATTCATCAGAATACACGATTTGTTTCTTTATTTCCACCAAATCCGGCAGTTCCCTTACGATCGTCAGTACTTTCAATCATTTCAATGGCTTCTTCGCGGTGTGCTGCCGGAATTACAAAACGTTCATCAGCAGTTGCCAGCGAAGTCAGCCTGTAAATTGCATCGGCCATATCAGCTGTCAAACCAGTTTCTTCGAAAGCGGCTTTCACTACCGATTCGTCCAGATCGTTCACCGTTACTTTTCGGCGATGGTACCTGACTGCCATCAGTTTTTTGAGTACCTGTTGCATGGTTTGCGTATTTCCCACTGAAAATAAATTGGCGAGGTATTGAAGTGGAACACGCGAATCCTCGATTTTTCCCCATAACTTATCGGTGGTCGAATCGTATAGATTGTTCGCCACTTTTCCCATTACAGGCAGCAATGGTGGAACATAGAACAAACTCGGCATAGTACGAAATTCGGCATGAAGCGGCAACGCCATTTTCCAGATCTTTACAAATTTATATACCGGAGATTTTTGGACTGCCTCAATGGTTGAATCGGCAATGCCGTTCTTTTTTGCTTCCCTGATCACTTTTTCATCGAATGGATCGAGGTAAATATCCATCTGCCTGTCGATCAGCTGATCATCAGGAACAGAAGCGAAATCCTTTATTTTGTCGGCATCGTACAGCATCGCACCCAGATAACGGATACGACCCACACACGAATGCATACAGGCAGGAACTTGTCCCGACTCGAGGCGGGGATAACAAAGCAGGCATTTTTCCGATTTTCCGGTATCCCAGTTGTAGTACGATTTTTTATACGGACAAGCGGTTACGCAAAGTCTCCAGCCCCGGCATTTCTCCTGATTGATCAGCACCACGCCATCTTCGCCGCGTTTATAAACAGCGCCACTCGGGCAGGCTGCCACGCACGAGGGATTGAGACAATGGTTGCAGATTCGGGGTAAATATTGCATGGTCATGCGTTCGAGCTGAAACATCGATTCCTGCTCTTCGGCGCTGATATTTTTTAGATTGACATCATTTCGGGCATAGTCAGGAGTACCGCTAAGGTCATCGTCCCAGTTTGGACCGCCTTTCACATCAATCGGCTTTCCGGTTACCAGCGAAATGGCTTGTGCCGTTGGCTGGTCAGTTCCTTCCGGAGCTTCAAACAAAATGATCGTAATCGTAAGTCCAAGGCTCGTAATAATCGTCCATCACCGGCATGTTCGGGTTGTGATACAAGTTTCCAAGGCCAGCCGGATTGCCTGAAGCATTCAATTTGATGTCATCACCGTCCTTTTCCCATCCACCTTTATATATTTTCTGATCTTCCCATTTCGTCGGATAGCCCGTTCCAGGCTTTGTTTCCACATTGTTCCACCACATGTATTCCGCGCCTTTCCGATCGGTCCAAATATTTTTACAGGCAATTGAACAGGTGTGACAACCGATACATTTATCGAGGTGAAACACCATGGCTATTTGTGATCTGATATCCATACTTTTAGCTTTTTCGAATTAAAATTCAAGTTTCTTCATCTTTTGAACAATCACAAACGTATCGCGATTCACGCCCACCGGCCCCCAATAGTTGAAGTGGTAGGTAAATTGTCCGTAACCACCAGCCAGCAGATTGGGTTTCAAACGTAACCTGGTTAAACTGTTGTGGCCACCTGAACGTTTACCGCCCCGGACTTCAGATTTAGGCACAGTATAAGTTCGTTCTGTTGCGTGGTAAATCAGGCAAATACCTTTTGGAATGCGCGCGCTCACAATGGCACGGGTGCTGTAAACACCATAATCGTTGAAAACTTCCACCCAATCGTTATCGTTAATTTCCAATTCTGCGGCATCTTCTTCGCTCATCCAGCAGGGACCAATGCCTCTGGAAAGCGTGTGCATCCGGATATTGTCGGTATAAGTGGAATGTATTCCCCATTTTCCGTGTGGTGTTAGTACGTTCAGAACTTTCGATTGCCCGGATCCTACCGAATTTTTAAGGTCGCCCAGTATCATTGGCCTCGGCGATGGTTTGAATGTAGGAAGATGTTCCCCGAATTTGATATACATTTCATGATCGAGATAAAAATGCTGCCTTCCGGTTAATGTGCGCCACGGAACATTCTTTTCGATGTTGTAGGTAAATCCGGCATAAGCTTTCCCTTCGCCCATAGTGCCCGACCAGATTGGTGAATTAATATACCGACAGGGTTTCGCCTGTAAATCAGTAAAATTTAATTTGACATTTTTATTGCCTTCCGACAAATCAGTCAAATGCTGCCCGGTTCGCTTTTCGGCTGCCTCATAAGCTCTGTGGGCAAGCACTCCATTGGTGAGCGACGATAAGTGCAGAATCGCGTTAATTGCTTCCAGATCTTCTTTCAGCGACGGAAATTTGATTCCATTCACTTCCTGTAAATGATCAGTATCCTTGAGCATCATATCGTAATAATCGGCACAAGGAAAACTATTGCCATGTGCGCCAAGTCCATTCCTGATATTTGGCCCCAATGAAATGTATTTGTTGTAAATCTGAGTGTAATCACGCTCCTGAACCACAATGTTGTGCATTGTTTTTCCGGGAATAGGCTCACATTCACCCAAACTCCAGTCTTTTACTGTTGGTTGTGCCAATTCACCTTTAGAATCGTGAGCAATTGGCAAATTCACAATGTCTTTTACCGGAAGAGGAAGATGTGTTTTCGCGAATTCGGAAGTGTATTGGGCAATTGTTTTAAAAATGTCCCAATCCGATTTTGCTTCCCATGAAGGTTTCACCGCAGCCGATAATGGATGGATGAACGAGTGCATATCGGTGCTGTTCAGGTCATTTTTCTCGTACCATGATGCAGTTGGCAAAACAATATCAGAATAAAGCGCCGAAGTATCCATCCTGAAATTAATATCTACTATCAGATCGAGTTTGCCTTGTGGCGCGTCATCGTGCCATACAACATCTTTCACCAGATCTTTTGCAACATCTTCGGCAATGGAATTATGGTGCGTTCCTAAATAATGTTTCAGGAAAAACTCGTGACCTTTTGCGCTCGACATCAATGCGTTTCCCCTCCAGATGTACCATACACGCGGAAAGTTTATCTCCGCATCAGGATCAGCAACCGAGTAGTTTAGTTTCTTTGATTTCAGCTGATCGACCACGAAACCGACTATTTCGTTATCGTCTTTCGCACCTTTTGCAATCGCCTCTTTCACCAGTTCCAGATTATTCTTGTCGAACTGAGGATAGAATGGCATCCAGCCATTTTTTACCGATTTCACAATCATATCTGCGGTATGTTTTTCCGTCAAATCGTTTACTGGAACTGTATTATAGTCGGAGTGGTTGCCATCATAGCGCCACTGATCTGAATTCATGTAATGCCAGATTGGCGCCTGTTGCAAACGAGTAGCATTTTGCCAGTCCTTGGCTGACATGATTGCGCTCCAGGAATCGACCGGAGCAAGTTTTTCCTGACCCACGTAATGGTTGATTCCCCCACCATTTTTACCGATGCAACCTGTTAAGGCCAAAGCCATTTGCCCGGCGCGGTACATCAGATTGCCATGATACCAGTGGTTGATTCCGGCGCCAATAATGATCATGCACTTGCCTTTGGTTGCTGCGGCAGTGCGTATCCATTCATCGGCAAATTGGAGCAAAGTGTCTTTGCCAATTCCTGTAAACATTTCCTGCCAGGCAGGAGTGTACCCGGCATGAGGATCGTTGTAATCCGAAGGATAATCGCCTTCCAGTCCGCGCCCCACGCCATGTTGAGCCATGATGAGATCGTAAACGGTTGTTACCGGAACTTTACCTTCAGCAGTTTCGATATATTTTACCGGAACGCCCCTTTGCCTTTTTTTGTCCATGGCAAATTCGGTGAATTCCACCTGAAAAACTTCATCTTGCTTTCCGAGTAAAGTTAAGAGTGGGTAATAATCCGTGTTGTCTTCACCATCAATGGTTTGCATACTCCAGTTGCCGTCGTTGCTGTCCCAGCGGTGGCCAACGCTGCCCCGTGGGCAAACCAACCTTCCGCTTTCCTGATCAATGTTCAGGAATTTCCAGTCGCCATTTTCGGCAGTTTTAAATTTTTCAACCCTGTTCGCTCTTAGCAGCTTTCCGGGTCTATAAATATTGTCTTTCAATTCCAGCTCAACCAAATAGGGACTGTCGGTCAGACGGGCTACATAGTCGAGGAAGTATGGAATTTGTTTTTCGTGATGTGCCTCCTTCAGGATAACATGTGTAACAGCCATCCAGAATGCGCCGTCCTGCCCCGAATGCAGCGGCACCCAGGTGTCGGCATATTTGGCAACCATGTTAAAATCGGGAGAAAAAACCACCGTTTTTGTACCATTGTGGCGTGCTTCAGCAAAGAAATGGACATCAGGCGTTCTGGTCATGGCCAAGTTGGCACCCATTACGGCAATGTATTTCGCGTTGAACCAATCGGCGCTTTCGGCTACATCGGTTTGTTCGCCCCACATTTCAGGAAATGAAGGTGGCAAATCGCAATACCAATCGTAAAAGCTAAGGTTTAGTCCGCCCATGAGCTGCAAGAAACGCGATCCGGCAGCATAACTGATCATCGACATGGCAGGAATTGGTGAGAATCCGGCCAATCGATCCGGGCCATATTTCTTAACGGTGTACATGTTGGCGGCAGCAATCATTTCCAAAGCTTGTGTCCACAGCACCCTGCGTAATCCACCTTTTCCTCGGGCTTGTTGGTATCTCCGTCTTTTTTCAGGGTTTTCCTGAAGGTTTTTCCAAGCTTCAACCGGATCGCCAACACGGTTTTTCTCCGCCTGAAATAAATCGAGCAAAGCGCCGCGCATCAGTGGATATTTCACCCTGATTGGGCTGTACAAATACCATGATGCCGAGATTCCACGCTGGCAACCACGCGGTTCATAAGGTGGAAGTTCCTTGTCTATGATCGGATAATCAAGCGCCTGGGTTTCCCAAACAACAATTCCCTCTTTCACATGAATGTTCCAGCTGCAGCCTCCGGTGCAGTTCACACCGTGCGTACTGCGTACCACTTTATCGTATTGCCAGCGGCTTCGATAAAAATCTTCCCATTTACGGGATTGTGGCGATATCAGGTCTTTAATCCAACTCATCGTATCTTATAAATAGGTTTGATTCTAAATCGAATATTTTTCTTGTCTTTTTAATATCAAGTGGTTCACACTTTTGCGCTTGCGTTTCATCCAAATTAGAGAAATGGCCAAAAGGAGAACCAAACCGCCAAATATTCCGGAGTAAAGCAAAAATGCTTTGTCTGCCGGAAGTTCAGTTAATTGTTTGCTATCCGCATTTTTCAGGAAAAGCTGCATATAAGCATTCTCTTCGACAGTAATTGGTGAATTTTTATAGGCTTCGGTCATTGCCGGAAAAGGTGGGGTAGCAATTACGGCCTTAATTCCCGCAACACCAGACAGGCGCGAATAAACTTTGGTCAGGTCTTTGGCTAAAAGTCCTCCATTGGCCTTGTACGCATAAGTAACATTGTGACAGGAAACACAAGCCACGCCGCCGTTTTCAAAACGAAGAGCGCCTGAAAAAAGCTGATATCCTTTATCGATATCATAAGGAGAATTGGCTTTAATCAAAGAGTCGGTCCAGAGCTGCATTTTATCTACAACTGGTGCTACCGCACTGCCTCCGTCAATAAAAGCCAGAATCTGACCGATCTGTGCCGGGCTGTAAGCCACATCAGGCATGGGCATATTGTTATATTCCTTTGCAATTGCCACGGCATCGGCATCGCCCGATTTTATCATTTTAACCGATGACTGGATAAATGTAACCAGCCAATCGTTGTCTCTCAGTTTGGTAATGCCTTTCAGGTCAGGGCCCACCAATCGACCACCACCGATAGTGTGGCAAGCTTTACATGATTTGGCAAACAGATCTGCTCCTTCCTGGGCAGTTGTGTTTAACTGGATTAAAAACAGCGACAATAACAGCAGGCAGATTGACCTATTTTGTATTTTCATTTCCATGTATCCAAAGTATTTAAGTTATTTTTAACCTAATTCGAATTCTGTTTTAAAAGTCTGACCTGTTTCCTGGTTTTCCAGTGTAAGTTCAAGCAATTTTCGGTTTTCTTTTGAAAGGATTTCCTTACGTCCTTTCACAATGCCTTCGCCAAAATCCTTGTGATTTACCTTGTCACCCGGTCGGGGCATAAAAGGGAAAATGATGGTAAGCCGTTGCTCCTCATCCTCAACCAGATTCAGCGCTTCACTGAAAAGAAATGCTTCAAACATTTCGACTAAAAATTCCTCTTCCATGTCTTCAAACTCTTCATCTTTCTGTTCGGAAAGCCAGTCAGCAAATAATCGAATTGAATTCTTGCGGAGTGCCGGGCTGATTTCTTTCGGGAAAGGGCTTCGTACTTGTTCATGATCGCTAAACCAATAATTTAATGCGACTTCCG
Source organism: Bacteroidales bacterium (assembly GCA_038323575.1). Taxonomy (GTDB): domain Bacteria; phylum Bacteroidota; class Bacteroidia; order Bacteroidales; family Prolixibacteraceae; genus CAINVV01. Next base: position 37,324 of record JBBQHB010000032.1, on the reverse strand, counting down.
ACAGGTTTTCTGTCATGATTAATCGGTCTATTCCAGAAATTTGTGGTTTTTCGGTCATCAATTCTATTTGAGAAATATTTTTCCGGATTTTTTTAGCCTGAACAAGCTGAAAACAACATATAAAATCACCAGCCAAACACCCAGAATAATACCGTTGGCCAGAAACAGCAGCCAGACAGGACTTTTATCGCGGGAACCCCACAACGAACGTTGATTGAATGTTGCATCCTGGGTTTCAAGTTTAGTACCCCAAACTTTTGAAACAGAAGTTTGGGTATCGTTGAAAAGGAAGTTATTTTCAATTTTAGCTATCAGGACAATATTGCCCAGGGTATCTCCAATAATTTTATCTGAAAAACGGAAGTTGACCTTGCCATCAACATTGGTTAAATTACTTTTTGATCCGATACTTTGCAATCCGAATTGACGCTTCACATAAAAGTGAACGTCCATTTCAGGAATAGGAAATTTCGCCGAATCGGCTGAAACAACTAGGACAGTTATTATTTTCTTTTCATCATTTACTGCCAGTTTAATTTTTACATCTTTTGCCGGTGGCACCAAAGTAGGGTTAACCAATACACGTAGGTAATTCACAACTGCCCATATTTCCGATTCCTTTAACATGGCAGCAAATGGAGGCATCTGGTTTCTGCCCGTGATGATTTTATGGAAAATAGCTCCATCTGTTTGTTTCTGGACCTCCGGAGAAATCAGATCGGCACTCAAAATCAAACCTTTTCCATCGGCCTTAGCGCCATGACAAGCAACACATGAATGTGTGAAGATATTTTTTCCTTCTGAAACACTTTTTGGTGTCAATTCAACAATATTGGCTTTTCCTGCCAGATCAGCAGGAACATCCCACGGAGGAATTGGTAGCTGTGCAAATGACAACATGCCACCCAGGAGAAATACAAGCAGAAATAAATATCTATTCATGGTTCGGATTATTTATAGTTTCGTTGCTAATGCCTTGCTCATGAGCGATTTCGCAAATCGGAATAATTGGGAAAATCCGCATAAATAGAACGATTACGAGTATAACTCCGGCAATACTGCCAGCGGTGATGATCTGCTCAGAAAATGTTGGTATGTAGTGGGAATAACTTTCAGGGTAATTCTGAGCCGGTAAAAAAGGATGCAGCATGGTTGGCGTAACGATCAGAAAACGTTTCAGGAAAGCGCCAACAACAATAAAACCGGAAATTACAAACAAGGACAATGGCTTGCGAAATGGCTTGAAAGCCATCAGGATAATGGGAATAATCATTCCGGTAATTTGTACAAACCAGAACATGTTGCTGAAAACGCCAACAAAAAGATCGAGTAGATGTGCGCTTTCGCCCGATTTCATTTTATAGGCCGGAACCATGAATTCGTTCAGGTTAAAATAAAGGTAAATAAGTGAAGTAAGAACCAGTAGTTTTCCCATCATATCGAAATGATAATTGCTAATATATTCGGTAAAACGATACCTGACACGGATTACATACATGACCATTACTACCGCTGCCGCACCAACCATAAATGCGCCGGCAACAAAATAAGGCCCGAATATGGTACTGTCCCATCCGGGGCGAAGGGTTGAGGCAAACAACCACGAGGTAACAGTATGTATTGAAAATGCGACAGGAACAATAATCAGCATCAACGCGAAAATTAAACGGTCGAGTATTTTGTGTTGTTCGGATGTACCTTGCCAGCCAAACGCCAATTTTGTGTACATTTTTTGCATCCATTTGGGTTTGTCTGATATTCTGTCCCGAAGTAGGGCGATATCTGGAATTAGTGGCAAATACAGCAGCAAGAGACTGATTACCAGATAAGTGTTAACAACCAAAATATCCCAGACAATGGGTGATTGTAATCTGCCATACACAAAAATATGCCAGAGCCTGTCGGGGCGACCCATGTCAACTACAATGATAATCAATGCAGAGATTAAACCACCAACGGCAATAATTTCAGCGATACGGGTAAGGGGAGTTGCCCATTTCACATTGCTCAATTTCAGGATAGCCGAGATGAGCGAACCAACCAGGCTTACAGCTATCAGGAAAACAAAATCAGCTATATACAAACCCCAGGAGGCGATGTCGCGCATGTCGGTGGTTCCAAGACCATACCTGATCTGCCTTACATACATCACTCCGGCGGCCAAAATTATCAGTAGTAAAATACCTACCCATAATTTAAAAAACCTTCCGGTTTGATTCATTGGCAAAGTAAGGTCGGTAATCAGTTCATTCAGTTGTTCCCTTTGAACCTGTTGTTCTTTTCTGTACAAATCCATAAGAGGTTTAATATTTAAATTTGATCAGTTTTGGTTTGTTCGGGCATTAAAGCCCGGTCTTTGGGTGGCAGGTAATAAACCGAAGGGGCAGTTCCCAGATCTTCCATCAGGCGGTATCCGGCATTTTCAGCAAGCAAATTACTGAACGAAACCGTTTCTCCAGTGGTGCCATTGGTTACACTGTCTTCATAAATGTTACCAAAATAATAAACTCCATTGGGGCAGGCTGAAACGCAATAAGGCAATTTATCCTCTCGAAGGCAATCGGCGCTGAATGTACATTTGGTAACCGTTCCTTTTTTTTGGGGAACATTTTTTTCAATATCGTAAGCTACATCTTTGTATTTTTCGGCATCTTTCGGCTCGAACCAGTTGAACGAACGGGCAGAGTATGGACAAGCTGCAATACAGTAACGGCAACCTATGCAACGTTCGTTGTCGATAAGCACAATACCATCACTTCGTTTAAAAGTCGCATCGACAGGACAAACTTTCACACAGGGCGGGTTGTCACAATGCTGGCAATGTTTTGGCATGTAATAGGGGGCGGTGTATTCGCTGTCCTTCATTAGTAACACATTCAGATGATGTTGATCAGGCCTCAACTGATGCACTGACTCGCATTTGTCCATACATTTTCTTGCATTTTTGCATTTAGATAAATCCACCACCAAGGCAAATTTTTTTCCTGGCAATCCTCTTCTGCTTTTTTGGTTGTGATTTAGGGGAAGATCCTTGTTCAATTTTGAAATGTAGGCTGAATCGACTTCAATCAGTTCATTCCTTGTGTTAAGTAAGGTTATCTTTTTGCCGGTACTATTCTGATTTATGCCTGTACTACAGCCTGAATTGATTACTGCACCCACTGAAAGCGAGCCAATTCCCATCGCACCAAGATTTCGGAAAAACTTCCTTCTTGAATTTTCTTTCTCTTTTTTTTCCATCTATCAGAATGTTGTTAAAGTCATATTGGAGGCATCTTTTCCTTCTGTTATTTTCTCAAGGGAGTTGTATGGCAGAAACGAACCAATCTCTGCATGGCTAAGTTATTAATTATTAGGAATAAAACTTGACGTAACGGTAATCATAATATGTGCCCGGTTAGTGGTTGCATCTTTTGAACCACTTTTTTAAGTTCACCATATTATCATTGCTAAAAAATTGAGAATATCCAAACGTAATTATTGTAACAGGATTCATTTAGGAGCACTTTTTATCTGTTGTTTATTGACCCAAAGGTATAAAATTTTAATAAAAGACAAAAGGATCGTATAATCTTTATTAATAATGTAAATTAATTCTATTTTTGATGTATTAATCTGATTTTAACCCCATACACAATGTTTAAGAAGGAATCGGAATACGCTTTGCGAGGGATGGTTTATATCCAGATTCAGAATCTGAAAGGTAGAAGGCCCGGGGTGCCGGAGATTGCGCATGAGATCGAAGCCCCATTTTTTTTCACTGCAAAAATTCTTCAGCGATTGGTTAAAATTGGATTTCTTAGATCGGTTAAAGGTAAGGGAGGGGGTTTTTTTCTTGATCCTGACAAGGATGATTTGCCGTTGAAACACATCATTACAGCAATTGAAGGAGATCAATTGTTTGTTGGGTGCGGATTTGGCTTAAAATATTGTTCCGAAAATAATCCTTGCCCTTTGCATAATCAGTATAGTATAATTCGTGATGAGATAAATCAATTAGTTACCAATGAGACCATTCAGTCGATGGCAAAGAAATCGCTTTCCCAAATTTTATTTCCTGGACGCAATTCATAACAAATTGATGATCAGCACCCACCTCCCGAAGAAGTTTGTTTACGCACTGGTACTATCGTTTCTTTGGTTTTTTGAGGAGCCTTAGCCTCAGAGTCTTTATTCAATTCCGGTTTAACCTGGAAGGCCGTTTTGTCAAAAGCCGGTTCTTCTTTGGAGACTGCGGCTGTTTCTTTGAATTCATTCTGTGAAGTATATCCTCCTTTAAGCAGGTTCAGGTTTTTGTATCCCAATTGCTGCAACAGAAGCCAGGGGGCAGTTGCCTGCAATTCATCGCTGCCATACAATACGGCTTCCTGCCCTTTTTTCAAAAGATTATCGAACAATCTGACAGACTCTTCGTCGAGCAGCTGTCGCAATGGAATGTTGACGGCGTTTGCAGGATGATCCTGTGCAAACAGATTTGCCGGTCGGATATCAATCAATTGCTTGCCGGCAATATCCTGAACAAGTATTTGTTTGGACTGGCTGTCCATCAGTCTGATTGTTTCATTCAGGTCTGCACTGTATTCCGGATATTCGGGTCTGAAAATATATGCCAGTATGACAACTGCCAATGCCAGAACAAGCAAACTCAGCCAGGGTGAATTGGTTTTCAGAAAACGATTCATTTTTGGTCTATTTTAATATTTATTAATGTCACAACTGTTATTCCTTAGCAGGATAAATCACCTGATAGGAGCGTCAATAAATCAACAGCCACCGCCGGAAGCTGCCGCAGGGACTTTCCGGACAAACTTGATTTTTTCGCCTGTCATAACTTTAGGGGTGGCAGTTTTATTTCCTGTGCCGGTAAAATACTGTCGGGCTGCAGTCCTGAAATTGATCAGGTCAAGGTCGGCCGAGGAGGCAGTTGCATGCGCACCCTGCTCTTTAATGATCGTGTTGTACCATTCGTTCAGTCCGCCTTTCATGATGTATACGCGGTCTACAGAATAACGGGTGCAGAGCAGCCATGCCTTTTCCGGGATTAAGTCCCCATTGGAAAAAAGCACTTTATCCTTCCCTGGTTGATTGAACAGATCGAGGTTGGATTTGCTTAAGAGGGAATCCGGCTGAATATTTACGGCCCCTGGCAAGGTAAATACTTTGTACTGAGTTTCAGGACGAAGATCGATGAGCAGGAGGGACGGATCGTTCTCAATAATCCGGTGCGTAACCAGATCAGCAGAAAGATAGCGTGATTTTTCGGCAATAGAACTCAGTAATATTCTGGGATCCGTTTCCTTTCGGTCATTCTTCTTCGGAAAAACAACCAGTCCCAAAGCCAGGACGATTAAAAGTATTGAAAGTATGGTATATTTTCTTTCCATGATTGCTAACGCTTAATATTCAACTTTTTTGACTTTCCCCTGAATCCAGGAGGCGCCGTAAAACATGCCGATTGCCATCAGGATGAGCAACAGCGTAAACAGTTCAGGTGATATCCCGAAGACAGAATTAATCATCTTAGCCCCCTGCGATCCGCTGTAATACATATTTTCGAAAAGCGGGAAGGACTCGGAAAATAGAAATACACCGATGAACATACCTCCTAAGAAAACCAGTCCGTCGAGCCGACCGACCGCAGCGGCACACAGGCTGGTCCCGGGGCAAAAACCGCCCATTGCAAAACCAATTCCCATGATAATACCCCCTACAATGGCCGAAGTCAGAAAGGTAGGCTGAATATAAAGCAGCGAGAAATCTAATAATCCAAGATAATCAAGGTAAAGTAAACCCAGAGAGGCAACGATAGCTGCCGTGAAGAATACTTTGAATACTACGAAATCGTAGCCGAAAAAGGTGCCGATGATTTTGCGTGAGGAAGAAAACCCCGATGATTCAAGCGCAAAACCAAATCCCATGCCAAGTACAACTGCAAACAGATTGTCCCATGCCGGGGAAACTATGCCTGATGAAATGATAGGTCCGATCATAATTTTTAGCTTAAATTGTTTAAATCCAGTTTTTACGGAATATCCATGCAGCAATAAATGCAGTTCCAAAAATGGCAATCATGGTAATGTAACCACCCAATGATAAAACCGCCATGCCGCTTAAGGCCGCACCGCTGGTACAACCCTTTGCCAATTGGGAACCAAAACCGAAAATCAGGCCGCCCAGCAAGGCAAAAACCAGTCTTCTTTGTGAGGTGATTTTTGGAGAATGTTCTACTTTTAATTTCAACCTGTTGAAAATAATTCCGGATAAAAATGCCCCGGCCAAAACACCAAGTACCTCAAAAACAAGCCAGTTGTTCATTGGGGTTTTATCTCCTCCGGCAAACTGACTGAAATAGGTTGATTGCTCGACATGTTTGGGTGCAATCAGGTTAACTGTCGCGGCTACCGAGTTTTTTACGGCACCGCTTGCACCAAGACCCCGACCCGAAATGTAAAACGAAAGTAAAAGGACTGTTCCCAGTATTACTCCGCCCAAATAGGGGTTAAGGTAAAATGATCCGTCGTTTTTTATTTTCTTCATTTTATAATAGTTTGAATTTTAATATTCATTGGATGTAACCAGGTTGTAGATACGTTGCATGCAACGACTCTACTGCACCAATATCATCCTTTATCAGTACAGGTACCGTGTAATTTGTCCGGCCTCAACAATCAGAAACCTGAAGATCAGTCCGCCAAGGAGTATTAAAACTGCCGGAACAGCAACCGGTATTTTGTATCCCCTTAGTTCCATCGTTTCCAGTACTAAAGGGAAAATTAGACCAAGCAGCACGACGAATGCGAAAAAAGGAGCTGTGAAGCTGCCGCCAAGGAACAGGCTGACCGCATTGATCTGCGCTTCAGATCCTGCTTTATAGCCCATAAACAAATGGGTGATAAAGAATAGTTCAATGATAATGAGCAAAATGTCAATACGTCCCATGATCTTTCGTTCCTTGTGGTCTTTGCTTAACAGGAGGATTACAGCCGCTCCTGTCGACATCCCGGATACCAGGAAGAGTGGTCCCAGGATCGAGGTGTTCCACAATGGCCGGGCGTTAAAGGCCGAAAGTAAAATTCCGGTGTAAATGCCAAGGATAACCGCATAAATGGTCATTGGCCAGGCGATAAGGATCCTGTTTTTGATGAGCCAGGCTTCAATGGTTTTCAGAAATTTAAATTTCCAGTCCCATTTCGGGAATACCTCCGAAACATAACTTGCTGACCAAATAATGGATAGTGGTGTCATAATCATCAAAACCCATGCACCCCAGCCCATTGGCGATTCAAGACGAATGGTGGTATAAAGCTGCCAGAACCAGAGTTTGTGTTTCAGGTCCAGGAAAAGCAGGAACAAGCCAAGCATCAGGGCAAACGGAGTGAGCATCGGGGCAATTTTGACTGTCACCGACATCTTGTTTTCTTTGCCCAGGATGGTAAAAATTCCGGCAAAGAAGAGGATGCCGGCGGCAAGGCCGCCGAGGAACAGGTAGCTTGGAATCTGCCAGTGCCAGATATTCAGATATGGGTCAATGTTCGGGATGTTCCGCCCGCTTACGAATAATTCTTCCTTCATAATTTATTTTTTTGCGGGTTTATAAAAGGTAAAATATTTGTGGTTTTGTCCCGGCCTCTGGTGCCAGAGACTTGTATTTACGGTTCTTCAGTACGTTTACCAGTTTTGAATTCGGATCTTCCAAATCGCCGAAATACATGCATTTGGTTGGGCAAACGCTTACGCAGGCAGGGTCTGATCCCTGGCGTACCCTATGAATACAGAAGGTACACTTGTCGACATATCCGTCCGGATGTGAATATCTTGCTTCGTAGGGGCAGGATTCTATACAGGCCCCGCAGCCAATACATTTGTTGTGTTCGACCAAAACAATACCGCCGTCTTCGAAGTGGCTGGCACCGGTCGGGCAGCAACGGACACAGGGAGAATTGGCGCAATGGTTGCACCGCTCCGACCGCAGTTCAATGCTTACATTCGGATAAGTGCCGTCAACAACCTCTTTCACCCAATCACGGCAAAAGCCGACAGGTACATTGTTTTCGGTCTGGCAGGCTACCACGCAGTCGCTGCAGCCTACACATTTCCGGGTATCTATAGCCATCGCGTATCTCATATCTTAGCCTCCTTCTTTGGTTCGGTTTTAATAAAGGTGACAAAATTTCCGCGCATACCGGTACCCCCCATGATCGGGTCGGTTGCCACCCTTGAGATTAATTCTGTATCGTTTACACCCCTGCCGAATGCATAAGTCAGCGGTTTGTGGTGATGGCCGAAACCATGGACGATGTAGACCGAATCCCAACGGATTCGGTCTGTGATGCGGACTTTCACTGAGAAATTTGAAATCACTCCGGCCTGGTTCTTCAGCCAGACACGCTGATCTTTTCTCAATCCCCACAATTCGGCGACCTGCGGATTCACCCAAACTGAGTTTTCAGGCATAAGGGCAACCAAATTCCTGTTGTTGGCTGTCCGGCTGAAGGTATGCATGGGTGCACGGCCGTAAATCAGGCGGTAGAATCCTTCTTCAGGCTGCGGATGAGGTGTATAAACCGGCATGGCATCAAAACCTGAAGCCTGCAGTTCATCTGATTTCAGCTGAATTTTCCCGGACGGAGTCTTGAACATGAATCCTGAACCCGGTTCAATGTATACCGGAGTTTTACGCGGATATTTCTTTAAACCGATACGTTCCATCTCTTCGAGTGAAGAACCTACCTGCTTCAGCTGCCATTCGAGGACCTCTTTGAAATCTTTGTAGTTGTAGTAGGCACCTAGTCCGAGACGTTCGCCGATCTGTTTGGATATCCACCAGGCCGGTTTTGTCTGGTATTTGGGCTCTACAGCAGGCATCCGTAAAGCAATGGTTGGCTCGCGGTGCGGAGAGGCGCGTAGGTCGTCGTACCGCTCCAGGTAAGTGCATTCGGGAAGCACCACATCTGCAAACCCGGTAATTTCCATTGGCATGGTATCAACCACAACCAGCAGATCGAGCGCTTGCATGGCTTCCATCAGCTGTTCTTTCAATGGGATAGATAGCACCAGGTTTGTACCGGAAACAATCCAGCCTTTGATCACATGCTCCATTCCGGGCTTAGGTATGGATGCTTCAATAACCGTGTTTGTAACAGCTTCCTTTGCAAACGGATACCTTCCGTTGAGCGTGTCCTGCCACGACCATGCCGGTTTGGGATATTCGGGACGCGGGAACTCCGGAATTTTAATTCCCTCTTTGAAGAAAATTCCTCCCCTGTTGCCCCATGAACCCAGGATACCGTTCAGTATGGCAATGGCGCGCGAACGCTGGACATCATCACCGTACCAGGTTGTATGCCGGCCGGGATGAATGATGACAGACGGTGCAGCATTGGCCATCTCACGGGCAGTATTGCGGATGAGTTCAGGCTTGATGGTGGTGATACCGTAAGCCCATTCAGGGGTAAAATCTTTTACATGCTCCTTTAGTTCATTAAAGCCTTCTGCATATTGGGCTACATATTCCTTGTTGTAAAGTTCGTCATAAATAAGCACATGAATCCAGGACAACAAAAGCGCCAGATCGGTGGCGGGTTTGATGGGTAACCAGAATTTCGATTTGCTTGCGGCAGTCGAGAGCCTCGGATCAACCGTAATAATGACAGCACCTTTGTCGATAGCTTCGGACATCTCCTGAACCTGGCCGTTGTGCATGTTCTCACCGATGTGTGAGCCAATCAGGACCAGGCACCTGGTATCCCGGATATCCGTTACTTCAGGGCTGCTGACAGACTCACCGAATGTGAGATCAAACCCTGTGTCGCGCGGGCCCCTGCATTGGGCAAAGGAAGGTGCAGCTATATTGTTGGAACCAAAAGCATTGAGCAAATGGGTAAAATACTTGCCTGAACTGCCATGGTTGAAAAGGGCCATGCTTTCTGGTCCGTGCTTTCCGGCAATTTCCTTCATCTTGTTGGCGACGAAATCGAGCGCCTCCTCCCAGCTGGCTTCCCGGTAGGTTTGTTCACCATTTATAGTGACACGCATCAGCGGTGTTTTCAGCCTGTCGGGATCAGAATACATGCCAACACCGCCTGTTCCGCGCGGACAAAGGCGACCGTTGCATTGCGGATCGTCGGCATTGCCGATAATTTTCTGAATATTGCCTTCCGGTGTAACATAGCTCCATCCGGAGCACTTCCAGAAACAAACTTCGCAGTAAGTTGGCACCCTGCGAAATCCGGAAGCCAGGTTGGAATTTGATGAAACCGTTTTTTTGGTTGAAGCACCAACAACCCAATTGGCTGCTCCGGCGGTAAGAGCTGTAGCCCCAAATCCGAGCGCGCCAATTTTGATAAATTTTCTCCTCGTATGCATGCTGCTGATATTTAGAGTTTCCTGATATAAAAGAGATATTCTAAGATTTGAATTGCACTTATCTGCCAACAAAAGTAAATGATTATTAGTTAATTGACAAATTGACTGTAATATTCAAATATTTGTAATATACAGTATTCCAGTGACATATACTATCTTTATTTAGACACTATTTAAATTAATTATTTAAGATGTTAATATATAATGGATTAGAAAATAAATTATATAAATATAGATATTTAAATATGATTAACTAACTATCAGTATATCAATATATTAAAATTTTAATTAAATTGTCACCAAAAAACATGACGTCAGACATAAAAAAATATGACGCAAAGCAGTTTATGAGAAAAATGCCTTTATCCTGCAGCAATAAAATGTTGTAGCTTTGAATTTCCAAAGGTTGCATCGCATGGAAGGACAAACAGTGCTGTCACGAAAATCATTTATCCGGATACTGGGAGGTTTGGGTACCGGCCTGTTCGTCTGGTTGTGGCACAGGTTGAGTGATGATCAGTCCCAAAAGGATAGCCGGACAACCTACAGGCATGGTTCGGATATTGCAATGGGAGTGAGTTATTACGGCAAGTACTACCTTTTTCGCGACCAGCTTGGTGTGGTTGCGTATTCGACCACCTGCACCCATGCCGGATGCAGGATCGGAAGGGCAAATACCGGCATATTGCAGTGCGGTTGTCACGGATCACAATTTGATGCTGCTACCGGTAAGGCGATAAAAGGTCCTGCTATACAGCCGCTGCAAAAATTTGAATGTAACTTTGATGCAAAATCAGGTCAGTGGATTGTTAAATGTCAGCCTGCAAAGGAATCATATGTGTAATTCATCTTTGATATGGATCTTAACAAACTAAAAAAGTTTGCCCAATTCGATACTGCCGGATGGATTGCTGTCTCCTCCCTGTTGTTGTGCGGTTTAAGCGGAACCCTGCTTTCCATTCCGTATGATTTTGTACGGGCATACCAATCTGTGTTTGAGCTGCTGCTGTACAATCCCGCAGGTGTATTTGTCAGGAATCTCCACTACTGGAGTGCGCAGTTGTTTTTTATCTTCAGTCTGCTCCACATATACGATCATCTCAGCAAATCAACTGAGACCAATATCCGCAGCAAACGTACCTGGTTTATCCTTTGCCTTGTCGCCCTTTTTCTTGGCTATGAAATGATCTCAGGTTTTATACTTAAAGGTGATGCGGCAGGAATGCAGGCGAGAAGGATTCTGGCTTCACTGCTCGGATCTGTGCCGTTTGCAGGTAAGATGCTCGGCAATCTTTTTACCGGAACGGAGGAGCATTGGCTGGTGGTTTATGTCCAGCACATTGCTGCAGGAACCATCCTGCTTTTTATTGGGTTTTACGAACACCAGAAATCAATTTGGCCCAGGTTGAGGACCTTTGTCGTTGTGCTGGCTTTTTTGATTGTAATGAGCCTGCTCTTCAGGGCACCTCTGGGACTGGTAGATAGCACCCAACTCAAAGGTCCGTGGTTTTTTGTCGGTATTCAGGAGTTGCTGCACCTGACCAGCTATCCGGGGTTGATAATGATCCTGTTCCTGGTATTGTTTGCAACGCTTTACTATCTAAGGGAATTCAGTGAAAAGGCAAGATTCTGGTTCAAAAGGATTTTTCTCGCAGTTGGTATGCTTTACCTATTTGTGACTATGCTGGTATTTCTCTTCCGGGGAGAAAACTGGGAATGGAAAGGTGTGACAGCAGGTGTCTCCAACGATGAACCCAAACTGATTTTCGATCCAATAAATATGTTTGGAAAAGAAACCGTGGTCCATCTTTCTGAAAACGGGAAGATGGAGGGTTGTTTACTTTGCCATGGTGCAATGAAGGGGCTTTCTGAATCCCATAATCCTGCAACCATCGGTTGTTTTGCCTGCCACCTGGGTGATCCTTTTTCTCCCGATAAAGCCACCGCGCACCAGGATATGATTTTGGTCCCCGGTAATTTTTCAAATGTCCGGCAGACCTGCGGTACCCAAAACTGCCACCGGGAAATATCCGACAGGATTGTTCGGTCACTGATGACGACCCAAAGCGGAATTATCGGGGTAGACAAGTTTGTATTTCAGGAAACCAAATCTTTGGATGATTCATTCCATGTCCAGAAACTCGGGAGATCTGCTGCAGATACCCATCTTCGCAACCTTTGTGCCGGTTGCCATCTTGGTAAGGAAAAGAGCATTACCGGCAATGCAGCATGGCTTGACCGGGGGGGAGGATGCAATGCCTGCCATCTTCTTTACAACGACAAAGCTACAGCCTCCATGAACCGGATGAGGACCGGGAAAACGGACGGGACTGAGGAATTTCATCCGGCCGTCGATATACAGGTATCGAACGACCGTTGCATGAGTTGCCATAGCCGTTCCGGGCGGATTTCGCTCAGCTATGAAGGTTGGAATGAGACGGATCTGAAAATTTCGGAGGTAAAGGATACTGCTATGTTCAGAATTTTGCCGGACGAGCGCGTTCTCAGGTTTGTCGGGGCGGATATCCATCACCAGAAGGGTATGGCCTGCATCGACTGTCACACATCCTATGAAATCATGGGTGACGGAAATCACCACAACCACAAGGAAGGTGCGGTAAGTGTGCAGTGCATCGACTGCCATCCGGCAGGCAAACCAAATTCTGAGGTTATAGGGAAACTTCCCGACCGCGAATCCCAAATGATTGTATGGCTCCGGAAATACGACCCCGCAGCAGTTGTCCTTGTCACTGCCAAAGGAAGACAACCACTGTTGAACACCTCGGTAGATTCTTTGGGCCAGATCATTTTGACGGATAAGTTAAGCAACAATCATCATGTTTCGAAACCAATGTCCCCGGTTTGCAGCAAGGGGAAAGGCCATAGCCGCCTGAGCTGCCAAGCCTGCCATACTTCCTGGGTTCCGCAATGTATCGGGTGCCACAACAGCTACGAAAAAAGTACTCCGGGATTTGATCTGCTTACCGGCAAGCCTACTGCCGGCAGCTGGGTCGAGTATGCAGGAAAGAGCTTCCCGGAGCCTCCTGTTCTGGGAATCAGTGAAGAAGAAGACGGCAAAGTTGTGACGGCCATGCCGGGAATGATCATGACCATCGACCGGGCCTCTTTTGGAATGGGCGGAGGAAAAATTTTCCACAGGTTATATGCTCCGGCATCCGGACATACTACACAAAGTGAGGGTCGCAGCTGCAAATCGTGCCACAACAATCCGCTTGCCATCGGATTCGGAAGGGGAGAGCTGCATTATGATATTTCCGGAAAGTCGGGGGAATGGAAATTTGAGCCGAAATTTACCATGAACGAATACGACCATCTTCCCGAAGACGCCTGGATAGGGTTCCTGAAAGAAGCGAAAAGTCCGTATGCCACCCGAACAGGCTTGAGGCCATTTTCCGTGAAAGAGCAGAAGCGAATCCTGGAAGTGGGCAGCTGTCTGACCTGCCACGACGAAAAATCGAAGGTGATGGAGCAGGCATTGGAGGATTTTCCGGGCACATTGGCCAGGCGGAGAAAACAATGTGTTTTGCAGGCTGGGAGATAATCAGGTCTGATGAGTTTCTACAATATTTTGATTGATTAAGAATATTTAATATGGGAATTTCAGGTTTTATATTCTTCAAATTTGTTTTGCTAAATTTGAAATACTTTACTTATCTGAATCACTATGGCCAATACCTACACACAAATTCACATCCAGGCAGTTTTTTCGGTTCAAGATCGGGATTGCATCATCAAAAAATTGTGGAAGAATGAATTGTACCAATATATAACCGGCATCATTCAAAACCATCAACACAAAGTATTGGCAATAAATGGGATGCCCGATCATGTTCATTTGTTTTTTGGAATGAGGCCAACCCAGTCACTGGCTGATTTGATGCAAGATGTTAAAGGAGATTCGTCAAAATGGATTAATCAAAAAAGATTTGTTTTGGGGCACTTTTCCTGGCAGGAGGGTTATGGAGCATTTTCATACAGTAAATCGCATGTTGATCATGTAATTGATTACATCAAAGATCAGGAAATTCATCATCGAAAGAAGTCATTTATCGAAGAGTATCTTGAATTTCTGAACAAATTTTAGGTGCCTTTTGATGAAAGATATATTTTTAAACCCATTGAATATCATTTAAATGAGGAATAAATGGTGCCGACAGGCACCAAATATGGGTAGAAATTAGCGTACAGAGAAGACATTCCGTCCCGTACGGGACGGAACCCAACTATCCACCATCTGTTTTCTACCCATATTTTATCCCTAACGGGACAAATTTAATAGCATAATTTCAGCTATAATGAACTCGTATTTAAAGTATTGAGTGTAATGTTCGTTGCTCTATTCTCAAAAAAATGTGATGGATTTATAATCAAATGCCGTAAAAAAATGCCGGAAAAATCCGGCATCCTTTCATTGCATCAACGCTAATTGATTATCTGTCCAGACTCACTGAACAATATTATTGTCGGGGATTGAGACCCATTCCGCAAATGCTCCTGCATAATTTCTGACTTGCTGAAATCCTGCAATCTCTTTCAGTGCCACATATAATACTGAGGCTTTTATTCCGGTCTGGCAATAAACCACGATTGGTTTTTCAGGTACAGCTCCGAATTTGACTGCAGCGGCAATAATCTCATCCTTGGTTTTAAATGCACCCGTAGCTGTCAGCACCTCCTTGTAATTCATCCAGACTGCCCCCGGCATATGGCCTTTGCTCCGTTTTGCCGCGTCTTTGCCTTCGAATTCATCTTTTTCGCGGGCATCAAGCAGAAGCAACCCTTCAGCAGGTTTTTGCAGTTCGGCCATCAGGCAATCCATTTCAGGCTTTGCCGCAACTGTAAAAGTAGTTGCTTTCAAAGCCGAAGGAGATGCCGTAAGCGGAATTCTTGCTGCTGCAAACTGGTCCATGTTAAAATGTAAAATGGAGACATCTGCAGCACCGACAGATTTCAGGATCCACCAGACACGACTGGTGTAGCGGTTCGATCCTTCATCATAAACCACTATTTTACTGCTGCTTGAAATACCTTTTTTGCCAAAAATGGCTGCAAGCTCTTCGGCAGGTTTTATCTGACCTTCCACAGGTCCTGGTTTGTATAGATCCTTGTGCGGTAAATTGATTGCTCCCTGGACATGCTGTGATGCATAAACATCAGCGGCATTCACGTCGATTACGACCAAACCTTTGTTCGCTTTCAGTGCGGCTGCAAAATCTTTGGCTGAAATAACCGGACTTTGGGCGAAAAGACCCGTTGAAATCAGGAAAAATGAAAGGGTTATTATTCTTTTCAACATAACTAATTAATTATTTCAGTTTGAACTGCAATTGAAGGACCAGCGCATCGTTCTTCTTTTCGTTGTATTGCGAAAGAACTGTTGCAGAACTGGTTTCGATGTTGTAGAAATAGTTTGCCTGGATTCTGACCCAGTCGTTCACATAATAACTGAAACCCAATACCCAGGTGTCTTTGCTGTATTCTTTGGGATCAGTATTGACGGCATCCAGGTTCGGATCATAGGTTTGGAATTTCACGACAGGTTCAATCCTCCAAGGGGTCTGCAACATCAACTGTGAGTAGAAGCCACTTCTTTTGAAGGATCCCTGGACCGCAGTTGGGATGCTTCCGCAGCCTCCGCCGACTAATTTTGAACCATCATCCTTCCCGTAGATGTACTCGGTTTGAGACAAAAGTCCGAAACGTCCGAATGATTTTTTTAACTGCAGGTCGGCTCCCCATCTTGTCAGCTCATCCGCTTTGGTGATGGTCGGATCCGGATTCTTCTCCTTGCCATGACGGTAACTGCCGCCTAGCTGGAAAAAATTACAGGGAGCAAAAACAACTCTTCCGATAATATCTTTCGATTTGTTGTTGTCCATTGTATTCAATCCTGTTCCGTTGGCGAATTCCAGCGTATAAGAAAAAATATTGGGTTTATCGATCCCGAAAATGGTCAGGGAGTCGGTACTACCGGTGAACATAATTCCCTGATCGCGGAAAGGGTATGCAAGTTCGTTGACTACCGTTGATCTGTCAACCGTGTAAAGCGACTGGCAAGCGGTCGATAATTCGAGACCAAATTGTGACTTGAACTGCCCGACTGATACTTTTAAGTACGGTCCGGCAGCCTTCCAACTCATAAATGCGTCAAGAATATAAGGTCCATTGGCAATCGGACTTAATTCAGTCATCACATAATAGCTGAAATTGTACGGAATTGAACCAGTCACTCCCAGACGTGCTTTGCGAAATGCAAATGAATTATCTGTGAGGTCATTCCCGGCGGCATCCGTTCCCAAAAAATTGGTGACATTCTCCGCCTGAACATATCCGATTATCTGAGGCCCGGTGGAAGAAGATGTTGGTTCCATGCAGCCTTGGGCGAAAGCTCCCCGGAACACTGCGGACAGAACAACGAGGGCGATTACTAATTTCTTCATGAATAGATATTCTGTTGGATTAATTTTGGGAAACAGTCCAGGTTTTTGGTCCTTTGTAGATTGATTTACTTGCATTTTTCATGGCAGTGTAAATCATTCTGTTTGTGCCAAATCCTATGCCTTTGGTTTTGTAGCCTAATACATTGAGCCAGAATGTTGCTACACTTGACGTTTGGCCGGTCCAGCAATAAACACAGGTTTCCTTGGAAGGATCAAATCCTTTTACCAGGTCACCTGCGAGGGAAATAACCGGCATATTGAATGCTCCGGAAAAATGGCCAAGCGTTGTATAATCAGCTGCAGACCAATAGTTCACAACCGTGAAAGTAGCAGGGGCAGCCAATACTGCCGAACCGTCTGCCGGAGAGAATCCGGCTGCAAGAACTGCCAATACGCGTTCCCTGAGAATAGCGGCACCTGTGGTTGCTGCTGTTGTAAGGCTCGGTTCAGAAAATGATCCTGCAGCAGGAGCTGCAGTTGTAACCCAATTAGCATTACCAACAGCAAGGTCACCTTTTGTTGGGTCTGTGAAGCCTGAATTGCTGATCCATGGTCCCTGGAAGGTTGCATTCCATCCTGCCATACCCCATTTTAACACAACGGCGTTTTTCCAGCCAAGCAAACGCAAAGCCATGACTGCTTGTCCGGCCGTTTGTCCGGTATAGCAAACAACCAGAATTTTAGCATCTTTGGCTACACCGAGTGTTTCGGCTGTGGTAATCACATCTTTCAATACAATATTTTTTGCCCCTGTGATGTGATTGGTGGCAAAATCGGTTGCCGAACGGATGTCGAATACTGTGTAGCCAGGGACTGTGCTGGTTGCATCATCTACAATACCTGCTGCACTTGTGCCATTGGGGTCAACAACCCATGAAGTCAAAAGAGCCGGAAGATCCAGATTGTTGGCTACCATGTAATCTTTCAATATACCGTACGAATTTGTTGCTGCCGGCGGCGGATCCTTTTTGCAGGATTGCAAGGACGAAACCAGAATTAACATGGCCAGAATAGCACTAGTTTTGATAAAGTTTTTCATAATAAGTTGGAATTTTGAGTATGACATTGATTAAAGAATTGAATATCATAAGATTAGACAAGAATCGAATTTTGGGCGATTCTTGCTGATATTTCGAATCAAAACTACCTGAGGTGAGAAAAAGAAAACGAAATTCAGGGTTGTTATTGGCTTGGTAAAAAGCTAATTTTAATCAGAAATAAAGTGATTAGAAACAACTATTTTTATGACCTAATTTGGAATTAAACATTTCTATGGACAGAATAATTGAAACAAAGGGGATAAGCCACTGCTCGATTTTTGATTTTGACCAAAGCTGGTACGAACTTTTAACGGAATCGGAGAAAGTACTGATCGATGAGAATTCCGTCAGTCTCAGTTTTAAGAAAGGTGAAACTGTATGTAAATTGGGCGCTTTTGCTTCTCACATCTATTTTCTGGAAGAAGGGTTGGTAAAGGTCTACCTGGAAGAGAAGAACAATAAACTTATCCTTATGCTCACCACCAAAAACCGTTTGCTTGGTCTCTCCTCCATTTATGAAGGGAACAACAAACTGCCCTATTCTATTTCAACCTATACGGATTCACGGATCAGGATGATTGATATTCAGATTTTCAGGCAATTGCTAATTCAAAACCCTGCATTTTCATACCAGATCATCAATCTGTTGAACGAAAACACAGCCCAGATCTACGGCCGTTTCTTCTCATTGACACAGAAGCAGCTCCATGGCCGGCTGGCAGATATATTGCTTTGCCTGGCTAACCGGATCTTCAAAAGTAATTCATTTGATTTGCCTCTGTCACGTGCCGATATGGGTGATTTGACCGGTATGTCAACCGAAAGTGTGATAAGGATGATGAAAGAGTTCAAAGACGACGGATTGATTGAGATGTGCTGCAAGAAAATTGAGTTGCTGGATATCAGCCGGTTGGAGCGCATCAGTGAATTCGGATGATCGGGTGCAATTATAAAGTCTTCTGGTTTTCGTCGTTGTAAAATCTCCATACCTCCGAGATATCCTTGTGATTCAAGTAAAGATGATTGTTGATTCTCTGCCAGAAGATACTTTTATCTCCGATAATTGCGAACAGCAGGTCGTTGTTAGGCGTAACCAACGGATCGGTTAATACGATTGGTTCCATGGCTGTTAAATTAATAGATTTTCGGAATCAGGCGTTTGGTGTGTTTTTTGTAATCCAGGTATTTTTGTCCCATTTGTTCCTTCATGAATTTCTCTTCAACATGAATCCTGTAGAGAAATCCGGCCATTACAGGCAGCATCATGCCAGTAATGGACAACCAGTTTGACATGGCGGTTGCAATGCCCAAAAAGATGACCAACTGCCCCAGATAACCCGGATGCCGGATGTGCTTGTACCATCCTGTCTCCACCAGTTCGTGGTTCTCCATTTTTGTAACCGTGAAAGTGAACTGCTGTTTAAGCGCCAGGATGGAACTGATCCGGATATAGAGGCCGATAATGATTAAAACGGTGCCCATTGCAAAATAAGTATTCCAGGGAGCCATCCGGCCCAAACTTGATGCGCCCAATCTGAATGAAATTGCATAGCCAATGAAAATAGTTAATACAAGGATCCAGATACTGCCTTTGTCACTGGTTTTTTCAATGGTCCTGTTACGTTTTCCTATTCTGCTCATTATAATCTCAAAGAAAACATACAGGTAGGAGAAAGCGATGATTAGGATTATCTTAATATTCATGATGCTATTTTTTTATTTGATTTTCATTATTAGACAAACTATTTTGCAATCATTACACAAGATACATTCAGAATCCTGAATTGCTAAATTATTCTGCATGTAATACATCACATCGACACCCATCGGACATTGGTTGTTGCAGGCTTTACAGCCGGTGCAAACCTTCTCAATATCCGGTTTGATCTTTATCATGCCAAGCATGCTCGTTGGGGTCATCACCAGTGAAACCGGACATACATTGCTACACCTTCCAGTTGAAAATTCTCATGATTGACAATTGGTACAAAAAACAACAGGCAGGGCATAATCATGAGGATAGAGACCTTTCTGCCGATCAGCCTTTTCTTCCCTTTCAGGATAATCCGGAGGAAAATCCCCAAACTGATGGAAAATCCAATCCAGGGGAAAATTACCAGAAAGCCCCACCAGTGCAGGATTCTGTACAAAAGGAAAGCAAGGAATAATCCGATCAGGAAAGGCAACAGCGCCGGTTTGTATTTCAGCATCCGGTTATTTTGTGTGATTTATTTTAAACTGTGAATTCTCAATTGTTATTAATTGTCTCCATTATTATCGGTTTCAGTTGTGTTCGCCAGAACATAATTTCGCATATCCCCGCCAAGCAGGGTCGTCTGCCGGCAATTCAAAATTTACAACAGGATTCATTTTTTTCATACACTTTTCAATATTTTCCGATTATTTACGGTTCAAACCTCTTCATGGCATCCTGCATAATTGTCTCAGTTGCAGTAGCACCAACCCTGGTAACCCCCAGTTCCCTTACCTTCAACAGCTGATCCAGTGTCCGGATGCCGCCGGCAGCTTTTATCTGAATTTCAGGCAGGCAATGTTTCCGCATCAGCTTCAAATCCTCTTCTGTTGCGCCGGTATAATTGTAGCTCCCGTCATTGCATTTCACAAAGCCATAACCGGTCGAAGTTTTGACAAAAGCGATTTTGTGTTTGTTGCACAGTTCACATAATTTTATCTTATCCTCTTCTTTCGTTACAAAATCAGTTTCAAAAATCACTTTCAGGATGGCACCATGCTGCCGACAGCAGTCATTGATGGTTTTCAACTCTGAATCAACATAATCCCAATCGTTCTGCAACACTTTGCCAATATTCACCACCATATCCACCTCCGTAGCCCCGTCACTGATTACCTGGAGTGTTTCAGTCTTTTTGATTTCAATGGTACTGTTACCGTGCGGAAAACTAATTACGGCACAAACGGCCACGCCCGATCCTTTTAAAATACCAGCGGCCATACCCACATGATAGGGTTTGACACATACAGTTGCTACCCGGTACTTCTTTGCAGTTTGGCAATTCTCAACCAGGTCCTGATCAGTAAAGGTCGGATGCAGAATGGAATGGTCAATCATTTTTGCTATATCTCTAGAAGTTGTCATGGAATTGTATTTTCAGTGTTTGTCCTTTATTAATTTTATCAGCCGGAAATTCCCGTTCCAGTCGGCTGCTTCATCCGAGCGTACTATCAGTCCGCTCCCATGTACAATGGATTCAAAGTCGCGGGTAATATTGGACGCGATGATGTTGGTGAAAAAATTGAAGAACTTGCGCCGCATCGAAACTTTCCTTCCTTTCGGAACAAATTTATCAAAAACCACTGCTTCTCCGCCCTGTTTAAGCACGCGTGCTGCCTCACAGATAGCCGCAACCGGATCCGGAATAACTGCCAGAATAAGGTGCAGAATAATTTTATCGAAGGTTTCATCCTTAAATTCCAGCGCATGACCATCCATGACAACAACCTGCAAATTTCGCTTCAGGGTTTGATTGCGTTTTTTTGTGTACTCCACCATCGAAGGAGTCAGGTCAATTGCTGTAATTTCACAATCAACAGGTAAAAACTCCAGGTCCAGTCCGGTACCAACACCGATGATCAGCACTTTGTCACCGGTTTTAACCTGCAGTGCTTCCACTGATCTCTTCCTTGAGTTTTTGACAACCCCTGCAACTAAATCGTATCCGGGAGTATAAAGGGTATAGCGGATTCTGTTCCAGGTATTGGTGTTTATTTTCATTTTCATTGGCTGTTTTACCCGGGTTGCAAATTTTTTTTACCTGATGGCGCTAACCGGCACTTTTGTGTCATGTTAAACTTTTATTTTACTAAAGTATGAAAAAGTCGGTTGAAATTGCGGTCCACATCTTCTTTTGATTGTATTTACATCCTTTGCCTAAAATTGAAAGCATGGAAAATGTAGGGATTAAAACAGGAAGAAAAATATTACCTGTCGGGGATACCTTTAAGAGAGAATTCTACAGATAAATCTGAAATAATTGACATTGACGGGATTTGTCCGGCGGGGGGGGCATGTTTGAATTCAGGTACTGGATTGAAACGACCACTGAATTTTAATGATTTCCTTGTGACCAAATGCCATTGCTTTAACTATGCAATCATTTTTTTTTACTGTAATCCAGAATTGTCCAGAAAATCCAAAGTGAGATGCACATCAAAAGCCCGGCAAAAGGAAGGAAGAAAGAAATTACAAACGCGGTAAAATAAAAAAAGAAACCAAACCAATATGCGTTGCGGATTTTAACAACCAGGGCATCAGTTATTTCATCTTTTACCAGTTTGCGTTTATAGGCAGCTGAAAACCACAACAGGTTATAAGCGATACTGATCATGACCATGGTCCCGCAGTAAAAGCTTCTACCCTGGTTGTCTCTTTTTCCATACGATGCAGTTTTATGCAATTTACGTAATTGAATCAATTTTGTTTTGTGCGGGCATGCCTTACGACTGGATGATTGGATGACTTGACGACTGGGAGGACTCGGGTCAGAGAGATGGAGACTGAGGGGACTAGGAGAAGAAACGGGGTAATGGAGACCGGGACTTTGTCTTTTACATTAATCTGTGTAATTTTTGTAATCTATGGTTTGCCGGGTTTTATTTGTGTTAATTTTTGAAATTTAAGGTTGGGATTTTAATCCGGGTAATCAGTGTAATATGATTTTTGTTTTGGCATACCTGAATTCATCACAGATTCTCCCGTTCTTG
The DNA here is from genome assembly GCA_038323575.1 of Bacteroidales bacterium. Classification (GTDB taxonomy): domain Bacteria; phylum Bacteroidota; class Bacteroidia; order Bacteroidales; family Prolixibacteraceae; genus CAINVV01. The sequence continues at coordinate 14,715 of JBBQHB010000032.1, read as the reverse complement.
ATGATCGATTTTTCAAAGATACCTTCGAGTTTAAATCCGGATTTTTCCAGTACTCTTTGTGAAGCTACATTAAAATCAAATACACCGGAATAGATCCTTACAAGGTTCAATTGTCTGAATCCATATTCGGTAATCAATTCAACCGCTTTGGTAGCAATACCCAGTCCCCGGTATGGTTCCCCTATCCAGTAACCGATTTCAGCGGTCAGTTTGTAAACATCGGTCTGTTTTACCAATCCGATGCATCCGGCCAATTCTCCTTTGTAATCAACAGCGAAAGTAACAGGAGGGTTTTCATCCTGGCAGATGTTTCTGAATTCTATCAGTTCGACCGGTGCTCCGTTGTGCTCAATCATTGCCACGCGCACTCCCTCTCCGGAAGCATTACATTGCGAAGTGTTTGAATGCTTCATATACCAGGAAAACCGGCCAGACGATTGCTTTTAAAAAACCAAGTACAATCATCCAGAAACCTGCGGCATGAGAGATAAAATAAACAGCCGCTCCTATAAACCCTAGTCCATATACAGCGCCTGAAGAGGCGTTACCTTGAATTTCATTTTTCATTTTTATAAGTATTATACTGATTGTCAATTATTCAAGATAAAATTACAAATTGTTGGTGAATTAATTTAGCTTTTCATGTTCTTTATAATTCTATCTGCCGCCAATTTGCCTGTAAGAATTGAAATGGGAACACCAGCAGGGCTAAATGCCCATTGTCCGGCTTGATAAATAGTAGGGATTGGTGTAAGTGTTGACCGGTCGGAGTATTGCATTTTATGTACCACGGGTAGAGGTTTTTCAAACGACCAGCCAACAATGGCACCCTCAGAACTGCCAACACGGCTTTTTATGCTTAAAGGAGTAAACGAGAATTGTGCTATTACTTTGTCTTTTAACATAGGATAAATAGAATTTGAAAGGACATCAATCATGCGATTTTCCACTTCTGTTTTAAATTCGTTGTACCAACCGCTTTTTTCAACCAGGTCGAATAAATTGTATTCAGCAAGAAAGCTGATAATCATTCCGGTTTTCCCGAAAGGGACCAAAGCGGGGTCTTTTAACCCGGGAATGGATATCTCATAGGTATTAAGTTTGGTAAATTTGTCTAACCAAAGCATGAGTCTTTCTTTTGTTACATTTGGCCAATTATCAAGCATATGATTAAGTTCTCCCCGATGCGTTTCTCCTAACCCTAATTTTGATGGTGTATAAAAAAAGTGACCATGAGCAATCTTTCCGAATGTTTCCAACTGCTCATCTATTTCAAGGTACAAACTAAACACAGAATCTCCTCCGCGGCTTTCCAGCATTTGAGATTTCAGATTTTTAAACGCTTGAGTGATTTTGCCTGGTAATGACCCCGTATTAGTGATAGTATAAAGTGTTTTTAAATCAGCCGCCCAAATAAGATTGTTGTAGCCATATGCCTCACCATTTTCGGTGTTTACAATGCATTTATCAGCCAGGACTTCAATAATTTTAGTTTCTGTTTGTATTTCACCACCATATTCTTTTATTTTGTTTTCAAGGGCTTCAGCCAGTTTACCTACACCACCAACCGGGTAGAAATAATCGAGATACAACGAAAAATAACTAAGAGCAAAAAAGGTAGGCGTATTCTTAAAGAAATGCTGAGAAATTACATCAATGAGAGAAGGATTTGAAATAATTGTTTTTAGGTAGTCCTCAACAGGCATGTTCATTCGGTTTATTTTCCCAACCGTAAAAATAAACCTTGGCAACCATGGTAAAAGTTTTTTGAAAATGTAAGCTTTGTCGTGCTTTAAATCTTTAAATGCAGGATTTTCGATTCCATACAAAACCTCCATGTGTTTCATTATCTTCCGGATAACTTTTAAAACATTTTCAATCTCTGCTTCATTATCTGGAAACAACCTGATAAGTAGATTTTTATATTCGTTTAAACTGTTTAAATCTTTAATGTTGAGTATTTCGTTTTCAACACCAACTGTAACCGGACTTTTTACCACTTCGAGTTCAATGCCCAAATCTTTCAGCATTGGGAAAATTATTCCTGCGTCTTCCAATGCCCTAACTCCGGCTTCGAATTGAAACCCGTCACGTTCAAAAGTGTTAACCAAACCCCCAAGTTCTCTGTTTTTTTCAATAAGGAGAATTTTTTGTCCGCTACGTGCCAAAAAAGCGGCAGAAGTTAATCCTGCAATTCCTCCTCCGACAACAATGGTATTGTATTTTTTTTCAACCATACTATTTGAGTTCATAAACTTTAATTGCCAATTCGTCAATTGCGATTGCGTTTTGAACCAGACAATCCGCCATATTCAAGACTTCTTTCCCAAAGTTCGTAGGCTACTTCTTTGTCAAGTGCCGGTGGTGCAGGCTCTTCTTTGGTGGTTAAATTAAAAAATTTTCCACTAACTCCTTCCATCTCTTTTGAAGCGCCAAGATAATACAATGCCTCGGCTGATATTTCAGATGATTTCAGGGTTTTATCGATAAAATTCTTTTTAAACCATCGGTAGGTAGGACCGTTTTCCTGGCCTGTTTCGGTTTTTACCGCTCCGGGATGCATGGCATTGATGGTTACACCCACGTTTTTGAATTGTTCGGTAAATACAAGCATAGATAAAAGTTGCGCTAATTTAGCTGAACCATAACTTTTTAAACCGGAGAAATGTCTTTTCTCCCAATTCAAATCATCAAGCCGCAGGCCCCAGGCAGCAAAGCGATGGCCTTCGGAATTAACCAATATAATTCGGGTATTTCCCTGAGCTTTAAGCTTGTCCATCAATTTATAATTCAAAATAAAAGATGAAAGGTATTGGACAACAAAAACCTTTTCCAGTCCATCGCTGGTTAATTCCTTTTTCGTCAGATAAACTCCGGCATTATGTATCAGTACATCAATAGGGGTATTTTGTTTTATAAGTTCGTCTGCCACCTGATGAATATCTGCGAGATTACTTAAATCGGCAATTTTGTAAGCACATTTTACACCAAATTCACTTTCAATCTCCTTCCGTAAAGCCTCAGATTTCTCAATATTGCGATTGATGCAAAGTAAGTTTGCGCCATGAGCAGCATATTTTCGGGTTGTAAAGTAACCTATACCCGATGTCGCTCCGGTTATAACTACAAGTTTATTATTAAAGTCTTCTGTGCATATTTTGGGGCCTTTTCGGTTATTTCTGATCATGGCAAATATGTTAGACCATTGATATTCTCTAAAATATTTGAAGAATTTTTTATTTTTTCCCATATGAATTTAATAACCAAGTTTATTACAGAAACATATTGGCCACCATAGCTTTAAGCAAAATAATGAAAAGCTGCTTTTGGAACACTATTTTAGATAGAACCCCAATGCAAGCGTATAACTCTGATTGCGCAGAGGTGCAGGTTCACCTCCTTGTGAAGTTGGCATCATAAGTGTATTCCATCCAATAGTTTGGCGATAGTCGAAAAAACATTTTTGATTGAAAAGATCAAAATTCATACCGAGGCCATAAATAAAACTATAATCAAACTTGTCTAATCCATCGGTATTTCCAGACTCGCTAAAAGGTATTTTAACACCACCCATATCTACAACTCCATCCACGTTGTATTTCCCTTTTAGTAACGTAGAAAGAGCAAATCCACTGCTTCCATAAATTCCAACAGTACCGATCTTCGCAAAAGTGTAACGAAAGACCATCGGGAGTTCAAAATAATCAATGTTGTATTCTGAGGTTGTGCTTACAGGCGGTTGAGTCATTGTAACGTGTTGTCCGGAACCTTTCGAAACATAAAGAAATTCCTGTTGTACACCGAATGATTCGGTGATTGGGAAGTAAAGAATAAGCCCACCGGCAAATCCATTTCGGGCGGAGGAGCTGACATCGTAAGTTAAATTTGCCGGCATAATTCCATATTGTGTGCCAATGTTATAACCGGCTTTGAATCCCAAACGGATACCGGTTTGAGCTGACAAAGAATTGTTCAAAAGAAATGCTAATAATGGCAACAAATAAATTGATCTCTTCATAATAATAACTTTATATAAACGTAAGTAAAATGGTGTGTTTTTCTTCTCTTAATAATATATTACCCAAACTTTCTTTTCATAAATCTTCGGTAAGCCTTCCCGAATCTTGGGATGTTGTCAAATATATCTCCCCACAGATCGTAGTAATCTCTTTGTTCTGTTATTTTCCCATCTCCATTTAATGTCAGACGGCTTGCACCGTATAAAACTGAACTTGGATATTTATTATAACTAATCGTCATTTCCCATTCAACCAATATGATATCCACCTGCATAATTGCCCGAACGACCTTCATTTTCAAGTCTTTTGAACGTTTTGTTAAACGCTCGGTCATCGCCCTGAAATCTTCGATTCCATGTATTTCCTGAATGGAATCCCTGAAATATATCTGATCATCGTAATAGGGCAGAATGTGCGACCAATCGGTTTTTCCTTCTGTATTGTAGGTTTTTGACCACAGTTCTTTGATGGTTTCTACATCGTTTATGCTGCAAATTGAAATATCAAGGTTATCATTGTTGTTCATCATAGCAAAAAAAATTACAGATAGGAAGATTTACATTTAATCAGGCTGTCTTGATTAACTTTAAAAATCATTTCCCTGAATGATGGGGGCCCGAACTTTCCTTTTGCATTGTTTGAAAATCCATATCCTTCTTTAGGGATACCTAAAATATTTGTATTTAACTTCTTGTCTTTGTTTTCATCGTGAAAATACTTAAATGCATATTTCCCTGGCTTAATGTTTTCAACCATTATGACGCATTTGTTATCCACTATCTTTTCTGAAAAACCGTTAATCATTTTTCCGTTTTCATCGTTTAGTTCCAAAAGTACCTCTCCGCTGTTATTTCGTAACGAGCCTATCTCGATAGTCAGATTATATTGACTCTTTGAAATTGATGGATACAATAATAATAAAATTGAGATAATAATCAGTTTCTTCATTTTATGCTTTTTGATTTTTTCATGCGGTATCTTTCATCGCGCAAATCGTCTAATCTTGAAATAATGTGCGAATAGATTTCTTCTGAAGTTTCAGTATTAAATTTTATTTCCTGTATTTCCTGGTTTAGCTCACTTTGACTTTCTTCTATACTATTCATGAAGCATTGATTATTTTGATGGTCGTATTTTGAAAGAGAGTACCACGCTGGCTGCAATTGTGAATGCAATAAAAACAAGCGACCAGGCTATCGGGATTTTGTAAACATCAATCAGCAGCATCTTCACACCTACAAAGACCAATACTACTGCCAGTCCATAGGTTAAAAGCCAGAAGCGATGAACAATACCAGCCAAAGCAAAATAAAGGGACCGCAAACCAAGGATGGCAAAAACATTGGAAGTGTAAACGATAAACTGATCCTGAGTAATGGCAAGTATGGCCGGAATGCTGTCGACTGCAAAAATGAGATCTGAAGTTTCAATGAGTATTAAAACCAAAAACAAAGGTGTGGCAAATCGTTCTCCATTTATTCGGACAAAAAATTTGTCATCGTGTAATTGTGGGGTGACAGGTATAATTTTCCGAAAGAACCTGATTACCGGATTTTTTTCAGGATCGATTTTTGCCTGATTGTGGTTAAACATTTTATACCCGGTAAAGATTAAAATGGCGCCGAATATATAAATGGTAAAATGGAATTTCTCGATGAGGGCAACACCCGCAAAAATAAATATTACGCGCATAACCAGGGCGCCCAGAATCCCCCAGAACAGAACTTTGTGCTGATATTTCGCAGGTACCTGGAAATAAGAGAATACCATGATGAAAACAAAAATGTTGTCAACACTCAATGCCTTTTCGATCAGATAGCCGGTAAAAAATTCAAGTGCCTGTTGCTCTCCTTTCCAGAAATAGAGTATTCCGTTAAAAATAAGCGCAAGCGTTATCCAGACAATTGTCCAGGTTAAAGCTTCCTTTGTGCTTACCTCATGCGATTTGCGATGAAAAACACCTAAATCCATGGCCAGCATCAGCAGTACAAAAACATTAAAAAGTATCCAAAATAAAAGAGGTGTTTCCATGAAATATTTCTAATGATAAATAATTGAATAATGAGAAATTGTAAACTTTATCATTTCAAGCTTTTTCCTCGGGTATACGGTAACAGACCTCCAAGGTTTCTTTCCGGTTAACCTGATATTTATCAACTAACAAGACAATAAAAATGATAGAAACCGACCAATTCATCAATTGTTTCTTTTGGTTATTTATTGGCAATACGATCCTTTCATGAATTATTTTTGTTTTGGTTTTCGCAGTTGCATCCTTTGGTGCAAAGGCTCAAAGTGATATAGTTGGCGTTGCAGCCGGTTCAAAAGACCATACAACCTTAGTTGCAGCAGTTAAGGCTGCCGATCTTGTAGCCACCTTGCAGAGTAAAGGGCCATTTACTGTTTTTGCGCCTACGAACAGTACATTCGGCAAGTTGCCTGCGGGTACTGTTGATAATCTTCTGAAGCCTGAAAATAAGGTCATGCTTGCTTCTATTCTTACCTATCATGTCGTGGCGGGGAATCTCGATGCCACTGCTGTACTCGCGGCTATTAAGTCGGGGAATGGTAAAGTTGTACTGACAACGGTAAATGGAGCTAAGCTTACAGCATCACTAAGCGGTAAGAATGTTATCCTTACTGACGCAAAAGGAGATGTTGCAACCGTTACTGCAACCGATCTAAAGGCAACAAATGGTGTTGTTCATGTGATTGATACCGTTTTAATGCCAAAGTAACTAATTGATTCAATTAGGAAATTGAACCGGGGCAAATCATTAAGCCCCGGTTTTTTTTACATGCAGGAGATTCTTCATTTACTGCGCATGGTTAGTTCCGGTCAAAGCAATACTTCAAGAATGGAGAGCTTAGGAGGTGAACCTATTTTTCTTACGTCCCTATTCTAAAAAATTGAATTTGATAGAAATTTTTCAGCATCAAATTAAACAGCAGGCTTATAAAGAAATGGTTAAACCCACCAGTGCATAATTGAACAAGGAGAAGTTATAAACTTCATCATTATCAGCCCCACCCTCGAGTATACGGTAACCAGTCTTTAATACAATTTTGGGGTTAATCTTATAAGTTGCAGCCAGCAAAACATCTTCGGCTCTTCCCTGCGGTGCAGCCAATGCATCGCCCTCGAGGAGCATCCCGAGTTTTTCATTCGCCTTCCAGTTAAGCCTGAAATTAATGATAGGAACAAATCCCACATTTGTTTTAGAAGAAGCTAATCCCGCGCTTTTAAGCGCGATTTCGGCATCCCTGATTTTTGCGGTAAAGCCAAGTCCAAACTCAAATTTCGGTTTCTTTACAAAATCATACCGGTAAGTAATCCGGTACGAGTTAAAAGTATAGGATGCATCAAGTGGCCTGTTGGCAGGGAAAGTCACTCCCATAAAATCAATTGGGAAAGTTACTGAACCATCTGATTTAACTGTTAGGGGAGCATATAAAAGAGAAATAGTATGCCTTGTGTTTATTGTATAGCCTGCTCTTAAACGAATAAAAACAGTTGGTTTGGCATTCAGATCGTCTGTAAGTGAGAACAAGGTCCCTTTGTCGCCCGGAATCCTGACATCGTTATAACCTGCTATGACTGCGCCGCTTTCAATATCCAGGCTCAGCTGGGCTTTTGCTGAGGGAAGTAAAAACAGCAAAGATGCCAGGAAAAGGATTGAAAACTTAATAATTGGATTTTCCATGGTTTAATATTTTTTATTCTGTCATTGATAGTAGGTTGCTCTTTATTAATCATTTAGACCACTTTACCATTTTTGACTCAATCATATCCTGAAGGGTAGACAACAATGCCCTTTCCTGAGAATCAATATGACCATCTTCAGTGGCAATTTGAATAATTTGATCATATTCCTCATGCGTAATTTTATGGTCTTCAATTGCCTTTTCAATTTGTTGCCGAAGTTGGACAGCACTTTTACTTAATTCCATAATTTTAATTTTTAGTTTATAAATAATGCCTGTTGATTCATTTTTTAAATTTAATAATTATTTAAAGAACATTCCTTTAAATGATAGAAATCGACCATTTCATCAATTGTATCATCTCGTTCATTAATTGGCAAGACGATCCAGTCATGTACCATTTTTTCTTTTATTGATAAGAATGCAGTACTTCCGGATGCCGAATCCAATTTCCGTTTTAACAACATGCAATCGGGATAGAGAAGCTCAGAGTCGCTGACAAATATTTTAATTTGTGCCAGGTTATCCAGATTGCCGTACACAGGTGATACTTTAGGATCTTTCAGGTCTAAATCTTGCGCATATATTTTACCACATTCCCTTAATCCATTTAAGTTTAACAAAACGTCTTTACCAGTGTAAGCTGCTATCTCACAATTTGACATTGAAATGTCCAGCCAGGGTGATACCAGGACAGTCTTCAGAGGCCTATGAGGATTATTATTGTCTCTTAAAATCTGGATCAGCGCAAGGGCAAGTCCGCCTCCCGCAGAATCGCCAAAAAGAACAAATTCATCATTCGGAAATTCAATTGCTATTTTATGGAATGCCTTTTCAACGAATCTTATTGTAATCATCGCATTATTTTCAGGTGAAAGAGGATAGTCAATAAAACTAACCTTAAAATCATACAGCAACACCAGTTTCTCAATTAATTGTCGGTGACCTTTTACAGCCTCAGCAAAATAGGCCCCTCCATGTAAGAATATGATATGGTTGGTAGTTGATTTCTTGCTACTCACTGTTGCAATCTTAAAGCTGTCCAATTCAAATTGATTAAGAAATAATTCCCCTTTTAATTTGTCCGAAGAAATTTGATTGGTTCCTCTGTCCGGATTTGTAAGCAGTTGATGAAAGATTCTTTCCGAGAAGTTTGATAATCCAAGGAAATAGTATATCAATCTTGATTTCAGACTTGGGTGAAAGTATTGGCTAAACAGCGAAGATTGTAACCATGATGCTATTCCATATTTTGATTTTCTCATCCCTTGATCATTAAATTCTCTTTAACATTGGTGATGAAGAGGTTTTAGAATTCGAAAGGCTTAATTTTTGTGTTCTTTTTTGCAAAGTACAAATTTAAGCGGCATAGGGTCATAACCAGCGCTAAATTTGACAGGCTCGAAAACAAAGTATTGCGTAATCAGTCCAAATTCGGCAAACTCTTTCGAGACGGAAGCATCATCATAAAAAAACACGTTCAATCCTTTTGAAATCCTGTACCTGTCTTTGCTCAGGTATTTACCGGTTCCATACATACCCATTTGTTTTGTGGCGACCACAAAGATCATCAGACCTCCCTCTTTTAGCTGATTGTAGCAGGAAGTAAGAAACCTCTTCCGTTCATTTTTATTGAGCAGGTGTATCAAGGCATAGCAGTAAATACCGTCAAATTGTTTGTTGTCAAATGGCATCGACAATACCGACCCATGGTGAATCTTAAAATCCAACCCATTCGCCCTGGCAATTCCGATGGCAGATTTCGAAATTTCAATTCCGGTTAATTGAAATCCATGTTCATAAAATAATCCTGCATTTCTGCCATAACCCACGCCGGGAATCAGCACATGATTGATTTTTTCAGTTTTAAATAACTCAGCTGCAACAATTGCAGAATCTGATGGTTCAAATTTCCACATTGCCCCTTCTTCTTTGAATTTGGATTCCCAGTATTCTGACATTTTAAAATGTTTGATTGCAGCAGACATTTCAGATTCCTGCAATAAAGTCCATTCCCAATTCTCGTGATGCTCTACTTTTGTACATATTTGAGGTAGTGATTGATCCAAACCTCGCAACTAACCTTCCTGGTAAGTTCACCTATTAAATCATATGGTATTTGGTCCATTTTTTTGAACCGAATGCAGCTTTTGCCCATGTCAAGTTTCGAATTACTGTGCTTAGGATACTCATTAAGAAACCATTCCATTAAATTTTTGTTGGCATACAAGCCCATGTGATAGACTGAAACGAAATTTTTCTGGGAGGCAATATTCATAAACGGCAACGGAAGTTTCGGGTCGCAATGGTAGCCGTCAGGAAAAATGGAATGTGGAACCACATAGCCGATCATGCCATAACCCATCGTCTCAACAAATCCTTCAGGAAGATTTTCAAGGATAACTTTTCTTAGTTTCCTGATGGCCTCTTTTCTGTCGTCAGGCAATTGGTCGATGTAATCTTCGGGTGTCTCAGCTTTTATATACATGTTACTGAATTTTAAGAATATAAGTAAATAAATTTCAATTCAAGGGTGAATTTTCACTCCGTTCGCCAGCATCTCAAGGATTACCTTCATCCTTTTTGCCCTGGTTTCAGGATTCTTGGCCGACTGAAGCCTCCAGACAATGGCATAGGTGTTCACTTTGTTCAAAGACTCAAAAAATGCCAGGCTCGTGGGATCATTCTTTAGTTCGTCGAGCAGATAGTCGGGTACTGTCATATCACTTTGTGAATCATAAGCATTCTCCCATCTGCCATCCAGCTTAGCAGATTGTACAGCTTTCATGCCGGAAGGTTTCATTTTTCCTTCCTTTTCCAGCCGGGCGACGTGGCCGATGTTTCTTTTCGACCAGGTACTCCGGGCCCTTCGCGGTGTGAAACGCTGCAGATAATAATTTTCATCCCCGGCTTTTAACTGACCATCAATCCATCCGTAGCACAATGCCTCATCCAACGCTTCAGAATAGACCACAGTCGGAGTGCCTGAACCCTTTTTGTAAAACTGTAACCAGATCCCGTTTGATACGGAATGGTTCTTACCCAGCCACTCTCTCCATTCAGCCTGAGAATTGAAAGGTAGGACAGGCATTTCAGGTTTATTTCCGACTGTCATTTTTTTGCGTTATTGTTTATTTCATTTTTTTAACCACGCTGGATTTGATTTAATTGCCTCTTTATAATAAGGGCAACTCTCGATGTGTGCACCGGGAAAATAGCCGGTACTCATCAAAAATTCATTGACAATCTCACCGCCTGTAAATTTGAAAGTTTGTTTAAACAGTTTTATCCATTCCGGTTTTGTCTTTGGATGATGATGGTCCAACCAATTTTTAAATGAACCATATTCGTTTTGCAACTGTAAAATTACCTTCGCATTATGGATTGCAGCGTCGATTTTCAACCTGTTACGGATTATTCCCGGATCATTTAATAACCGCTGCCGGTCAGCTTCCCGGTAGGATGCAACAGTTTTCAGGTCAAATTGGTGAAAGGCAGTTTTGAAATTCGCCTGTTTGTTCAAAATGGTGGTCCAGCTCAAACCTGCCTGATTAATCTCCAACACCAGTCGTTCGAAAAGTTCATTGTCATCGTCGATGGTGAAGCCATATAAACTATCGTGGTAAATTCGGTGGACATTCGTTTTATCGTATTGCGCAACTGCTTCGCAGTAAGATTTGGGTTTTTCCATGGTCAGGTCATTGATTGATCAGTTCATCCAATTCGTTGTTGTTTGCCTGAAATTCATTCATTTTGAATACATTATAAGGATTTTGATTCTTCCGCCATTCTATGCAATTCGAGGGTGGTCCTCCAGTTTCTGGTTGTTGCCGTAATACCTAATTTCTGCTCGAAAAAGCCGTTTGTGAGTTTTGTCTTGCCGTAACCATTGGGACAATAAAGGTAGATGCTTTTGTGAATAAGTTTGAATTTGTCTTCTGTTTGGATGTTTAGGTTCAAAAGAGTATGCCACTTTTCGGGATCGGGCGCTTTGCTCAAAAAAGTAATGTGATGTGGAGGTAACTCTATCGTTGGCTCGTTCAGGAAAGGATTGCCATTGACTATTTTTTGAAGTTCTGCATGACTCAGGACGATGACAGGAACATCAAATCCAAATTTTGAAGCGATTTTCGAAGTAATTTTAATTTCCAGTTCATCGCTTGGTGACTCTTTATTCTGAAAAACAACATTACCGCTTTGGATATAAGTACGAACGTTGATGTATCCCAGATCTTCATATATGGCCTTCAGGGAGTCCATTTTTATCGTGTGCTGCCCTCCAACATTGATGCCTCTCAGGATGGAGATATGGGTTTTCATTTACTTAGTTTGTTTGATCTTTCAACGACTCTGAATCTTACAATTTCCGCGATTATTTCCAACGGAAGAGGTTTGTCAAGCGGAAACTGAATGGTCCCTTTTGACATTTTGCAGCCAGACAAAACAGATTTAAATGCCTCCACCCCGGATGCCATCGGATACAATCCTATGTGGTTTTTATACGCAGCAAAATAAACCAGGATCCCGTTTTGTTTGTAGGCAGGCATTCCATAGCTGATCACTTCAGAGGCTTCAGGAGCGGCAAGTTTAATCGTTGCACGAAGTTGTTCCAGCATCTTCCTGGTAAGCGCCGGAAAATCTGCAATGTAAAGATCGATTTCGTTAAATTGCTTCATCGTTAATACCTGTAAATTCCCTTGAATTCATTGATCCTCTTTTTTACGAATTCGTTAAATACAGGTTTCGGGTTTTGGCAGAGAAAAATCTTCAATCCATTTTCCCTGAAATAGATATTTTTAACCGCTCCTATTTCAATGTAATTGTCAAAAAGTGCGGGGATATCCCCTAGGCTGTTATCCGTTACAATGTAGTTATTGGCTGTAAGTGAATCAGGCGCCCAGAATATATAACTGTCATTCAGGCTGACAGGTGCGGGCAGGTGATATTTTTTTCCATAGAAATCTATGGCTCCTGCCTGTCCGTAGTTATTTGCAAAAATAATGCAATCTTTTTTTTGAAGGCTATCCAATTTGTTGTAAGCAACCGACACCAACGCTGCCAATTCCTTCCAGCCGGTCATATCCATATAGTCCTGCGGAAGCGGAGAATATTGGTTGTTCTCATTTCTCATCGGAGCCGGAGTGATATGATTGGCAAAGAAAGTGCAGTAGGCTTCCATTTCTTTCTGCGGCAGTAACGGCAAACCTAGCGGCAGGAAAAACAAGGAGGTAATGAAGGAATAACCAACGATCACATAAGCAACAGTTTTCAGTTTCCCGACAAAATATTTTTCCAGGTAATATCCGCCGAAGGCAAACATAACAGGATAAACCCCCAGGGTATAATAAGGTTTTCCTTTTGCGACAAGAAACAAAATGATCACTGCAAAAAACAGCCAGGCGAATAAGCGGTATTTCTTTTCAGCCTTAAAGAAAACCAGCACTATTAATCCGGTCAGCCAGATTAAAACCGAAGTAAAGTTCATCATGATCTGTTCCAACAGAAAGGTTTGTTTTGAAACATATACCAACTGGGTCCTGTACAGTTCGCCCATGTGTGTGACAACCGGGAACTTGTGACTGATTTGCCATATAATATTCGGAAGCATAATTAGGAGAGCGGCAAAAGCTGCATAAATAAAATATTTTGACAGTAGCAGTTTCCTGTGTTCACTGATTAGCAGTGCGATGAAAGCAGACAATCCTAGAAAGAGTATGGAATATTTGTTCAAGAAAGCCAACCCAAAACTTATGCCAATGCCTATCCAATACCTTGGATCCTGCCGGTTGATCAGTTTAAGCAAAAAGAACAGAAATAACATCCAGAAGAATAACTCAAATATGACGGGCATAAAAAGTGAGGAGCTCCGAAGCATGGCAGTTGAAACAATGTATGTCAGGCACCCTGTAAATACTGCAAAGCCTTTGCCGCCTAACTCTCTTATAAACAATGCTGTTAAAACGAGTAATGAAGTTCCCGCCAAAGCCGGAAACAGTTTGACGAAAAACTCCTGGTATCCGAATATGTTTTTTACAATAAAAGAGAGGAAAGCCATCAATGGCGGAGTAGAAGCAAAGCCCCAGGAGAGGTGACTTCCCATCGAGAAATATAACATTTCGTCGCGGTGAAGTTCGTAATTGGTGCTGGTCAGGGAATGAATCAGCAATTTAACCAGTGCCAGGCTGAGTGTCAAAATCCAGAAATATTTCTTGTTCATTTCCTCAATTATATTTTCAGTCAAGGGGTAACAATTAAGTAAATAACGTACCTAAATGTACAAATTTGTATGGTTAACCAAACAAATTAACACTGTAATCAAAAGTACTTTTATGGTCACCACCAACGGATTGGTCGTAATTCCGGGTATTATTTCTCTTTATTGCCGGATGCAGGGAATCGTAAAGCAAAATTCCGAACCTTTGCCGGGTTCACTTTTAACCCATATTCTGCCATTGTGTTTGGTTATAAATTCTTTGCATAAGATCAATCCCAATCCGGTTCCGGTTTCTTGCAACGTTCCCGGAGTAGATTGATTTGTGTCGATTCGGAATAATTTATTAACCGTTGATTTTGACATTCCCATTCCTGTGTCTGAAACTGAGATTTTTACTTTGCCCCTGCTGATCTTGCCTGAAATATTAATTCTTCCTCCGGTTGCTGTAAATTTAACTGCATTAGTAACCAGATTTCTTAAAACAGTATTTATCATTGCCTTGTCGGCATATACATGCATATTAGAATCTTATTTTTCTTCATGTCTTTTTTGTAATTCACAACCATTTTCCCAAAGGCCTTATCTTTTTTTCTTCTAACTTTATTTCAGTATCCATTTAGCAGATTTGATTAGTATTTGCAGCGATTCAGCTCAAAAATAATATTGTTGAAAACTAAATAGTTGCAATATGTTGGAAAAATAATTTTTCCGGCTAATTTTGTAGGGCGGGAGCCGAAGGGGCTGAGCCCCAAGTTACTGGTTTTCAGTATAGTGTTC
>JBBQHB010000031.1:0-48802 GCA_038323575.1 Bacteroidales bacterium | reverse complement strand
GGGACAAGGGGACTAGGGGACTAGGGGACTAGGGGACTAGGGGACTAGGGGACTAGGGGACTAGGGGACTAGGGGACTAGGGGACTAGGGGACTAGGGGACTGGACGACCACAACAGTAAGACTGGACTACACGACAGGACTCGGAGACCCGAGGACTGGGGAGTGGCGGCGCAGACTGCCGACTGTGGACTGCCGACTGTGGACTGCCGACTGTAGACTGTGGACTGCCGACTGTGGACTGCCGACTGCCGACTGTAGACTGTGGACTGCCAGATCAGCTGGTCAGAAGCCGGAGTCTCTTCTGCCGGCTTTTATTGTCGCTGTAATACGCTTGGATTCAAGCCTTTTTTCGACAGAACCTTTGGTAGGCTTGGTTTTATAACGCTTTTTCTGAAGTGTCAAAGCCTTCTCCAGGAGGGAATAAAATTTTTCAATGACAATTTCCTTGTTCCTGAGTTGGGAACGGTCGGTTTGAGCGGTCAGAACGATCTCGTTCTCATTGTTGATTTTATTGGTCAGTTTAGCCCCAATCAAAGCCTTTTCCTTTACATCAAGCAACGAGGAATCCTGGTAATTAAACCTGAGTTCCACTTTTGAGCTGACCTTGTTGACATTCTGTCCCCCGGGGCCGCTGCTTCTGGTAGCCTGGAAAATCATTTCATTTATAAAATCCCTGTCCCGGATGTTCATATTGCTATTTTTAAACAAGATGAATTATTTCTACAAATAGTTGTGAGAATATTGAAATAAATATCAAATCCAGAACGTAAAGAGTTAGGAATATCTTTGCCTTAAATTGACGCGGTTAAAAACTGCGTCACCCAATCGGGTGCAGTGATTTACAATCGCCGCATATATTGACAAAAAAAAGAGGCTGCACTTCAAGCGCAACCTCTTTTTATTTATGTTGATGCAGTTGTTATTGCAACAGCCACATTTTGGAGAATTCGTCGTCAACAGCAGGCGCCAATGTAGCAACACCCTTGTCGTAGGCAGCTTTATTTTGGCCAAGCTCATTTCCCGGATAGCGGTAACGATACGGGAAAGGGTTTGTAGCCAGGTTACCGTTGTTGAAAATATTTGGCAACTTGGTTCTGCGCAGATCAAGGTAAGCTTCGCTTGCTACGGAAAAGAGGGCAACCCATTTCTCGGTGGCAATTTTAGCCAGTTTTCCGGCATTGTCGGCTGGCAGGGCAATACTTGTCTGTGCCAGGTAAGCAGTAATTGCAGCATCACTAACTCCCCAACGCTTCATTGAAAACCTGATTCCGGCCCTGTAGTAAGTATCAGCATTGCCAGTAACATACCCTTTTACAGCAGCTTCGGCAAGATCAAACTGAAGTTCATCTTTGTTCATCAACTGTGCACGAAGCAAAGCATGAGCATTTTGCTGGAATAATTTTGAGTATTTTGATACTTTGAAGTTACCATATGTACCACCGGCTGACGTATTGTAATGTCCGTTTCCGTTTTTATAATCACCCGGCATACCAGCAATGAAACCGGCATATACCTTATCAACATCCAGAATATTAGGCACCTGGGCGGCAATTACAGGGATGGTCAAATCAACAAATTCCCAGGTAGAAGAATATACATACCCGTTGGGATCTGTGGTAGCAAATGTAACACCATTTTTTGCCTTGTCGTATGTCCAGGGATTCTCGCAGGGGGCAAACCAAACTAACATACGCGGATCTTTGTTTGCCGCCATGATATCCACAAGGGTCTTGCAAGGCCTTCTTTTTTCAAAATCACCGCTACCAGCCCAGTTGTTAGAACCTCCCACCCATGAGTTTACTGCACTTGTTCCGACATAAGCAATTGAGGCATTCATATCAGCATCCTCAGTTAACATTGGTTTTGCTGCTGCTGCTGAAATTCTTGCGCCGGCATCGGCATATTTGGCTGAAGCTCGAATCAACAAACGCAATTTCAATGAGTTGTTAAATTTAACCCATTGGGTTTTGTTACCGCCAAACATCAGGTCGTACGTTGCACTGATTGATTCAGTGCCACTGGTAATCATGGCATTGGCGTCGTCAAGTTCTTTTAACAAACCGGTATAGATATCTGATTGCTTATCATAACTGGGGTAAAGGATACCTTCACGGCCCTTTAAAGCTTCTTTGTAATAAACATCACCATAGTAATCTGTCATAAATGAGAATAAAAGAACCCTGAAGGTGGTGAAAATACCAACATGAGTTTTTGAACCTCTTTCGTTTGCTTTCAGAATTGCAATGTCAATGTATTTCAGAATATCCATTACCGAATACAAATCGGTAGTGGGTGATTTGAAACCACTGTAAGTATTGTCTCCACCCTGGTAGTTACGACCGGTGTACTGTACAGCCCCTGGCAGCCTTGTATTTCCCCAACCCATGTCCTGATAAAAAAGAGTGGTTTTTTTCAAAACTGAGGACAAGAGATACGGGTCATTCAGATTCTCAATTGCATTCTTGTACTGTAATGCATCGTATTGCCGCAAAGCATCTTTACTACAGGAAAAAACGCCCATCAGTAAAGTAATGGCAAATATTTTTGTTAGAAATGATTTCATATTATATTTTTTTTACTGAAAGTCAATTATTAAAAATCGAAAGAGAGTTTAAATCCAAGTGACCGGACAGCCGGTAATGTGGCTCTTAGTACACCCTGACTTACCCCAGGGCCGGAGAATGCAGATTCAGGATCTTCGTCGCGGCCGGAAGCATTCCACTGGAAGATGTTTCTGCCGATCAATGCAACATTGACATTGTTCAGTTTCATTTTCCCGGATAATGCAGTTGGCAAATTATAATTGAGCGAAACCTCCCTTAATTTAAAGTTGGTAGCGTTGTAAACACGGGTTGCCGTAAAATTCCAGATTACATCACCATACGCATTGTAAGGGAAATCATAGAAAGTGTTGTTCGGATCAGCACCGTTCACAATATAATTGGCATCAACTGAACCATCTTTGCCCGGTGGCAGCCAAACTCCTTTGGCGTAACTTGCATCGTGGAAATCAGAACGGATATCATCGTTGTAACCATTCATTTCAGCATACTTACTTGCGCCAACTGCAGGCCATGCCATACCACCTTGTTCGGCATCACGACCACCCTTCCACCAACGGTTATTATCGCCTCCAGAACTTACAGACTCAAATGACCGGCCGTTGGAGTCCATGTATTGCTGGTTTACTGAAATATACTCACCGCCAACACGGAAACTACCTACGAGATTTAAAGATAACCTTTTGTATCTGAGGGTAGTATTTAAACCAATGATATAATCAGGATTGAAATTGGCAATTTGTGCACGATCCCTTTCATCTGCAGATCTTTGGAATTTACCATCATTATCCAGTAATGGCACTCCAGCATATTTCCCCGTTTTCACTTTCTTAATCGGATTTTCCTCATAGATATTTCCAATCTCTTCACCTTCGGCAATTTTCACTTTTGTTTTACCGTCATAAGAAGCGAATACATATCCACTTGCTGCAAATTTATCAGATAAGCGGGTGATCTTGGCCAAATAATGTGTGAATGTTCCTGTAATATCCCAGTTCCAGTCTTTGGTCCTGACAGGATTAAGTGTCAGGCCAAACTCATACCCTTCGTTTTTGACATCACCAATATTGGTCGTCATTTGGGTAAATCCGGTTCCCTGTACAACAGGAATGCCACCAAGCTGGTTGATTTGGTCTTTCACAAAGTAAGTGAAATCAAAAACTACTTTTTTATTCATCATCCAAAGATCTATACCGGCTTCCTTCGTGATTGAATTCATCGGTTTGATATTGGGATCGACCAAAGTTGCGTTCAGGTTGGCTGTTTTAACGGTAGATGACCAATCCGGAGATTCAAAACTGTATGTATCAATATTTCTGACCCTCGTTAAACCATTTCCAACATTGGCATAACCCAACCTGATTTTTAACAGGTTGATTGATTCCGGCAACTTAAATGACTCACTGGCAACCCAAGCAGCTGATACGGAAGGATAGAAATAATTGATTTTCTCTTCCTCCAGGTTTCCTTTGTAGTCCTCACGTCCGGTAACACCCAGAAATAGTTGTTTCTTCCAGGATACATCCGCTGTACCGTAAAAACTGTGCGACGGACCAGTTCCCCAGCCATAGTTGGCTGTTAATTTACCAGGGAATGCGTTAGTCATGGCAAATAATCCGGGCACATTAAGCGCTGCTGCATTGATCAGATAGGAATTTGATGTTGTGTAAACATAGTTCATACCTGCAACAGCAGAGATATCAAAATCACCGACAGTCTTGTTGAACGAAAGAATAGCATCAGAGTTGACGCTTAAGCTGCTTGAATTACTAGCCTGGAAAGCGCCATCGCCGGCTCCCGGCCTGCTGATAAATTGGTTAGTCCAAAAGATTGCCTGTATTCATAGTTCTCAGCCACGTTGTCCATACCGGAACGCAACAATACGGTAAACTCTTTACTTAATTGCCAATCCAACTGAATTTTACCGAAGAAATTGTCGCGCGAAAAGCGGTTTACCTGTTCGTAAGTAACCCACCATGGATTGCGTTCTGCTACATCTATACCATTGGTTTTCATTATGGAGCCGTTCATCATAATTCCTTCAAATCCGGTCATCCAGTAATTCTTCATGTCAGAAAGTGGCTGGAGATTGGCTGGGAAGTTGAACAAAAGTCTGTTCAAAATGCTGTTACTACCTGTAACATTTGCTTTATTCGGTGAATAGGTCCGTGTATAATTGGCATTGGCTGTAACCTTAATTTTATCCGTCAATTTGTATTCAGAATTCAAAGTAACTGAATTCTGGGTGGTTTTTGTGTTGGGCATCACCCCTTTATTCCCCATATCAGTCAATGACAAACGAAAACTTCCCTTGTCGTAGTTTCCGGTTACGTTGACGTTTGTTGTAACAGTTGATCCTTGTCGCAGATAAGCCTGGACGCGGTTTTCATGGTAAGAGACCATCGCTCCTTTATCCCATTTCTGGGTTACAGTATTCCAGAAATTATCCGTGTATTTACCATCCAATTTTGGTCCCCAGGTATCCGTATTGTCGTACTGCCACTCGTAAGCACGCTCTCCCTGACCATACATATCCTGTTCTTTTATAAACTGATAGGGAGAATCAACAGTTGCGCCAACAGATGCTGAAACGCCGATTCCTTTTTTACCGTTTTTACCGGATTTGGTCGTAATCATGATGACGCCGTTTCCACCTTCAGAACCATACAAGGCACCCGCACTACCACCTTTCAGGATGGTCATGTTTTCAATATCCTCAGGGTTCAGTTGTGAAAGGATATTTCCGAAGTCAATACCGTTCTTGTTGGTGAAAGTCTGATTTCCGACAGGAATACCGTCAATAACATACAATGGCTGACCTTTAACGGAAACGTTGGCATCACCTGCAGTAGGCATAACAGAGTTACCGCGGACATTTACCAATACTGTGGAAGTCGGATCACTGCTCAAGCTTGTAAGTGTAACACCACTCACTTTTCCATCCAGAGACTTCATCAAGTTGGTATTTCCCGCTTTGACCAGGTCCTCAGATTTTACATCGCTGACGGAAAAAGCAAGAGATTTTTTGGCTCTGGTAATTCCCATCGCAGTTACCACAACTTCTTCAACACCGACAGTAGAAGTTATCAGTTTAATGTTGAATGTCTTGTTGGTACCTACTGTCACTTCAGCATTATTCATCCCGACAAACGAAATGACTAATTTTGCGTTCGCAGGCACAGATAGCGTGAATTTACCATTAAAGTCGGTTATGACTCCCGTGGTTGTACCTTTTACAACAACACTAGCACCGGGTAGCGGAGACCCGGTATCATCAGTTACCGTACCGGTAATTGAATTTTGTGCCATCAAACCATTTGCCACAAAGACAAACAGGCACATCAAAACCATTCTCACGATTTTTTTAGACATGTGATGTTAAAATAATTAGTTAATAGATGTTAATTGCAGTGCAAAATAATGAAAAATTTTACACTTTTAAAATTAAACTCAATACAATTTTGATTCGGACAAATGTAAATGTTAAATAATTATTAAACCAACTAAAAAAAACCATTTATTCAGATATATTAACAATTAGTAAGTTAATTACTTAAATTCAGGCTAGTTAGGGTTAAAATTCACCAAAATTTCAACATTATTGGACCAATATTCAGAAATTTTGCCTGATCAAATCGAGAGATTTCATTAGGTCAAGTGAGATTTGGTGATTCATTACGTTACTTTCAATTTGGTTATTTCCCATACAATTCATGGTTTCTATTGCCTCCAGTTTCAGTCCACAGACGGATTCGTCCCAGGTTGAAATCCTGGCCGGTTCTCCGGGGAGAAGAATCTCCAGCCACTGGTTAAGCGCCCCTGTTCTTCTCAGGCGGAGCATACCTTTTTCACAATATATGTCCGTTCCAACTCCGGTTGCCGATAGAAAAGAGGCAAACAGAGAGGCACTTTTACCTCCGTCAAATTGCATGGAGACGGCAACTGACTGATCAATTTTATCAGCTGTAAGATCGGCAAATGCGCTGATTTTTGATGGCTCACCCAGGAACCAGAGCGCATCAAACAACGGGTACAATCCAATATCCAGCAGGGCCCCGCCACCAAGGTCAGGATTGAAAAGCCTGCCCTTCAGGTCATAAGGTGATTTGTTGAACCCAAACCAGCCATGCAGGTGTTTGATTTCTCCCAACAGACCGGAATCAATGATTTTACGCGCTTCCCGGTAGGATGGTTGGTGAGGAGTGAAGAAAGCTTCCATTAAAAAAGTTTTTTCATCATGCGCAGCCTGAATCATCTCCTTTACCTCATGGGTGTTCATTCCGAAAGCTTTTTCGCACAATACGGCTTTCTTGTTACGCAGACAGAGTTTTGTATGTTCGGCATGAAAAGTGTGCGGAGAGGCAATGTAAATGATATCAATATCCGGATCTTCTGCCAGTTCTTCGTAGGAACCATAAAACCGTTCAATACCATGTACCGCTGCAAATTCGCCTGCGCGTTTCAGATCTCTTGATCCAACTGCCAGAACCCGCGCATTATCAAGACTTTTTAACTCCGTTACAAATTTACCGGCTATGTTTCCGGGCGCAAGGATGCCCCAGGAGTAGGTTTTGGACATAGTTTGTAAGATTAAAAAGTGCCTGGAGTGAACTAGAGTGCCTAAAGTGCCTGGAGTACTTACGCTACGAACATCTTTAGCTCGGAATCCATAACTCCAGGCACTCTAAGTATTTTAGGCACTCCAGGCACTTATTTTAAAGTAGACTGCTCGTAAGGTTTTGCTTTGAAAAAATTCAGAAAAAATGATTTGGCAGTTTCAGTTGGTGCCTTGGTCTGTGTATTCAGAATAAATTTACCGGCAATATTCGATTGACGCACCTCTCTGATGATCTCCTCTTTTTTGTGCGAAATGACAGAGTCCGCTTTTGGAGACCAGAAATTCATGTTCATGCTCACCAGCCTTTCATACACATTTTTGTGCTGGGCCAACAGCCATTCGTAAATGTTTTGCTCTGCATAGACATGGTGGATATCGTGCCCCTCCCCTTTCAATACCGAGAATTTGGGTCTGCTGCCTATCCCCTGCATGGCTTCCACCATCTGTTCAGACCTGTTCAGATTAACCCTCTTGTCTTTTTCACCGTGAAATACCCAGGTAGGCATATCTTTTATCGATTCAGCCATATCCGGCCTGCCGCCACCGCATAACGGCATAATTGCAGCGAAATACTGAGGATATCTTGATGCAAGGCTCCATGTACCAAAACCACCCAGGCTCATTCCTGTCAGATACACCCGGGAGGCATCCACGTGGTATTTTGCCAGAATTTCACTGTAGAATGATTCGAACCAGTCGCCGTAAACCCAATTGCGGTTGGAAGGACACTGCGGTGAGATGACAATGGCATTTACCTGCATGCCGCGGTCCAGGTAAAACGGCGGACCATATTTTTTTAATCGATCCAGGTTACTTCCCTTGCAGGAACTACCGTGAAGATAAATGATCAGAGGCCACTCTTTTCCGATAGACTCCTGGTATCCGTTTGGAAGATAGGCCAAATAAGGATACGTTTTGGATTTCTCCTTTTGCTGTTGTGGGTTTGCCCCGAGGATGTCGCCTTCAAAAAGAAGAAGACAAGCCAGAATCAAAGTCAACAATTTACCTGCCATGCTATCGTTTTAAATTTCAAAATCAAGGCAAAAGTAATAATTCTCATCAAAACATCAGAACATAAACACTTTTTAACGTTCTGTAACGTTTTCATTTTGAACATGATTAAAGAAATATTCATGTCTTGGAACGTGTAAAGGACTGAGTAAGAGGGAAAATTTTCCAATCACCAAATCAGATCAAACCTTTTGCGGAAAGCAAATTTTTCATCTCAATTTGCGTTTCCAGCGCTGCTTCTCCGGCTTTTTCGGCAAAATCAAGTGCCGTTGAAGCATACAAAATGGCGCGCGAAGAGTTGACCAAAAGTCCGCATTGTTCGTTCATCCCGTACCTGGCAACTTCACTCAGGCTACCACCCTGGGCACCGACACCCGGAACCAGCAAGAAATGCTCCGGAACAATTTCCCTGATACCTTTCAATTCTTCTGCCTTGGTTGCCCCTACCACATACATCATATTATCCGCTCCCGCCCATTTCTGCGATGTGCGCAAGACTTTTTCAAACAGTTTTTCGCCTTGATCGTTCGCCATAAACTGAAAGTCGAAGGCTCCTTTGTTGGAAGTCAGGGCCAGAAGAATCACCCACTTATCAGGATAGCCCAGAAACGGGGTCACCGAGTCTTCACCCATGTAGGGTGCAATGGTTACAGCATCGAAATTGAATGTTTCAAAAAAGGTGCGGGCATACATGGCCGACGTATTGCCGATATAACCCCGTTTTGCATCGGCAATCAGAAAAATATCAGGATATCTTTCCCTGAGATAATGCACTGTTTTTTCGAGGCTGTTCCATCCTTCCAGTCCGTTGGACTCATAAAAAGCCAGGTTGGGTTTGTAGGCAACTGTGTAAGGAGCCGTAGCATCTATGATCTTCTGGTTGAAATAAAACTGTGGATCGGAGGTGTCCAGCAAAAATGAGGGAATCTTTTGAATGTCAGTGTCCAATCCGACACATAGGAAGGATTGTTTCTTTTGGATTTGCTCAAATAATTGTGATTTATTCATGATGTGCTGATTTGAGGATATGCTGATGAGCTGATGAAAAAAGAAGAAACAAATTTAACCTACCTTTGAACATCACTCAAAATTCATAATTTATAACTCTGTCTCCTTGAGTCGTTCTACATTCTCTTCGTAGCGCAGCTTTTCAATAATTTCTACGATATCCCCGTCCATAATGGCCGGCAGATTGTATAGGGTAAGACCGATCCGGTGATCTGTCACACGGCCCTGCGGATAATTGTAGGTTCTGATCTTTGCCGACCGGTCGCCGGTTGAGACCATGGTCTTACGTTTGGAAGCGATCTCGTCAAGGTACTTCTGGTGCTCCATGTTATAGATCCGGGTACGTAATTCCGACATAGCCTTGGCCAGGTTCTTGATCTGAGATTTCTCATCCTGACAGGTAACAACAATCCCGGTAGGGATATGGGTAAGCCGGATGGCCGAATAGGTGGTGTTCACACTTTGTCCGCCGGGTCCCGAGGAACAGTAAGTATCTTTTCGGATGTCGCTGTCTCTCAGGTCAATGTCAAATTCTTCCGCTTCAGGTAAGATGGCCACTGTTGATGCAGAAGTATGAATCCGGCCCTGTGTTTCAGTTTGCGGAACCCGCTGAACCCGGTGTACACCGGATTCGTATTTCAATAATCCGTAAACATCTTTCCCGGTAACTTTGGCCACCAACTCTTTGTAACCGCCTGAGGTGCCTTCGGAGGTATTGGTAACTTCCAGTTTCCAGCCCATGCGATCGCAAAATTTGGAGTACATCCTGAAAAGGTCTCCGGCAAAGATGGCCGCTTCATCCCCGCCTGTTCCGCCGCGAATTTCGAGTATGGCATTTTTGCTGTCTTCCGGATCAGCCGGAACCAGCAGCATTTTGATTTCGTCTTCAAAAGCAACTACCTTTTGGGATCCCTCTTCGAGTTCCTCCCGGGCCATTTCGCGCAGATCCTCGTCAGTCTCATTCTCAAGGATCTCTTTTGCCTCGGCAATATTTTGCAGGTAATTGTTGTAACGGGTAAAAGATTGTACCAGCGCATCCAGCTGTTTGTATTCCTGGTTCAGTTTGACATACCGCTTCATGTCTTTCATGATATCGGGATCAGAGATTTGCTGACTTACCTCGTCAAAGCGGATTTTTATTCCTTCGTATTTTTCTATGAGTGAGTTGTCGGACATTTTATATAATTGAATTTTGAGTTTTGTGGCAAAAAGTGACTAAAGTGAACTAAAGTGACTAAAGTTGGGGGAGCTAATATTCGAAGGTTCCGAAGGGGCTTTGGATGGTAACCTTCCTGCCTGTGAAGGGTTCAACGCGGCCAATGATTTGAGCATCGATTCCGAATGATTTGGAAATGGCAATAATTTCGGCTGCAACAATCTGATCAGTATAGAATTCAAGCCGGTGACCCATGTTGAAAACTTTGTACATCTCATGCCACGCTGTACCGCTTTGCTGCTGAATGACCCTGAAAAGTTCAGGAATATCAAACAGATTATCCTTTATAACATGCACATCTTCGACGAAATGGAGTACTTTGGTTTGGGCTCCGCCCGAGCAGTGGATGATTCCGGAGATATTGTCCCGGAAGGAATCCAACACTTTTTTTACCACCGGTGCATAGGTCCGGGTCGGCGAAAGCACCATTTTACCTGCATCGAGACCAATTGCATCTACCGGGTCCGTCAGGTTCATATTTCCTGAATAAACAAGCTCATCGGGCAATGTAGGATCAAAACTTTCGGGGTATTTTCCGGCGAGGTATTTGGAAAAAACATCGTGCCTGGCAGAAGTGAGACCGTTGCTGCCCATACCGCCGTTGTACGATTTCTCATAGGTTGCCTGGCCATAAGAGGCAAGGCCGACAATTACATTTCCGGCACAGATCCGGTCAGCAGATATTACATCGGACCGCTTCATCCGGCAGGTAACGGTAGAATCTACGATGATGGTCCTGACGAGGTCACCCACGTCGGCTGTTTCGCCGCCGGTAGGATAAACGGATATTCCCAGATCGCGCATCTCACTGCAAAACTCCTCTGTACCGTTGATGATCGCCGAAACAACCTCCCCCGGTATCAAATTTTTGTTTCTGCCAATGGTGGAAGATAGCAGGATATTGTCTGTGGCGCCGACACAAATCAGGTCATCAAGGTTCATCACGACAGCATCCTGGGCAATCCCCTTCCAAACGGACAGATCGCCTGTTTCTTTCCAGTACAGGTAAGCAAGCGCTGATTTCGTACCGGCTCCGTCGGCATGCATCACATTGCAGTAAAGCGAATCGCCGCCCAGAATATCAGGTACAATTTTGCAAAAAGCTTTGGGAAACAATCCTTTGTCGATGTTCCTGATTGCCTGGTGCACATCTTCTTTGGAAGCGGAAACCCCCCTGCGGATATATCTTTGATCGCTGTTCATAACGGGTGCAAAATTACAACTTTTTCCCTTTATCCTTTATCCTTATGTGCTTTTTACTCCTTATACTTTTCCCTGTACTCCGACGAAGTTACCTTGAACTCCGACCGGCGGTTAAGCTTATGGCAAATTTCACGTTCATCCTCTTTTTTCAATCCTTCGATGAATTTGCAGCTGAGCGTTTGTCCCATTTTCAGGAACGGATAGGCCTTAATTATTTTGGCATCCGCCACTTTGGGAACTTTTGCCCCGTAACCTTTGGCCAATAGCCTGGCTTGCTGAATACCCTTTGATATCAGATAATTGACAACGGATTGAGCCCTTTTTTGTGACAAAAGTAGGTTATCCGAATCATTTCCCCGGCAATCGGTATGTGCCATCAGCTCAATGGTTACGGTCGGATTATCCTTCAGGAGGGCAACCAGCGTGTCGAGTGAAGCAACTGATTCGGATAAAAGGTCCCATTTCCCGAAATCATAAAAAATATTATCAATTTTAATCGGCTGATCTACAGGAGTTAAATCCATCCTTACAGCAAAATTTTTGCCCTGTTCCAGTCCAATTGTTGTGATGGAAGCCTTGGCATTGAGGAATCCCTTTTTGAAAGCCGTTACCAGGTATTCGACACCCGGTTTCAGGTTAAATTTGAATGCTGAATTTTCGGATTTCAACCGGAGCATGGTCCCGTCCGTTCCGATCAGGCGGACAGAAACTGTTTCAATTGGCTCGCCTGTCTCTTTGTTGTAAAGTGTGCCTTCTATTCCGTATGTTTTCGGAGGCAGCATAAACGAATAAATATCGTCCCCCCTGCTTCCTTCCCTGAAACTCGAGAAGAGACCCATTTCCTCCCCGGGATAGAAAGATATGGCAAAATCATCGCCTGTTGAATTAATCGGAACACCCATATTTTCAACCTTCCAATGAATGTTGTCAGTGGATGTGGCCCTGAATATATCCAGACCGCCCAATCCCACCTGCGAATCGGATGAAAAATACAATTCTCCGTTGTCACGGATAAAAGGAAACATTTCATTGCCCTTCGTATTGATCTCGGGACCAAGGTTCCGGGGCTCTCCCCATTTATTTTCACCTTTATTCTCAGCCATCCAGATATCATTGCCGCCAAATCCACCTGGCCGGTTGGAAACAAAATAGATTTTGTCCCCTTGCGGCGTAACAGAAGGATGAGCTGCCATTAAACTATCTTTTCCCAACGACATTTTCATGGCCCGACTCCAGTTGCCGCTGACAAGGTTTGATTCGTAGATTTCAATTTTGGGCTCACTTCCCTTTTCCGAAATTGACCGGGTAAAATAGAGTGTATTGCCGCTCTTGTCAAAATTGGGAGCGCCCTCATCATCGGTAGTGTTTACCATGAATGCCTCATCCAGCCGCTTGGGGAGTTCCCATCGTTTTTTTTCGGCGCTGAAAACGGATCTGAATATATCCGCATTGTATTCGCCGGTTACCTGGCTTTTCTTTTTCCCGGTAGCATCATCACGGGCAGAGGTAAAGACCAGTTCTGTTGCGATCAGGCCCGGATAGACAGCGGCATAATCCGAAAATCGCGAATTAATGTCTTTCAGGTTCTCAATTTTGTACGGCGTCTCATTTTTCAGCAGTTCTTTGCAGGTATTACATGAAATAATGCCGTTCAGTGAACGTTCGTCTTTCGGGTTTACCTTCAGGAATTTCTGGTAGTTCTTTATTGATTCATCATATTTCCCGTTTGCCCTAAGTACTTCGGCATAACGAAGGTAGGTAGTAACATCGGAGGGATCGTTGAAAATTGCGCTTTTAAAATAGCTCTCAGCCTGACGGTACATTCCAATGTTGTAATAGGCCTCACCTATTTTAAGCTGGATGGCAGCTTTTTGCGCTCTTCCCTTGGTTTTGTTATAGACATTACGGAAAGCGTTGATGCTTTTATAAAATTCCCCGTTATCAAACGAAGCAGCAGCCATTCTGGCCTGATGGGACACAGTACATCCTTCGCCCAGAAAAAGCAACAAAAGAAAAGCCACAATGGATCCAAACTGACGGATCATCTTATCTGTTTTGATCGTTTCGAATCGGTTAATTGGTTATTCAGCTTAAGATTTTCAGCTCTGTAAGTAAGAATATCCGACAAATATAAAGTAAATGGAAGAGATATCTTCCCGAAAGAGATATCTTTGCAAAAACTTAAAAAAACAAAATATGTTACAGGCAGAGATTCATACAGCTAAGGGTACAATGAAAGTTAATTTCTATGAAGAGGATGCTCCGGGTACGGTAGCCAACTTTGTCAAACTATCCAAAGAAGGATTTTATGATGGCCTTACCTTTCACCGTGTAATCCCGGATTTCGTTATCCAGGGCGGTTGTCCGGACGGAACAGGCGCTGGCGGACCAGGCTACAAAATCAAATGCGAACTGGATGGTGAAAACCAATACCACGACCGCGGCGTTTTATCAATGGCACATGCCGGAAGAAACACCGGCGGATCACAGTTCTTTGTCTGCCACAGCAGAAAAAATACTGCCCATCTCGACCGTAACCATACCTGCTTCGGCAAAGTTTATGAGGGGCTTGATGTGATCGATGCCATCCGCGGCGGAGACAAAATTGAAAAAATAGTAATTATCGAATCCTAATTCGAGATTATGGGTTTAAAAGAAGAGATTCTGCGCCGCAGAACATTCGGCATTGTCAGTCACCCCGATGCAGGGAAAACCACGCTTACAGAAAAATTACTGCTTTTCGGCGGTGCGATCCATGTTGCCGGAGCTGTAAAAAGCAACAAAATAAAAAAAGGCGCTACTTCCGACTTTATGGAGATTGAACGCCAGAGAGGCATCTCTGTCGCAACCTCGGTCATGGGGTTTGAGTACAGCGGATACAAAATCAACATCCTTGATACGCCGGGTCACCAGGATTTCCAGGAAGATACTTTTCGTACCCTGACGGCAGTCGACAGTGTAATCATCGTTATTGACGCAGCCAAAGGGGTTGAGCCGCAGACCGAAAAACTGATGGCCGTCTGCAGGATGCGGAAAACTCCCGTTATTGTCTTCATTAACAAGATGGACCGGCCATCGGGTGATACGTTTGACCTGCTGGATGACATTGAAAAGCAGCTGATGATCAAAGTCAGGCCGCTGAGCTGGCCGATCAACAACGGCCCCGATTTCAAAGGTGTATACAATATTTTTGACAGTAGCCTCAGTTTGTTCAATCCCAGCATCACTGAGATTGAAAAGGGAATCAGGTTCGAAAACCTCAACGATCCGGAACTGGATAAAATAATAGGGAATGATGCCATCGTGCTGCGCGAGGACCTGGAAATGGTAGAGGCAGTTTATCCGGATTTCGATCATTACCAATACCTTGACGGTGAATTGGCACCTGTGTTTTTTGGCAGCGCACTTTACAATTTCGGTGTAAAGGAATTGCTCGACACTTTTGTCAAACTCGCTCCTTCTCCCCGTCCGAAAAAATCGGAAGAAAGACTGGTTCATCCTGAGGAAGAGACTTTTACCGGAT
Organism: Bacteroidales bacterium; assembly: GCA_038323575.1. Classification (GTDB taxonomy): domain Bacteria; phylum Bacteroidota; class Bacteroidia; order Bacteroidales; family Prolixibacteraceae; genus CAINVV01. The sequence continues at coordinate 33,661 of JBBQHB010000031.1, read as the reverse complement.
TCGTATTCAAGATTCACGCCAACATTGATCCCAACCACCGCAGCAGAATCGCATTCGTCAAAATCTGTTCCGGCATGTTTGAGCGGAACAAGAATTACCGGCACATCCGGCTGGCCAAAACCTTCAAATATTCCAGCCCGACCGCTTTCATGGCCGATAAAAAAGAGGTCATCGAAAATGCTTTCCCCGGCGATATCATCGGATTGCCCGATACCGGGAATTTTGTCATCGGAGATACCGTTACAGAAGGTGAAATCCTGCATTACAAAGGAATTCCTTCCTTCTCCCCGGAAATATTCAGGTACATAGAAAATGCCGATCCGATGAAGTCCAAGCAACTGGCAAAAGGTGTTGACCAGTTGATGGACGAAGGGGTTGCTCAACTTTTTACAAGTCAGCTAAATGGTCGAAAAATCATAGGAACTGTCGGCGCACTTCAGTTCGAGGTAATTGAGTACCGGCTGGAACATGAATACAGCGCCAAATGCCGCTGGGAGTCAATTTCCCTCTACAAGGCATGCTGGATCGAAAGTGATGACAAAGCAGTACTGGATGATTTCAAAAAACGGAAATACAACAAAATGGCTGCTGACAAGCAGGGACGCGATGTTTTCCTGGCTGATTCTTCCTTTATATTGGATATGGCACAAAGGGACTTTCCAAAAATTAAGTTTCACTTTACCTCCGAGTACTGATTTGGATTCGCAGAATTTAGGGATTTCTTGATTATTAAGGTTATTTTGATAAAAAAAATTGATTTATATTTGCTTAACATCTCAAACATCTCAAACATCTCAAACATCTCAAACATTTCAAACAATACAAACTACTAAATTAACTGACATGAGAAAAATTATCATTTCCCTTCTTTTGCTTGTGTTGATCATCCCGGCCTTTGCCCAACAAAGAGAAAGTGCCATTGGCAGCATGGAGGAGGTTACTTATGGAAGAAAAGACGGTATGGCCCTTACCATGAATGTCCTGTCGCCAAAGGCAAAGACAAATAACAGGGGTGTGATCCTGGTTATCAGCGCCAGTTCCAAATCAAGCTTCAATATGGCCCTGGAGTGGGCAACATTGCTCGCCCAACCCTATCTGATGAAGGGATATACCGTATTTGAAGTATGCCACGGGTCAGCACCAAAATACAACAATCTCGAAATCATAGCAGATGTGCACCGCGCCGTGCGTTTTATCCGTTACAATGCGGCCAAATACAACATTGAACCAAACAAACTTGGCATAACCGGTGCCTCATCCGGCGGATTAATCTCCCTGATGATGGGAACAACCGGATCAGAAGCTGATCTGAATGCCAAAGATCCGGTCGACAGGGTTCCGGGAAATGTTCAGGCTGTGGCCTGTTTCTTCCCGCCGACCGATTTCCTCAATTTTGGCAAATCCGACAAAGTATCCATGGGTACCGATGTATTGTCTGATTTTAAAGCCGCATTTGAATTCAGGGACTGGAACAAAGAGACCAAGCGATTTGAACTGATCACGGATAACGATAAATTGATGGAAATTGGCCGTCAGATCTCTCCCATCTACCACGTCACAGCCCAATCTGCACCTGTTTTAATCGCACATGGGGATATGGATGAGCTGGTTCCGCTTCAGCAGTCAACCTCCTTCATCCAGAAAATGAAAGAGATGAATGTTCCCTGCGAACTGATGATAAAACAGGGCGGAACACACAAGGCATGGCCGGATATCATGAATTACCTGGTTGCATTCTCGGATTGGTTCGATAAATACCTGAAGTAAAAGGATAAAGGATAAAGAAGGGGCAGCCCTGTGTGGCAGCCTTTAATTTTCGATTTTCGATCGCAGCCGCTTCACTTTTGATTCCCAACCGAAGTCGGGGGGTCGATTTGGGAATACACCACAATAGGCACATAGTACACAGTAGAAACTATTGTGACCTATGTGCCTATTGTGGTGTATTTTTTTATCTTAGCTTGAAGTTAAGCTAATTAATCTGAAGCCGTCTAAACTCAAAATGCAACCAGGCAAACACCATTCTATCAATAAACTGACCAACATGAAAAATTTCCGCACACTCATTTTCTTCTGTCTGCTGGTCATACTGACAGGTTTTTCACCAACAAAAAAGAGAATCACCATCTTCACCATTGGTGATTCTACTATGGCCAACAAAGACACCTCCAGGAACAATCCTGAACGCGGATGGTGCCAGGTGCTACCCCAGTTTTTCGATGAGAATGTTGTGAAAATTGATAATCGTGCAAAAAACGGAAGAAGTTCAAAAAGTTTTCTGGATGAAGGTCTGTGGAAAAATGTGCTTGAAGTATTGCAGAAAGGAGATTATGTCTTAATTCAGTTTGGTCACAACGACTCAAAGTTTGACGCGGCACGTAGAACCGACCCCCACACCACCTACCGTGAAAATCTGGTTAAATATGTAACAGAAACCCGGGAAAAAGGAGCAATTCCTGTACTTTTTACCTCAATCGTTAGGCGATCATTCGATACGGCCGGCAAGCCGGTAAATACGCTCGGTGATTATCCGGCAGTAACCCGCGAGGTCGGGATGGATTTCAAGGTTCCGGTTATTGACCTCAACGTCGCAACGGAAAAACTGATCAATGATATGGGTGTGGAAGGATCTAAAGCGCTTTACATGATTATTGAACCAGGCGTCAGTAAAATGGAACCCTACGGAAGGACAGACAATACGCACCTTAATCCGATGGGCGCTTTTAAAGTTGCTGAACTTGCAATACAGGAAATCAAATTGCAAAAACTTCCGGTTGCCCGTTATACCCTGAAAGAGGTGCATCCTCCTGCAGGTTTTCGCGGCACCATTGACAGGGAAGCCCTGGTAAACAGGCACAATGTGAAAATTTCCAAAATTGATACCCTTGCTTCCTTAACAGTCGGCAACGGCAATTTTGCCTTCACCGCAGATGCCACAGGACTTCAGACTTTCCCTGAATTTTACGATAAGGGAATTCCGCTGGGGACGGAGTCACAATGGGGATGGCATGATTTTCCAAACACTGAAGGATTAAAATTTGAGGAAAGCCTGAAAGATTACAACTTCCACGGACGCAAAGAGCCCTATGCCGTTCAGCTGAAGTCCCCGGAACGTGCAAAAGATGCCGGTGACTATTTTCGGGCCAATGCCCACAGGCTGCACCTTGGGATGATTGGTTTGGGCATTACCATGAAAGATGGATCCGATGTGACTCCTAATGATATTTCAAATCTTAAGGAAGAGCTTAATCTCTGGAAAGGTGGGATCGTCAGTTCTTTCACGGTAGAAGGGATTCCCGTGGAGGTGGTTACCATTTGCCACCCGGATCAGGATATGGTATCTTCCAAAATTACCTCACCGCTGATAGATGCCGGAAGGTTAAGAGTGAAATTCAGTTTCCCCTACCCTTCGGGGAATCATATGGACAACGGCTGCAACTGGAACAATCCGGAGAAACACAAAACTGTAAAACAAGCTGATTCAGAAAATTCTGTCATTTTCGAACGTACGTTGGACGCCACAAAATATTTTGCAAAAGTCGACTGGAAAGGCTTAGCCAAAATGGATGAGAAACTGGCCCAACATTTTGAATTAGCACCGAAAGGAAAAAGCATTGAATTCAGCTGCCTCTTTTCCAAAGAGAAAATTACACGGTTACTGGATGATTTCGGTCAGACAGAAATGTGCAGCGCAGCAAAATGGAGCTATTTCTGGAACCGCGGAGGCGCAGTCGATTTTTCCGGAAGCTCCGACATGCGGGCAGATGAGCTCGAAAGACGCGTGGTCCTGTCGCAGTACCTGATGGCAATCCAGTGTGCCGGCGACTACCCGCCACAGGAAACCGGACTGTCCTACAACAGCTGGTACGGTAAATTCCACCTGGAGATGCATTGGTGGCATGCGGCCCATTTCGCCCTCTGGAACAGGATCGACCTGTTGGAAAAAAGCATGGGATGGTACCGGGACGTGCTGCCAGTGGCGAAAAAAATTGCCCAAAGACAGGGTTTCAAAGGCGCACGCTGGATGAAGATGACAGATACAACGGGGATAGAAGCGCCTTCCGGTGTGGGTTCCTTTCTGATCTGGCAGCAGCCCCATATCATCTATTTTGCGGAACTTTGTTACCGGAATTACCACAACAACGATATTCTGGAAAAGTACAAGGAACTGGTATTCGAAACCGCAGATTTCATGGCCTCTTTTGTGACCTGGGATCCTGATAAGAACAGGTACAACCTGGTCGGGATCATTCCGGCACAGGAAACCATGAGCCCTGAAGTAACTTATAACTCACCGTACGAACTGGCATACTGGCACTGGGGTCTGAGTGTGGCCCAGCAATGGCGCGTCCGTCTCGGGATGGGCCGTAACCGTAAATGGGACGATATCATTGAAAAACTGGCCGTTCTGGCGCAGAAAAACGGCCTTTACCTCTCTGCAGAAAGTGCCCAGGATTCGTACACCAATCTACCCTTTTATTCAGACCATCCTGCCGTATTCGGCGCTTTGGGCGTAATGCCGGCATCAAGACTGGTGAATAAAAAGACGATGAACGCCACCTTCGACTACGTCTGGGACCACTGGAACTGGAAAAAAACATGGGGATGGGATTTTCCGCTTACCTCCATGACGGCAACGCGCCTGGACCGTCCGGACAAAGCGATGGATGCGCTTTTTCTGTCCATCCCGACCAACACCTACCTGCAGAACGGACACAACTACCAGGATACCCGGTTGAGACTCTACCTTCCCGGGAACGGGGGACTGCTGTCGGCTGTTGCGCTGATGTGTGCCGGCTACGATGGCTGCGAAACGATCAATCCGGGGATTCCCAAGGACGGGACGTGGAAAGTCAGATGGGAAGGATTAAGCAGGATGCCGTAATGAAGTAAAAAATCATTTGTTTTTTTTCGTTCAAATTCATACATTCACAATTATTTAATAGTTGTCATGAATCTCCTCTGTCATGGACAATATCTATCTTCAGTTATTGGGTCTTAAGCATACTGATCATCCGATGGCACTCGCATCGGTAGCGAAAACCGTTGGCTCCACCCCTCAAAAGCCGGGTAGTTCCGCTATTTTTAACCGCAATGGCCTTCTGTCGGGGACTGTTGGAGGCGGGATATTGGAAGGAGAGGTTCAGCAAATCGCTCAGGATGCTATACTGACGAAAGAATCAGGTTATTACCATTTTATGCTTGACGGGGAGATTTCCCGCGGCGACGGAGCCATATGCGGCGGACAAGCCGGAATTCTGGTAGACGCATCACCTGATGACCACCGCATCGTTTATGAATCGGTTAAGCAATCACTGACCTCCGGAACGCCGGGTATCCTGGTCACAAGAGTGGCTGGCATCAACAGTAACAAGGTACAAATTCAGCGTTACTGGTTTACGGCTGCTGAGGACCCTGATATTTCCGGATTGAATGACCCCATTTTGGTTTCAGAGATTCAGCAGTTACTTATTGCCGGACTTCCCGGTGGTTACAAAGAACTGAATAGTAAACATCCCGGCGAAAATCATGATCTCCTCTTTCTACTTGAGGCAATCTTTCCTCTTGCCCGCCTGGTCATTGCCGGGGCAGGCCATATCGGGAAGGCGCTGTCGCACATCGGGAAGCTGCTTGGTTTTGAAATCACGGTAGTAGATGACAGGCCTGAATATGCCAACAGCGCAAATTTGCCTGATGCAGATCACATTATAAATGAGGACATTGGCAAGGCAATGGAGGAGTTGCAGAAGACTCCGAACACCTTCATCGTGATCCTTACCCGCGGTCATAAAGATGATGCCAGGGCTTTAAAGGCCTGTATAGGTTCCGACATCGCCTATATCGGGATGATCGGCAGTAAAAGGAAGGTTGCCCGGATGCAGAAGGATTTCATGGAACATGGTTGGGCTACTCCCGGTGAGTGGAATCAAATCCATGCGCCCGTTGGTCTGGATATCCAATCTGAAAGTGTTCAGGAAATAGCCGTCAGCATAGCTGCCCAGTTGGTACGCGTAAAAAACTGTAAAAAACCTGCCTATGTCTGATATGTGGGGAATCATCCTGGCCGCTGGCGAGTCGACGCGGATGAAAGTTCAGAAACTGCTTCTGCCCTTCCAGGGGAAAACGATCATCGAAAAGGTGATTGAAAATGTGACAGGTTCCGAAGTTGACCACATTTTGGTCGTTGTTGGCTGCGACAAGCAAGAAATAACGGGGGCGATTGAACATTTGCCTGTTTTGATTTGCAGCAATGATCATTACAAAAAAGGCATGCTGTCGTCCGTGAAGAACGGATTCAGATCATTGCCCGTAACATTTGAGGCTGCCCTGGTTTTCCCGGGTGACCAGCCTATGATAACGGCAGAGGCCGTTAACTGCGTAATTGAGGCTTACCGGATGTCCGGTAAAGGGATTGTGATCCCTGTTTACCAGAACAAGCGCGGACATCCGCTCCTGATTAACAGCAGATTCAGGGAGGAGATAGAAAAACTGGAAGACCAGGAAGGTCTTCGTGGCCTGGCCATTAAATTTCCCGGCGATGTGCTGGAGGTGGAGGTGTCTCTGCCCGGCATCCTGAGGGATATTGATACACCGGAGGAGTATATGAATGTAATCAATCAAATACAATGAGTATGGAAGAAATGATTCGTTTTGAACTGAACGGCAAAAAAACAGAAATCAGGCTTGATCCGAAAATGACCCTGCTTTGGGTTTTGCGGACGCAATTCGGGTTAACCGGGACCAAGTATGGCTGCGGAATAGGATTCTGCGGTTCCTGCACCGTGCTGATCGACAAGGAACCTGTCAGGTCATGCACGACAGCGATGAGTGATGTGGCAGGAAAAAAAGTGATTACCATTGAAGGGCTTGCCATCAACGGTGAGCTGCATCCGGTACAAAAAGCGTTCATGGAGCATGACGCGTTGCAGTGCGGTTACTGCACACCCGGCATGATCATGAACTCGGTAGGAATGTTGCTGAAAAATCCCCACCCAACGGAGCAGGAGATCATCCACGGCATGGAGGATAACCTCTGCCGGTGTGGTGCACACAAAAGGATTATCATGGCTGTTCAGTCAGCTGCCAAAGAAATTAAAGGAGGAAAATTGCCATGAAGAAAGAAGAAACAAACAAAACCATAACCTCCGATGCAGCAGATCACCGGGGGATGAACCGGAGGGATTTTTTCAGGCTTCTGGGTGCAGGGATCTTTATCGTTTTTGAGACCTGGGATCCCTATGAACTACTGGCCTTACCCCAGACACAACGCAGATCCTTGCCCAAAGACTTCAATGCTTTTCTATGGATTGGAGAGGACGGCACCGTTAGTTGTTATACCGGAAAAATTGAAATGGGACAAGGAATTATCACTTCGCTGGCCCAGCAGATGGCCGAGGAAATGGATGTCGAAATAGACAAGGTAAAAATGGTGATGGGTGATACCGATTTCTGTCCATGGGACATGGGTACCTTCGGATCAATGACCACCCGTTTTTTCGCACCGCCAATGCGGGCCGCAGCTGCCGAAGCAAGAGCCATCCTGGTGCAGCTCGGCGCTGATCAACTCGGAGTACCCGTTTCTCAACTGGAAGTTAAGAACGGCATCATCACCGATAAAATGAACAGTAAAAACGCTGTAAGCTATGCGGCGCTGACAAAGGGAAAGAAAATAGAAAAACATCTTGATTACAAAGCAGTTGCAAAGGATTACTCCCAGTTCAAAATTGTAGGGAAACCTTTGCTTCACCAGGATGGCCGGTTAAAAGTTACCGGTCAGGCAAAATATGCAGGCGATATGATGTTTCCGGATACACTTTATGCCCGGGTTCTGCGTCCCCCTTCACACGGGGCAAAACTATCGACAGCCGATGTATCTGCGGCAGAAAAGTTGGACGGAATCACGGTAGTTCGGGATGGCGATTTTATCGCCGTGCTTCACAAAGACCGGGACAAGGCAGATGAAGCGATCGTTAAGGTGAAAGCCGAATACACTTTCGATGAGATGAAAGTTGACGACAAAAACATTTTTGAACACCTGCTGAAAACCGGAACGGACGGAAGGGTAATTAAAAGCCAGGGCGATCTTGCCGAGGGCCGAAAACTCTCTGAAACTCTTGTAGAATCAGAATTTCTCAACAGTTATGTGGCACACGCACCGATGGAACCCCATACAGCAGCCGCAAGGATGGTGGATGGGAAAATCACCGTATGGTCATCCACGCAGCGTCCCTTCCCTACGCAGGAGACCATTGCCAGGGAATTGGGTCTTCCGTTGGAAAACATAAGGGTATTGACTCCTTTCGTGGGGGGAGGATTTGGTGGCAAATCGGCCGGTCTCCAGGCATCGGAAGCGGCAAAACTCGCAAAAATGACAGGAAAACCAATCATGGTTGCCTGGACGCGGGAAGAAGAGTTCTTTTACGATACCTTCCGGCCTGCAGCGGTGGTAAAGATCACCTCAGGGATCGATCAATCAGGTAAAATCAACCTGTGGGATTATCACACTTATTATGCAGGAGACAGGGGGGCAGAGGCCATTTACGATGTTCCGAATTTCCATACCACTTCCTACGGTAACGGGCCGACAGGTCCCAAAGGGCATCCTTTCGGCACAGGGGCATGGCGCGCGCCGGGAAATAATACGAACAGTTTTGCCAGGGAGTCGCAGATTGATATCATGGCTGCAAAAGCAGGGATCGATCCTTTGGAGTTCCGGTTGAAAAACCTGAAAGACGAAAGGATGATCGGCGTGCTGAAGGCGGTAGCCGAACTGTTTGGATACACCCCGAAAAAGAGTCCGGGCGGAAGGGGAATTGGCATAGCCTGCGGCACTGACGTTGGCTCTTACGTAGCCCACATGGCCGAGGTAAAGGTGGACAAAAAAACAGGACATGTGCAGGTATTGCGGGTGGCCTGTGCCCAGGATATGGGATTAGCCATTAATCCGGAAGGCGCCACCATCCAGATGGAAGGCTGCATCACCATGGGGTTGGGTTATTGCCTTACAGAGGAGATACAGTTCGAAGGCGGCGTGATAAAGAACCATTCCTTTGATACTTACGATATTCCCCGATTCTCATGGCTCCCAAAAATCACAACCCTGATTCTGGACAAAAAGGACCAGGCGCCGCAGGGAGGCGGTGAACCGGCAATTATCGTAATGGGAGGTTTGATTGCAAATGCAATCTTTGATGCTACCGGAGTCAGGCTTTACCAGCTTCCTATGACACCCGCACGGATTTTGGAAGGGATAAAAAAGAAAGGGTAAGATGTTGTACTATTGATTGTAATTAAAACTAAACTTATGATTGAAACAGCAACCGTATGAATTATTGATTCGACATCCAATCCTGCCCCTTTGGGAATTTCTAAAAAATTGAAATCCCCCCGGATTCCTGTTTGCACAATAAAAACCTGACGGGAACCTGGTTTATTAAATATCCAACTGACCGCTGCACTTACTGCACAGGTGCTGGCTTTTCTGGTCGATATCCTCAAGATAAGTACTTGACCGCATCACACAGTTCTGGTCGTGGCAATGGATCAAACCAAAACAATGGCCCAGCTCGTGAATGACCTCTTTGCGGAATCTTTCGACCAGAATTTTGTCGTCTCTTTTTAAACCGTACCGCTCATTTCTCAGGCGGTAAATTGAGGCAATTCCTGCCCGTCCGTTTAGGTAGGCTTGTCCGAAAATGTATGTTAGTATCGAAATAAACAGATCCACATCAAATAATCCGATCGTTTTAGCTGAATCTGTGGCGAACGTTGAATCTATTTCCTTCAGGAGTTTAAATCCGTCATATTGTCTTCTGACCGGACTGTAAAACTCACTCAAATGCATGTGGCCTTCCTTTGTTTTGACAGGAAGCAGAAATTCACGCCCGACATCCTGAACAATCATCTTAAGAAGGTTATTCTCAAAATAACCGAACGAGATTAAAGTGATATTATCCGGCTTCATTTGGTTGGCTTCAATCCGTATTTCTTTATTTTATTGTAAAGCGTAACCCTGTCAACTTTAAGGGCTTTGGCTGAAGCAGAGATATTCCAGTCGTATTTATTGAGAATTTGATTGATGTGTTTTTTTCCCAGATCATCCAGGCTTTCGAAAGCAGGAGTGACGGTTTCTTTCCAAATTGGAAGATCCTTCACTCCGATTTTTTTCCCGTTGCCTACCACAATTGCCCGCTCGATCATATTCTCCAGTTCTCGGATATTCCCGGGGTAAGAATACTCCTCCATGCGTTTCAAGGCTGAAGAATCTATGGACATGGGAGGTTTGTTCATCGAAACACAGTATTTTTTGATGAAATAGTCCACCAGCAGCGGGATATCTTCGGTGCGTTCCCGCAAGGGCGGAACCTGGATATTTACCACATTCAGCCGGTAAAAGAGATCTTCCCTGAAGGTCCCTTTCTCAACCATGCTCTTAAGGTCCCTGTTGGTAGCGCAAATAACCCTGAAATCAGAACTTATCTCCTTGTTACCGCCAACTCGCACGAAACTCTTGGTTTCCAGCACACGCAGCAGTTCAACCTGCATTTTGGGGGAAATGGTGGCAATTTCATCCAGAAAAATGGTTCCGCTGTCGGCCATTTCGAATCTTCCTTTCCTGTTGTAAACAGCGCCGGTAAAAGCGCCTTTTTCGTGGCCGAACAATTCGCTTTCCAGCAGGCTTTCCGTCAGTGCACCGCAGTGGACACTTACCATCGGAAAGAACCTGCGCGGAGAATTGGCATGTATAGCCCTGGCTACAAGCTCCTTTCCTGTTCCGCTTTCCCCGCTGATGATGACTGAGGCATTTGAATTTGCCACACTTTCTATCTCATGGAAGACCATTTGCATCGAAACGCTGTTGCCAACAATGTCCTCCACATTTTCCAACGAAACAACCCTGTCTTTCAAAATCTCATTTTCTTCCACCAGGGCGATCTGTCTGGAAGCGTTACGGATCAGATGAGAGAGATCATCAGGATCAAATGGTTTTGTCACATAATCAAAAGCGCCGTCTTTCAGGGCCTGGACTGCCGTATCCACCGTTGCAAAAGCAGTCATGACAATTACAATGGAATCTTTCCTCAGCGACTTTATTCTTTTAAGCATTTCCAATCCATCCATTCCCGGCATCTTAATATCGGCCAGAACAATGTCGAAATTGTCAGACTGAAGGATCGACAATGCCTTTTTTGCATTCTCGGCACACTCAACGCGGTAACCGTCTTCGATGAACCAGTTGTACAAAGAATCCCTCACAGATTCTTCATCATCAACAATCAGAATAGATATTTTTTTGACCATGGGAACAATTTTTTTAATTCTTTATCAAAGGTAAGGTGATGGAGATGGTTGTTCCTTTTCCCCGTTCAGATTTAACTTCGGCTTTCCCCTTGTGGTTCTGAACGATGCCGTGAACAATAGCCAAGCCAAGTCCGATACCGCTTACATTTTCTTTGGTTGAGAAGAAAGGTTCAAAAATATGCGGGAGATCTTCTTCAGAAATGCCTACGCCGTTGTCTGAAATTTCAATCCTGATGTGATCTTCGTCAGGATTGAAGGTTTTGAAAACAACTTCCCCGTTTTCGGAAACCGCTTCGGATGCGTTGACAAGAATTCCGATACATGCCTGTTTGATCTGATTCGGACTGCAATGGATCAGATCAGGTTTAGCGGAAAAGTCGGATAAAAAGCTGACGTTGGCAATTTTCATTGGATGAGACATCAGCTCATAAGTTTCCAGTAAAATTTCGTGAAGATGCTTGGGTTCAAAACCATCCTGGTCTTTCCTGGAGAAATCAAGCAATCCTTTCACAATATCTCCGCAGCGTTTCGTCTCGTTTTCTATCAGTTTCAGATTCTTCAGCATCAGCTCCTTTTTAACCGGATCAACATTCTGGTTCGCCAGCTGTTTTTGGATAAGCTTTGCATAGATCAGTATTCCTGACAAGGGATTGTTTATTTCATGGGCTACGGAGAGCGATAACTTTCCAAGGGATGCTATTCTTTCCACATTGATCAGCTCCTTTTGCGCCTGACCCAGCTCCTCGGACTTTTTTTGCACCTTATACTCAAGCTGCTGGGACCAGTTGTGCAGTTCATTGGTCGCAGTCTGCAGGTTGTCAAGCATATCGTTGAATGCATACGAGACCATTCTCATATCTGACAGTTGATGTGGTTTAATCTCCAGCCGTGTGCTCCTGTCTCCCTTTGCTACGGCTTCGCTGGCTTTGATCAGTGCGTACAAAGGGTCTTTTATTTTTTTCCGGGTAAAGAAAAACAGGAATACCAGAAGCAAAATTGTCAGGAAGAAAGCCAGCAGAAAGTAATTGGTTGTTGAATCTTTCAAAGCCAGATCCAACCCGCCAAGCGGCATTTTGATGATCAGTGAACCCAAAACCTCTTCGTCAGGCGAATGGGCATGGCATGCAGTTGAGCTGCACGATTTACTGTTAAGGATCGGAGATTTTATCAGCAGGTGCCTGCAGTTGTTGTTGTTGTGATTCATAGAGCATTCACTGTCGATTCCAATGATTTTAGACGATTTCTCCTTTACGGAAAACATGGTGTTAAAATTCAAGTGGCACCGGATACAATCAGGATCACTGTGGTTGGTTGTATCATTGGCAATGGAGGAATAGACAAGGCTGTTTTTGGCATCGTACAAATTGACGTCGTCAATCCCGGACATGGTATTGATCACATCCAACGTACCCTGGAGCGATGTCCTGTCATTTTCGAGCATCGAACGGTACAAGGCGCCCTGAACAATGAAACCAATGTTGTTGCCATTTTCCTGAATGACCGATTTCATGTATTCCTCGTTGACGGACCGGAAGATGATTCCAAAAGATAAAAAGAGGAAAAAAGAGGAAATGGTAATTATGATCACTACTCTTCCATAAATGGAAGAACGAAATCTGACATACCCGCTGTAGATTGGCCTTCCTACATAGTTATTTTCTGACATTTTTTTTCTCCATCCCATGGTGAATCTGAATAACTGGTTGTAACTGAATGCTAAAGTTAATACCAATATTTTAAAAAATGGTTCAAATGTTCAATTTTGTTGAAAAATTATACAGCCAAACATCAAAGAACCTAAACATCAGAATATCAAAAGTGAAGCGATGTGCCAGACACATCGCTTCTGAACAAAAACATGGTATCACTGTAATTCATGTTCTTCTTTTGTAATAATCCGGGAATGTCAGAAATATTCGGGATCATATTCCTGTTTGCCCAAACTACTGAAACGAGGGTATTTTGATTTATAGCCAAGGAAGCTACGCTCAAAATCCTGCCAAACTTCAGGAGGAAGTTCCGAAAGCGGGTGGTCAATCAATTCACCACCGTCCTGTAAAACCAGGTGAGAGGGATCCTCGGTGTACTTCTTCACGGAGGAGGCTAAAAAATCTTTAAATCGCTCAACCTCTTTTGCCGACCAGTTGGTAGCTTCTTCGGCAAGGTAGAAAGAGTTAGTTTCGGCGATCCATCTGGATGGTTTGATTTTATACATCCAACCCTTCAGGTACGGATCTTCGTTGAGGAGGCCGGGATTCTCAGTCAGAAGTTGATTGTTCTCAACTATTTCACCTGAAATGGGAGAATGAATTTTCAGGGATTTACCTTCGTGTTCAATTTCAGCAATAAAATCTCCTTTCTGAACCTCTTCCCCGGGCTTTTTCAACCTCTTTACGGTTACATTTCCCGTTAGGTGTAAAAGGAAGTCATCCATTCCCACCCTGGCTAATCCTCCTTTATCGAGATGCGTCCAGGTATGGTCTTTGTTGAAAAATACGCCCTGCGGAATTCTTAATGCATTTGCGGTAAGTGTTCGCAGCGTTTTCTGAATTTCTTTTGAAATTCTTATTTGCCTGTTAAGCAGCAGCCAAAAGGGAATCAGTATGGCAAAAAATGCGATGATGGCCAAATATTCGATTCCTTTCGTGTCAAAAATGTTCTGATAAGTAAATCCATCCATAATATTAATTTTTAAATGTTTAGAATGTATTAATCTTTATTCATTATTCATGCTCTTTTGCCCAGTCGGGAGAATCTCTCAAGACGGGCATCCGGTTGATTACAAACCTGAAAATCCATATTTCCGCAAAAATAACCGTAAGTGTCACAACGATCTCCATCCAGGAGGGAAAATAATGGACCGGAGCATCCCATTTAAAACCGATAACGGTAACATTTAAACGGTTCATGATAACACCCACCATAGTTAGGATTGCGGCAATCCTGATCAAAAGGATATTGTTGGTCCTGTAACTGTAAAAGAACAGGAACATGGGCAGCAGCACGAATCCGAACATTTCAAGCAGGAACCAATACCCCATTGGTGTGTTCAGCAAATCCCAATGTTTACCGTGAAGGAAAACGAGCAGCTGCAGGAAGAAATAAGCAAACAAAGCTCCGGTACAAATTTTGGAAAGTCCATGTATAATTCCTTTCTGGGCTTTGTGATCCTTTTCGCTGATCTGGTCCGAAAATACTTTGTGGCTGATAGATCCCTCGAATATCACCATTGATAAACCGGCAAAAATACTGGAGACCAAAAACAATACCGGAATAAATTCATTGTACCACAGCGGGTGAATCTTGTCTTTTGCCATCAGAAAAAGTGCGCCCAGACCTGACTGATGCAAGGTTGAAAGGGTAATCCCGAATATGACAGCCCCGATGGTCATTCCCGACAAGATTTTCCGGGCCCTTCTGGCTCCGAGCCATTCTGCGATGGCAGGCGAAAATTCTATCAACTCTGCCAGCATGTAAAGCAGAAAATGCCAGGCAACCAGAAACAGCACCGAACTCGTTCCGAAACTATTACCGATGATCGGATTGACTACGTTCCAGGGACGTCCCAAATCGAGCAGCAAGGCTCCTGCATAAAACAGATAAGCCAGAAAACCGTTTAAAACGGTGACCCTGACGATTGAGCGGTACTTCTCCATTTTAAGGATATACACCATAAATGTGAGTACATAAGCGCCGCCGGCAAATGCCACGCCTGTAACCACGTCAAATCCGATCCATAAGCCCCAAGGTGTATCCTGGGACAGATTGGTAATCGATCCTATACCCTTCATGAAACGTATCACAATTAAAATAATACCCAATAGAATAATGGGAACGGAGATTATGTTGAAAGGGGTGAACAATTTGCCCTTTGGCTTTAATTCGCTCCATATGAATTTACCGATGGATTTTCCATCGTTATCTTTTGCAACAGTGTAGGTCTGGTTATTCATTGTCATCTTCGTTAGCGTTATTTTTTTTGGTGGCTTCGTGGATCCCCAGTAAAAGCGGAGGCAGCAGGACGAAAACTGAAGGAACAGTATACAGGAAGCCTTTAGACAGTGCGGGATAGGAAGTATTCTGCAGTTTCGGGTTAAATCCCAGTTCATTGGCCGGAACTGATGAGATGGTCAACAATCCGGTTCCGCCGGCAACATTTTCTCCGTAAATTTGGTTGTAGTAATCTTTCGGATTTTCAAAAATTCTCTTTTTAGCTTCGGCAATCAACTCCCTCCGCGTTCCGAAAGTTAATGCATCTCCCGGGCAGGCTTCCGCGCAGGCAGGTATCTTTCCTTCTTTGAACCGGTCGTAACACAAATCGCATTTCTGAATTTTCGGATTTGCACTGTGGTATTCAAACTTCGGAACATCAAACGGACAGGATACCATGCAATACCTGCAGCCCATACACTTGTCTCCCCTCCATACTACGGGTCCCTCTTTGGTCTTGTACATGGCTTGTGTAAGGCAGGCAGCAGCACAGGCAGGTTCATTGCAATGCATACAGGAATTTCTTGCATAAACCTCACCTTTGGAGGTAATGCAATTGTTAATTGCCAGGCGCTGTGATTCATTTGTTCTACGAACCACACCTGCCTTCAGTTCATCCTGCGGTTCCGGGAGATCGTGTGCTTTTGCACATACCCGTTCACAAGCCCTGCAACCAAGGCAGCGTGTTGCGTCATAAAGCATGCCCTGAAATTCCACTACATTGTCTTTTGATGCATCAGCACCAAAGCTGTTCCCCACGGCGAGCGTGACTCCGGCAACACCGATGGTCTTAAAAAAATTACGGCGATCAAAACCCATGGTTATTTAAATTAAGGTTAATTACTATGATTTGTTTGGTTTGTTCTTACCTGGATGTATCAATAAATCTGGTTTGAAAATCTTCCCATACTTCCGGTCCCAGATCTGCGAGTACATTGTCTGTGAGTTCGCCGCCATCCTGAAGAACGACATGGGCATAGACATTGTTGTCCGTCCTGACCGAAGCGGCGATAAAGTCCTTGAACCTCACAAATTCATCGCGCAGCCAATCTGCATATCTTTCACCCATTAACATGAACTGGGTTTCCCGCAGCCAGTTTGTCGGCTCAATCTGATAGATCCATCCTTTAAAGAAGGGTGAATAATTTATGATAGCAGCATCTGACAAAAGAAATTCATTGTGCTCCAGGATTGTCCCTGAAATAGGGGCATACAGATTCAGCTGCTTGCCATCACGAATAATCGTCATGATTGTTTCACCTTTCCTTACCATCTCACCTGCTTCCTTCATCCTGATTTTGGTCAGTTTCCCGGTAATATGCTGCAGGAAATCATCAATGCCCACCCTTACATTTCCATCCTGTTCCATGAAAGCCCAGGTATGCGTTTTGTCAAACCAGAGACCTTTGGGAACATCCATTGCATGTTCAATCAGAAACGGAGCGACCTGAATTTCAGGTTCCTGCGCCAGTTTTTTGACACCTCTTCTGCTGTATTCATACAGCGCAACAAATAATACAACCAAAAGTAGTACTGTCAGAAAAATTGTCCATGACTGCGGAAATGAAGCGGTGCTTACTGACCCGATATCTGCTGGTCTGGTACTCAGTAAGAAAGTTGTATTGGCCTGCTTTTCACTACCGGCAAGTTCACAATATCCGTTTGTATTCAGCAGGCTTTGTCCTTCAGCAAGTATCCAGGCAAGAAATAACAATTCACTTTGACCGGAAGGTTTTACCGGAGCGACAGCATAGATGCTTTTGCACAATGCAGCCGGATACTTACCGATCCATACGCCGTGTGTAAATTCATCCGTATTCCTGTAAATATTTTCGAAATTATCCATCCTGCCATTTCCGTTTTTATCTATCGGAAGAAGCCTGACTGTTTCGTTTCCGGATATCCCGGTAAATGTTTTAAGGTCATTCAGGGTGCAGAAGCCAATGGCAAAAACATTTTTTTGCACCGCCGCCAAAACTTCACCTGCATTGCTGACCAACTCCCCGTTTGAAGCACTGACAGTAGTTTTGGTAAACTCTTCCAGCCCGGAAATAATCCCATTGTTATCAGGGAAGATGAACTGCATTTGAACATTTTGACCTTGAATTAATATGGATGACCAATTTCTTTCGGAAGGATCATTGAACAGGAGTGAAAATCTCTCCCGGGAAATGCCTTGTTTATACAAGAGATTCAACATTGGATTGTTCGCATTGACCACAGGAACAATCACATCCCGGCCAATTACCATTTTCCATAGTGACTGGTCAGTCAGTATGCCGGTATTTTGATCAGTAACCAGACGCAGGTAATCAGCAGACTGGTTGGCATTGCCATTAATCTGATCAAGATTGACTTTAACAGTTGGATTTGATTGGCTGAAATTATCTGCCCAAATCAGCGCCAACTGGTACAATTCGGGCGAACTTGAGACTTTTACTGCGTTTGTTCCGGATTGAATTGCCGGCGCATTTTCGGGATTGCCTGACCAGCTTTGTGCACTGGCTGCACCAAAGTACATGATGAGCGACAACCCGGTTAATAAAATTGAAATGTTTTTCATGGCAGAGATAATAAAGTTGACTAAAAATCTTAATCCGGTGTTAGGGATGTGATTCCAACATCCGGAAAAGTCATTTCAATAACTGTGCCATTAAAAAATTATCTACCTATTCATCTGATTTTTAAATACATACAACCATCAAGTTTAAATTTTAAACAAGTGGAATTGTTGAATTATTAAACACATAAATTGAATAATTTACTTATAATGCTGGTATTCATTTACTTATACTAGATGTGTATTTATTATACAGTGTTGCATTATGCAACAGTCATGTTTCTATATTGCTATTTATGAGGCAACTATGTCGGAATTTGGATTCGTCGGATTAAAGGATTATTGGATTATTAGGAGTTTAACCTACCGGGAATCGTGTTGGGCATTTTATTGTTGGGATGTCTTAAACGTTTTACCTCAAGACTTTTTGCCCCAAAATTAATGAGCAAACCCTTGTTTAATTTATACGCTACTAAATAATTTAAACCTTGTGCTAAATGCACATCTTCGAGGGATACTACTGCTTTGATTTCTACCATTACATTCTCTTCAACCAAAAAATCAACTCTTCTGGTTCCGATATTTACACTGTCATAAAATATTGGCATTTCCAACTCACGTACAAAATGCAATCCTGCTTTGATGAAAGCAATCTTCAACGCGCGCGGGTAGATTACTTCCTGAAAGCCGTTCCCTAAAGATGAATGAACTTTCATGGCACACCCAATTATTTTGTAGGTTAATTCGTCATCGATCTTATTATTTTCCATTTCAAGAATAATTACCTATTGTAAAATAATCTCCCCATTATTTGCAATAAGTTACTTCAAATTAATGACAAGAAAGAATAATGGCAGGTTAATTTTAATCCTTGGAATAGCGATCAAAAAAAAATCCCTCCTGATCAATGGGAGATTTTGTAAAGTGTTTTAATAATCCGGTAATCCTTTAATCCGGCGAATCCAAATTCAGACGCTGTACTTCACCACAGGCCGCTTCATCGCCCTGTACATCAGGTAACAACCACCCAAAACAAACGGGATACTTAGTATTTGTCCCATATTTAAAAACATTCCTGCTTCGAATGGCTCCTGGTTTTCCTTTATAAATTCGACCAGGAATCGTGTAAGAAACATAACTGTGAATCCAAAACCGAGAAGGAATCCGGGGCGATCCTTCAGCTCTTTGGTTTTATAAAATATCCACATGGATGAAGCGAAAAGCAAAAGGTAGCCAAGAGCTTCGTAAATTTGTGTGGGATGCTTCGCCACTGTTTCATGGTTCCGTTCAAAAATAAAGCCCCAGGGCAGATTGGTGGCAACACCGTAAATTTCAGAATTCATCAGGTTACCTGTACGAATCATGGCACCTACAAGAGCGGTTGGAATAAACAGGCGATCCAGGGTCCACAGCATCGGTCTTTTGGTAACTTTTTTCGAATAAAAATAGATGGCCAAAACTATTCCTAATGCCCCGCCATGGCTGGCCAATCCCTGGTATCCAACAAATCTGTACCCAAACTCACCTTTGGCAATGGGCAATACTATTTCGATAAGGTGCTGTGAATAATAGCTCCAGCCATAGAAAAATACGTGCCCAAGCCTGGCTCCCACTATCGTTGCCACTATCGTATAGATAAACAGTTTATCCAGCCACTCAGTATCGGAGTTTTCAAATTTGAACATCTTGAACATGATCTGATAGCCTGCCAGGAAACCCAAGGCAAACATCAATCCGTACCAGCGGACTGAGACTGGGCCCAAACTAAAAAACTCAGGATTGACATTCCAGTGGATGGATAATAATGTGCTCATAATCATCAATTTTTATTCGTGTCCATGACAGTTTTTGAATTTCTTGCCGCTTCCGCAGGGACAAGGTTCGTTGCGCCCAACTTTTGGTGCGTGACGGATAGGCTGAACTACCTTTTGCTCTTCCCTTTGTTCGCCTGAGTGACCGCCTGCTTCCCTTTTCTCTTCCCGGTACTGCGACCTGTCGTCCTTGCGTCTGGACACCGGAGCTTCTTTCACCTGATCGGCTTCACTGATCGGAATCTGACCTTTCATCAAAGTAGAAACTACACCCCTGTTAATCTGCTCCATCATTGCCTTGAACAGGTTGAATGATTCCAGTTTATAGATCAGCAACGGGTCCTTTTGCTCATAAGAAGCATTCTGCACGGAAGTTCTCAACTCATCCAGTTCTCGCAGGTTTTCTTTCCAGTGTTCGTCGATCGTAGCCAGGATAACCTGCTTTTCGTACGATTTTACCAGATCGACCCCCTGTGTTTTGTATGCTTTTTCGAGGTTGGTAACAATGTTGAACAGTCGGTGCCCGTCGGTAATCGGAACAACTATGTTGTTGTAAATATGCGACTTAGTCTCATAAACATTCTTCACAACAGGCCAGGCCTGACGAGAAATGGCTTGAGATTTTCGGGTAAAATTGTCAATGGCAGCACGATAAACTTTGTCAGTCAAATCATCCTCATTCATTTTGGAAAATTGCTCATCTGTTACAGGGCAATCCAGCGAAAGCGCTTTAATCAGATCGATCCTGTAATCATCATAGGCTTCATGACCGTTGGGAAGGTGCTCCTGTGTAAGCATCTCACTCATATCGTAAATCATGTTCAGGATATCGACTTCAATCCGCTCTCCGAAAAGGGCATGACGTCTCTTTTTGTAAATAACCTCGCGTTGAGAGTTCATTACGTCATCGTATTCGAGCAGTCGTTTACGAATACCAAAATTGTTCTCCTCAACTTTTTTCTGGGCTCTTTCAATCGATTTGGAGATCATTGAATGTTGGATTACCTCACCTTCCTTCAATCCTAGCCGGTCCATGATACCAATAATCCGGTCGGAGGAAAAGAGACGCATCAGATCATCTTCGAGTGAAACAAAGAACTGCGAGGATCCCGGATCTCCCTGACGACCGGCACGGCCGCGCAACTGGCGGTCGACACGTCGCGAGTCATGCCTTTCGGTGCCAATGATGGCCAAACCCCCAAGTTCACGGGTTTCAGGTGTTAATTTGATGTCGGTACCCCGACCTGCCATGTTGGTGGCAATGGTCACAGTTCCGAATTTACCGGCTTCAGCAACAATATCTGCTTCGCGCTGGTGAAGCTTGGCATTCAAAACCTGGTGCTTGACACCCCTCATTTGCAGCATCCTGCTAAGCAACTCGGATATTTCGACGGAAGTTGTACCGACCAGCATAGGCCTGCCGATTTTGTTCAGCCGAACGATCTCATCGATGATTGCCTTGTATTTTTCATTCTTGGACTTGTAAACCAAATCCTCATAATCTGTCCTGGTAATTGGCCTGTTGGTTGGTATTACCACCACCTCAAGTTTGTAGATATCCCATAATTCGCCGGCTTCCGTTTCGGCAGTACCGGTCATACCTGCAAGCTTGTGGTACATCCGGAAGAAATTCTGCAGCGTGATGGTGGCAAAAGTCTGGGTAGCAGCTTCAACAACCACCTTTTCCTTGGCTTCGATAGCCTGGTGCAACCCGTCGGAATAACGGCGGCCTTCCATGATACGGCCAGTCTGTTCATCAACAATCTTTACCTTGTTTTCGATCACGACATATTCAATGTCTTTTTCGAACATGGTATATGCCTTCAGCAACTGGTTGACGGTGTGAACCCTTTCCGATTTGATGGCAAAATCCTGCATCAAAAGATCTTTCTTTTCTACCTTCTCCGCATCAGTAAGCGCTGCATTGTTTTGTATGTCAGCAATGTTAGCTCCGACATCCGGCAGAATAAAGAACCCGCTGTCGGAATTGTTGTGAGAGAGAATATCTATCCCCTTGTCTGTAAGTTCAACCGAATTTTGCTTCTCTTCTATGATGAAAAAGAGCTCGTCCGTGACAATGTGCATGTTTTTGCTGTTGTCGGCCATGTAGAAGTTTTCAAGCTTCAACATCTTAGACTTGTTTCCTTCTTCACTAAGGAATCGGATCGTCGGCTTGTATTTCGGCAACCCTTTGTATGCACGGAGCAGCGCCATTGCACCATCTTCCGCTTCATCCTTGTTGCTTGAATTAATTTTTTTCTTGGCCTCGACCAGAAGTTGGTTGACCAATTCGCGCTGCGTTTTAACCAACTGTTCTATAGGACCTTTTAACACATCAAACAGCTGATTTTCACCTTTTGGTATCGGACCTGAAATGATCAGCGGTGTCCGTGCATCGTCGATCAAAACGGAGTCTACCTCATCCACGATGGCATAATGGTGCTTCCGCTGGACCAGGTCGGCAGGCTCTGTTGCCATATTGTCACGCAGGTAGTCGAAACCAAATTCATTGTTCGTTCCAAATGTGATGTCGGCATTGTACGCTTTGCGTCGTTCAACAGAGTTGGGCTGATGTTTGTCGATACAATCTACCGAGAGACCATGGAATTCGTAGATCGGCCCCATCCATTCAGAGTCACGTTTGGCCAGGTAGTCGTTCACAGTAACAATATGAACGCCTCTGCCTGCCAGTGCATTTAAAAACACAGGCAGCGTTGCAACCAAAGTTTTTCCTTCACCGGTAGCCATCTCAGATATTTTACCGGTATGCAGAACGTATCCCCCGATTAACTGCACATCGTAGTGGACCATGTTCCAGGTTTGCAGAGTTCCGCCGGCTATCCAGCTGTTTGTAAAGATCGCCTTGTCTCCGTCGATGGTTACAAAATCTTTCGCAGCCGCAAGTTCACGGTCGAAGTCAGAAACCGAAACAACAATTTCGGTATTTTCAAAGAATCGGCGTGCTGTATCTTTAACGATGGAAAATGCTGTTGGAAGAATCGTAAGAAGTACCTCCTCAATTTTCCTGGTGATGATCTCTTCGAGCTTATCTACCCGGTTGTAAAGTTTTTCGCCCTCTTCAATCGGCATCTCGCCGCTTTCGGCACGCTCCTTCAAGGCAGCAATCTCTTCCTCCTCCTCTTTGATGTAATCGGCAACCACTTTTTTGATTCTAAGTGTTTCCGCACGTAGTTCATCGTTGGTAAAACCGGTTATCCTGCTGTATTCGGCCTTGACCAACGCAATGACAGGCGAAATTTCCTTTATATCCCTGTCAGATTTGTTGCCGAGCAGACCTTTTAATAAATTTCCAAAAATTGACATATCAAACGTTTAGTGTTTCTTTAAACCTTACCAGGAAACGGGTTTACAAAGACCCTGGCCTGCAATTCGCGGTCCATCATCAGTAATCCCTGACCTTCACCATTGATCAGCTTCAAGTTATGAAGTATCTGCTCCACATTTGCCTCTTCTTCAACCTGCTCATCTACATACCATTGAAGGAAACTTTTGGTGGCATGATCACTCTCTTTGATGGCAATATCCATCAGATTGTTAATCAACCCCGTTACAGTTACTTCATGTTTTAAAGTTTCTTCAAAAACGTGCATGACATTTTTAAAATCAACTTCGACTTCACCTATCGGCGCCAATCTGACACGACCTCCTCTTTCCAGTACATAGTCAAAAAAATGAGTCGCATGAGCCAGCTCTTCCTGGTACTGAATTTTCATCCAGTTTGCACATCCCGCCATCCCCATGGTCTGGAAATAGGATGACATGGACAAATAAAGGTAAGCAGAATGAAATTCAGCATTAATTTGCTGATTTATAGCTGTTTCTATTGATTTTTTTAACATGATTATGATTTTTAATTGTTATTAACTTTAGTCACTTTAGTTCACTTCATCCTTTTGTTTAACTCTTCCGTCAAAGCATCCATAAACTTCTCCGTTGTCAGGTAATTGGCTGATGTCAGTTTGTCACCATAGATAGAAAGTGCAAGATCCTTTGTCATTTTTCCGGATTCTACCGTGTCGATACAAACTTTCTCCAACAGGGCGGCAAAATCTCTCAGTGGTTGGTTGCCATCCAGTTTGCCTCTGAAATCCAGTCCGCGGGTCCATGCGAAGATGGAAGCGATCGGGTTGGTAGAGGTCGGACGACCTTTCTGGTGTTCACGGTAGTGACGTGTCACCGTACCATGTGCAGCTTCGGCTTCCATGGTTCCGCCGTCGGGGGTTAAAAGTACCGATGTCATCAGTCCCAGTGACCCGAAGCCTTGAGCAACAGTATCTGACTGAACATCACCATCATAGTTCTTACAAGCCCAGATAAAATTGCCATTCCATTTCAAGGCAGAAGCTACCATGTCATCGATCAGGCGGTGTTCGTAAGTAATACCGGCTTTGTCGAAATCTGCTTTGTAATCGCTCAGGAAGATCTCCTCAAAGATGTCTTTGAAGAAACCGTC
Organism: Bacteroidales bacterium; assembly: GCA_038323575.1. Lineage (GTDB taxonomy): Bacteria > Bacteroidota > Bacteroidia > Bacteroidales > Prolixibacteraceae > CAINVV01. The sequence goes on along the minus strand of JBBQHB010000031.1, from coordinate 9,525 downwards.
GTATTTTTTCAGAATGGTATTCTTAGTTGAAAGATATAGCGGCCATTTCTTAGTTAAGGCCATTTTAAAGCAGCTGTGGGCAAAGCCTCGGATAGATTCTTCTGTATTGTACATGGCCATCGCCACCCCCGGACCATCAAAATGATATACATCATGCACATCAGTCACAGTTCCGTCATCAGCTGTGAATGTGATTGTTAACTTACCAGGACGATCCACAACAAAATCGGTTGCTCTGTACTGGTCGCCAAAAGCATGACGGCCAATCATGATCGGAGCTGTCCATTGCGGTACCAGGCGCGGAACGTTTTCTACAACAATCGGTTCACGGAAAATGGTTCCGTCGAGGATATTCCGGATGGTTCCGTTGGGCGACTTCCACATTTTTTTGAGTCCGAATTCTTTTACACGCGCCTCATCGGGAGTGATGGTGGCACATTTGATCCCCACCCTGTATTTTTTGATGGCATAGGCGGCATCAATGGTAACCTGGTCGTCTGTCTGGTCCCGGTATTCTAAACCCAGATCATAATATTTTATATCGATATCCAAATAGGGCAAAATCAATTGCTCTCTGATCATTTTCCAGATTATCCGGGTCATTTCGTCCCCGTCAAGTTCTACTACGGGGTTTAATACTTTGATTTTTTGCATTTATTCCTAATTATTATTCTTTTATTTTTTGGATCCGTAAAAGTACAAAATAATGGGTGAGTAACAAGATTCCGGTTGCTTAAATCGATGAAAAAAGGGCGCTTCATTCAAAATCCAATCCAAAACGGTTTTTCATCTGACCAAGAATCGGATATTTTGCCGCGAGGGTATTGAATTTTTCCTGATCCGTATAAGGCTTATTAATAATCTCTTCCAGATTTTCAGTGACGTTGAATTCAACGGTGATATGATCGTTGTGCATGATTTTGTGCAAATAAGCCAGCAATTTCGGCTTCAGATCCTGGGTGATACGCTGCCGCTGAACCTCATTGTCAAGATTGTATACGACGCAGAAGTTGTCATGTATAACCGGCTCCCTGACAGAAAGTGCAGATCTCAATTGGGCAGCATCCACCGTTTCAGCAAAATCTTTCCATGCTTTTGTCAGTTGGCCTGCATCAAATAATTCCTCTTTCAGCAGTTTTACCTCTTTAGAGAGGCGGGGATCCGGTTCAGAAACACCTGGCGAACCGGTTCCGTTCAGCATTCCGGAAATTGAGGGGGTCGAGAGATTCTCACTCCGCAGACGTTTGTTCCTTCTATCGGTATCGGTGATAAGACTTACCGGTGCTTCAGGGGATAATGGGACAGACAATGCAGGTTGTGGCTGGGTTACCGAAGGTTGTGCCGGTGTTACAACCTCTTTTTTTGGCAGGGCAGCAGCAACAATTCCTTCAAAAACAGGCAAAAACCAAAGACAGTTTACTGCTTCGTCAACTGTTTTTTTTTTAACTGCTCCACCAATTGAGCACACCTGATAAGTGCCAGTTCAACCAAAAACCGCTGGTTAGAGGAGTTTTTGTATTGAATATCGCAATCTGATGCAATGATCAGCGCTGCAGTGAGAAAATCTTCCGAACACTGCGCCGCCTGTTTCTTGTAATGGTCTTTGATTTCACCGCCGACTTCCAGCAAAGGCAGAGTTACAATATCACGACATATCAGCAGGTCGCGTAAATGTTGGGAAAGACCGGTAATGAAATGATGCGCATTAAATCCTTTCGACAGTATCTCATTAAATATCATAAGATTATTCGGTACATCCCCCTTGATAAAACCATCTGTCAACCTAAAATAGTAATCATAATCGAGGACATTCAGATTCGCAATGGTATCCCGGTAGGTTACCTTGTCTCCGCAGAAACTAACAACCTGGTCAAAGATGGAAAGTGCATCACGCATGGCGCCGTCGGCTTTTTGCGCAATCACGTTTAAAGCTTCCGGTTCTATTGTTACCTTTTCTTTGCCAGCAACTTCGAGCAGGTGTTTTTCAATGTCTGAAATACTGATCCGGTTGAAATCGTAGATCTGGCAGCGTGAGAGAATCGTCGGTATTATTTTGTGTTTTTCGGTGGTTGCCAGGATAAAAATGGCATGCGCAGGAGGTTCTTCCAGCGTTTTCAGAAAGGCGTTGAACGCCGCGGATGACAGCATGTGAACCTCATCGATAATATACACGCTGTATTTGCCTATTTGCGGGGGTATTCTCACTTTGTCGACCAGCAAACGGATATCTTCCACCGAATTGTTGGAGGCTGCATCCAGTTCGTGGATATTGTAGGAACGGTTTTCACCGAATGAGACGCAAGATTCACATTTGTTACATGGTTCAGAATCAGAAGAAAGATTCAGACAATTGATCGTTTTGGCAAAAATGCGCGCGGAGGTAGTTTTGCCAACCCCCCTCGGACCGCAGAACAAATAAGCATGGGCCAGGTGATTGCTCCGGATCGCATTTTTGAGCGTCGAAGTAATGGACGGCTGGCCAACCACCGAAGTAAAGGTGTCGGGACGATATTTGCGGGCTGATACGATGTAATGTTCCATGCAGAATGTTGACCTTAACGATCCCCCAAAAATAAGAGAAAAAAATTTGCTGGCAACCAGGTGTCGGGATAAGTTATCAACTAAAAACTGTACTGATGAGTTGATGTGTTGATGTGTTGATGTGTTAATTTGTTGATGAATTGTGGTGAATGTGGAAATTATCAGACAGGATGGTCTGAATCTGCAAAAAGATATAATTCCCATTGAAAAGTTAATTCTACATTCAGAAAAATGGTTACCCCTATTTTTGAATTATTATTCCTGTTATCAAACATGTACAATCTATATTGCTGTTTATCAATTATGTAAATTTTTTAGGGGGGGGGTAGTCCTGAAAATAAATTTGGGTTTGTCGTGGAAAAGATATAGTTTCGAACATACTAAAAATCACCTAATCAGTACACCCAAATAAAAATCACCTTATGTACAGCAAAATTGTGCTTATTCCGGCCATCAATAAGTTCGTTTTATAAGCCGCACCGGATTACTTGCCCTGCCAGAGCGTCGAAATTCTGCCGGGTTTGACCCACCGGTGCGGCTAGAGAGTTGGCATCCTTCCATCTTTCAATGGGTCTGCCTTATATTGCTTGCGCGGTGCACTATTTGTGTATTTCAAATTTACCGTGAATATAAAAATTTGATCATTAAAAAATTGTTAGCATGGCACCCTTTAATTTACCCGAAAGTTTAATAATCAAATCAATATCCATGAAAATCAAATCATATTTTTCGTTCATTATTATGTTTTTAACGCTAAATTCTTTTTCCCAGGATCTCCAGCCTATAGACTCTACCAAGTGGCTATGCACCTACAATTACGAATTTCTGGTGGATAGTACCAATAAATATTCTTTTAGAAATGATCTGATGTTTTTACAAATTGGCTCCCACTTGTCGAAATTTTCGTGTGAATCCTTTTTCATTACAGATTCAGCCACGTATTTAACACAGGGTAGAAATCTCGATATAAATACGGCTGTAGCGGAGGTTCGAAAATCGCTAAAAGGAGTTCGAAACAGTACCATTGCAATGTACAGAATCTATAAAAATCATCCCGGCAGAGGAATGATGTCATTTACGGCTTTTGACGACAAGTATTACAAGGTACAACAAAAGATGCGGATGAATTGGAAACTGGAAGCGAAGGCCGACACGGTCATTCTGGGATTTCACTGTCAAAAAGCCTGCATCACCTATGCCGGAAGGGATTGGGTGGCCTGGTACTCACCACAAATTCCCTTGCCTGATGGTCCCTACAAGTTCAACGGTTTGCCGGGGCTGATCCTTAGAATATCTGACACCAGGAAGCAGCACTGCTTTGCTCTCAATGCCATCAAAGAAGTGACCTACAACCAACCGATTTTGATGCAAACCCGCAGTTTCGAGGATATTACCGCCGAAGATTATGTGAAGGCCAAGAGGATTGATTTGATGCGGCTCTACGAAAATTTGTCCAACGGAACGGTAATCAGCAGCAAGGAAGAGGCAAAAGCAGAGGCAATGCATAGAATAATGACCAAAAACAATTTTATCGAGACATATAAATCTACTGAAAAATCAACAAAATGAAACGAGCATGTTCGCAAAACACAAACACGGATGAAAATCTCATATGCGAGTTCCATCCGACAATTAAAAAACTAATTATTTACGGATGAAAAGAACAAGTCTTTTCATGCTTCTTTTTGTGCCTTTTACGCTTAACACTTTTGCACAAGAGATTCAGCTCCTCGATTCGACAAAATGGTTGTGCCAATACAACTATAATTTAATGGAAGACAGTACCAACAGGAATTCGGTTAAGAATAATGCAATGGTCCTGCAAATAGGTTCACACCTTTCAAAATTTTCTCCTTGGAATACATTAATCGGTGATTCTCTCCGTTATTATAACCAGGGTATCGGACTTGAGAATTTTGCTCAACTTCTGTCCAAAGCGATGTATCGGGCTATTCCCGGAAGCCTTTTGGCCGCTTACGGTATCTATAAAAACTATCCGGCCATAGGATCGATATTTTTTACCGCCTATGGTAACCACCTATTCTATAAGTTGGAACAACCGATGAAGATGATTTGGGAACTGGATAACCAGCAGGATTCTGTCATTTTAGGATTTAACTGCCAAAAGGCCTATACAACTTATGGCGGAAGAGATTACATTGCATGGTATTCCCCGCAAATTCCTATCAGTGAGGGCCCATACAAGTTCAACGGTTTACCGGGGCTGATCCTGAAAATCAGCGACACAAAGAACCAGCACAGCTTTACCGTCAATGCAATCAAAAAAGTGACCTATAATCAGGCGATTTTGAAGCAAACCAGGAAGTTTGTGGATATTACCGCCGCAGATTACATCAAAGCCAAGCGGAATGATTTAATGCGATTGTACGGAAGTCTGCAGAACGGGACAATAACCAGCAATAGCGAAGAGGCAAAAGCGCAGGCCATGCATGGCATAATTTCGAGAAACAACTTTATTGAGAAATCCTAAGTTTGAGCCACTTGAAATACATTCTGATATCGACCGTGCTGAACATGACGATACTTGATTAAGCCCAAATGAGCGTGAAACGCAAATTGTACAGTTGCCTATCAAGATCAATGGACTTTAAGAAGTTAATAATTGTTGATCTTTAATTTTAATGTTGACGATTAACATTTTTTAACACAAAGGGGGGGGGGTACCTTTTACCTACTTTTGGTACTAACTTGTAGAAATGCCCGAGATCCTTAAACCTGGCATTTGCTCCACCTAATAGATAACCTACATCGTATGCCCATCAACAAATTTATCTGAAAGGCCGCACCGGATCCCAAAAACCCTGCTGCGTCTCGAAAACTCGCCGGGTACATGCTGCTCACCGGTGCGGCCAAAAAGTTGGAACCTACCATCTTTCAGGAGCGAGCCATTAATTGCTTATACAGGGGCAATATTTGTGCATTTCAAAAATAGCTGTAAATATTGAGATCAATCGTAAAAAAAATTATATCATGAAAAGAATAATAAAAATTGGATTGTTGATGCTTGTTTTATCATTTGGGTTAAGTAAAACATCTAATGCTGTAATGCAATGTAGTACTGAAAGACTCGGATGCTGTGGACAACAATGGAATGTCCTTATTTGTGGTGAAAGTGAGGCGGAAAGAAAAGCCGAAATGATAGAAGCGTACATTGCTTTGTGTTATTTCGAATAACTAGATTAAAAGGGTACTGACTCAATTTTTTGGCTTAGTACCCTTTCTTAAATTATTCAAATTCTTAAGACCAAACCGATGAAAAAAAATTGCCTTTCCACATTACTATTTGTGCTCATAACGCTTAACATTTATGCTCAGAAGTCCGAAACGAAGGAACTCCTACCTATCGACACAACGAAGTGGTTATGCACTTACAATTACGAGTTTTTACAAGATAGCAGCAATCAATATTCCTTGAAAAGTGATCAAATGGTTTTGCATATAGGTTCCCACTTTTCGAAGTTTATTTGTCTTATCAATGTTATTACAGATTCAATTTTGTATCTTAATCAAGATAGAAATCTCGATCCTCATTTATTAATGAATATGTATTCAAATTCAGTAAGTGGAATGCGTGGTAGTCTCATGTCATTGTATACTATTTATAAAAACTATCCCGGTAATGGGATGATGATATTAATAGACTATGATGATCATAAATTTTATAAGGTAGAACAACCCATGAAGATGAATTGGAAGCTTAATACGCAAAAAGACACGGTTATTCTGGGATATACCTGCCTAAAGGCATATGTTTCCTATGCTGGCAGGAATTGGGTTGCCTGGTATTCGCCTCAAATTCCATTATCTGACGGCCCTTACAAGTTCAATGGTTTACCGGGCCTGATCCTTAAAATCAGCGACACAAAGAAGCAGCACTGTTTTACGCTCAACTCCATAAAAAAGGTAACCTATAACCAGCCGATTACGCTTCAATCCGTAAGTTTTGTTGATATTACGGCCGAAGATTACAATAAAATCATGAAGAATAAAATGGTAAGAATCTATGGAAATCTTCAAAGTGGAAGGATAACTGGTAACAGCGAAGAGGCAAAATCGGCGGTAATGCACCGGCTGAAGACAATTAACAATTTCATCGAGAAATTCTAAGCCTGAACCTCTTGAAATACCTACTGATACTGACCGCATTGTGCATAACGATCTTTGGCAAAGCCCAGACGGTTGTCAGCGGCCGGGCAGTATCCCCGGACAAGAGCGGCATTCCCGGACTTAGCATATTGGTCCATCCGAAGAACAATGCCAACCGTATTATATCTTATGCCATTACGGACGAGAAAGGAGTTTTCAGGATCGAATTCCACTCCGACGCAGATTCGGTAGGGGTTTCAGTCAGGTCCATGACACACCGTGACACGACTGTAAACATCGCCAACCGCAGCCAGGCACTCAATTTTGTTTTACCGCCGACTGTCCACGAAATCAGGGAAGTCAACGTGAATGCCCGCGCCATTACCGGGAAGAAAGATACGATAACCTACCTGGTGGGGAAATTTGCTCAGGTAAAAGATCAGTCCATTGGAGATGTGATCGGTAAAATGCCCGGTTTCGAAGTTACTTCCGAGGGACAGGTCTATTACCAAGGAAAGCCCATTCAAAAATACTACATCGAGGGGATGGATTTGCTTGAAAACAGGTACTCCATTGCCAACAAGAACCTTCCGTACAAAGATGTCGGGGCAGTAGAAGTGCTTGAAAACCACCAGCCGATCAAAATTCTGGAATCCAAAGTATTTTCAAATAGCACTTCCATAAATCTAAAATTAAAGAAAAATATTGCATTGACAGGGACCATGCAGGTTGGGGCCGGACTTCCCGCGCTGTTGCATTTTGTCAATGCGACACCCATGATGTTTGCCCGGAAGAAACAAACAATAGCTTCGTTGCAAGCGAACAACACAGGGGAAGACCTGAACACACAAAACCTATCCCCGCAATTCGCAGAGGGTCAGCTAGATGAAGTTGTTTCCCAGAAACCTAAACTGGTTGGGATAGGGGGCATTTCTGCTCCTCAGATCGACCGTAAACGTTATTTGGATAACAATGCCCAATTGATATCGTTCAATCACCTCCTAAAAATTAGCGAACAGACTGAACTCAAATTCACGACATCATTCTATCATGATCACCAAAAGCAAAACGGAGAGGTTAATAGTATTTACCACTTACCAAATGGCGACTATTTGCTAAATGAACGGATTGCTAATAATTATTACAATACTAGTTTAAGTGCAGGTTTTACGCTGACACAAAATGTATTGAAAAAATATTTGAAAGAAAAATTTTGGATCAATCGTTTCTGGGATCAGGAATCCGGAATGATAGAAAATCCGGCTATTCAGCGGAAAAAGGCAGAGACGCCCAGTGCATCGGTTTCCAATCTGTTTGATCTGCTATTGCCGGTCGGCGATCATTTTTTCAGAATTTATTCCATGCTTAATCTGAACAACTCGCCGCAACAACTCTCTTTATCGCCGGGAGTATTCCCTGACTTTCTGAATCAGGGTAACGCCTATGCTGAAACCATACAGCAATACCGGATGAACGAGTTTTCCGGGAAGCAATACCTGCGGTTTACCTTGATGCATAAACTTTGGTCGTTCGATACGGAGCCTGGTTTGAATTTCGAATTCCGGCATTACCAGACTTCAATAGAAAAAGAGCAAATCAGTTTGGATATCGATAGTTTGAAGAATAATTTCACGTGGAATAACGTTGAATTCTACCTGAACGAACGGATTAATTTTAAGAAAGAGAATCTGCGCTTTGGTCTGGCAATGCCTGTCCGGGCTATTTTATACCAAATGGAAGACCATGTCCACCAGTCAATTGAACCAACCCAACGATTACTTTTCAGCCCCAGATTTTGGCTTGATTATGATTTTTTGAAATTTTGGTCGGTTGATGGCTCCGTTGGATATACCTCACGACTGGGAGATGCCGGCCAATTGGCTCAAGGTTATGTAGTAAAAGACTATCATTCCATGCTCCGCTATTCGGATAAACTAAATAGTAAACGTATATTTATGGGTTCCATGCAGTTGGAATACAAAAATCCTATTGTAGGCTTCTTCACGGTAGCTTCGTGGTCACATAATCAGACCACCCAAGACTTGATCACACGTAATGCGACTGCCGGTGACGGGTTATTCTTTTTCGACGCGGTTCGGCTCAGTAATCAGCTAATCTCGAACAGCTTTACCCTAACCAACAGTTATATTACGCCCAATCAGAAAATTAGTCTTTCTCTCAAAAGTCAATACTCGAATACCCACTACGAATACTTGTTAAACCAGATACAAGGATGGACTCACAATCAAATTTGGCTCATTCAGCCATCTGTCGGAATTAATGGCTTGAAAAACATTGGTATAGACTATAATGTTAAATTGAGCCGTACCAAACAATGGAACCTACAGTCGGATAATACTATACTTGGGCAAGTGCATAAATTGGATTTGTACTATTATCCTTCACCCTTGCATTGGATTGGGGCAAATCTTGAATATTACAATTATGGGCAACAGCTTAAACTGGGTAATAATGGATTGTTCGCCAATTTGGGCTATACCTATAAACCCGCTAATAGCAAACTGGAATACAGAATTAGGTGCAACAACCTATTTAACTCTATGCAGGTAGTTGATTTTTTTTACGGTGATATTTCAATTATTGAGAGCCATTATTACATAAGGCCACGAGAATTAATGCTCATGATTTCATTTTCATTAAGTAGTTCCAAAAAATAGCCTATTGGTTTTGCAGTACCTCCCAACATTCCATAAGGTAATTGATTGTTTTATAGATTGTGCAAAATCTGGATCAAAACGGACACCCATTCCGGGCGAAGGCGGACAATGATTCCGTTTTAAAGCGGACACTCATTCCGGACGAAGGCGGACAGTGATTCCGGAGCAAGCCGGACACTTTTCTCGTGGTACATTTGGC